>JAZKCF010000010.1:0-130701 GCA_040388195.1 Pseudomonadota bacterium
CATTTCATGCATCACATTATAAACAATGAGGCTTTACTAACGTAGTTCTTAATAACCATTCTCGCGAATTTGCGTAACTCTAGCTTGATACCACACTTCAGATGGATGTCCATCATCGAGCGGTTGGTAAAGAACAATTTCGCCAGCAGTGTACACAGCACGAGGATAAAATTTTAAGATAGCAACATCTTTACCGAGCAGACAATTTTGCACGTCATCAGACATAGCGAGCAGTGGATTTAGCTGACCGGAAATTCGAATTTTAGGTGAATCAATATTGATGTGCTTGTACGAGGATCCGACGATATCGTAACTTTTGTCGAAAGCGTTTCCGTCGACAACTTCATAGCTATCTTCTCCATCCTGCACTAACCAGTCACCCGGCTCGCCCGCGAGAGGATTATCTTGCCAAGAGACGGATACCTGAAAAGATCGGTCCAGGCTAATTACTAAGACGTCATCCGATTTTTTTCGACATTTCCCGCTCGACACGATATCGTAAGTCGCTAAAAATTTATTCGCTTGAATTGGGCACACTTCGCCCTCGATACCAGAGTGACGATTGCATCACCGCGGCCCGCGTGAATAGGTCCGCCACGAGTAAGCACAACCTCATCATTCTCTGCGATCCGAAAATAATGGAGAATAGGTCTTTTCCTTGCGTTTAGTGTTTGCATAGCACACCACCATACTGTGATATAAACCTATGATGCGATTCTTCCCTATATGGTGAAGGGAGCTGCACCACTCTTAAAAACGATTTTATGAGTGAGATTATGTCCAAGATTTTTCAGACTGGGGGGCAGGCTTTGGCCATTTCGCCACAGGCTTATAGCCAATTGGATGCATCGGTCGTGGTGGTTGAATCCGCGAGCCGCGGTGATGGGCGTAGAAGTAAGTAAATTCTGCGCCCAGCAAAAATATTTGCGTTGAATAATAGACCCACGCCATCAATACAACAAAAGTACCTGCAGCGCCAAAAGAAGAGGAAATGGCACTTTTGCCGACATAAAGTCCAATTAACAATTTTCCAATTGAAAATAAAAATGACGTAACTACCGCACCAATCCAAACATCACTCCATCCAATTTTTACATTAGGCAAAATTTTGTAAATCATCGCAAAGAGAGCGGTAATAACTGCAAAGGAAATTGCAAAATTAACAATCTGTAGCAAATGAGCCTCTTGGAACCAATTTCCCCACAACTCACCGAGAAGCGAAATACCTGCACTGAGAATCAAGGAAACAATCAACAAAAAACCTATACCGAGAACCATCCCGAAGGACAGTAAGCGAGTACGAATAAAATTCCAGATACCATTTCCCGTACGTGGCTCGGCCTTCCAAATGCGATCCAAATCACTTTGCAACTCTACGAATACACTCGTCGCACCTACGAATAAAGTCGTCGTACCAATAACCGCCGATAATATGCCGCTACTGGGATCACGAGCAGCCACCAGCATTGCTTGAATTGCCTCAGCACCATTTTTACCTACCAACCCACCAAGTTGACTGACCACAGCGCCAGAGGCCGCTTCGTGGCCAAACACCAATCCGGCAACGGCAATGACGATTAATAACAACGGCGCCAGAGAAAACGCTGTGTAGTACGCTAACGCAGCCCCCATGCTGGGCGCTCGATCATCTATCCACCCATTCACTGATTCCTTGGCAAGACACCAGAGCCAACCGGGCGATACGCGCATAGTTCGCCTCCTACTTTTTCATGATCCTTTTAAGGTGCAATTCTTGTGCCAGAAAATTGGCAAGTGAGTCAGCCATGCGCTAGCACAAGCACACCTAGCACCATAAAAATAGTGGCAACTATGCCATGCACCAATCGCACAGGCATGCGATGAGCCAATTTTTGACCGACAAAAACGGCGGGTATATTTGCAATCATCATACCGAGCGTTGTCCCCAAAACGACATTAAAAAAAGAACCATACTCCGCGGCAAGCGCCACCGTCACGATTTGTGTTTTATCGCCCATCTCTGCAAGAAAAAAAGCAACAATCGTAGTGCCCAACACACCAAAACGATTAGGCCGCGTCTCCTCCTCGTCCATTTTGTCCGGCATTAACACCCATATAGCCATTCCAAGAAAAGATAATCCCAGCACCCAACGCAATATATCTCTACCCAATATCGTCGCAACCCAAGCCCCTACCGCACCAGCTAAGGCGTGATTGATCAATGTAGCGATGAAAATGCCGAAGATAATGGGCCACGGTTTACGAAATCGCGCCGCGAGAAAAAAAGAGAGAAGTTGGGTTTTATCGCCGATTTCGGCGAGGGCAACGATGCCGGTTGAAACAAGGAAGGCTTCCATTTAGTTCTCCGGGCTGGTCGATAGACGATTGACCGCGCCGCACCTCCAACCCAATAGAGGCAGCACGGTCAAAGGTCTCGCCAAGTCCAGAAACCGCCGGCGCCATGTCCTGAAGGACAAGTATGTTGACGCAGGCCCATTCCTTGATAGAAAGGGAGGCTACTCCCCAATGACAACGGCGATTATACGACTGATAAAGATTTGATGGAATGCCGAAAATATTTCCTACGTCCTAAACTTTGAAATTCGAGACCGACGCTTGCAACTGCATGGAGAGTTGTTCCAGGTCGCGAGCTGAGGATGCGGCTTGTTCTACGGACTCCGTATTACGCTCGGCCATTTTGGCGATGCGTTCGACCGATTCCGCCACACCATGGCTGGCTGCGCTTTGCTCCTTAATGGCGGAAGAAATTTGACTTACCACATTAACAACGCGAGAAGCTTCCTTCTCGATTTCGGTGATTGAGTCTCCCGCCTGATGCGCTAGCGTGACGCCATGATCGACCTCTTCGACCGCGCCTGACATCGCCTCAACGATTTTATGAGTTCCCTCACGCATTTTTTTGATCGTTTCGGAGATCTCTTGCGTTGATTGAGCGGTCCGCTCGGAAAGCTTTCTGACCTCATCGGCAACGACAGCGAATCCCCGACCTTGCTCGCCGGCGCGTGCCGCTTCAATAGCTGCGTTGAGAGCGAGCAAATTGGTTTGATCGGCGATTTCTTTAATGATATTGATGATAGAGGCGACTTGTTCGGACTGTTGCCCTAAAGTTTCCAGCTTAAGCGAACAATCATGGACAACTTCCGCAATTTGACGCATTTCATCCGCCGCTTTGTGAATGATTTCAGCGCCGTTGCGGCACAGCCCTCCAGAATGCGTGGAAGCGGCATGCGCCTCTTGAGCATTATCAGCTACTTGATTAATGCTAATAGTCAATTCCTCAATAGCGGAAGCCATTGCGCCAGCGGAATCACTTTGCTCTCTTGACCCAACCACCACTTTTTGGGAGCCGTCTGACAATTCTCCTGCCGCCGTTGTAAGCCTAGACGACGCTTGAACAATATTGCCGATCATGGTGCGAATTTCACGTTGCATGACCACCAATGCTTCCAGCAACTGCCCTATCTCATCTCCACGATGTGCGGCGCTGATCTGATGATTGTAATTTCCTCGCGCCATTTCTTTTAAGGCGTGTACGACATTCGCTAACGGTTGTCCAATCAGCTTATTAATCGTGAACGAAATAAGAAACCATAAAATAACAACTAGCAGAGCCATAACGCCCATAAGCTCATTACGTAGCATTCTGCCTTCAGCGTTGAATTCGTCAATATAACTTCCGGCGCCGATTACCCACCCCCAACTAGGCACTTCACCGTAAACAGCAACCTTTTGCCGGGGCGATTCGTTTAGCTCGGCATTGGCCCAGTTGTAGTGAATAATGCCTTTCTTTTTCTGCAGAATTTCCTTAACAAATTCTTTCCCGTCGGCATCTTTTGCCTCCAATAAATTTTGCCCTTCTTTAACGGGATGTAGTGTAAGCGCGCCGTAGTTTTTACCAGAACGGCCATCAAAAGCATAAACATAACCGGTAGTGCCGATCTTAATACTCTTGATTTGGTCTTTAAGATTTTTAAAAGCTTCAGTGAAGTCGAAGCCAATGTAAAGTACGGCGATTACCACACCCTGTTGATCTTTAATCGGCGTGTAGTTAGTCATGAACTCTTTACCAAACAAAGTAACCTTACCTGCAAAAACCTCGCCTTTAGTTACTGCCGCATAGGCAGGAGACGCGTGATCGAGAATCGTGCCTACAGCCCGCTCACCATTTTCCTTTTTTACGGAAGTGGTGATACGAATAAAATCCTCACCCTTGCGTACGAAAACTGTCGCATTACCGCCCGTTATTGCTGAAAATCGATCTACCGCAGAAAAATTGAGATTGAGCGCCGTGGTGCCATTACGCAACACCGGTACCAGCTTGCCGCCAACGTCGACCGTGTTAGCGGTATCGATAGAGAATGCTTCACCAAAGCTTCCGGTGAAAACCCGTTGCAGACGATTTGCCTGATCGGTCAATGCATAATTGAACGTTTCAATAGTCTGCACAACTGTGGAAACCGTGCTTTCCAGATTTTGCATTGCTTTCGCATCAAGTGTTTCTTCGGTTTGACGACCGATGAATAAGGCTGCTGCACCCAACAGCACAGCAATAATTACCGATGCGGCTATCGAAACCTTTGAAGAAATCGACCGGCCTTGAAGGACGGTTGATGTGAAGAACATACCTTGTTTATCAGGGTACAATTTATATTCTCTAAATTTTGGTGGAAAAATTTTTGCGGCTAAGTAGTTAGCCGCAAAAATTAATGAGATTAGTTAACCAGCCTGTTCGATTATGCGCGTGCAGGTCTTGCTGAGTTATCGGAACAAACGGGAAATACTATAGCTATTCCTAAAACATATTCTTATAGCTACGCTCGTGGAGCGTCTCATACAGAACACTTTCAGTTCACCATACGTTCAGCAAAACATTAGAAGCCGAGCGATCATGCTCGATGGGAAATCATTACGATCGGACCTCCGGCCTTGTTGGCAGGAATTGCCTCTTCAATCCGATTAGGTTTGGGGAGATTAAGATTCGCCATAAGGTCGACAAATTCTTTCTCATTTTTTTCGAAGAATCGAGGATTGGTCGCTTTTTCTTCGCCAATAGTACTAACACGACGGCCTTTGTAGTCATGCCCAGGAAAAACCAGCGTTTCTTCCGCTAGCGTAAAAAGCTTTTCTGTAACGCTGTGATAAAGTTTCCTCGCATCACCGTTTTGAAAATCCGTGCGTCCACATCCTCCAATCAGTAGCGCATCACCAGTAAATATCCGATCGCGCCATAGGAATGACACACTACCCGGTGTATGCCCCGGCGTTGTTATGACTTTTATTATCTCTTCGCCGAAACCAATTTCCTCGTCATCTACCAGTTGCTGGTCAAAGCCCGGCGCACCGCAGCCTTGACCGACAGCAGAACGCGCCGCAGTTTCCGCCTTAAGTTGATTAGCACCGGTTATATGATCTGCATGTACATGCGTTTCCAGAACATAGCGCAGAGAAAGGCCATATTCACGAAGCACGGACAGCCCTCTGTCTACCTGTTCATATACTGGATCGATAATTACCGCGCCCTTCGAAAGCGGGTCGCCGATCAAATAGGTGTATGTGAACGAAACCGGATCGAGTAATTGCTTGAAGACCATATGGGATTCCCTGCAGACCTAAAACACATATCCTACCCCGCTAAAGGTTTCAGGAATCACCTATCTTGCAGTCGAAAATAAGCTGTCACTTAATTCAAAACGAAGAGTAGAAGGGCTTTTAAGTTTTAGTTAAGAGGAAAGATTGCGTCCACGTAAATATACAATTGGCGCTTTAGAAATGGATTTTTTAGAGATTCTAAGGCAACGAGAATTTCGCTACGTCGTTGCTAAGGCTTATATATAATCCGAGAAGATATGATTTTTATGATAACCGCCGCCGTACTAGATAATATTTCCGGCGTGGCATCCACGGAATACCAAGAATAGCGAGGAATCAAATGAGATTGGGAATAGTCGCCTTGGTTTTAGTGAGTTTGTCTCTACAAGCTTGTAGCAACATTAAGAATATCTTTAATGAAATGTCCAATACGAATAGCACAAGGAATAGTAGAGATTCCACCGCTGCTAAACCCACGGAAAAATCCGGGCAAAGCGCTGGTAACGGACAGTGGGGATACGGTCCGCAGAATGGGCCGGAAAAGTGGGGTTACTTAAGCCCTTACTTTGCAACGTGCCAAGTCGGCACGCAACAATCACCAATCGATATTCGCTACCCCGAATTGTGGGCAATGCCATCACTACGCTTCAATTATGTTACGAGCAATGCGGAAATCATAAACAATGGCCATACGATTCAAATAGCATTTAGCGCTGGCGGCTCCGCGCGTGTCGGGGGAGCAGTGTACAACCTGGTCGAAATTAATTTCCATACCCCCAGCGAAGAAAAGATTAACGGCAATGCATTCCCTATGAGTGCGCATTTCATACATAAGAGTGCCGAAGATAAAATAGCGATAGTTGCAGTAATGTTTATGCTGGGACAAGAAAACAAGGCCTTAAAACCTCTCTTTGATATGTTTCCAATCAAACAAGGCGACAAGAATTTCTTGAGTGAAGTGAATCCAAATATCTTCCTGCCGCCAGACCATGGATATTATGCTTATCTTGGGTCTCTCACGACACCACCCTGTACTGAAGGCGTGCGCTGGAACGTGCTAACACAACCGATTGAAATCTCCGAAGCGCAGTTAGAAGGCTTTAGGAAGTTATATCCAATGAACGCCCGACCGGTGCAATCTATTAATGGTCGTAGAGTATTCGAAGGCATGTAGACTGGTCGCTCCTTCGAAAAGCAGTTTGCAAAATTTCTACCTGATCACCGCGGCTCCGTTTTTTCAGCAAAGTGAGTAAAGGCAAGAAGGAAACACAAACCGCTCATGAGGACATGAATGATGGCCACAGAAAAATATTGCACATTAATCGATCAGCTCTGCGAGCAACTTGGTATTGAGAATCCTGAGTCGATGTACGAGACATGCAATCTAGAAATCAGCGACGTCGGATTTACCTTATCGCAAGGCGACGAGGAAGACGAGGATGGTCTATATGTCTACTGTGACCTTGGTAGTCTTACCGAGTTACCCACCGCAATCTACGCACAAGTAGTGATAAACGTTCTAGAAGCTAACCTTTATATGAAGGGAGACAATGCCCCACGCTTCGGTTTTAATTCCGAAACCGGACGCGTAGTAATGATGCATCGCTTGCAACTACAAGAACTGACGATTGACGGATTGTCGGAATTACTAACGAACCTCATCGACTATGTGCCGCAATGGCGCGCAGAAACGTTAGGTACCTCTACCGGCAATTAATTACCCAAACGAAATGGCGTGATAAGGCGACTCGCGAACCAAGTTTGCGATTAACCGTCGAATTATGAACGTTCGCTGGGAAAATGGTTATTGCGGGTGTCAGAACAATCAATATTTAAGACAAAGCACACAATGGGTTTGCTCACTCCTGGGCGTAATTGCTGGCGCATCGAGCATGCCAGCCGGGTAAGTTTTCTCATCGATGGCGCGGCCTATTTTCGGGCAGTGCGTGCCGCTCTTGCTAGCGCGCAGCGAAGTATATTCATCCTCAGTTGGGACATCGACAGCCGTATGCATTTGGTGCCAGAAGGCGCCAATGATGGCTTTCCGGAATCGCTCGGTGACTTCCTGCACGCATTGGTATCCAGCCGTAAAGATTTGCACGCGTATATCCTGAATTGGGATTTTGCGATGCTGTATGCCTTAGAACGAGAGTGGTTACCTGTTTATAAATTGGATTGGCGAACCCATCGCCGACTTAGTTTTCGCATGGATGGGCATCACCCCATCGGCGCGTCACACCATCAAAAAGTGGTAGTAATTGACGATAAAATCGCTTTTCTCGGTGGTTTTGATTTAACGAGATGCCGCTGGGACACACCTGCACACTCTGCCACGGAGCCGTTGCGCTGTGATGCTGATGACAAACCTTATTCACCTTTTCATGATGTGCAGGCAATCGTAGATGGTAACGTAGCGCGCGCATTAGGCGAGCTAGCACGCGAGCGTTGGATGCGTGCAACAGGCTCTCGTATTGACGCAACCTTTACGGATTCTTCTCACGATCCCTGGCCGAAAAATGTTACTCCCGATATCACTGATCTAGATATCGCAATTGCGCGCACCGAACCAAAATTCGAAAACCAACCTGCTGTGGGAGAAATCCAGCAACTGCATTTCGATGCGATCAATCACGCTAAGCGGCATATATATTTCGAGAATCAATATTTCACTTCTGGAATAATCGCCGATGCACTTTTACCGCGCCTTAACGAAGTTGATGGGCCGGAGTTCATCGTTGCATGTCCTCGCACCGAAAGCGGTTGGCTAGAAGAAGTTACCATGGGAGTATTGCGGGCGCGGCTACATCGGCGCTTAAAGGAAATGGATGTGCATGGACACTACCGTATGTATTGTCCAATTCTTTCATCAGGCGTCGAGCAAAATACATTGAACGTCCATAGCAAAGTGACGATAGTCGATGATGAATTATTATCTCTGGGATCGGCGAATCTGAGTAATCGATCAATGGTTCTCGACACAGAATGTAATATGATTATCGAGGCACGGAACGATACGCGGATAAGTTGCGCCATTGCTCATTTGCGCAATCGTTTGCTCGCCGAGCATTTAGCAACAACGCCTGAAATCGTCGCGCAAAAAATGAAACATGAACCTAGTTTGATTGCTGCAATCGAGTCGTTAAAAAAACCCGGGCGATCGCTCGATACACTCGATCCAATAGTTACGCCCGAACTTGATGCCCTTGTTCCCGTTACTGCATTTGTCGATCCGGAACAACCAATTGATCCGGAAGAACTGCTAGCGCAATTGGTACCCAGAGAGGCAAGCCGCCCTGTTACCGGACAAGTTAGCGGATTTGCGATACTCGCTTTTGTGCTGGCGATATTAGCAATAACGTGGCAATGGACTCCACTGCATGAATGGTTGAACATTAAATCGCTTGTTGGGTTTGCACGAGAATTAGAGAACGCGCCACTCGCACCAATTGCCATCGTCTGCGCTTACCTAATCGCCAGTTTATTGATGGTGCCGGTCACTGTCTTGATTGCTGTTACCGGCATTGTCTTTGGCCCACTCGTTGGTGGATTGTATGCAATGTCAGGAACATTGCTGAGCGCAGCTCTTGGTTATGGATTAGGGCGATGGCTGGGTCATGACGCCGTCCGCCGTCTCGCTGGCACGCGTATCAATCGAATCAGCAAGCGTATCGCCAAAGGAGGTTTCTTAGCAGTTGCCGTTATCCGCCTATTACCGGTTGCACCATTCACCATCATCAATTTAGTGGCGGGCGCTTCTCATATTAAGTTGCGGGATTTCCTTATTGGCACATTCATTGGTTTATCGCCGGGGATCGTGATAACAGTGACGTTTTTTCATAACCTTGTCGAGACGATGCGCAATCCGACTCTCATTGCATTTGGCGTCCTCGCAACACTGGTAGGAGTTTTAGTAGCAATCGCTATCGTAGCTTGGCGTTATTTTGGCGGCAAAGAAGAGCAAGCCACCAATACGCAATAGGACTAAATTTTTTACATGCGCATTAAGACTGTCTGATTTCAACTGGATTGCGTAATGGACCGCCAGCAGTTCAACGTCGCAACGACTACACTTAGATTTCCACGTTTTTTAAACAGGAATCTACAATGGTCCGTACCGCATCCGCTATCTGGCAAGGCAGTCTTAAAGAAGGTTCCGGCAAGCTCTCCGTACAAAGCGGCGTATTTGATAATCAGTCATATAACTTTCAGACTCGCTTCGGCGATGCGAAGGGCACTAACCCGGAAGAACTTATTGCTGCTGCGCATGCCGGTTGTTTCAGCATGGCACTTTCATCATTCTTAAATAACGCGGGATTGACGCCAGAACGAATTGATACCAAAGCTACTTTGACGATGATGCCGGATGGAGGAAGTTTTACCATCACGGAAATTCATTTGGATGTTGCGGCGAAAGTACCAGGCGCAGACAGCGCAAAATTCCTTGACGCTGCCCGCGGTGCTAAAGAAAACTGCCCTGTGTCTAGAGTTCTCAAGGCGAAGATTACTATGGACGCAAGACTCGTTTCGTAGAGAAAATCGATGTTTCGTATAGCCACTACCTGTATCAGTTTGAATCCAAACTAGCCGTTATGATTAAGCGTGGAGATGCGCATTAACAAGCTTGGTCATTTCGAACATCGACACTTGTGCTTTGCCATCAAAAACGGCTTTAAGATTCGCGTCCGCATTGATCATGCGTTTGTTCATTTCGTCCTGCAACTTATTCGATTTGATATATTCCCAAAGTTTTTTTGTAACTTCGGTCCGTGGTAGCGGCGTAGCACCAACAACAGCGGCAAGCGCAGGGCTCGGGGTCATCGGTTTCATAAACGCTGCGGAAACGGGTTTCTTTTTGATTTCGGTTTTGATGTCGGTCATGACAAATCCTTTCGTGTAAAAAAGCGCAAGCGCGAAAGGCAAGACTGTACCTTGTTTTGTGCTCGCGTTGCTAATCTGCTTGGAAAACTCGCTTCCATTTTCGTTCTTATTCATACATTTTTTTATTGTCAATTAGCTTATTTCTGTTTTAATTCATGCACTGCCATTCCAAGATGTGGTGGTAATGGCTCGAGCCAATTTTTATGATGCAATGCGCGTTCTATATCGTGATGACCTGCTTTCCAGCGGGCATTTACTGTACTTCGGGTAAAGTCAATGTCTTTGGTGTGATCGTCTTCAGGCAGCGCCTTCATGATAAGCCGCACAATATTAATCGCGCTATTACAACTTAAATCAAGCAAACGTTTTATCTCCGGCAACTTACGATCTTTTGCTGGAATGTGTTCGGATAAAATGCCAATTGCGCGACGTAAGTTTTGCAGCTTACGATGATCATCGAGGTGCTCGTGTGAACGGCTCGCGTATTGAATATCTTTTTGTCTGGAAATTGCTTCACCGATTGTAGTCGGAACATTTTCAGTGGGGTCCCACAAATCAATCATGAAACACAGTGTGTCGCGTCGTTCTGCATCATCCAAAACAATATCAATTGGCGTGTTGGAATAAATGCCGCCATCCCAGTAAATTTCACCATCGATTTCCACCGGTGGGAAACCCGGGGGTAATGCTCCACTTGCCATGATATGAAGCGGGTTAATTGCTTGTTCGATATTATCAAAGATCGTCAATTCGCTGGTTGCTACGTTTACAGCACAAACAGTACAACGAACATGGCCGGCATTGAGATAGTCAAAATCCACCAGTTGTTCTAACGTTTCCTTCAACGGGGAAGTGTCATAGAAGCTAGTGTGATTTGCCAGAGCCTTGCGATTAATATCCCACGGAATACTTGAGCGCGGCTTAAAAAAACCCGGCACTCCATTAACCAATACATCCATGACACGATTCGCATCCGTCCAAGGTTTTAACCACGCACTGTATGCCGGATACGAAAATAATGAGTACGGCTCTCGCCCTACTAGTCGCCAAAATTCCTCCAACTTTTGTAGCCGTCGCCCTGGCGGATTACCCGCAATAATCGCACCATTAATTGCGCCTATCGATGTACCAACGACCCAATCGATGTTGATATTGTGTTCCGTCAGCCCCTGAAAAACACCACCTTGGTAGGCGCCCAAAGCACCGCCGCCTTGAAGCACAAGTGCCACCTGCGTATCAGCCATGAAGAACAATGCCTCCTTACATTTAGTGGAGAGACATCATAGTCGAAGTAGTCATTCAATTGGGCGTACAACGCGCATCACAAGCGTTACATTGGCTCGGCCATATAATTAAAATCGAAAAATAAAAACCCCGGCGAGCCGGGGTTTACACATGCAAACTTAACTTAGCTTTTGCGGCTTCGTATAGTGCCCGCTAAACCAAGCAATCCGAGTCCGACTAACATCAAGGAAGCTGGTTCTGGAACTGCATTTTGACTGATGTTTGCCGTGCCATGCGTACCAAATAGAAATGGTGATGGCGTGTTATTGAAACTGCTATTGATTTCCCAATCCGCGACGTTACCAGTGCCTAATGCAACTTGGCTGTTGGTATCGAAGAATGAATCGGCAAGACCTGCACCCGTTACGGATAACAAGCCAATTCCTGTACCGGAAATACTGCTACCCAACAACGTGCCATCCGATACCAACGTGGAATCTAGACCGGTTGCCAGATCCGTAAATTCTGTCCCTACCAATTGCATCCAAAGGTTGCCATTAGTAAAGCCGGTTCCGGTTCCAAAATTAGCATCCTGTGCGGGATCAGAGTAAAAGCTAACGAGACCACCATCGAACGTAATGTGCGACGGAGAGACTGAAGTCGCCGTATAACCTGAAAAACTAAGGGTCAACTCGCGACCGTTATCGCCACTCGACCAAACAAGATTAGCGCCATCGAAAATTTGAGTGACCTGCCCTACTCCTTCAAGCTGATCACCAACAGCACTGATAAGTCCGCCACCGACTTTTCTCTCCATAATAGTCGAGGTAAGAAAATGAAAATTACCGCCGCTACCAACTTCGATTCCGTCGATCAATACCGCACTTGCTGTCAATGATACGGATGCGAGATATACAGCTCCCAACGTTGCGACTATTTGTTTAACACTAAATTGAAGTTTCATTTTTCCTCCGATACAAATTCAAGTTACAGGATTTCGGCATGCGTCTCACACATTTATTAATGTGTTATGCATGCTTTAAATGCATGGATGCAGTAAACATGCCATTTATTTTTAGTTCAAAAAATCAATCCCGTGGATACTTTGTCATTCGTCACACATTGCAAGATGTAAAAATACTCGACGTCAATTTGTTAGCTAATGATGTTTTACTAAGAATTAGTTCGTAAAAAATATAGCGATGATATTTTTTCTTCAATGCTGGGAACGAATCAATGGGTGATATTTCCCTATGAATCTTCGTGGCAAAACACACACAACATTCCGTAACGTGAAAAAAATAGTGATTTAAAAGTGCTGTAAAATTGTTCGACGATAACTCGGAATGTTTTCTCCGCACGCTTGTATGAATTGTTAGTTACTCGTTTTGAAAACGTCTTCATCGAACAATACGGATGCGTGACGTGGGCTTAAGCTGGTTGTGTTATTGCTTTTTCCATTTTATTTGCTACTTTGAAACAGTAGTGTCCGGTTTATTTATGATGCACCGGCTGGAAAGCCAATATTAAAGCGGGTTTCGAGGGATTCATGAGTGTCCACGATTTGAATTTCAGATTGCACATTTGCGATGCTTTCGGGTTTAAACGACCTGGGGTGGCGCATGAACATGGGCAAGACGCTGTTTGCGCAAGTCATGGAATACGTGCCATGGAAGACCTTTGGACGCATCATCGAACGCCACAGCGGCGATGCGGGAGTGCGTACCCTGAGTTGCGCCGATGTGTTTCGTGTGATGGCCTTCGCGCAGTTGACCTGGCGCGAATCCTTGCGCGATATCGAGGTTTGTCTTGCTGCCAATCAGACCAAGCTGTTTCACATGGGATTGAAAGGCGTGCCTGCCCGCTCTACCTTGTCGGATGCGTTGAATCAGCGAGACTGGCGCATTTATCACGAGCTGGCCATGCGACTGATTGCACGGGCGAGGGACCTCTATGCCAAAGAATCGATAGACGCCGGACTCGATACGACCGTTTACGCGCTGGATTCCACGACCATCGATCTGTGCTTGAGCCTGTTCGACTGGGCACCATTTCGCTCGACGAAGGCAGCGGTAAAAATGCATACGTTGTTGGATTTGCGCGGGGCGATTCCGGCTTTCATTCATGTCAGCGACGGCAAGATGGGTGATGTCAACGTGCTCGATATTTTGCTGATCGAAGCCGGCGCTTTTTACATCATGGATCGCGGCTACTTGGACTTTGCGCGGTTGTACAAACTCCATCAAGCTGGCGCGTTCTTTGTCACGCGCGCCAAGCGTGGTATGAATGCCAGGCGGGTGTACTCGGCTGCGACCGAGAGAACCACCAGCGTGATTTGCGATCAACGTATCGCGCTCAATGGCTTTTACGTTTCCAAGGATTATCCCGAGCAATTGCGGCGCATTCGTTTCAAGGATCCGGGGTCGGGCAAGACGCTGGTTTTCTTGACCAACAACATGACCTTGCCGCCATTGACGATCGCCGCTTTGTACAAAAGTCGTTGGCAGGTGGAATTGTTCTTCAAATGGATCAAGCAACACCTGCGCATCAAGCGTTTTCTGGGCACCAGCGAGAACGCAGTGAAGACGCAAATCTGGTGCGCCGTGTCCACGTATGTACTCATCGCCATCATTAAAAAGGAGCTCCACCTTGATACCTCGCTCTACACTTTGCTACAGATTTTGTCGGTCTCGATTTTCGAGAAAACCCAGATTTCATGCGCCTTCCAGCACGACGATATCGGAACCACTATGTTGCCAACGGATAACCAATTGAGTTTGTTCGGTTATTAACCGGACACTAGTGACTTTGAAATAAGATCTAATACATGCGTCATTGAGCGATGTGAAAAATAATTTTTCATGATGCTCTACAATTATCGTCAGTTTATTCAATGACGATATTTTCTATTCACTCAAAAAACTAAAATCTTCATTTCACTGATAATACTTATCATCAAGTTTTCTCTACCCCGGCGATTTTCATACGAATAACTCAATTCATTTTCTTAACCATCAGCACTCACATCATTTCATTTCAGTACTAGCTGAATGTTGCATTCAAAACGAGGCATGAATGTTTTCTCTGCAACAGTACAATCAGAAAGCGCAACGAGAACCAACAAACTTCGTTTTGATACGGCATTAAAAAATTGCCGCGATAGTGTTTATTGGCTCACATGTTGATTGCTGATAATTATTCTGCGGCATTACATCTTCTGATCAACATCCTTCAACCATTAGTCATTTTTCAAAAAATCAATAGAATACGAACCTAGTTCGATTTGATCCATACCCGCCCCCCAAACCAAAGGCATAAAAATTTTTGTGAAGCCGATTCTCTATACATTTCGCCGTTGCCCTTACGCCATACGCGCACGGCTAGCGATCAAGGTTAGTGGCGTAGACATAGAGATGCGCGAAGTTGATTTGCGGAATAAACCACAACAGATGTTGGCTTGCTCGCCAAAAGGAACCGTGCCTGTGTTGCAACTTGCCGATGGCACCGTTATCGACCAAAGCCTCGACATTATGCAGTGGGCTCTGGCAATTCATGACCCTCACGCGTGGATGGGAGGAAGCAGTGAATTATCCGCAGAAGCGTTGTCTTTAATTCATCAAAACGATGGGATATTTAAACATGACCTCGATCGTTATAAATACGCCGAACGATTTCCCGAATATCCTGCAGCTTATTATCGAGAAACAGCAGAGGTATTTTTGTACGCATTGAATACACGATTGGATAAGAGAGCTTATTTAATGAGCGATCAGTTGAGCTTCACTGACATGGCGATCTTTCCTTTTATCCGTCAGTTTGCACATGTAGATAAAGAATGGTTTTATGCGGCGGAGTATAAGAATGTAATTAAGTGGCTTGAAGAATTATTACATTCAGCGTTATTCATTTCCGTGATGCAGAAATGAGACCGACGTCTGACGCATAACAAAGAAAATTATGTCCAGCGGACGAACAAGCACCTCAGTAATAATTAATTCAGTTAGCATCCACAGATACTAATAAACCTAAGGAGCACATCGCGTGAAAGGGGTAATGCGTTGGTTACATGGATTTGTGCCAGGTCCAGTTGCTGTCAACAACACCGAGCGGTTTCGTGCTTGTATCGGTGCGTTAATTGGTATCCTCTTGACTGGCGTACTGAGCCATTTGGCACTTGGCTCAACGGTGAATCTACCTTTATTGATTGCCCCAATGGGCGCTTCCGCAGTACTTCTATTCGCGGTGCCTGCGAGCCCGCTAGCACAACCCTGGTCAATCATTGGCGGCAATATCATTTCCGCGGCTATTGGCGTGACATGCGCAATGTGGATCGCTGATCCTACTCTCGCCGCTGCAATCGCTATCGCCTGCGCCATTGGCGCAATGTTCGCGCTGCGTTGCCTGCACCCGCCTAGCGGAGCCGTTGCGCTGACGGCCGTGCTCGGTGGACCCGCAATTCACGCTCAGGGCTACTATTTTGTTTTATCTCCTGTGGGAAGTAATTCCGTACTGCTATTGCTGGTTGCTCTTTTGTTCAATAACGCAACTCGTCGTCGTTATCCGCATCCATCTCAGCTCGATCACAGCAATACCCACAACACGTCCGATCGACGCCCCAGCGATCGCCTTGGCTTTATACCAAAGGACTTGGACGATGTACTTAAACAATATAACCAAGTGTTAGATATCGGACGTGACGATCTTGAATCGCTACTTTTGCAAACGGAAATGCACGCCTACCGCCGTCGATTTGGTGAAATTACCTGCGCCGATATCATGTCACGTGATGTGATCACAGTCGATTTTGGTACCACGCTTGAAGAGGCTTGGATGCTATTACGGGAGCATCACATCAAGGCGTTACCAGTGCTTGATCGCGCTCGCCGCGTCATTGGAATTGTTACGCAATCAGACTTTATGAAACATGCGGATCTAGACGTTCACGACAATTTCGACACCAAACTGCGCCGATTTATACGACGCACTACCCGGACACATTCGGACAAACCAGAGGTGATTGGCCAGCTTATGTCTAATAGAGTACACACCGCAAACGTCGACATGCATATTGTCGAATTGGTGCCTTTAATGTCAGATTTTGGCTTGCACCACATTCCTATTGTCGATGCTGAACGGCGGCTTGCGGGGATTATTACGCAATCGGATCTTGTATCAGCGTTGTACCGCGGGCGGTTGACTGACGCTTCATCAGTCACGCGTAATAAAGATCAAGTGGTTGAGAAGGTAGAAGTGTAACTTTGGTAATGCCACACGGATCGCTTGTAGAGCGTTAACCTAAGATGGTTTCAGCAGCGCGGGATGGGAACCAAAGCCGGGCCGAGAAACTCGACCGTACAACTAAGTACGGCGAGCATCGCAAACCCGGTTGGCCAACGCAGTTAAGACTTTTAAAAGTACAACGTTACGCGATTTCCCAATTCATCTTTTCCAACTCTCGCAAGGCGCTCTTTGGTACTTCCAAATAACGCAATAAGTCGAGATTGTCGGCATCAAAGAAAAGCTTGGCTTCTTCCAACAATGCTTCAGCCTCCAAAAACTTTACGTCAATGGTGGCAGCAAGATTAGATACTCTCTTTATCAAGGTGGCGCTTGGCGCCTCAACATCGCCAAGGTCTAACGCATCCAATGGCACCTTGATGTCCTGGATTAAAATTCCCCGGATGTTGCGACGGAAAATTCGCAAACCACGTAAAGCGCCTCGATCTTCTCTTATGTATCTTTCAAGGCGGCTCTCTGGCACGCCTTTCTCTCGCTGGCTCTGCAACTCTTCATCCGTCGCAATACGTGTTTCGAAAACCTTGTCTTGTCCTCGTTCAGCACGCTGATAAATCGCGGCAACAATCTCCTGCGGAAACTGTTCGGCAAAACGCCGAATATTCCGGTCAAGCCACCGTGCACCGTTGGGTTGCGCGGTGATTTCATCTACTCGCTTTAGATATTCATCCCGCTGCGCCATAAGCGTCACCAATTGAGCTTTATGGCTAATTGCTGCAGCTTGCTTGTCGTAAATAGTTTTGGCAGCCTTGAAACTTTCTCCGAAGTATTTGCGCCCACACATAAGGCCGATACTTGTCTCAACGTCATCTTCCGTGAGAATGAGATACCCTCGGTTGTGTGGCTTCCGGCAATCAGAAAGTCCGCATGGAACAGCGGGCTCGACGCTATATTGCCCGATCACTGCCTTGAGCTTGTGCTGCTCTAGGTTCAATGAGGCCGTAAATTTTGGCCGGCTCATTATGTCGGCGCCCTGCTTTATATTGATAATCTGGCCATTAGCCGTGGTATTACTAGAATCTAAACGTTGATTTTCGACGCTCATTATTCTTTTGCCTGTCCTTTCATCCGGAATGTCAGCCCTCGGCCATCCGGTGGGTTACTCTTGCTCGTACTTATGCCGCCTGATGATTCGCCCCCCGACGATATCGACGAATACGAAGATATAGTGATGCTCATCGATCTCAATGTGGTGATCCACAACACCCATGCGAAGCGCCCTCGACAAGGCGTCTCCTTCTTCTGTCCATACCCTCTTAGCAAAGCATGTCCGAAAAGAAGCCTTGGAAAGCAGTGATTAGGTGTGTAGCTAGTGACGTTGTTGAGATGGGGGGTCGCTATTATCGGTCATTTCGGTGGGGAGAAAAAATAAATGTGCAGTGCTTTTACGAGTAACTAAGCTGAAATTTCTATTGACTTTGAAAGAAACGCCGAAAAATCGAGAGTGCGACTATCGCGGCACTTTGCGCAAACGTGCGTGGTGTGGTACAGCAATTAGCCAGCGATTGCCATGAATATGCTGTAAAAACGGAGAAACTAAAACCTAGCAACAGCACCATCGTTAGTAACGTCACTTCTTGCACAAGACGGCAGTTCCCAATATATTCGACCATGCCGTAAAGAGAAGTAAGCTAGACAAAAACTTGCCCCTTGCTGGTGCGAACCGATTAATAGCCTACATGGAGATTCCTGCACCATGGACTATATCTTGTGCCGTAACCGAGTTACCGATCTTACAAAATGGAAACAGGCTTTTGACGCTGACTCTGGAACGCATCGAGAAGCAGGACTAAAGCTTATTCACCTCTGGCAAGGCTCTAGTGAACCTGACAATGTATATTTTTTCTTTGAGACGACGAACATTGTAAAAGCACGCGCCTATTTGACTAGCCTCGAATTGGCAGTGAGCTGGGAAGCGAATAGCGTAATCGAAGGGGAAACTTTCTTCATCGAAAGTAAAGACGAGGATTAGCGGTTTGTAGGCCACGCCACATCATGCGCTAACCATAATGTAGACGTTTTAACTGGAGAAATCTTAACCGACCGGCAAAAACAATGCGTGCACTCAAGGTTAACCTGAGTTCCTTATCCAGAACTCAGGTTTCAAGGTAAGGCCTAAAGCAGACTCCTCCCTGGCAAAGGTTGGATAATTGGATTGGCTTCAAGCCGCGTTTGCAATCTAGCGCGGACTTATTTACCCCCCTCACCCCAGCCGCAATACAATTTACGAGTGGTACTACTCGCCTGCCACTAACGCCAAATGCAACGTATTCCCTTGCGCCACAATCTTCAGATTTTGCGTCCGCGTTTCCTTGGGCTTACCGTTGACATAGAGCTGCGTTTTGATGGGATAGGTTCCAGGCGCGACATTTTGCGGCAAAGAAAGATTGAAGGTGTTCTCGTAAGCGCCGCTTCCCGGTTTTTCATTCGCCTTTTTCTCGGCCGTGCGATTACCTTCAGGACCAACCAGGGTTAACACCTCCTTTACTTCATCCACCGGCTGGCTAGCTGAACGCACCACGGTCATGTTCGAGACCAGTTGAACTTTGTTCCCCGAACGGACTTCATTACCGGGATTAAGACCAACGTTATATGCTTGCACTACCGGTTCTTGTGGCGGCAACTTGCCGGCGTGCTGCTGCTTGTATTCTGTCTCCACTTGTTCTGAGGTGCGGGTTTGACGGGATACAGCGTTGAACGCGACGCATGCCAAGGCCCCCAGGCCCGCGCCAATAGCAGCACCACGAGCTCTTTTATCGCTGCCAACCACCGCCCCTACCACACCGCCGACAATTGCACCGATCGCAGGGTTACAGGGATCGTCGCTCTTAACCAAGCTATCCATAGTTTCACATCCTGACGCAATCAAAGTAACGGCTAAAACGGCCACTACGGAAGTTCTAATAGTCATGACAACGTACCCCTATTCAATTTGGATTGATTCAAATGCTGCTCTCTCTGCTTTGTGCGCTTGCATTTTAATCTTTAGCGCCCGCACATTATTCGGCTCGCTGGCAAGAACTTCATCGACATACTTGTGCGTAAGCTTATAGTCACTCCTCGCAAGACTGTCGTTTGCGTTTTGTAGCAGATTGCGTATGCGCTCACGACCTTCCAGTGCCGCTGCTGACGATTTCCCTTCAACCGGTAAAGCCGGTTTCTCGCGTGGGCTGAGTCGTGGCGACGGAGAAACTCGCGAAGGTGTCTTTGGATTTTCCGCCGGTGACATCGATGGAAGCACAGGAGAAGGCGTTACCGGCTCAGGTACGGGCTGAATCTTGGTTTCTATATGCGCCGGTTGCGTTGCGACTGGCGGCGGGACAGGCGTCTGCTCTTTCGATGTTACAGGTGGCAGAGGTTTGATTGTGACGGCTTTATCCGGTGGTGCGACTTGAACGGTTTCTGGCGTCTTCGGCGCACGAGGCGACATCAAAGTTTGCAGCAGATACGCGCCGCCTCCAATAAACACCAATGCCGCAATAGCGAAAACTGCATTCAATCCCCAACGGCGATGCGGCACTTGCGACGCATCGGCACTCGCTGAAGGTTTGCCACGTTGCCCCGATGCTTCGGCTGGCCGCAAAGGAACTGACTTGGTGCCGCTATTGGATTCACCGAGCAAGGCGCGAAACGCCGCGACATCGCAAGGGCGCTCGTCAGGATGCACTTTTAAGGCAGTATCGATGGCGTTGATGAATTGATCGCTATAGCGGCCTTGTACCAGCTCACGCAGCGATTTCATTTGATCCCCCATCAAACGGCCAATGGATGGATCAGGCGCACGGCCTGTGATCGCGTAGTACATCACCGCCGCAAGCGCGTAAATATCGGTCCAAGGCCCCTGCTTCATCGAACTCACCTCGGCGTACTGCTCCACTGGCGCGTAACCGGGCTTGAGGATAACTGTTAAATTCTGGGTCAAATCACTGATGACTCGTCGAGCGGCGCCAAAATCAAGCAACACCGGCCGTTCATCTTCGATCAATAAAATATTATCGGGCGCAATGTCACGATGAAAGCAATGTTCCGCATGGATAACGTCCAGCGCCTCCAATAGAGGCGTAAGCAATGCTCGCAACCATGCTTCGCTGGGCGGCTCACTCATTTGCTTCAAGCGCTGCTTTAATGTAACGCCCCTATAAATCGGCATCGCCATATAGGCGGTACCGTTTACTTCCCAGAAACGGAATACTTTGACGAGCGACGGATGGTCAAAACGAGCAAGGAGCTTTGCCTCGTTCACGAAACTTTTTAGCCCCGCGTGGAAAGTGTCGGCATAACGCTCTGCTCGAACGGACACCGTATAACCCTCGGTACGTGCCGCCAATGACGACGGCATGTATTCCTTGATCGCCACATCCCGCTCCAACGAATGATCAAGCGCGGCATAAACAATGCCAAAACCGCCTTCACCGATTAGACCGGTGATTTCAAATTCAGACAGTCGGGTTCCAACCGGTAGCGCGACAATGTTTCCAGCCGTCGCACCCGATGCCGATGGGACTTCAAGCGCCGGCATTATTACCGTTGCCTTGTCGGAAGCACCAACGATGACGGTTCTATCGTCGTCGATTAGCGCTTCTTTCTTGTCATCGGAGGGCGGGATTGATGTTGACATGGCTGGTTCGGAAGATGGGATGTGAATTCGCCTGAGCGATGAGCGGCGTTCATGATACAGGCGATAAATGATGTTGTGAAAGCATCAGCATAGTGCAAAAAAATACACAGCCTTTCACAAACCCAATTTATAGGCCTTATGCAAACCGTTCCAGCGACGTTGCGACTCAACTCGTGCGGCTTGCGTCGTCGCGCCTTGATGGGACGTTTTTGCGTAAGTCCTAGCTATGTCTAATTTCATGCCCACTCTTTGTCGGTTTCATTTTAAGATGGCATAAATTTCATTATCTTAGGACTTACGCAAAATTGCCCCAGCAAGGCACGACGACGCAGACAGTACGGCTTTGTACGGCGAGGAGGAGCAACGCCGCTGGGGCAATTTTGCGTAAGTCCTATTTCTTATTAAACGAATTGTACGACGCATGCTTAGATTCAAATCCCTCCGCATTCCCTAAAGCGCCTTATCGCAACAAAACCATCGAAAGGGACAACTGATAAGTGACGCAACCGAAAGATTTAAGCGTGCCGAGCAGTTCTACCAAGCAGCCAACTTCCGTTTGGGAAAAGGCTTCACTCGATCAACAAAAATCAACTCAACACAACTCTCGCGAATGTGTATTTCGTGCTCTTGCCGCAGAGGGCGGCGCGCGGCCGGCAGTTGGTTTCTGGCAACACCATCCTGTCGCCGATCAAAAGGCGCAATCACTCGCCGATGCAGCCCTCACCTTTTATGACGAAGTTGGCGGCGACCTTCTAAAAATCACACCGGCGGGAACGTACCAAGCCACTTCCTTAGGCTTGCGCGATGCTTGGCATGGCGATTCTCTAGGGCGAAGGACTATTGTTTCACGACCGATCAATACACCGGACGACTGGCTGCTCCTGGATGAATACGCGGAGGGTCCGATCGAAAAAGCTGTGATTGAAGCCACCGCGCTGGTGCGAGAGCGACTATCGCCAGGGGTAGCGCTGTTCGCGACCGTGATTAGTCCAGTTACACAAGCGCTGCAATTGGCCGGTCCAGAATTGCTGGCGAGCCACGCCAGTTCTGCCCCGCAAGCATTACAGCACGGCCTAGAGATTCTGGTTCGGCGCACTTATGCATTGCTGGAGCGCTACCGAGCCGCCGGCGCAGATGGGATTTACTTGGCCTTACAACACTGCGTGCCTACACTGCAAACGCCGGAGAATTACGCCGCCCACGGCCGCTGGGCCGACGAGGCGGTGATGGCTGCTTGTATCAGGTTTCGCGGCCGCATCCTTCACCTACACGGAAACCCACTGCATTTAACACTACCTCGTCCTCCAACCGATTGGGCCGTTCATTTTGAACTAGGTGCAGCCAACCCCGAACCTGCTGCGTTCAGCGAGCGTTGCGCCCGGCCACTGATCGCCGGCCTGACGACAGCGGAACTAGCTAGCGAAAGGACAGCAGAGGCAATTCGAAACCGGGCGCGAGCGATCTTCGACAACTTCGGTCAGCCCTCAGGGCTAGTGACCGCCGGCTGCGTGTTACCGCTCGACTTTCCCCTGAAACGAGCACGAGCCTGGGTGGAGGCCATACAGGAGTGGCCGGAATGAGTGAGGCTCCGCCGCTCGATTATCGCGGTCCGACAGATATTCCGTTTACGCCCCTTGCATCGGACTTTATCGAGGCATCGGTGTTTGCTCGTTTTTGTCAGGTGGTCGAACGTAACGCAAGCGCCATTGCTGTACGGGATTTAGAAGGGGCACTCAACTACGATCAGCTCATGGCGCTGGTGCTGCGAATCAGTGCGACTCTGACGCAACAACTATCTCCTGGAACACCAGTAGCCATTGCCCTACCCATCGGACGTTTCTACCCGGCAGCGATGCTTGGCGCGTTGGCCGCAGGCATGCCCTATGTACCGCTTGATTTAGGGTTTCCTGCTGCGCGCCTAAACCATATCCTGACCCACGCCGGTGCGACGGCATTAGTCACCGATGCCGCCGGCGTGCGCACCCTCGGTCCGATGATGCCAAAGGGAACGCAACTTATCGACATTCACACTCTGCCCGCCCCGCAAACCGGCTTCCATCCAACAGCAGGGCCGGACGACATTGCTTACATCATCTACACCTCCGGCTCCACCGGCACACCGAAAGGTGTTTTCCAGAACCAGCGCGGACTGCTACACGACGTTATGCAGTACATCAACTCCATTCATCTGTCGGAGCGTGACCGCTGTACCTTGCTGTATTCCCCCAGCGTCAACGGCGCGATTCGCGACATCTACGGAACCTTACTCACCGGCGCAACGCTTTGCATGTTCGATCTACGCCGCCAAGGGCTAAGAGCAGTGACAGAAGCAATCGCCCGTTGGGGCGTCACTATCTACCACTCTATTCCGCCTATTCTGCGCACCTTACTGCGCGAACTGCCGGAGCGCCAACATCTCGCCGGCGTGCGGCTCGCTTATGTCGCGGGTGACCGTTTATTCTCAAGCGACGTGCGGCTATTCCGCGACGCCTTCCCGACGCGCACCCTGCTCTACACCGGCATCGGCTCCACCGAGTGCGCAACACTCTACCGACAGTGGTTCATGCCGCGCGACTGGCCTCTCGACGACACCCTACCTCCGGTTGGTTACACCATCGCCGATCGCAACATGCGCCTGTGCGACCTCGACGGTAATCCAGTAGCGGCTGGCGAGGTGGGTGAAATCGTTGTCTCCAGTCGCTTCATCGCCCGTGGTTATTGGAACGACCCAGAGCGCACCCACAGCGCTTTTCTCTCAGAGCCCGATCAGCCTGCGGCACTACGCTTTCGCACTGGAGACTTAGGCCGCCTGCGAGAAGATGGATTACTTGAATTCATCGGCCGTGCGGATCGGCAAGTCAAAGTGCGCGGCTATCGAGTGGAGCCGGCGGAGGTGGAAGCGGTGCTGCGCGATCTTCCGACAGTAACTGACGCCGCCGTCCTTGCACACGACGGCGATCATGGAACCATGCTGACGGCCTACGTGGTGTCCAGCGACCCGGACCTGCCGCACTCCACCCTTGACGAGGCTATCGTCGCGCGCTTGCCGGCCTACATGCGACCAGCCACTATCAACGTAGTGAAACAGCTGCCCACTCTCGGCAATTTCAAGACTGATCTGACCACCCTCGCCAAACTCAACGTTGCTTCCTCACCCACCGATGATCTGGTCGCGCAGGCTTGGAGACGGGCACTAGGCCACGCGCCCACAGAGAACAATCAGACTTTCAATGAAGCTGGTGGTGACTCGCTGAAAGCGCTGGAACTGCATCTGGCCCTTGAACGTGACGTGGGCCGACGGCTTCCAGCCAATCTAGTAGAAATAAGCGTGACCGCCGCGCAACTGCGAGAACGGCTGGCGAAGCTGGGCCCGGCAATCCAGCCAATAGCAGGACTATCTGATCTGTTCATCGTGCCCTCGGTTGGAAAAGGCTCAATTAAAGAACGGACGCTAGCTTCCGCATTGGAGAACCAGTTCGAGGTAGACGTTCTCGAGATGCCCTCCATCGACAAGGAATTTGCGAAACGCCATACCCTTCGTACATTGGGAGATTGTTGCGTCGCTCAAATTTTGGAACAAGCAAATCCCGGCGAGAAAATAAACGTGATTGGACTGTCGTTTGGTGCTCGCACGGCCTACGAAGCCGCCTGCCGTCTACGTGAGGCCGGCCACCCGGTCGGATTGTTGGTCATCGCCGACATTTCTTTGTTACAACGGGTGCAACCGGATACACGAAGCTCGTCGAAATGGAGCGAACTATCCTTCCGCTCCCGGATTCGATGGCAATTGCAATGGTGGGGAGGAGAAGTCGTAGCGCGTATTCACCGATGTAATTGGTCATTCGGTAGACGGCTAGCAATACAGGCAATCATGCCATTGATACGCTTGTTTTTTAGCGAAGCCGGGGCGAGAGCCCTGCTTCTCTTCTGGCTGCGTAAGGCGGAAATCGCTGTCTGGCGACCAGTGCCGTATGCAGGACCGGTCCTGCTATTGGTTACTGACGACACGCGGGCGTTATTTAGCGGTGATTCTCTCGATTTAGGATGGCGCTCACTGTGCCCCAATCTAACGGTAATTGATGTTCCTGGGAATCACGGAACCTTCCTCGATCCACCGAACATCGGGCCTCTGGTCGAGGCGATTTTTACTTATAACCCTGCCCTCTCAGAAACTAATATCGAACACACGGCTAAAGCTTTTTCCGGCAACATAATGTCAACAAACGTAATGCCGTATTTCTCTAAAGTGCAGCAGAAATAAGGGGGCGATCAATGAACAACGATGAATATCAGATTCCATCGGGTGAAATCAATAAAACTTTATATGATAACTACGTGACACGAGTGGTGGGTTACCGTGACGAGAATAAGCTTGACTCGTTGAGATCAGACCTTTTGCTTTGGGGTGCTGAGAAGGGATTGCTAGATGTGGGCGTAGTCAGACATTTAACGCTGATAGATAGAGCGCCGGGAACCGATCAAACAGCGCTAACAAACAACCGCACTCGTTTAGATGCGATTAACACTTTGATAGAGACTCATCGCGACAATAACAGTCTCGATCAACTGAAAACAGAACATTTGGTTTGGGGTACAGAAGTAGGATTGCTGAATGTCGGAATGGTCACCGACCTTGTAAGGCAGCGGCAAACAGAAATAACCGACAATAAAACCCCACCTAACCACAATGACCGTTTACAGGTGATCAGAACCCGCATCGAGACATGCCAAGACAACGAACTTGATCAACTGACGTCCGAACATTTGGTGTGGGGTGCTGAAGAAGAAATACTAGAGCCTGTTATGAACTATATCGCGCCTGCGTTGAGAGTAAAAAAGCGCGAGTGCTAGGCGTGAGGAGCGCGGTTTGGCTATTCCAAATAAGCGACGAGCAACGACGCACTCGCGCTTTTTTACCCTCAACCCAGAGGGCTGCGCAGGCGCGATATAGTTCATAACAGGCTCTAGATGCGGGACTTGTAGAAAAACTTATACAGGAACGACGATCAAACAGCATGACAAACGACCCGCAAATGGTCAGCTACCATAGCCGACTGGGTAAGTTGGAATTTATAAAAGACTTACCGCAAATCAATGGACAGAATCCATGGGACCGCCGTCCAAGTACGGATGCTCCACGCGCAGACACCCCGATAGAAGGATTCTCGGGACGGAAGAGCGTTGAACACGAATTTAGAGGCCCAAGTAGTGACGGGCAAAAAACTGCCGAAATCGAAGAAACTCTAACTCCACGTCAAGCCCAGCGGCTCGCAAAAATAGATCTGGAAATAAACCGATTAACGCCAAAATTCAATGCGGTTAACAAGGATAAGAGTGGCCATTCAAGAAATTTATCGGAGATGTCGTACTCGGATATACCTGCCTCTGGTAGTGGTCCCGTCTCACATGCAGAGGCACTCTTGAAGCATATGCAAAAAGTGATACGCGCCGCAGAAACCCTAGAAGGCCAAAAAAAATACCGATCGGAAGAACCAGACCTAGAAGATACGAACCAGTCGGCGGGAGTCGTCAGCGCCAGCAGACTGGATGCGAAAGCCCTTATCTACAAACCACTTTACGCAACAAATGCTGCCCTGTTACGCGGAACTCAGGGGCTGGGTGCCGGTTTCATTTCGGAAATGGGTCGGTAGAAAACTAGCAATAACCAAACGCGACCCCAACGCTCTATCACAACATCTTCCAGATGGGCATATTCTGGTTGGTAGGGTTTATCACAGAAGGGTAGGACCGAAAGAATTCGGTTCGCTGTTACAGGAAGTTCGTGTTAAACAGATCAAACCTAATACCTCGAAGAAAGAAGGCGAAACTTTTATTATTAGCCCCGATCAATTCCCCGGCAGCGAGAACCTTAAATTAGGCCAAAAATACCTAATCATGGCGTCGGGTTGGAGAGAAGCGATTGCCGAAATGAGCGAAGATCAGCTAAGGGCCGCTTGCAAAGTTATCCCTCCAGAAGATTTTGTGAGACGACGTATGACCACTGTTTCTGGTGAAGTTGTAAATATAAAGGCGGGCGAGCCAGAAGCGGTTTGGATAATGCTAGAAAATACGCGCGCAAAAATTCCGCGACTTGTTAAAGTGATGATGGACAAATCACAAAAGCAAGCATTTCCTGTAGGAAGCAAAGTTGAGGGGCTAGCGCTTCCTCAGGAAACACATTCACTTGGCGATAAGCGTAGCAAGGACAAAGGGTATCGAAAGCAATAAAGAGCCAGATTATTTAACTCTTACGATTCCACGGTGAGTTTGCGCAACCACCGCTTGTTATCCAGAACCCTAGACTTAGCGCAGACTCGCGTCCAATTGTCTCCTGCTGCCTATCCTGCCAAAGAGCGAATTTTTCCTAGACGCCTTTTTACTACAGAATCACTTGCTGTATCTGAACGGTGTAAACAGCTCCTCCAACGTAACGCGCTCAATCGCAGATCATTACCGTATCTGACGTGCCTAGACAAGCCGTAGCAATACGGCAATAAGGATATCGATTTCTTCGCAGGTGTTATAAAACGCTAACGAAGGCCGTACTGTGGCTTCGAGTCCGAAACGCCGCAGAATCGGCTGAGCACAATGATGGCCCGCGCGCACCGCAATACCTTCGCGGCTTAGTGCTTGTCCCACTTCCTGTGTTGCGTAACCGTCAAGCACAAACGACAACACGCTCGTCTTGTCCGTGGCTGCGCCGATTAAACGCAACCCAGGCACACGTTGTAATCCGCGTGTGGCGTATACCAAGAGGTCATGTTCATAACGCGCATATTCTCCAAGCCAATTCGATCCACGTACAGGTCAGGCGGACCAAGCCGCCTTGGGAACAAGACACCGCGCAAGTCATTGATGATGATATGTAGCGCTTCGCGCGAAGGAAATTCACGACCGCCAAACTCGCGGCTGCGCTGGTGACTTATTCGCCAGCGATTACGCGCTGCGTGCAATTCGGCAACGACACGACTTAAATCCCAATGCGGTGAAGTAATGGAGTCGACGGGCCAATCGCTGACGGTTTCTTTGATAGCAACGACGTCCGATAATGTTTTATGAATAACCGTAAAAACGCCAACCGCTCTTGGTACCGCGCTGCTGCTGATCATTCAAATCTCCCTCGAATCCTTCCAGGACATTGAAGGCATTTGAATAACCCGCCACGGTCGCCGCTTCCGCTGCCAACGCTGAGCGTTTACCGCTACGGCACAGGAACAAAACGACCTTGTCTTTCGGCACTTTGGCTTCCAGCTCGCGCACAAAACGCGGATTACGCGTCAGCCCAGTGCCGTTTGCCCAGGCAACGTGCAACGTATCCGGCACCTGACCGACGAACTTGCGCTCCTCGGCCGAACGCACGTCGACCAGCACTGCTTCCCCGGTGACAAACAACTCCCATGCCGCTTGCGGGACAACGCCGCCGGCATAGGGCAACCCTTCTCGCTCCGCGACCACACGAGCGTTTGCAAGGATTTCTGATAATGCAGAAGTTTTGAGGACTGTAGACATGACCACTCCTGATTCTAACGACGATCACGGACTGCCGAACAACGCAGACAAATCCTTTAAGTTCATTCAGCATAATGATCATCGCTCGTGAAACCAACGAATAAAAACAAATGTGGATATGCACAAATAACATATATGGCTTTGTCAAAACTCAGGATAGGGCGTCGCGCAAGAATTAACTTAACGGCAATTCTGAATAAGTGCTGTAGATAGGTTGAGGTGATATGCGATAGCAATCACTCAATGATGGGTTTTGCACCTCAATATTTCTACTGGCCTTAACGCAATAAACGTATCGAAAATACCGGAACAATCAATTCAAAACGGTTCGAAAAAAGTAGATTTTAACGCCGTGTAAATATCAGTTACATTGACATCAATGGCGTAATCTTTAAGTCCATTACGTTGTTAACTTAACGGTTACTTTGATAGTGCAATGAAGACGTCAGGAAAAACTATGGTTGATGATGATGAAAGCGACAGATTAAGCTTTAAGAGTGATTCAAGCTTTAACGACTTTAAATCGACTAAAGAAATAACCGGCGATATAGATCACGATTTGATCGGACATGAAGACTGGAGCGCGTTTCGAAAATGGTTTGATAATCCCAAGGAGCTGGAGACGTTTAAAACCGTTCAGAAAATTCTTTATAAAAAATTTAATAATGAAGAGCGCAAACGACAGGCATACCTTCTTAAATATTTTCTTCATAACGGAGAATACCCACGTACGCAGCTTCCTGAATCGAATAAAACCGTCGAAGAGCTTTTGCAGAGACCAAGTGCACTTCATAAAGTTGACAACATTAATTGTTTCAAACTGGGCGCAGCGTTATTCGTTGGTAAAGACATAATCGACGAATTCGATGAGATGTGGCGTTTCGCTGCGAAAATAGACTCAGACCTCTCGGCGAGAATGCTGAACGCGCTACAAGAAGGTGGGCCTGACGTTTCCTCCTCATTTCGCAAAAAAAACCAAGAAGGTAGGGTAGCTACCTTTTTTACAAAGGGCGGGCATATGGAAACCGAAACAGTTCCAAGTCAACTCAATGACCATGGCGATCATGGAATAATTTACTTAGATCCGACAACCGCGTTTATTGATAGAAGTATGAATGCAGCATTCGTGTTACCAAGAGAAGGTGGTTTACACGAAGTGGGGCACGTTACTGAATCTATATATTTTCCAGTTGACTATGATGTCCGCATTCAGACCCCCGCTGGTTTATGGACGAACCATGAAGAAATACATCAGATAAAAGGTCCCGAGCGATTTTTTATAGAAAAACAGGGACGAGTCGCTCGCGAAAGCCATCAAGGTATTCCGTTAAGCGTAAAAGACTTTACCTCCTTGGAGGTCGGCCTTCGAGTTTATAGCGGTAAAACCGATTATCAAGTTAAAGAAGAGCTGCATGTGGCAGGGACAATTTCTTCGTATAACACCACGGCCTCTCGGCTTACGATTGCGACCACTGGCTCGCAACATGTGACTTTTAACGCCTTAGAAATTGAATATCTACTAAGCGAAGATAGTTCAGATCGCGCCATTAAGCGGGCAGAGGCGTCTTTGAAAGAAGCTTCGGACAATCAAGATATCGTCTCTATAACAAAGAAAAAAGGTGAAATTCCGGCATTTAAAAATCACTCTGATGAGTTGCGTGAAATGCTAGAGCCAACAGCTGAGGAAGATGAAGAGATTTTTCATGACATTATTCCTGGTGGGTTTACCAAGATTTCTCAATTTTCTCAGCATCAGTTTAATCTTCACCAAGGATTAGCCAACGACTCAGAAAAATGCCGTCACAGCGAATTAATTAGGGAATTTATCGACAAAGAAAAATATAGCTCGCTGCCACGCCCCAGTAAGACAACGCACAATATGAACTCACTTTTCGAGGAGAGCGCCGCTCCCTTACAAATCGATGGTGCGACATTTCATGTTTTTGGCAATCTACTCATTGATGAAAAGTGTCTCGATCAATTTAAAAATGCGTGTACGAACTTAGAAGCAAATTTAGTGGGAGAGCCGATACGGCATTATCTCTCCGCGTTACGAGGCGGCGCATCTAACATTTCGTTTCCTGCCATGGGTAAAGTACCTGCGCAACCTGCGCAACCTGCGCAAACGATCATTCGCGCGAGTGAGGATGCGGCATCAATTCACATCTCATGCAAATTTTCTCCAACTTCTCAAGCTGAATATTTGCTACCCCAAGGTAATTTACAATTCAAAGCGAAAACACAACTTGACGACCGCTCTTCTTTAGAATCCTTGAGGGTGCTTCAAGCGATAATAAAAGCACAACGATTGTTATACCATCCACTTGCCTCTCAAACACTATTAAGAACGGCAAATGACAAGTATGGAAACGAATTCGAACGAGGTATAACGAAGGATCTTCAACGCGCGATGAAGGGCGAAATCCAAGCGGCGATTTTTTCGCATGGATCTTATAAATTTGAAGAAACAGATTTTGGGAAAAGCCCACAACATTCATTAAATATCACACCAGTTGCAACATTGTCTCCTGATGACAAGATACGCCTGCGTGAAAAACACGACCTACAGAACGGTAACTACCGAGAAAAAAACATACGATCCGGCGCACCGGTAGGAGGATTTACCTATCTTTTTGAACGCCCTGATAAATCTTGGGTGGTTAAAGTAGATGGCGGCGGAAAAAGCAAAATTAGCGTTTTAACGGAAAGCCAATTAGCCGGACGAATAGGAGCTCCAGGAAAGAAGGAAGCCGGCTTTATTACCGGCAGATCGGAAGCGCATGGTCGCGAAGGCTTTAGTCGTTAACGTCACGTAAATAACGTCATCGGCTAAACACTTACATTGTCAGTCGCTTGTAAAGTTTAGAGCGGATTTCAGTCTGAAGTTGTCGGTGAAGCGACTCTATCCCGCTGACTGCTAAGTCCGACGTTGCGTCAGTCAATCAAATTCAACGGAAACCTTTTCGTCGGCCATTGCTGCCGCTGGAGATAACCCCCACCTTCGTCGGCAATACCTTAGTTACCGGTCATAGGCGAAAGCTTGCGACAAGTTGCAGCTTCCCATCCTTATTGCTTCAGGATCATGCCCTTTGCTGACGTTCGAGTTTTTCAAAAGCGGATGCTCCCTGGAAAAGCTTAGGGGGTATGCCTTCATCGCGTAGTCCCTGAAACGTAGGGTTAACTGCATTACTCGGCTCACTTGGAAAAAGCTTGTCGCACGCGGATTGTCATTGTTCCTTATGCTTGAGAAACTCGTGTAACCCGAGAAACAAGATAGCAAGTTTGGCTTGCTCCTCTTTCGAGAAGCACGATCTAGTGGACCTTGGTAAACAATCGGCCGTTGACCAGCCTCCCCAAACCGATCGGAGTGACTTTTCGGAAAGCCCTCTGACAGTCGATATAATTGGGTGTCCATTACGTTCCTCTTGTGCTCAAAATTAATTGGTTACAGTGGGACTATATGTTTATGTTTGCGCTTGTACCAAAAATGAAAGGAATCTCCGCATGCAACAAGAAACCCGGGAAAAACCCCAGCGGGCCGTCGTGGCTGCTGTACAACTGCCCGGCGTGAGCGACATCGAATTTGAAGTGTCAGTTAACGAACTGCGCGGTCTCGGCAAAACACTGGGCTTCGAGATCGTGGGCACTTTCACGCAGAAGCGCGACAATTTCGACACCGCAGGTTATGTGGGGGTCGGCAAGCGGCAGGAAATGCGCCGCTTCGTGGAAAACGAACCCGAGGAGGAGGCTTCCTCAGCATCCATCAACGTAAAAAACGTGGCGAAGAGCGGGGCAGACAGGGCAAAAGAGGCGGTGCAGTCAGCCGCTGATCCGGAGACCCGCCGCGCTGACGTAATCCTTGTTGATCATGAAATTTCCCCCTCGCAGGCGCGCAACCTCGAAATAGATGTCGGCTGCGAAGTGATGGACCGCACCATGGTCATATTAGAAATCTTTCATCGCCACGCGCGATCGCCAGCAGCACGCGCCCAAGTGGAGATTGCGCGCCTTGGTTACATGGGGCCACGGCTACGCGAGGCGGCAAAACTGGCGGGACCGAAGGGCCGCCAACGCAGCGGCAGCGGTGGCCGCGGCGCCGGCGAGTCGGATAGCGAACTGGATCGGCAAAAGATACGTAAGCGCATCGGCGAGCTGCGGGAGGAGATCGCCGCGATGGACGTCGAGCGCAAAACGCAACGTGCGCGCCGACAAGAACACCAAGGACTCGCGCGTGTTGCGCTCGTCGGCTACACAAACGCGGGGAAGTCCACCCTGATGCGAGCACTAACCGGCAGTGAGGTGCTGGTGGCCGACAAGCTCTTCGCGACGCTCGATACCACCGTGCGCGCACTCCATCCCGAGAGCGTGCCACGAGTGCTGATCAGCGACACGGTTGGTTTTATCAAGAATCTGCCGCACGACCTCGTTGCCTCGTTCAAGTCGACGCTCGAAGAAGCAGCAGAGGCGTCGTTGCTTATACACGTTATTGATGCGAGCGATCCTGGGTTTGAAGGACAACTTGCGGTAACAGAAAAAGTGCTCGACGAGATCGGTGCGCAGGCCGTGCCCCGCATCCTCGTCTTCAACAAGATCGACAACTTCGGCGATGCGGAAGCACAAGACGCACGCGAGGCGGTGCTGGACGTGCAGTATCCCGATTGCCTAGTGTTGAGTGCGCGCAGAGAGGGCGATGTGGCGAAGCTGCATGCGGCAATCATGGCGTTGTTCCAGAGAAACCTCATTGAGGCCGAGATATTTCTTCCCTGGTCAGCACAAAAGTTACGCGGGGATATCTTCGCCAATTTCGAGGTTCTGGCGGAGAGTGGCGACGGTGAGGGGACGTTCTTTCGAATTCGCGGCGAACCCGATACCGTGAACGCTCTGCGCGAGCAACTTGGCCTGGAGCGATGAATTCAGCACATTTGCGCCACCCAGCTGCCGTCTGGAGGACGCCTTGGACCAAGTTATTTCTCGAGTCTTTATAGACCTGACGGTAAGAAAGACGGTGAATTTGGCAGCAAAAATGGCAGGCGTAGGAGAAATTTCTGTAAGCGACAATAAGCTTGCATTGCCATTGATGATCGAGTGGGAGTGATTTCAGTGGGCAATAACCTATTTATTGCCTATTGATTCGGGACGATCGGCGAGTTGCGTCTAACCGGAAGAAGGCATGTGGCAACTCGATCCGACGTCCAATCAATATGCAGGAAGTATCGGTCGTACAATGTTTGCAAGCCTAAATAGCTAGTTTATTCTTCAAGCCTGATCACTGCTGTATGGCCTGGTCTTGCATCTTCGTGAAATAAATCGTCGAGATACTGCGCTAATTCGTTGGCCGTCACAAAGTCTGGAATTACAAAATCAGCCGGTCTCTTTTTGCCCTCGGGTCCGGGATAATAGGATCGCCAACCATTCACTCCTCTCTCAACGAGTACGATACGACCAAATACATTGAATTTTATCGATCCAGTCATTTGAGCCCAATTTTGTAAACGTCAGTGTAAGCGTTATTTTTAGGTGTTCACCCTTGTTCACATCGGCGCGTAGCAGACTATTAGCAAAGCTGTTCCATACGCACATAATGGGCCGACGCACCTGCGAAGCCGGATGATCACCAAATACGGCGCAGCACATCAACTGATAGTGTCAACTGGCTGATGCTGAATGGCTCCTTAGTAATTAACACCTGATTGACATTCCAAAAACATGAATGGCCGGAATGGCCACAGAACTGACGAAACTTAAGATACATTATTCGTTTCCAAAAAATTCAATGTTAAGGCGCCTCCCCCCATCCGATTAGCAACGCAAACTCACACCGATACTAGGGGCAACCTTCGCACGAAACCCCGCGCCTATTAACGCTCCAGTAAGTGTAAAAAAGGCCAAAGAAAACTCTGACCTTTATGGAATGGTGGGACGAGGACTACCGAACAGTTACTTAAGGCCATTGTAAATAAAGGATTTCAAAAAATCGCCTTCAGAAGTTGCCCCTATGCGCCCCATGCTGCCCGCTTATTCTATAGCACCGATGTTCCGAATAGGTGAATAGCTCTAGCACAGAACAAAGCATCTAATTCATCCTCAGCGCTTTCATACTCATTTGCCAGTCGTTCAATAGTTTTTTGATGCATTCCTTTGCGAAATAGCTTGGCCTCAATCTTTCCAACTCGTCGATGCGCCCTTCCGAGTTCATCTTCGCATTGACTCGGGTAGGTAAGTTTTAAACAACGTCGGCAAGCAACATGGTTTCCAGCGATATAGAGATGAACCGCTCGCCTGTAACAATACGGGCAAGCGAACCACGTCAACGAACCGCCATATGTTCCAGGTGTTCTAGCAAGTGACACTATGCGGTTTACATACTGCCATTCGTCGTTGCCATAGTTTCGCCAAGAGTAGGAGATTGTTAGACATTGAGAATCGCCACTTCCTACCGCAACATTGATAGACGCGACTTTTTCGCCGCTATCGCTCCACCATGCCCAGCCGAATGAGTGCCCGGCATTTAAGAAGCCGCCACGCTGCCAACGACGCACATTAACGGCGCGATAGCTTGTTGTTTTTGCCTTCCATCCTGGTCGCCCAGCATTCAATCTATACCCCATATGCATGCTTTCAGATTACGAAATCATTTGAGAAATTGAGTGAGCGGTAATCAAGGGTTTGATGCCGCTCGCTGCATTTTTACCTCATCCCATTGCGTTGCATATCAAGAAGCCATTCCAAGGAGATGGTATTTCTAGATAGCACTACACAAGGCGTAGTAGACAGAGCATTAATTTTCCCCGCATAGCTACAGCAGGTGTAGTAATGGCTTCCCTGCCTACTACAGTAGGCGTAGCTATCATGGCGGTACTACTACACGAGGTGTAGTAAGCGATGCGTTTTTTATCGGCTTCATTGCCGGCAAAGGATCACAAAGCCGATAAGCCCCACGAGGAAATGATTGCGGCGATATATCGAGTTTTCCATTGCAAGGATCAAGGGCGCACCACGTCACGGCATAAAGTGTTGCCTTATTTGGTCTTGCTCCCTTGCGGGTTTCCGCAATCAAGCCAAGGTCTAAAAGTTCATGCTTAGCTTTGTTGAGAGTCGCTTCAGAACGCCATCCGCGCGGTTTCATGAATTTCCAAGCAGCGCATAAATCGCCGTTATTATCGCCCCGATACTGCACCAATAAATCGAACAGCAACATTCGCGCATAAGCGCTTGCTTTGCAGTAAGCGGCAGAATTTAAGACAGCTACCGGGATTGCAACAAAAGCCCCGGCATCGCGCTTTTGTTTTGCTTCCTTGAAACGTTTATTGCTCATTGCTATTCGCCTGCAATGCGTTTCAGGAAGATGTATAAACCCCATAGCTCGCTCAGGGTCAATGCATATATCTCCGCCCCAATACCTAAACCCGAAACACGTATAGAAAGCATATAGATGCACTCTATCAAATGATCTTTATTCATTGGTTTGCGCCCTCAGCAGATAGACTGCAATACGGTGCAATTTGCCAATGTCGCTAGGTTCCGAAATCCAAAGCGTATCTATCAACCATCCGCATTTGCGCAGTTCCATAATTCGCCCGGCGGGGTGCATGATGTCCAGGAATTTGCGTGCTTCAAATGTTGAAATAGGAAATTGCCGAATGGCTACAAGGAGCCGGGATCGTTGATCGATCTTCGCATTGCCCTTATACTTTTCACGTATTTGAATGAGTGTTTCTTCCTTCGCCTCGCGTAGCAGCGGGGCGAATTCTTTTGTATTGATCGTTCCCATGGTCACCCCTTAAGCCGCTTTCCGGCTTTGTTTGATTTGGTGGGCGAGCCATTCCTCAATTTCACTTTCAAGCCAGCCGACTGCACGAGCTCCTAGAGAGATTGGTTTGGGAAATTGTTGCAGGGAAATTTTTAAGTAGATTGAACTGCGGGAGAGCCCTACACGGGCTATTACTTGCTTTAAGCGAAGTATTACTAAAGCACTTTGGAGCTGTTGAGCCATGTTCGTTTTTCCTTGAATTATCCCGGAAGTACCAGGACCATGGCTCTAACTTTAATCTTGCATATTGATACCGTCGATGAACGAAAACGCCTTAAAAAAACGCTATCCCGTTTTCGTATTATTTCTTTGCTGGAACGTTTTTAGGCTGTTTTTCTGCCGGACTGAAATTCTCGACTTTTCTTTCCTCTACGATCTTCTTTACTATTGCCTCCATTTTTTTCTCAAGTCGTCTTTGACTCCAAAATTTGTTTACAAAATCCCATTCAAAGCATTTGCGGACTAATGGTTTTGTATTTTTTCGATATCTATCGGTTGTATCTGTCGTGACATTTATAAACTCTTCTGGCCATAAAATACTTCCCATAACTTTGTCTTCATAACTCAGATTTTCCAAGGTAGCCCATAAAAGTAAGTCGAACGCCGGCAATACTCGAAAGTATGCCCATTTCTTAAAGTCTTTTTTGTCTACGGAGCGCTTATGCGATTCGTCGAGAGCATTGCGTGCCCCAGCTAACCAAATAGCGAATGCGGTGGATAGAGTTTCATCATCATAATCAAGGTCAATGATTAATGGGGCGGTGCGCCCCATTACGTCAATTACATGTTCATTTTTCACGGATGATGAATTGAAATTTAATGATTGAAAGCGCTCGTCGATGTTAGAAGTGAAAAATTCACCGAGATATTTTTTGGGATTGTCGACGAGTTTTTTGGCCCATTCGCGCGCGTCGTCATAACAGTTTCCTCTGCAATTTTCAGCGGTATAAAACACCTCGAACGGCTTTATTTCACGCACTGGCCAATGTACTTTTTTGTCCTTTCCAATAAATCCTTCGCTGGTGATATCGTTTTCAACAATCAAATTTTTGAAAACTGTTTTCCAGTCCTTATCCTCTTCTATTAAACCGTTTTTATAATTACGCCAAACTGTTTGAAACGTGGCGCGGATGATAATTTGTGTCAGCCACTCATCTTCCGTCAAAGTGGAGTTATATATCGGTAAGGGGTACCAATCTGGAAGTTGGGGTCTAGATTTATTAGCAACAGCGTTATTTACCATTGTGCTCCTAACGTTCAGGTAGAACGCGACTTAATTGCGTCCCATGGTTGCTGCTTGCGAGTCTGCAAATTCGGCTAGCGCTTGGCTACGAAGCGCGTCAGTAAATCCTTCATGAGTGATACTTCTGGCGAGTGGAATCGTACCCTTGCGAATTCGTCCAGTTAGTTCTACTTCATATTCATGAGGAAACAACGTAAGCCCAAGCAAATTATGAGATATCTGAACTTCCGCCGCTGTCGCCCAATTTTCTAAATCTAGAAATGGAAGAATTCCTTTGTTTGTCCATTCCGCAAAGTCTTTTTTCGAGAATTTTTTTTGCGGGAGATGAAGCCCTGCTTGTAGCCGTGCCTCTCTTAACCATTGCCGTACATCATCAATAATTTTTTCTTCACTGCCGTGTAAATCGATAACTACATATCTATTATTTTCGCCGTCAATTCCAATATCTTGATACATTTTCCATACTGGACTCCATACAATTTCTTCTTCTATTTCCGTTAGTTGCTCACTTGTTTCCATGTTTTTGTGAACAGCATCAGCGTATTTTTTGTATCTCGCCTCTTTAAAGTTTATTGCGGCACAAAAATATGAGTTGACATCCAGGTCATTAATTTGGGACGGGAAAACCACTTTTTTTAACCCTGTCCCACTAGGAATCGGACCAGTCTCAAAAATAGGATTTTGCAGCAGATCATTTACAAGCTTGATGCCATACAATTTAGATTCGTGATGGGAGGACGATAGTTGATGCTTGCAAAGTACACGCATTTCTAAATTAATCGCCCATTCCGCAATATTGAAATTATTTGCGGTTTCATATTTCTTTAAATTAAATGCGTCTGGCAAATCTTCTTTACGCTGAATCAAACGTCGTTTCATTAAGTGTTCCTTTACCACTTCCTTATAGTTGGGTGCCGGCCCGGCCAGGTAAGGTGGCCTGGTTTTTCCGCCGTCGCGGTAGGGCTGGCAAAACGGTTAAGCAGCTCGCAGCGGTATTACATCTGCCCCTACCTTTAATGCGTCCAAATAATCTGCCCAATGCTGCATCATCGCCCTGCGTGCTGGTAGAAACTTCGTCCTGTTATAAGCTGTTCCCAACGCATCAGGGACACGGTGCGCTAATTGATGTTCGATTACTTCAGGCGCAACACCAAGCTCTTGATGAAGTATCGTCCTAGCCATAGCTCGAAAACCATGCCCCGTAATTTCAGTGCGCGTGTCATAACCCATTCGCCTTAACGCAGCGTTTACTGCTGCGTCACTCATCGGCTTACTGCTAGTTCTTGCACCAGAAAATAAATAGTCGCCGCGCCCGGTCAATGCGTGAAGCTCTCGTAAGATTGCCACAGCCTGCGACGCCAATGGAACTAGATGTTCTGTTTTCGTTTTGGTTACTAGGTAGCGCCATTCGGCTTTATCCAAGTCAAATTCCATCCATCGCGCTTTGCGAAGTTCACCAGGTCGCACGAAAAGCATAGGGGCTAATCTCAAGGCGCATTGCACGATGAATGTTCCCCGAAAACCATCTATTGCCCGCAACAATTCGCCGACCGCTGCCGGTTCCGTAATGGCCGCAAAGTGAGTATGTTTTGCAGGGGGTAACGCTCCTTTTAAGTCACCCGTGGGGTCACGCTCAGCCCGCCCCGTCGCCACGGCATAACGGAACACTTGTCCGCAATTCTGTTGCGCTCGGTGCGCAGTATCTAATGCGCCCCGGCCTTCAATACGCCGCAAACACAGCAATATCTCTTGGGCCGTTATATCTGCTATCGGCCTACCCCCTAACCACGGGAAAACATCTTTCTCTAAGCGCTTAATGATTTTGTCCGAATGGCTCGCCGCCCAGCCGGTTTTATGTTTTACGAACCACTCACGTGCCACTACTTCAAAACTATTTGCTGCCCGGTCTGCTCTCGTTGCCTTGGTCGCTTTTCGGTTCTCGCCGGGATCAATACCATCGGCCAACAATTGCCGCGCCTTGTCGCGCTTATCTCGCGCCCCGTCGATCCATTTACCGCTGTCTTTGTCCTTACGGCCAGCTAATGGAACGTCAGGGTAGACACCAAGCGAAAAACGTTTTTCCTTGCCGTCGAAACGATATTTAAATCGCCACCATTTGCCGCCATTGGGAGAAATTTCCAGATAAAGCCCGCCGCCATCGAATAGACGAATAGGCTTGTCAGCAGGCTTTGCATTACGAATAGCAGTATCAGTTAGGGGCATGGGGGCAACTCTTTTTTAGATTGGTTAATTGCCCCCAATGTTGCCCCCAGTTGCCCCCGGATTGCAATAGCTTTAATGGGATTATGATGGACAAGAAAAAAGCCGCAACCCTCTATATTTCTTTAGGTTACGGCTTCTATCGGACTTCTTTGGATTTACTTTTGGTGGAGACGAGGAGGATCGAACTCCCGACCTTCGCATTGCGAACGCGACGCTCTCCCAGCTGAGCTACGTCCCCACGAGGAATATATTCTAGCCACAAAGCATTCACCCAGACAATAAAGGATCAGCGCTTTGCAGGCTTCGCTTTAATAGTAGTATCGATAACTTCTGAGCGATGCTGATATGCCCACACAATCATTCCCACCCCACCAATAATCATCGGCAACGACAACCACTGCCCCATCGAAAACCCCAGCGTAAGCAACCCCAGAAAGTCATCCGGCTCGCGAAAATATTCCGCAATGAAACGAAACACGCCGTACCCCATCAGAAAAGATCCGGCAACCGCGCCGCGTGGTCTTGGCTTTAGCGAGTAAATCCAAACAATCACGAAAAGCAGCAGGCCTTCCATTGCGAATTGATATAGCTGCGATGGATGGCGAGAAATCTTATCGACTTGTGGGAACACCATGCCCCAAGCAACATCGGTGGCCCGTCCCGGTAATTCACCATTGATGAAATTACCTAAGCGTCCGGCGGCAAGTCCGAGCGGCACGAGTGGCGCGACGAAATCCATTGTGGTCAGCCAATCTTTTTTGTAACGCCGGCCGAAGAACCACATGGCCACCAACACGCCAAGAAAACCGCCGTGAAAAGACATGCCGCCTTGCCATACGGCCAAGATTTCTAGCGGATGAGAAACGTAATAGCTGAACTTGTAAAAAAATACGTATCCCAGCCGCCCGCCGAGCACGACACCGAGCACGCCGTAAAAAATGATGTCTTCCAATTCCTGCAACGTAAAGCTAACCCACGGTTGGCGTTTGATGCGATAACGGCCAAGTAGCCACAGGGATATAAAACCAAGAAGGTACATCAATCCATACCAGCGCACGGCTAACGGACCGAGGTGGATGGCAACGGGATCAAACTGGGGATGGATAAGGGGCATTCGGCTAAGGGAAGGTTTAGGTTAAAATCGCTGGATTATAAGCCAAACCCATTTATAGACCGTTTTCAGGTCACCTCATTTCATTACCTAAAGTTTTCAGGAGTTTTTATGCCGAACAATATCCGCTCCCGCATTATCACCGAGGGCACCGCCCGCTCGCCGAACCGCGCCATGCTGCGCGCCGTCGGTTTTAAGGATGCGGACTTTTCCAAACCGATCGTGGGCATCGCTAACGGCCATAGCACGATGAATCCATGCAATTCGGGGATTCAACCGCTTGCCAATGCCGCCGAAGCCGCGCTGAAAGCAAGTGGCGCGATGCCGCAAACATTCGGCGTCATCACCGTGACCGACGGGATTAGCATGGGCACGGAAGGCATGAAGTACTCGCTGGTGTCGCGTGAAGTCATCGCCGACTCCATCGAAACTGCAACTAGCAGCCAATGTATGGATGGCGTATTGGTTATCGGCGGCTGCGACAAGAATATGCCGGGCGCGATGATCGCGATTTCGCGCATGAATATTCCATCGATTTTCGTTTACGGTGGCACGATCAAACCGGGCCACTATAAAGGTCAGGATCTGACTATCGTTAGCCCGTTTGAGGCCGTGGGTTCTTTCACGGCGGGAAAAATGAGTGAGGAAGATTTTATCGGCGTCGAAAAACACGCTTGTCCCGGACCGGGCGCTTGCGGCGGTATGTACACCGCGAACACGATGTCCACCAGCTTCGAAGCGATGGGTATGAGCTTGTTCTATTCATCGACGATGGCAGCGGAAGATGCGGAGAAAGCGGAAAGCGCCGCAAAGTCAGCAGAGGTGCTCGTCAACGCGATTGAAAAGCAAATCCTGCCGCGTCAGATTATTACCAAGAAATCCATCGAAAACGCCGTCGCGCTGATCATGGCCGTGGGTGGATCTACAAATGCAGTGCTGCATTTCCTGGCGATTGCACATGCGGCAGAAATCGAATGGACCATTGACGACTTCGAGCGCATTCGCAAAAACGTACCGGTACTGTGCGATTTGAAACCGTCCGGGAAATATGTCGCGACCGATCTGCATCGCGCTGGCGGCGTGCCGCAAGTGTTGAAAATGCTATTGACGCATGGCCTGCTGCACGGCGATTGTTTGACCATCACTGGTCGTACGATCGCGGAAGAATTGGAGAGTGTTTCCGACACGCCCCGTACCGATCAAGACGTCATTCGCCAATGGGACAATCCACTCTACACGTCCGGTCATTTGGCAATTTTAAAAGGCAATCTGGCTCCTGAAGGCTGCGTGGCAAAGATTACCGGCCTGAAAAATCCAGTCATCACCGGACCGGCTCGCGTGTTCGATTCCGAACCCGAAGCGATGGCAGCAATCCTCGCCGATAAAATCAAACCGGGTGATGTACTCATTATTCGCTACGAAGGCCCACAAGGCGGGCCGGGAATGCGAGAAATGTTGGCGCCAACGTCGGCTATCATCGGCAAAGGTCTGGGTGATGCCGTGGGCTTTATTACCGATGGTCGTTTTTCCGGGGGTACTTGGGGCATGGTCGTCGGCCACGTTGCGCCGGAAGCGTATATCGGCGGCACGATTGCGCTTGTTCATGAAGGCGATTCGATCACCATTGATGCGCACAAATTGCTTATTCAATTGCATGTATCAGACGACGAACTAGCAAAACGCCGCGCTGCATGGAAACAACCAGCCCCACGTTACACACGCGGTGTATTGGCCAAATATATGAAACTAGTTTCCACCGCAAGCAAAGGAGCAGTGACAGACTAATGTACATCCACCTCCATAACCGCCAGCGACCATGAATACCGTTTTAGTCCTCGGCGGCTATGGATATTTCGGCACCATCATTAGCCGTTTGTTAGCACGGCACAACGGCTTACGCGTATTGATTGGCGGGCGCAATTTACAGCGCGCTCGCCAATCTGCCGAAGCGCTAGATAAACCTACCGTTAGCGGCGTTCAAATCGACTACACAAGCAGTGATTTTGTGCAGCAATTGCGCCAGCTACATGTAAATACTGTTATCCACACCGCCGGTCCTTTTCAAGGACAGAATTATGCGGTAGCTCAGCAATGCATCAAGGCCCGCTGTCATTACATCGATATCGCGGACAGCCGCACTTTCGTTTCCGGTATTTATCAACTCGATAAACACGCCTTGGCGGAAAATGTTTTAGTGGCGAGTGGCGCGAGTTCAGTTCCCAGTTTAGCCGCTGCGGTCGTCGATCATTTTTTGCCTGAATTTTCCCGGCTCGATGAAATTCGCCACGGCATTAGCGCCGGTAGCAAAACACCAGGATCAGCCACGACACAAGGCGCGCCGGGTTACTGTGGGCAGCCCTTTCGCCGTTACGAAAACGGTAACTGGCGTATCGTTCACGGCTGGCAAGGCCTGCATAAACGCCACTATCCGTCCCCGGTCGGAAAACGCTGGATGGGAAACTGCGACGCCCCCGATTTGGAATTGTTTCCGCACCGATATCCAAGCGTGCATACCGTTACCTTCCATGCCGGCTTGGAAGTCGCGACCTCTCATTTAGCAACATGGGGTTTATCCTGGCTAACACGAGGGCGGCTCGTTGGAAACGCGGGGCGTTTCGGCAAACGCTTAAAATCATTGAGCGAGAAACTAGAACCATTAGACCAAGGAAATAGCGCGATGCACATCGAACTTAACGGCCTCGATCAAGCAGGCCGGCCATATAGCCGCGCCTGGCATCTCGTTGCACGTAACGGTCACGGCATTAACATTCCTTGCGCTGCCGCGAGTTTGCTCGCTAAGAAACTTGCTTTGGGCGAAATCTCTAAACGTGGCGCGACGCCTTGTCTCGATCTATTTGCACTTTATGAGTACTTGCACGAATTAAGGGATTTGGACATTGATCAACATTTTGAATAGCTAACGGCCACACGTGGAATACTTATCCCTGAAGTGGATACATATTCTCAGCGCGTTCCTCCTATTTGGCACTGGCCTGGGTAGCGCTTTTTATAAATTCATGGCCGACCGGAGCGGCGATACGCGGACCATCGCCATCGTGATGGGACATGTAGTGCTAGCCGATTGGATATTCACTACACCCACCATTCTCATCCAACCAATTAGCGGTTTCCGACTCGCTTATCTGGCGGGCTATTCTTTCACCAGCGGCTGGTTAGCGGCGGCGCTAATCCTCTACATCATCGCTGGCGCCTGCTGGGTACCGGTCGTCTATTTACAAATCCGCATGCGGAATTTGGCTGAAAAGGCAGCAGCATTGGCACAGCCTTTGCCTAAGGAATACCATAGAACCGCGCGACTTTGGTTTTGGCTAGGCGTGCCCGCATTTATTTCCATGATTGCTGTTCTCTATCTGATGGTTTTCAAACCGTTTTAAAAGCGCTCAGAAATTTTCCGAATGTCGCATTGTCTGATTAAAAATCAATCCTTACAGAGATCCCCATGCCTAATCATCTCTCGCAAGAAACCAGCCCCTATCTGCAACAACACGCCGACAATCCGGTTGATTGGTACCCTTGGGGCAAAGAAGCGCTTTCCCTCGCCCAACAACAGAATAAACCGATTCTGCTTTCCATCGGTTACTCGGCTTGTCATTGGTGCCATGTGATGGCGCATGAATCCTTTGAAGACGAGGGTATTGCGGCGATTATGAATCGCCATTTCATCAATATAAAAGTAGATCACGAAGAACGCCCCGACCTCGATCAGATTTATCAGCTCGCCCATCAAATGCTCACGCAGCGTGGCGGTGGTTGGCCCCTGACGATGTTTTTGACCTCTGATGGAAAACCTTTTTTCGGCGGCACTTATTTTCCCAAAACACCGCGCTACAACTTGCCTGGTTTCGGGCAACTCATAGAACAGGTCGCGCAATATTACATTGAACACAGTGATGCGATTGATGAGCAAAACACGCGGCTGTTAGCAGCGTTCCAGCATACCTCTCCCACTAAAACGGAAACAGACGAAACCTTGCAGGAGAAAGTATTAGATCAAGCAGCGGCTGGATTGCAGTCGAATGCCGATAAACAATATGGCGGCTTCGGTGGCGCGCCGAAATTTCCCCACCCAACAGATTTGGAATTTTTACTCCGCCGATACGCCAAAACCAAAGAAATGGACGTGCTCCATATTCCCGCTTTCACGCTGGAAAAAATGGTGCGGGGCGGAATTTACGATCAACTCGGCGGCGGCTTTTCGCGGTATAGCGTGGATCAGCAATGGATGATCCCCCACTTCGAAAAAATGCTTTACGACAATGGCCCGTTGCTACGTCTTGTTGCCGATACGTGGCTCATTACCGGTAATAAATTATTCGAACGCGCGGCGCACGAAACGGCGGCGTGGGTCTTGCGTGAAATGCAATCGCCAGAAGGTGGTTATTACTCGACGATTGATGCCGATTCGGAAGGAGAAGAGGGAAAATTCTACGTTTGGATGCCAGCGGAAGTGGAAGCTTTACTCACGACAGCGGAGTATCAGATTGCGGCCTTGGCATATGGCTTTGATGGCCCGCCCAATTTCGAGCATTCTCATTGGCATTTACACGTAGTACGAACCATAGAGGCCGTAGCGCAAGCAGCCGAAAAACCCATTGCTGAAGTAGAAGCCTTACTTGCTTCCACCCGCACGAAGCTGTTTACTCATCGGGAAAAACGGGTACATCCTGGCCGTGATGAGAAGATTCTCACCAGTTGGAACGGCTTGATGATCCACGGCATGGCGCGAGCCGGCTTTGCATTCAACCAACCGGAATGGATCGCTTCCGCTCGCCGGGCGTTGGATTTTATCCGCAACACGTTATGGAAAAATGGCAGACTGCTCGCCACGTATAAAGACCATAAAGCGCACCTCAACGCCTACTTGGACGACTATGCCTTTCTACTCGCGGCGACCTTGGAACTGCTGCAAGCAGATTACCGCAGCGAAGACTTGCACTTCGCCACCCAGCTTGCCGATGTACTGCTGAATCAATTCGAAGACAAAAATGACGGTGGCTTCTTCTTCACCAGCCATGATCATGAAAATCTGATCCATCGCTCAAAAAGCGGCCACGACAATGCCACGCCGTCCGGCAACGGTATTGCGGCGTTAGCGCTTATTCGGCTTTCGTACATCACCGGCAATATGGATTATTCCGCGGCTGCCGAGCGAACGCTGCGATTGTTCTATCCCGACATGTCACGCCAACTGTCTGGCTATTCAAGCTTATTAATGGCGGTCGAAGAGCGTTTGAATCCCACACAGGTCGTTATTATCCGTGGGCAAAACGCCGAACTTCCTCTTTGGCGAGACGCAATGCGCAAACAATACCGCCCAACAGTTTTGACACTGTTTTTACCTAACGATATTGCTGATTTGCCTGCTAGCTTGGCGAAACCCGTTAAAGACCATGTCAACGCCTGGGTTTGTCGAGGCGTTACTTGCTTGTCGCCTGTGGAAACTATTGCAAAACTGGAAATGGCCCTCCAATAATTTATAAAGTGCCCTTACAATACGCGGCGAGCGACGCAGTAGATTTATCGAAGTGCTCCGAATAGAATTCGAGGGGCGGTTTACCCTAATGCAAATGGTCCAGGAGAAAATGATGAATAAAAGTTTATTAATCGGTGCAGCATGTACCGGATTGTTGTTTGCCGGTGCCGCCAATGCGGGGCTGGAGCTTGAGCTAGCGCAAAAAAATAACTGCTTGGCCTGCCACTCCGTGGAAAGCAAAGTGGTCGGGCCAGCCTATAAAGATATTGCCGCTAAATACAAAGGCGACAAAACTGCCGAAGCAAAACTTATTACCAAAGTAAAGAAGGGTGGAGCCGGTGTTTGGGGCGAAGTACCGATGCCGCCTAATACCACCGTCAAGGACGAAGATGTCAAGACGCTGGTCAAGTGGATTCTTTCACTGAAATAAATCAGTTACCGTATAAAAATTAATAACCCCGGGGAATCATAGCTGGGGTTATTGTTTTTATAGGTGCCAATATGCGCTACATACGTTTGACAGTCCCCAGGGTGCTCCGCATAATCACCCCCGTCTCGTTCCATTTCGCATTAAAAACTTAATCTGTGGGGTTGATTGTAGTTGTACATACAGTCCTCGCCCTGCCTCACGTTTCGTTTCTAATGTATAGCAGCATCAAACAACATGTCCGCAGCAAAGTGTTTTCAGGAGCCGTCATGAAATACAGCGTAGCATTGAGTTTAACTTTGATCGCAGCAGTAGGATTGAGTGCTTGTGGGAAAAAAGACTCGTCCTCTTCCTCCGCAAAATCCGCCGAATCCGCTCCTCCTCCTGGCTCGCAGGTTGTAAAAATAGGTCATGTCGCCCCCCTCACCGGTGCAATTGCGCATCTAGGGAAAGACAATGAAAACGGCGCGCGACTTGCCATAGAAGACGCCAATGCCAAAGGATTAACAATCGGCGGTAAGAAAGTCTTCTTCCAGTTGGTTTCTGAAGATGACCAAGCCGATGCAAAAACAGCTACCGTCGTGGCGCAAAAATTGGTAGATGCGAAAGTTGCCGGCATTATCGGGCACTTGAATTCCGGCACCACCATTCCCGCCTCCAAGATTTATTACGACGCAGGTATTCCTCAAATTTCCGGCTCCGCAACCAATCCCAAATATACGCAGCAAGGTTTCAAGAGCGCGTTTCGGGTAATGGCGAACGATATTCAACAAGGATTGGTGCTAGGTAATTTCATTACCGGCACGCTCCACGCCAAACGAGTGGCAATTGTCGATGACGGCACGGCTTATGGCCAAGGGTTGGCAGGCGAAGTGGAAAAAACGGTGAAATCAACCGGCGCCACTGTTGTCGCGCATGAATTCACTAACGACAAAGCAACCGACTTCAAAGCGATTCTGACCAACATCAAAGGCCAATCTCCCGACGTTATTTTTCACGGCGGCATGGATGCAACCGGAGCACCGATGCTGCGGCAAATGCGCGAACTCGGTATCACCGCGCAATTTATGCAGGGAGACGGCGGCTGCACTCCAGAATTTATTAAGCTCGCTGGCGAAGCGGCAAATGGATATAAGTGCTCGCAAGCCGGATTGCCAGTCAATTTAATGCCAAGCGCGCAGGATTTCAAAACGCGGCTTGAGGCAAAATTCAAGCCCGTGCAGCTTTATGCGCCTTACGTGTATGACGCCACTTCGGTATTAATCGCCGCCATGCAAAAAGCCGATTCAGTCGATCCCGCAAAATACATACCGGCACTAACAAACATCAGCTATGACGGCGTTACCGGCAAAATTGAGTTCGACGATAGAGGCGATATCCGAAATGGCTTTATCACTCTCTACGAGGTCAAATTTGGAAATCTTGAAGTGCTCTCATCGCAAAGCACCACGGACGCCATGAAAGCGGTAATAAAAACCAACTGAACCTCTCACACGGTAAAAACGGCGCCGATCGGCGCTGTTTTGCCATCTAAACTTCTCGCCGCGTGGACATCCTACTTCAGCAACTTATTAACGGACTTACACTAGGCAGTATTTACGCCTTAGTCGCGCTTGGCTACACCATGGTGTACGGCATTATCGGACTCATCAATTTTGCTCACGGTGAAGTGGTCATGATCGGCGCCATGGTCGCACTCTCGGTCATGCAAATGCTGACTGGCTCCTCTATTGGATTACCGGGCGGCCTCATCCTTCTTGCTGGCATCCTGGCGGCGATACCTGTTTGCATGGCGATCGGTTACAGCGTCGAGAAGGTCGCGTATCGGCCATTACGCAATGCCCCGCGCCTCGCCCCATTGATCACTGCAATTGGCGTTTCAATTGTGCTGCAAAATTTGGCGTTGGTTATTTGGGGTCGCAACTACAAAACCTTGCCTCCGCTATGGAAAGTGAAGCTCCTAACTATTGGCGGAGCAACGATTACCGATTTGCAAATTGTCATTATCCTAACCGCTTTATTGATGATGGCCGGGCTACTCCTACTCGTACACAAAACGCGGCTGGGAACGGCGATGCGCGCAACCGCACAAAACCGAACGGTCGCCGGACTGATGGGTATCAACATCAACGTCGCTATATCCGCCGCCTTCCTTATCGGCTCGGGCCTAGCAGCCGTAGCGGGGATGATGGTCACTACCTACTACGGCATCGGTCATTACCAAATGGGATTTCTACTCGGCCTTAAAGCATTTACCGCTGCTGTACTGGGCGGTATAGGTAATCTCGGCGGCGCAATGCTAGGCGGCATATTATTGGGCATCATCGAAGCCTTGGGCGCCGGTTACATCGGCCCTCTTACCAACGGCGTATTGGGTAGCAATTATCAAGACATCTTCGCCTTCTTCGTGTTGATCGGCGTACTTATACTGCGACCCTCCGGCCTCTTGGGAGAACGCGTGGGAGATCGCGCATGATCGCCAAACACCCAGATAAAAAAATCATTTTAGCAGGCGCTATTCTCGGTATTGCGGCCTTGCTATTGCTGCCGTTCGCGCTTGCAGTGCACGGGCAAGCATGGGTCAGGATCGTGAATTTTGCGCTGCTCTATATCATGCTCTCGCTAGGGCTCAATATCGTCGTCGGATTTGCCGGCCTGCTGGATTTAGGCTACATCGCGTTTTACGCCGTGGGCGCATATCTGTATGCGCTGCTTGCTTCTCCGCAGTTCGGTTACCATCTGCCTTTCTGGTTTATCCTCCCCACCGGTTTTTTATTAGCCGGCGCATTCGGCATATTGCTCGGCGCACCAACATTGAAATTACGCGGTGATTATTTAGCCATTGTCACGCTCGGTTTCGGTGAAATCATTCGCATTTTTCTTAACAATCTCAATGTACCGATCAATATCACCAATGGCCCGCAAGGCATCACGCTGATCGATCCGTTACGAATAGGCAATTTTTCTTTCAGCAAAACCGAAACATTGCTTGGTATCTCTTTTAGCGGCCCGCAAAAATATTATTACTTTTTATTGCTGCTGACCGCGCTCATCGTCGTGCTTAACATCCGTTTACAGCACTCACGAATCGGCCGTGCGTGGGAAGCCATTCGCGAAGATGAAATTGCCGCCAAAGCAATGGGAATCAATACCCGCAACGTGAAGTTACTGGCCTTCGCCATGGGCGCTTCCTTCGGTGGATTAGCGGGGGGGTTGTTTGCCGCGATGCAAGGTTTTATCAGCCCGGAAAGTTTCGGCTTGATGGAATCGGTGATGATTCTAGCGATGGTCGTATTAGGCGGGATGGGTAATATCGTCGGTGTGATCGTTGGCGCAATCCTGCTCACGTTCTTGCCGGAAGTACTTCGCTATTCCGTCGGCCCAATTCAAGACGCAATATTTGGCCATGTATTCATTGAACCGGAAACCTTGCGCATGCTGGTGTTCGGCATGGCAATGGTTGGCGTGATGTTATACCGGCCAGCCGGCTTGATCCCATCCCAACGACGCAAAGCTGAGCTGAAAGGCGATGGGCTACAAACGGGATTAGCAAAATGAGTGCTGATACTCCATTGCTTGAAATCAAGAATCTATCGATGCGTTTCGGCGGCTTAGCCGCGCTTACCGACGTTTCTCTCGTTATCAATCGTGGTGAGATATTTGGTCTTATCGGCCCAAACGGCGCCGGCAAAACAACCTTATTCAATACGCTGACCGGTCTTTATAAACCCACTAGCGGTGGATTCACTTTCAACGGCTCGCCGCTACCTACAGGCGAACCGCATCTCGTTGCTCAACGCGGCATCACCCGCACATTTCAAAACATCCGCCTATTCGCTAACATGACCGCACTTGAAAACGTGATGGTGGGACGACATGTTCGTACGCATGCCGGTGTGCTGGGCGCCATTTTTCGTGGCCGCAAAACGTTGGCAGAAGAAGAGAAAATTCACCAACGTGCGATGGAATTATTACGTTACGTCGGCGTCGAAAAACATGCCGACGAAGTATCTAAAAATCTTCCTTATGGCGACCAGCGCCGATTGGAAATTGCTCGTGCACTTGCCACCGAACCCTTGCTGCTAGCGTTAGATGAACCGGCGGCCGGGATGCACGCAACAGAAACGGCGGGGTTGAAAGAACTCATGCTGAAGATTCGCGGCGATGGCATCACCATTCTGCTGATTGAACACGATGTACAACTCGTCATGGGCTTATGCGACCACGTCGGCGTACTTGATTACGGCAAGAAAATCGCCGATGGAAAACCCGCCGAAGTGCAACGCGATCCGAAAGTCATTGAAGCGTACCTGGGCGGAACCTTAACGCCAGAAACAGCATGAGCCCCCTGCTCGAATTAAAACAACTCCATGTCAGCTACGGCGGCATCAAGGCAGTCAGAGGAATTGATTTAACAGTCAACGCCGGTGAGCTGGTCTGTTTAATCGGTTGCAACGGCGCTGGCAAAACAACCACACTCAAAGCAATTTGCGGCATGTTGCCCGCACCGCCCGGCAGCGTGTGGTATCGCAATGAAGATATATCCGGCACGCCGCCTTATCAGTTGGTGCGCAAAGAATTAACGATGGTACCGGAGGGCCGCGGTATTTTCGGTCAACTAACCATCGAAGAAAATCTGGAAATGGGTGCCTATCGCCGCACCGATAAAGAAGCCATTACGGAGGACATCGAACATTTTTATACGCTATTCCCACGGCTCAAGGAACGGCGTAAACAATCAGCGGGCACCTTATCCGGCGGTGAACAGCAAATGCTCGCCATGGCTCGCGCATTAATGAGTCGCCCGAAACTTTTACTACTTGATGAACCAAGCATGGGACTCGCACCCATCATGGTCGAAAAAATATTCCAAGTCATTCGCGGCATCGCCAAACAAGGCGTAACCATCCTACTGGTCGAACAAAACGCCAAGCTTGCGCTTGAAGTCAGTGATCGCGGTTATGTGATGGCAAGCGGCGAGATTATTCTTACTGACGTAGCTAGCAAACTACTGCATGATCCTCAGGTACGTAAAGCATATTTAGGGGAATAGTTTTCGGGATAACCGCCGATGCCAAATTGGCTCAAATCATTAACCCAATATCCTTCCGAATCATCACGACTGCGCAGACAAGGTGTCGGCGTTGGTTTATTTATCGGTTTTTTTGTTGCTATTGCCGGTTATATTTTTACGGATAGCGGTTGGTGGTTTTTAGCGCCATTCATTGGGTTCGCTGTGGCTTGGCGCATCGTTCTTGGCCGCTGGCCGTTTTCTGCGATAAAAAATCAATAATAAATGGCGCCATCTTCATTTTTTATATCAATTTTCTCGTTGACCTTGTCGCCTATTGATTCTCCGGCTGTCACTTCATAATAGGACTTACGCAAAATCGTCCCAGCAAGGGCTGAGCAGGGGTTTCGAGCAGCACGCCGCGAGCCTGCGAAACGGTTTGCGCATGCAGGCGCAAACGCGCCCTGCAAGGACGACGACGCAGGCAGTACATTAAAGTACGACAAGGAGGAGCAACGCCGCTGGGGCGATTTTGCGTAAGTCCTAATAGTTCAAAAGATATTTTCACGGTAAATTGCGTAACCACACGCACTGAAATCCAGGAGAAAAATATGTCACCAAAAGACGAATGGGAAGCAGCATTGGCAGAATTAGATGCGACTGTTGAGAAAGTGAAAAGCCAGGCGCGGAAGGATGCCAATGCCCTGCTGCAGAAAGCCATAAAAGGAGCATCGCTGATTGAGAATGCACCTCAAAAGGTTGAGCGACAGATGATTGACCTCATAAAGAGTAGCTATGAGGGAGAAAAGACGTGTCAATCATCCATACAGGAAATCGGCGATAAAATTGAGGCACTGTTAAATCGTAACCGAATAAATGACGATTACGACAACAGGCGCGTTAAAGCAATTGGTGCCGCGATATTACAGATGGAGGTAATGAAAAAACTTTCGTCTGAATTCCAAGACCGCGCTAACGATATGGAAGAACACTTATTGGTAGGGTTTGCCATTCAGAAGACAGTAAACGTGCAGACGCTATTGAGTTCGGACAAGGTAACTTCCGACCCGACGCGTTTAGAAGTAACAAGAACGATTTACTTGACACAATACGATGACCAAGTGGCTAATCTGCTTTTCCCGAATAACGAATTTAAAAGTTCTATTGTTGAACACAAAAGCGATGATCCGAATTTGGTTACAGCCCTCTTAGTATCGACTATATGGCAGGCGCATCAAGTACGTTGGCAGCAGTTGATACCTCAGATTTTATCCGGTACAAGCGATGACGCTGGATCTCTGGACTCCATCGCTAAAAGGTTTGACAGTCTGGCAACCTATTCCCAGCAATTCGCACTTGTAAAGGAATGGAATAAGTCTAGAACACCTTCCGGGAAAGAAAAGTCGCAAACGCTACAGTCAATCGAAGAAAGTTTTTCTCAACTGTTACCAGAATTTCTTGCGGGCAACAGCAGTGCAGAAGAACTTGCTGTCCATTACGAAAATCTTGCAGCGGCTTATCAAATGAGATCGCTGCATGCTAAAGCCAAAGAAACGATCCCGCACGTCGACGATTCTGAAATGAAAGCGCGTCTACAGCAAACGACTAACGACAGTGAGATTATTTTGCAGCGGTTAGGCAATCAATTCGGTGAGTTTAGTACTAAAGAAGCCATGTGGCAGCCGATAGTAAAGCGCAAATATATTCCAGCAGAAGAAACGATGGAGATATACGAAGCGCTCGCTGCTGCATATGCCGATCACGCTATCCAATACGACCTGTGCGCACGGCATGTAACGGATGGAAAAGTCAAAGACACGTTCAAAGAAATGAGCGGTGACGCACGAGCGATTGCAGAGCGGATGGAGAAAAATCTCCATCAATTGAAGAAAAGTAATGCCGACATCAAGCGCGGCGATCCTGCCGAGACATTAGCTAAATATGATTTGCCCGAGACGTTTTTTCGGTATACGAGGCCGTTCATCAGCGAACAATCGAAGGAAGCATCTATTGGTGAAACACCCGAAGAGGTAACGAGTGAGGAAACAAGCCCTACAGCGCTGGTAGCGGAAACGCAAGAAGACCCCATTAAGAGAGAGTCTTCCGCGCCAACAATCGTTCCTCCAATACCTCCGACGCAAGCGAATATTGAAAATGAAAAGAAAGAGGAAGTATCAATCCGCAAGACGCCGGAGCAAGTAACGAGTGAGGAAACAAGCCCCGACCCCATAAATAAAGCTGTAGAGAAGATGTCGATCGAGGGAAAATCCTCAGCGCCAACAGCCCCTCCTCCAACACTTCAAGAAGAAAAGGCGTCTGTTGAACAGCCGCCAGCGCAAGCGAATATTGAGAATAAAAAGAAAACAGTAACGCTTGAGGAGATGAACGAAGAAATTGAGAGGGTGGAAGCTGCATTACATGATCAACGAGCGCGCGTGGATCATGCAAAGCAGAACGCCTTACCGTATGAGCAAGATAGAGCGGCGCACAGCAACTGCACCCCAGGCGACTTAAAAGGATATGCGAATGCCGTTGCAACAGCGGCAAAAGCCGCAGCAGCGCTCTGTAAGGAGCTAGCAATGTGCTATCACCAGCAAGCAAATTTAAAAGCGAATTTAGGTCACGATGATTCGCAGAAAAGTCGGTTGCTGGCAGTCGCGCAGGAAAAGCAACAAGCCGAGGATGAAAAGACGAAAAAAACTTATGAAGCGCGCGGCGAGAAATGGCCGTTGGACAGAACGGAAGACCTCCTTGCCGAAGATCCAGAGCAAACGTTGTACGACACCATACACAAAGCGGGCAGAATTAAATCTGTGAAAAGTGAAAAGCTTCCCAATGTAAATATGGCAACGAAGATAAAGCCCGGGAAATACGGCGTGTACCACGAACAAATATTTACTGACGAATACCCTCGATTTGCCCATCTCAAGCGTAAACCCCTCTTTGAATATGTGGTTCATTGTGAGGTTACGTTGCGTGGGGGAGCAAAAACTGTTGTTCACGGGCATGTCTTTCATCCTGACAACAGTATTGTTGATGTGAAAAAATTGTTGGATCAAGGAGAGCTTGTGTGTTGTGTTTTTAAAAGACACAGCGAAGGAGGAGGAAAATTAGGTAGAGCGTTTGAAGAAGCAGAGACGGCAAAGCAGACAGACGGCAAAAGGGTACGGGTTTATCGTAGCGACGCTTGTAATGAAATAATGGGGCAGTTAAGAACAATAGAGGCACGAGGGCATTCGCAGAAGCCATAACCCTAGAAACCTAGAAACCACAGTTGACCTCTTATTGCTCGCTGGAGACCAGCCATTTACCTATACCAACAATGCCAGACTTGATCGGGAAAACATACGCGTATCCAACGATAAATAAAAATCAGAACCCCGCACTTGCGGGGTTTTTTTATATCGCCCATTGTATAAATCGCTTCAGAAATTCAGTAGACATTCCCTAGCTATCTCTCATAAGCTTTGTCTTTTTTCAGTTCAAGGAAGCTGCGCGCCTCGTTCGATTTCGCGTTAGAAACGAGAAACGAAAACTTCGCTGCGATAGCGCAATCCACACGGCATTGCATAAATTGGAGATAAGTCTTTATGGAAGATCCAACCATCATCCAACAACTAAAGCGACACTTCGTCGCAATCTTGAGCCTGATCGTTGCGCTCACCGGGCTCAGTTATAACACTTGGCGTAATGAGCGTACCGAGCAAAATCGCAACATTCGTGTGGCAGGGTTCGAGATTCTTAAAACGTTAGGTGACCTGCAGCTCCTTGTCGATTACGCCCATTTTCATGAGGACCAACAACAAGGTGATCCCACGACAGGCTGGGGCAAAGTTTTATTCATCAAGGACCTCGCACAGCTCCTGCCTTCGCCTGGCCCCGAAGACGCGGAACGTCTACTGACCACTTGGCGTAATAATGCCGAAAAAATCGACAGCGATAACCAAAGCGTGCAGCGCATTTCTGAAGATATTTTTCTGGCACGTCGCGATATCATCGAAACGCTTCACCGTTTGCACTAAGGCCATCTTGAGAAAACCCTTACATCACGGAACTTACGCAAACGCGCCCTGCAAGGGCGACGACCCAGGCAATACAAACGGCGGAGCAACGCCGCTGGGGCAGTTTTGTGTAAGTCCTACATCAAGTCCTCTTTACATTTATTCCTTACTCCTGCTACCTTGCCGTAGATAACTCGAACTGCCATCGGAGGTCTCATGAAATACAGCAAGGTATTGAGTGTGAGTGTAGTTACCGTATTGGCATTAACCGCTTGCGGGAAGAGTGACTCATCCGCAAAAGGTGACTCGTCGGTTATAAAAATAGGGCACGCCGGCCCGCTTACCGGCACTGCGGCACATCTAGGCAAGGATACTGAAAACGGCGTTCGCCTCGCTATTGAAGATGCTAACGCCAAGGGCATCCAAATCGACGGTAAAAAAGCCAGCTTTGAATTGGTCTCTTCAGACGATCAAGGAGACCCGAAAATTGCTCCCGATGCAGCGAAAAAATTGCTTGATGCCAAAGTAGCCGGTGTTGTCGGTCACCTCAACTCAGATGCCACTATTGTCGCCTCAAAAATTTATTCTGATGCTGGCATCCCTCAGATCTCCGGCTCCGCAACCACTCCAAAATATACCGAGCAAGGTTTCAAAACTGCGTTTCGTGTCATTGCCAATGATGCCCAGCAAGGTCAGCTGATAGGCAGCTTTATTGGTTATGCGCTTCAAGCCAAACGATTCGCCATCGTCAACGATGGCACCTCTTACGGGCAGCGCCTTGCGGAGGAAGTCGAAAAAGCCGCGAAGGCCACGGGCGCCCTCCTTGTCGCACGCGAAGTCACTAGTGACAAAGCAACCGAATTCAAAGACATTCTGACTAAAATTCAGGCAGCAAAACCCGACGTAATCTTTCACGGTGGCTTGGACGCCACTGGGGGACCCATGCTAAAACAAATGCGTGACCTCGGCATCAAGACCCAGTTCATACAAGGCGATGGCGGCTGCTCGCCGCAATTCATCAAGCTTGCCGGTACTGCGGCGGAAGGCTTCATCTGTACTCAGCCTGGCCTGCCGGTGGATCAAATGCCTGCCGCTCAGGTTAATGATTTTAAGGATCGCTTTGAGAAGAAATTCGGTCCTATACAGATTTTTTCCCCCTACGCATACGACGCTGCTTCGATGTTAATCGCCGCCATGGAAAAGGCTAAATCTAGCGATCCGGCAAAGTACCTGCCTGAATTAAGCAAACTCCGTTATGACGGGATTACCGGCAAGATCGAGTTCGATGAAAAAGGCGATCCGAAGTCCGGATTTCTGACGATTTATAAAGTGCAGTGCGCGAAACTCGAAGTGCTCTTTATGCAGAAAAGCGCAGATGTAAAACACGCATTGGAACAATGGAAGGAAAATACGCCCCTCCTCGCGCCTTGCGCTAATTAACGAAACCGTATTGTCGTTTAAGGAACTGGATAACTGATTTTGCGTATCCAAAGCACTTCTGTTACTTTGCATTGTTAGTCCGATGAACGCCTTGCAGGCTCAATTTCTCTGTAGAAAGTCATGCAAAATTTTTATGCCATTTTGGGTGTTAGCAAAAATGCTTCCAGTCAGGATATCAATGCGGCATTGCGCCGCCTCGTCCGTCGTTATAACGAAGAAACGACGCATGGCAGCAGGGATTTAACCGAAGCGCTGAAGTTCATCAATAGGGCACGGCTTACTTTTGCCAACCCTGAACGACGCGCGCAATACGATGCTGAACTAGAACTCATCGAAGCGGAAGCAGCGAAAGCAGAAGCAGCAAAAGAAGCAGCGAAAGAAGCTGCGGCGGCGGCTGCTGCCGCGGCTACAGAAACAACAATAACCAGACAAGCTAAAGCACTTAAGCCGGTTAGTGACAATCGAACAGGCGCTACTACGTCTACTAGGCCTTCACAAACCGCACACGCGCCCACTCAACCGATGGCCGCCCCTGGTTTTCAGGAAACGATGGACCCGCTTGATCTGGATTCCCTCATTCTTCCCATTACCTTAGATAGCAATCAGATGACCTTTGGTGGAACTGCTAAAGCAAATCCTGGCATGGGTCAAGACCTTGGCTCCGTTCTTACTAATCCCGGCAAGACCAAGCAACGATCAACCGCGCCGAACCCTACGTTGCGCTTCGCCGCCAGGATCATTGATTATGGTCTTTGGGGACTGCTTCTAGGCTTGATATGGAATTATCTGAGCAGCATAGACATCATTTCCCCCACTGTCGCTCAAATAGTAGGTAGCCCATTTATAGCTCCCATTCTTATCACACTAAGCTGGGCATTCGTCGAAGGGTCATTGCTCATTTTTTTCCCAGCGACTCCTGGAAAGTATTTTTTCGATATCCGGGTTGCAACTAACGTCAGCAATCCTTATGCCCACAACGATCCTAATACGTTAATCACTGCATCGTTCTTCCGCGCATTACGAATTTGGTGGCGTGGCGTCGGTTGCGGTGTTATTCCGGTCTATTTTTTCGCTATGGGCCGCGCGCACAACACGTTGATCACCGCTAAGGAAACGAGCTGGGATTTCGATGGCGATTGCCTGGTTACACATGGCGAAATTCCTGCTTTCAAAGTCATGATTGCCTCTACATTGCTGGGGGCCGTCATATGGATGTACACCAGCGCATGGGCGACGCCCTTTCAACATACACTACAGAGTGGATGGAATTACGCCGCCAAAACGACAATCACCACATTAGAAGCTTGGAAAATTCTCAAAGGCGATATGCCAACCTACGGCACGGAATTTCCGGCTGCGCCAGCTAAGGAAAACCGCACCGTTACACTTGAAAATACCGCGCAAGGGCTGATCGATAAACAGGACTGGAATGCCCTGTTAGCGCATTGCAGCGCATGGACTAAGGAAGACGAGCGCAACGTCACTGCCTGGTTCTGCTATGGCCGCGCCCTACATAAACTAGATGATAACGCCGGTGCAATTGTCGCTTTGAAACGAGCCTCATTGCTGGCGCCGCAAAACGACGATATCCGGCGAGTGATGAAAGATGCATCTTCGATTGAGATGCAGAAGAAATTGTTGCTGAAGCGCAGAACTGAGCACTAACTCTGCAAGACACGGTTAGCGCATAGCTTAAGTCCGAGATAGCTTAATCTTTTCCTTAACGCAGCTCGGCATAAGTGTTGTAGCCCCTTCCCCTTCAGGGGAAGGGTGGAATCAGAATAGGTTTTACCACGGTACGCAAGCGCAGATGCGCCCTTAAAAAAATCCAGCGATACGTGCATTGAAACAAAATCCGCTCTAAACCCAATCCTTCGCCACCAAAAAATCGCGGTACAATTTTTCTTCCTCGCTACCAGCTTCCGGCTGCCAGTCGTACCGCCATTTCACAATCGGTGGCATCGACATCAAAATAGATTCTGTTCGTCCTCCGGATTGCAAACCGAACAATGTGCCACGATCGTAAACCAGATTGAACTCCACGTAGCGGCCTCGGCGATAGGATTGAAAATCCCGTTCGCGGTCTCCGTAACTAATTTCCTTGCGCTTTTCGACAATCGGCAGGTAAGCCGTCAAAAAATGATCGCCTACGCTACGAATTAGCGCAAAGCTTTGATCAAAGGGAAGCGCGTTGAAATCATCAAAAAAAATCCCGCCAACGCCGCGTGGTTCGTTGCGATGTTTAATAAAGAAATAATCGTCGCACCAGCGCTTGAACTGGCCGTGATAATCAGAACCAAAGGGCACCAAGGCATTACGGCAAGTATGATGAAAATGCGCCGCATCTTCGGCAAAACCATAATAGGGCGTCAGATCCATCCCGCCACCGAACCACCACACGTCTTCCGCATTTTCTTTGCGGGCGATGAAAAAACGAACATTCATGTGAACGGTGGGGATAAACGGATTACGCGGATGAACGACTAGAGAAACTCCCATTGCCTCGAATCCCCTGCCCGCCAATTGAGGCCGAGAAGCACTGGCCGATGGCGGCAACCGATTGCCGAAGACGTGCGAGAAATTCACGCCGCCACGTTCGATAACATTGCCCTCCTCGACCAAACAGCTAATGCCACCGCCACCCTCCACGCGATCCCAGGTATCACGGCGAAATGATTTACCGTCAAGCTCGGCAAGTGCTGCGACGATACGTGCTTGTAACGCAGTGAAATAATTTTTAACAGCTTGGCTATCAATGCTCATGGGCGGAAAATGCGGCCGGTTATAAAATCTTGAATGGTGGAAGGCGTTTTACTGCGGCTTATTCTACCGGGCAACACGAATACTTGGCTGCCGAATTGGCGCAACGCTTCTCGATAAGTACGTACCGGTTGCCAACCGGCTCTATTCAAACTGGTCGATGTAATCGCCATGCGAAGTATTCGGCAAACCTCAACTGCATCTGGATGTGCGTCGACGCGCACTGCGACTTTCTCATGTTTGCCACGTACAAATCGCGAGGTCTTCGATGACGCCGACATGAGCCACGTGTGCGGCCCAGGCCATTTTTTTTTGGCTTTCTGCCGTGCAGCTGGCGACAATCGATTCACAAACGGCGCCACGTGATCAAAATCATGCGCAATGAGAATCAACCCTTTATGCCGAGGGCGGGATTTGAGGTGTAATAACTTCTGAATTGCTTTTGGATTACGAGGATCGCAACCGAGACCGAAGCAAGACGCGGTCGCATAGGCAAAAACCCCACCGCCTGCGATATGCGCCCGTAATCTACGTCTCAAGGATGCTTTAAGAGGCTGATGCATGCTAGTGGTTAGTCACGTTAGATTTGTGGGATAGAAATTGATGGATTTTGCCGCTTGCCGAGGCGTGAGGAGGCGTCATAACTGACACTATGGCAACGACGAGCAACGAAGGCAAGCGGCAAAAGACGCAATTTATACCCGCAAAATCTAGCGTGACTAACCACTAGCTACAAATTAGACTGGACGATCATGCTAGTGGATCGTCCAGATGAATTCGTTAGGGACAATTTTTCCACTGTCATTCTGAGTGCAGCGAAGAATCTGTTTTTTACCTATGTTATGCACGATGTTAATTTTAATCGCCGCAAACAGCAGATTCTTCGCTGACGCTCAGAATGACCGTCACACAGCGCGCAAAATTCATCTGGACTCTCTACTAATAAAAAATCTCCTGCCAATCTCGTTTATCGGCATACGATTAATATTGTTACTTTTTAACGCCCATAGCACGCCAACCGATGTCACGCCGCATTTGCGCACCGGCAAAGCGAATAGCATCTGCCACTTGATGCGCATGCACACGAGCCATTTTGACGCTATCGCCCAATGCAGTCACGCACAGCACGCGGCCGCCATTGGTGACGACTTTGTCGCCCCGCGCGATGGTTCCGGCATGAAAAACATGCACCTCTTCGGTCGATTTAGGCAATCCATCGATCACATCGCCCTTACGCGGATCATCAGGATAACCGGCAGCAGCCATCACGACACCTAACGCGGTGCGGCGATCCCACTCGGCTTCAACCTTGTCCAAGGTGCCATTAACAGCATGCTCCACCAGCACTGTTAAATCGCTCTTCAATCGCATCATGATGGGTTGGGTTTCTGGATCGCCCATACGGCAATTGAACTCAAGCACTTTAATATTGCCGGCACTATCGATCATTAATCCGGCATACAAGAATCCCGTATAACGAATACCGTCTTTCGTCATGCCCTGTACCGTCGGCATGATTACCTCGCGCATCACCTGTGCATGCACATCCGGCGTGACGACAGGCACTGGCGAATAAGCGCCCATTCCACCAGTGTTTGGGCCTTGATCGTCATCGTGTAATCGTTTGTGATCCTGGCTAGTCGCTAATGGCAATACATTGGCGCCATCGACCATGACGATGAAGCTGGCTTCTTCGCCATCGAGAAATTCTTCCACGACTACGCGATGCCCCGCATCGCCCAGCTTATTCCCGGCCAACATCATATCTACCGCGTCATGCGCTTCTTGCACCGTCGTAGCAACAACAACACCTTTACCTGCGGCAAGACCGTCGGCCTTGACCACGATAGGTGCACCTTGATCGCTGATATAACGCTTTGCTGACGCCACATCCGTAAAGGTTTGAAACTTCGCAGTAGGAATACCGTGGCGTTCCATGAACTGCTTGGCAAAATCCTTGGACGCTTCAAGTTGTGCCGCTGCTTTCGTTGGACCAAAAATCTTCAAACCGGCTTCTTGGAAGGCGTCCACAATTCCCGCTGCCAGCGGGAATTCTGGGCCGACAACTGTTAAAAAAATGTCTTCATCTTGTGCGAATTTCACCAGCTCTGAAATTTCCGTGAGGGAAACATTGAACAAGCCTTCTTCAAGCGCCGTACCTGCGTTACCGGGAGCAACGTAGGTTTTCGAAACGCGCGGTGACTGCGTAAGCTTCCAAGCAAGCGCGTGTTCACGACCACCGGAACCAACAACAAGAATTTTCATATTTTCAGTTCACTAAAGATAAGACGAACTATACGTTTTTAAGGGTGCCTCTAAAAATTCGCAAAACGGGTCGAGGTCGAGTCGAGGAGCGGAGATGTACAAAAAGTACATTGAGCACCGCAGGCTCGAGATCGGCCCGTTTTGCGGATTTTGAGAGGTGCCCTAATGCCGGAAATGCCGCACGCCTGTGAGTACCATCGCAATTCCATGTTCATCAGCAGCCGCAATAACTTCTTCATCGCGCATGCTGCCACCCGGCTGAATCACTGCCGTCGAGCCAGCTTCGGCGATGACATCGACGCCGTCGCGAAATGGGAAGAATGCATCAGACGCAGCGACAGATCCTTTGAGGCTAAGCGCGGCAGTCTGCGCTTTAATCGACGCGATGCGAGTAGAGTCCACTCTGCTCATTTGACCAGCGCCGATGCCGAGCGTTTGTCCATTACCGCAAAACACAATGGCGTTGGATTTCACAAACTTGGCAACACGGAATGCGAAGAGGAGATTCTCCAACTGAGCCGGCGTTGGTTTTACTTTCGTGACGACTTTGAGATCGGCTATTACAATGTTTTTTACATCTGGCGCTTGCACAAGCAGGCCGCCACCAACACGTTTAAAATCCAACGCATTATTCGCCTGCGCAATCGGCACTACCAGCAAACGGACGTTCGCCTTGGCTTGAAATATTTCTCGCGCTTGCGCGCTATAAGCTGGTGCAATCACCACTTCAACGAACTGCCCACTTACGGCCTTAGCCGTATCGCCATCCACTTCACGGTTGAAAGCAATAATGCCGCCAAATGCAGAGGTGGTATCCGTAACGAAAGCACGCTGATAAGCAACAAGCGAATTCTCAGCGACCGCTACGCCGCAAGGATTGGCATGCTTGATAATCACACAAGCCGGCGCATCGAAAACCTTAACGCATTCCCAAGCAGCATCGGCATCCGCAATATTATTGTAGGAAAGTTCCTTACCTTGTAACTGCGTAAAGCTAGCGAGGCTACCAGCCGGAATAGGTTGCTCGGCATAAAATGCGCCGGACTGATGAGGATTCTCACCGTAGCGCAAATCCTGCACTTTTTTAAACTGTAGGTTCAGTTTGTCAGGATATGTGAGATGCTCGCCATCGGTGCCGAGACCGGTTAGATAATTGCTGATAGCACCATCATATTGCGCAGTATGGGAGAACGCTTTTTTAGCCAAATCAAAGCGACGCTCTGCCGATAAGCCTTGGTTTGCGACAATTTCCTCCGCAAGAATCGCATAGTCGGCAGGATCCGTAACAATCGCGACATGGCGATAATTCTTCGCAGCCGCCCGCACCATGGTAGGACCGCCGATATCGATGTTCTCGATCGCATCTTCCAACGAGCAACCAGGTTTGGCGACTGTTTGCTGGAAAGGATAAAGATTGACGACCACCATATCAATCGACGGAATATCGTGCTCAGCCATTGCGGCGATATGTTCAGGCAAATCCCGCCGCCCCAATATGCCTCCGTGAACTTTCGGATGCAGCGTTTTCACGCGACCATCCAGCATTTCCGGGAAACCGGTGTAATCTGCCACTTCGCGAACCGGGATCCCATTATCAGCCAAGAGCTTGGCAGTGCCACCGGTAGATATGATTTCAACATTGAGTTTGGCAAGTATCCGAGCAAAATCGACTACGCCGGTTTTATCGGAAACACTAAGGAGAGCACGCTGTATCTTGGTCATGATTGGAGGCGTTTATTAAACGCGAAGGAATAAAGAAGAAAGCTTTCAAAAGCACCTCTAATCAAATATTAAAGAGGGCCGGAATTTTCATCCATCGTACAAAAAACCTCGCATACACTCCGCGAGGTTCAAGATTGGGATGAGTTATTCGATACCGTACTCGGTCATTTTCTTACGCAATGTATTGCGATTAATACCGAGCAATTCAGCCGCGCGAGTTTGATTGCCTTCCGCTTGCTGCAGAACAACTTCTATCAACGGCTTTTCCACGCTAGCCACTACCATGTCGAAAATGGGTCCTGGACGCTCACCATCGAGATCTTTGAAGTATTGCTTCATTACTCGCCGTACACAAGAAGAGAGCTCTGGTTCTTTTGCATCCTTAGCTTCCCTAATCATGCCGCAATCTCTTTGTGCTGCGACGCTTCGTAACGTAAGCGTGTATCTTCACTAGCAAGTTGCTGAAAAAATTCTTTCACCACGACCATCTGCTCCCCCACATTCTGTAGCTGATTCATATGATGGCGAAACGCCGCCGAACCAACTAGTCCTTTGGTGTACCAAGATATATGTTTGCGCGCCACCTTCACTCCAGTTTCTTCTCCGTAAAACTGATAAAGGTCTTGCAAGTGCACCATTAAAACGCGATAAATTTCCGCCACTTCCGGTGGTGGTAAATGCTCGCCGGTCTTAAGAAAATGCTCAATTTCCCGAAAAATCCATGGCCGCCCTTGCGCTGCACGGCCAATCATTACTGCATCGGCACCGGTAATTTTAAGCACATGCTGTGCTTCCTCCGGCGTAGTGATGTCACCATTCGCGATGATGGGAATATTTACTGCTGCTTTCACCGCAGCAATCGTTTCGTATTCCGCGTGCCCCGTATAACCGCATGCGCGTGTGCGGCCATGAATCGCCAACACTTTGATACCAGCATCTTCAGCAATCTTTGCAATGCGAATGGCGTTTCTATGATCTTTATCCCAACCGGTGCGAATTTTTAGCGTGACGGGTACGTTAACCGCGTTAACCACTGCCTCGACGATCACTTTTACTAGCGCCTCGTTCTGCAACAGCGCGGAGCCGGCCATGACGTTACAAACTTTCTTAGCTGGACACCCCATGTTGATGTCGATAATTTGGGCGCCTTCGTCAACGTTGTACTTTGCAGCCTGCGCCATCATTTTTGGATCGGCGCCGGCAATCTGCACCGAAATGGGATCCACTTCGCCTTCATGATTGGCGCGTCGCTTGGTCTTTTCCGAACCCCACAATAGTGAGTTGGAAGCCACCATTTCAGACACCGCCATCCCCGCCCCCATCAGCTTGCACAGTTGACGAAATGGCCGATCGGTCACGCCTGCCATAGGCGCGACAATTAAATTATTTTTCAGTTGATAGGGACCGACACGCATTTTGAATACTTAGATAAGCTCTGAATAAGTCCGTGTTGTGAAACGCCGTTGCATGCCTAAAACGCGAAGAAAACAAGCCGCCAGTGAAATTTCGAGCGAACGAAACGAGGCGACGAAATGAATATTTAACGATTCGTACACAGCTGAAACCTAGTCAGAATTTTTTAATTAGGAGGAAAAAACCGCGGTTAGGGGCCGCTGGAAAGGCGCCTATTTTATACGCAATCGGCAGGCAAGTAAAAACAACTTATTCGGACCTATAAATTAGGGAATTTCTGAATAAGTGTAGTGAGTGGGTTAAGTTTGAATCGAGGAGCGGAGTCTATTAAGTAGCACCGAAGATTCAAACTTAACCCGTGCAGTAATTTATTTAGATATCCCTAGGAAGTTTTATCAAAAAACTTACTCATCATCGCCACTCACCAGACCACCTAAAGCACCTAAACCTATGCCACTCAAAACCGATCCCTCTTCGCGCCCACGCCCTCTCCCTTGTGGAGCAGCGGCGTATATTCGATTAGCTAGCCGACTAAAGGGAAGCGATTGAAGAATAACCATTCCCGGACCGCGCAACGTGGCAAAAAATAAACCTTCACCACCAAACAACGCTGTTTTTATTTTGCCGACATATTGAATGTCGTACTCCACCTCCGGCTGCATGCCAACCAGACAGCCGGTATCAACCTTTAGCAACTCGCCGGGCGCTAGCTTTCGTTGCAGCAACGTACCGCTTGCATGCAGAAACGCCATGCCGTCACCTTCCAACTTTTCCATGATGAAACCTTCACCACCAAAAAATCCCGCGCCCAGTTTTCGTTGAAAACTAATGCCAATCGCCACGCCGCGCGCAGCACAAAGAAACGCATCTTTTTGGCAAATAAAAGCGCCACCGATTTGAGAAAGATCGATCGGAAAAACCTTGCCGGTATAAGGTGCGGCAAAAGCAATTTTTCTTTTAACCGTTGCGGTATTGGTGTACACCGTCATGAACAGGGATTCGCCGGTCAGAAGACGTTTCCCTGCACCCAGCAACTTGCTCATCAAACCCGTATTCTGCTGCGAACCGTCGCCAAACACGGCATCCATGTCGATACCATCTTCCATGTACATCATGCAGCCCGACTCGCCGACTACCGACTCATCGGGATCGAGTTCAACTTCCACATACTGCATGTCATCGCCATAAATCTGATAGTCGATTATGTCCATCGCCATGTCGTTAACCCCTTCGTCAGTTTGATAAGGTATTTAGGAAAATGATCTAGTGTTTATCCTGCGCTCGCAATACGCTTTTACCCAACATTACCGCAATCTCACCGGCGTCCTTACGCCCCTGGGCGGGAAACGACAATGTTCGTTCCTTGGCATCCCATATCATGGCTTCGCCTGTATACGGATTCGTGAATTCAGAATCGCTTGTTTGTAAGAACGGCCCGATGCGTTCATCCGGCAAACCAAGCGAAGTAATTTGAATCTGCAAATTGATGAGCCGCAACAATCCGTTCAAGTCATGAGCCTTTAAAAAATAAGCGCTGACATCGGCAAAGCCGGTTGCCACAAACTGTTTGCCGATATAGTTATAAACTCTCATACCAGAACCAGTTGTTGGCTTATATTCCTTTTCAAGCGATTGGCTAAATGACTCTTTTTGTTTTGCGATTTTAGTCGCTGGCAACTCGGAAAATCCGGCCCATTGCTCGAGCAAACCGGCCTGCAAATTCAAGGTGGCATTATGTCGATAAAGTGGTGTTTTTCGCCACATGGGATTCGTTAACGACCAATTAGCTGCAGCCGTCGCGTTAGTGCAATCTTTACCGCTGCTGTCGGCACATGAATTAGTCTGATCGAGTTGCGTTAACGCATGAGCCACAAGCTGCAACTCGCCCGCTAAAGCGCGTCGAAAACTAAGCTCTTGAATAGATAAAGGAGCGATCATTTGCAACAGCTTATTTTTTTCAGCGGCAGCCATTTGCGGGAATTCAGCAACAATTCGGCTGAGCAATTCATACTGTTTACGCAGCAAGGTCACGGCGACCATGTGCGTTAATAAATTATCCGACTGAGTCAGCAACATACGCCAGAACTGCGTATCCCTGTGCAATAAATCCAATCCCTCTGCGGCCTTTCCATCCTTGATCAGCAAAATAGATTTTGCCCATAACGCCAACTTCACGCGCTGTAAATCCACAAAAGGAATTGGTGTCGATTCTCCCTCATTCAACAAGGGCTGGGAAAATTGCGTGTAGTTTAGAAAGGCTTGATAGCGATCGAGCAACGTTTGGTTATCACTAAGCATCTTCTCGATTTGCGAACGATTCTGCACGATGCAATCGATTAGACCTCCACGCTCCTTGTCGCAAGCCGAAAGAATATTCTCGGTGAAATGAAGTTCAGTGCCATCCTTGTTGATAGGCGACACGAAGTTCACCAAAGGGAGATAGACATTTTTCTCTGCTGCGACGATAGGTTTTTGCAGAGACCGGCTGACGTCTTCGTTGAGTGATTCGTCACGCGCCGATACTAGTAGTGCGATTGCTAATAGCAGAGAAATTCCTAAAGACACAATGGCGAACTTTCTCATAGTGAATTTATCCTCAGGACGAAAAGACTTCGCATAAAAACATTAGTGCGCTTCTTCCCAATTCCCACCCACACCAACATCGACCAATAAAGGCACTGCCAACTTGGCGACACCAGTCATCAGTCCCGGCAAACGCTCTTGCACCACACTCAACTCATCTTCCGGCACTTCGAGCACCAATTCATCGTGAACTTGCATGACTAATTTCGTGCGCAAGTTGCTATCGTCCAACCATGCTTGCACCACGACCATCGCCAATTTCACCAGATCCGCCGCGGTCCCTTGCATGGGCGCATTAATCGCTGCTCGTTCGGCACCCTGACGGCGAGCAGCGTTGCTAGCGCGAATTTCAGTCAGGAAAAGTCTGCGGCCGAAAACAGTTTCCACATAGCCTTTTTCTTTCGCTTCATTACGGGTCCTATCCATATAGGCTTTCACGCCAGGATAACGCGTAAAGTAGCGTTCAATGTAGGCTTGTGCCGCACCGCGCTCGATGCCTAAGTTGGCAGCCAATCCAAACGACGACATACCGTAAATCAAACCGAAATTAATCACCTTTGCATAGCGACGTTGTTCGCTTGTTACGGCCTCAAGTTCGACAGCGAAAATTTCCGCTGCTGTTGCTCGGTGAATATCTTCTCCGGCAGCAAACGCATTGAGCAACCCCTGATCACCGGAAAGATGCGCCATGATACGCAGCTCGATTTGCGAATAATCTGCCGATACAATTTTGCTGCCTTTCGGTGCAATGAACGCCTCGCGAATCCGCCGCCCTTCAACATTGCGCACAGGAATGTTCTGCAAATTGGGATCGGTACTCGAAAGCCGCCCTGTTACCGCGACAGCTTGCGCATAGTTTGTATGCACCCGTCCAGTCGCTGGATTGACCATACGCGGGAGCTTGTCAGTGTAGGTAGACTTCAGCTTTGCCAAGCCGCGATATTCGAGCAAAATCTTTGGCAGCGGATAATCTAACGCTAGTTCGGCGAGCACATCTTCGTCTGTTGATGGTGCGCCGCTCGGCGTCTTTTTCTTCACCGGCAATTTCTTCTGCTCGAAAAGAATTTCCTGAATTTGTTTCGGTGAATTGAGGTTAAATGGCTGACCTGCATCTTCGTGCGCACGCCGTTCCAGCTCAAGCATTTTCTGCCCCAATTCCCGGCTTTGCGCGTCTAATTGCGCAGTGTCGATCAACACGCCGTTGCGCTCCATACAAAACAACACCGGCATCACCGGCATTTCAATTTCCCGATAAACAAATTCCAGCTTCTCATTCTCGGCAATCGAAGGATATAGCGCGTGATGCAGCTGTAATGTGATATCGGCATCCTCGGCGGCATATTCGGTTGCGCGTTCGATGTCCACTTGATCGAAGCAGATTTGACTTGCGCCCTTGCCTGCAACTTCCTCGTACTTGATCGTCGTCACATCCAGGTGACGAAGCGCCATGCTATCCATATCGTGCGGCTTGTGGGATTCGGCCACATATGACTGCAGCAATGTGTCGTGAATTACGCCGCGCAACCTAATACCGTGATTGGCGAACACGTGCATGTCATACTTTGCGTTCTGGCCGAGTTTATGGCGCTTATCGTCTTCCAACCAAGGCTTCAGTTTTGCTAGAGCAGCATCAAGGGAAATTTGCTCCGGTGCACCAGGATAACGATGCGTCAAAGGAAGATAGGCCGCTTTTCCTGGTTCGCAGCTTAAGGAAATGCCAACCAGCCTCGCCGCTTGATGATCCAAGCTGGTGGTTTCGGTATCGATGCAAACGAGTTTTGCATTTTCAATTACCGCAATCCACGCATCTAATTGCTCGTGAGTGGAAATGGTTTCGTATTCGCGCTTAACAATTCCATTAGAAGCAACGTTGGCGGAGACCTCGATTGCCTGAGAATCGCCTTGCTCACTCCCCACGGACGCCTGAAGCTCTTTGGTCCACGATCTGAACTGAAAGTGCTCGAAGAGCGTTATTAGCTTGCCTTTATCCGGGTCCAGATGCCGCAAATCATTTAATGTGACGGGCAATTCCACGTCACACTTAATAGTGACCAACCGTTGCGCTTGGGGCAACCAATCAAGCGCCTTGCGCAAATTCCCGCCCACTACGCCGGTGATTTTGTCTGCATTGGCGATAATATTTTCCAAAGTGCCATATTCGGCCAACATCTTCACCGCCGTCTTTGGTCCGACCTTTTCCACGCCCGGCACGTTATCGACGGTGTCGCCAACCAGCGTCAAATAATCAACGATTCTTTCTGGCGGCACGCCGAACTTACCGATCACACCCGCCGCATCAAACCGTTCATTCGTCATCGTATTGATCACGGTCACATGATCATTAACCAACTGCGCGATGTCCTTATCACCAGTGGAAATAATGGTTTGCATGCCCTGCCTGGCGGCAATTGTCGCCAGCGTTCCGATCACATCGTCGGCTTCAACCCCGTCGATCATCACCAACGGCCAACCCAGCGCCTTGACCGCTTCATGAATAGGTTCAATCTGCGCAACAAGGTCATCCGGCATCGCCGCTCGATTGGCTTTATATTGCGGATACCAGTCGTCGCGAAAGGTTTTTCCTTTTGCATCAAAAATACAGGCGCTATAATCGGCGGGTATTTCCTTGGAAAGACGGCGCAACATATTCAATACACCATAAATCGCGCCGGTAGGCTCATTCTTCGCATTGCGTAGATCCGGAAGCGCGTGAAATGCGCGGTAAAGGTAGGACGAGCCGTCCACAAGCAACAACGTTGTCATTCAGTTCCCGATGAAAGAGGTTACGGACGCATGAGAGTCGTTCAAGGTCTAATCGGGCTTGCGATTAGATCTTGAACAGGTTCTAAGAGCCCGCTCAAGATTAGTAGTGAGCGGGCCCGAGTTTAAGACGAGGAGCGGACGTGTACAAGTAGTACGCCGAGCATCGGCGCCCTAAACTCGGTCAGCGCGGCAATATCTTGAACAGGCTAAGAAGCTGCAGACAAAACTGAGTGGCTAGAAAGTAAGCAGCCTTTTATCCGCTTAATCCGCGCTTCTCCATGTTTATCCGTGTCCAATAATTGACCTATGATTTTTTGCGAAAGCTCCACTTATGAACAATAAGCTTCCCAAATTGAAAGACCCGGAGCTAGCCGGCAGGGGCGGCGTTTCGGCACGAGAATCCTGGCGCATCTTCGAAATTATGGCAGAATTTGTCGCTGCCACCGAACGGCTACAGGCAGTGCATCCCGCAGTCAGCATTTTCGGTAGCGCGCGTACAGCAGCCGACAATCCTTATTACTTGCTGTGCGAAGAAATCGCCCGCCAGCTCTCCGATGCGGGTTTTGCGGTGATTTCCGGCGGCGGTCCAGGAATTATGGAAGCCGCGAACCGCGGTGCCTATTTCGGCAAAAGCCCTAGTGTTGGCTTGAATATCGTTCTGCCTCACGAACAAACGACCAATTACTACCAAGATATTTCCCTCACCTTCGAGCATTTTTTCGCTCGTAAGGTAATGTTCGTTAAATGTGCTTCGGCTTATGTGGTAATGCCCGGTGGCTTTGGCACACTGGACGAATTGATGGAAGCGTTAACGCTGGTGCAAACCGGTAAGTCGCGTAAAATTCCGATCATCCTTGTGCATGAACCGTTCTGGCGTGGCATGTTGGATTGGTTCAAGACGACCTTAGTCGCTGAAGGCATGATCGATGCGACGGATATGAATCTTATTCAGACCATCAACGAACCCAAGGCAGTTGTCGAAGCGATTTTTCGCCACTATGAAACGCGCGGCTTTGAGCCTTCCGAGACGGAACTGCAAATGCAGCTTAGCCTCTGAGATTACGCGCGCCATAATCAGTACGAAAAAAACACTGCTCGCGAAAGGCACGAAAATTATTATGCGATTTTGGCATGAAATCTTCGTGCTTTTCGTGACTTTCGTGGACAATGCGTAGCACCAGCTCCCAATTGCTATATTTTTGGAAAAACTCCCCTCTTAGAGAATGACGACTATGCGCCGACTGCTCCTACTCACTCTTTTAACTGTTTGCGTAACGGCATATGCACAGGAAAGTCAACCTTCGAAGCCCTCGAATTTACAGCCGTTGCCAGATGCGCCACCACCACCTACGATACAATCCGACCCAGGCCTTGAGCCGCAAGTCACGATTACGCAGAAAAACGGCGCTAAAGTCGAAGAGTATCGTATGCGCGGTAAGCTCTACGCGATGAAGGTTACGCCTGCCGTCGGCCCCGCATACTACTTAATTGATGAACGTGGCGATGGACAATTTATTCGCCGCGACAATATGGATACCGGATTACGCGTTCCGAATTGGGTAATCCTTACGTTCTAAATTGCTGTAACGGTTTAAAAGCGAATCAACCGCTTTCGCCCCTGTCAAAAAATTGGTTGGGCCGGGTCTCCTTGCTGCATAACTTGCGACCTACCCTGCTGGCTTCATTTTGATAAAACCTCTAAATAAATGTAACGCTTAAATATATCCAATGTCCGTTTTCACACCTGTTACCGAAAATCAGGCGCGCACCTGGTTAAAAAACTACACCCTCGGGCAACTAGTTAAGCTGGAAGGCATCGCCGCCGGCATCGAAAACACCAATTTTTTTCTCACCACCACGCATGGAGAGTATGTCTTGACACTGTTCGAGAAGCTCACCATGGATGAATTGCCTTTTTACATCGACCTCATGGCGCATTTGTCTCATAGAGGCATTCCGTGTCCACTGCCAATTGAGAAAACAGATGGGGAATATTTAGGGCTGTTGAATGGCAAACCTGCATGTATTGTCACCAAGCTAGCCGGCAAGCCAATCCATACGCCGCTATCCACGCACTGCGCTGAAGTCGGGCGGATGCTCGCGGAAATGCATGTAGCAGGAAACAGCTATAAAGGACGTATGGAGAATTGGCGCGGACCTAAATGGTGGAATAGTTTCGTTCATCAAGTCCTACCTTTATTACCCAAGGACGAAGCCGATCTAGCCAGTAACGAATTGTCCTTTCAAGCCAATCAAAATTACGCCTCACTGCCGCAAGGCGTCATTCATGGCGATTTGTTTCGTGACAATTTTTTATTCACTGATGATCATATCGGCGGAATAATCGATTTTTATTTTTCCTGTAACGAAGCGCTGCTATTCGATCTCGCGATCACAGTGAACGACTGGTGCGTACGCGACGATGCGACATTGGATACTACGCTCGCAAACGATTTGATTCGCGCTTATCACGCCACGCGTGCGTTGACGGATATCGAACAACAAGCTTGGCCGGCTATTTTACGTGCAGCCGCTTTCCGTACTTGGCTTGGGCGGCTTGGGTATACATATTTTCCGCAATCAGGGGAGATGACCCACACGAAAGACCACGGTCATTCTCAGCGCTTGCTCGAATACCACACCACCAACACTTACCAATTGCCGATATAAACACCACTATGCGCACTCAAGACGTTCCAGCTCGGCATGGATGGTTATGGATAAAACAAGGCGTTTCTCTATTTAAAAAAGCACCGTTGCCATGGTTAACAATGAGCATGCTTTGGTCGCTTTTACTAGCCATCACCATACTCGTGCTATGGCCGCTAGGCGCTTTCGTCGTCGTCGTTCTTTACCCGTTGTTAGTGGCTATATGGCTGCGCGGTTGCCAGCAGGTTGATGAAACCGGCGACCTAAAAATTAGTGAGACCTTTACAGGCCTCCGCCCGCAGCTTGGTTCTCTTCTTGCCCTCGGGATCTTGATCGTCTTCGCTCAAACAACCATCAGTTTTTTCGCCTCGAAGCTGGTGCCTCTTGATCCAGAACTTATCAAACTGGTTGCTAAATATCCAGATTTCACGCCTGAAGACGCCGAAGCAGCGGCGCCGAGCTTATTGACATTCACCATCGTCCAATTGATTGCCTCGATACCGATATTTCTTGCGTCATGGTTTGCACCGCCATTGATTGTTTTTCGCGGCATGAAAATATGGCATGCGATACGCTGGAGCGTGTACGCCAGCATATCTAATATAGGAGCGCTGAGCCTTTACGGACTGGCGTGCGCGATTCCTTTACTTATTGCTGGAGGGTTACCGGGAATGTTGTCGGCGCCGATTACGCTGGTCCTGACGCCGATTTTCTTTGCGACGATTTATGCGGGTTATCGGGATATTTTTATTGATACGCCCGAGCCGATTGCAGAAGAAGTAGAAGAGTAGATCGAACCGATAATAAAAAATTTGCCTCAGATGAGCACAAATTTGCAGGATAAACACAAATCAACTTTTTGCGGGTTCTAACAAACCCTAATACGAATTCCACTTGAAGCCTGGATGAAGCGTCAGCCTAATCCGAGGGTGACATTCTTTACTCCACCTTCGCCCCGAATTACACTGACGCTTCATCCGAGCTACCTGTTGTTCGGAAATTTTGCGAGATTCGTATAACAAGAACCCGCGCAAATCCTGTCATCTCCACAAATCTGCGCGCCATTTTGTTTTACACCGCCTGCAACTTAGCAAACTCCAACGCCAGCCATTTCACACCATCGCTCCTGAACTTTATCTGCACACGCCCATCCGAACCACGCCCTTCGCAAGACAGCACCACACCTTCTCCAAACTTGGCATGGCGAACATTTTGACCAATTTGAAACGGCAAGCCACCAAAATTCGGCGATGGTTCACGGACCGGACGAAGTTGCGCGGAGCCATTTCCCCGTCCACGCACATCACCCCATAAATCACGGCGAGGTGCAAAACCGCCAAATGACAAACTCGGTTGCGGCGGCGTAAGCCATTTACAAAGCCCCTCTGGAATCTCACCCACAAAGCGCGAGACCACGCCATAACGCATTTGCCCATGCAGCATACGTGTTTGGGCATAGCTGAGATAAAGCCGCTGCCGAGCGCGCGTAACTGCAACATACATCAACCGCCGCTCTTCCTCGATGCCATCCGCTTCATTCTTCGACTGGTCGTGCGGAAATAACCCTTCTTCCAAACCACTCACGAAGACGACATTGAATTCGAGCCCCTTGGCTGCGTGCACGGTCATTAGCTGTATCGCGTCCTTACCTTCGCCTGCTTCGTGTTCGCCTGCCTCTAAACTTGCATGAGCCAAGAATCCCGCCAATGAATCCGTTTCCTCACCATCGACTTGCTCTGGCTCGAAGCCTGCAGCAGCGCTAAGCAATTCGTTCAAGTTTTCCAACCGATCGGCGCCTTCTCGTTCGTTTTGATAATGAGTACGCAAGCCGCTGCGCTCAAGCATCTCTTCGATCAGTTCGGGCAAAGTAAGATCGTTGGCGCTCGCGCTTAACAGTTCGATCATCGTCACAAACGCTGTCAGATTCGCGCCTGAACGCCCACTGAGGGCGGTTTCTTTTGCTGCATGGAAGAGACTGATGCCACGCGCGGTGGCTGCATCTTGCAATTGCTCAATCGAACGAGCGCCGATACCACGAGTCGGAAAATTCACCACACGCATGAAGGCGCCGTCATCGTCGGCATTCGCGGCTAAGCGTAGATAAGCTAGCGCATGCTTGATTTCCTGTCGCTCGAAAAAGCGTAAACCGCCATAGACTCGATAAGAAATTCCAGCCTGGAATAATGCATGCTCAAACACACGCGATTGCGCATTCGACCGATATAACAACGCAACATCCGTAAGGGCGATGCCTTCACGCGATAAGCTTTGCGCCTCTTCGACAATAAACTGTGCTTCGCCACCATCGCTGGGCGCTTCGAACACGCGAATCGGCTCACCTGCGCCGGCATCCGTCCATAAATTTTTACCTAGGCGGCTTGGGTTGTTTTTAATTAATGCGTTAGCAGCATCGAGAATATTGGCATGAGAACGGTAATTTTGCTCTAGCCGAACGATGTTACGCACGCCAAAGTCACGTTCAAATTCACGCATATTGCCGGTATCGGCGCCACGGAAGGCGTAAATGGATTGGTCATCGTCACCGACAGCGAACACCGCGCCCTGGTGGCCAGCTAGCAATTTGATCCATAAATATTGCAGCCGGTTGGTGTCTTGGAATTCATCTACTAGAATAAAACCAAAGCGGCTCTGATAATGTTGGCGCAACACTTCGTTGCGATTCAACACCTCATAAGTTCTTAACAGCAGTTCCGAGAAATCCACCACACCTTCGCGTTGGCACTGCTCATCATAAGCGGCGTAAAGCTCCACCATCTTGCGCGAATACTCGTCATACGCTTCGGCGTGAGACGCACGAATGCCTTTTTCCTTGTTACCATTGATAAAATATTGCACCTGGCGCGGCGGATATTTTTCATCATTGACGTTTAGCGATTTCATCAACCGCTTGATGGCCGCTTGCTGATCTTGCGTATCAAGAATTTGGAATAATTGCGGCAAGCCAGCTTCTCGATGATGGGCGCGCAAAAACCGGTTGCAAAGGCCATGAAAAGTCCCGATCCACATGCCGCGCACATTAACTGGCAACATCGCAGAAAGACGGGTTAGCATTTCCCGCGCAGCCTTATTGGTAAACGTTACCGCCAAAATACCGCCCGGGCTTATTTGCCCCGTTTGAATGAGATAAGCGATACGAGTGGTGAGTACGCGCGTTTTTCCGCTACCGGCGCCTGCCAATACCAGTGCTGATTCGCGCGGCAGGGTTACAGCTTCCAGTTGTTCTGGATTAAGACCTTGGAGTAGATTTGAGGGCATCGGTAAGATCAACGTAAGCAGAATGACCCGGCACGGCGCAAGGTCGATGGTGAATTATACGGTATCGCTAGCGCTGATTTCTTTCTCACTTCCATCACATTTATTAAATCTTGGCAGCCTTTCTTCAAACCTACGGTTACTTTGCCCTGTTTATCGGCACATTTCTCGAAGGAGAAAGTATTCTCGTGCTCGCAGGCGTGGCGGCATCCCAAGGGTTAATGTCGTTCATGGCGGTTGTAATGACTGCGATGTTGGGCGGATTTCTCGGGGACCAGTTTTTCTTTTTCTTAGGTCGGCGCTATGGCGACCGTCTATTAAACCGGTATCCACGCATTGCCGCGAAAGCACCACGGGTAAAAAAATTACTATGTCGCTGGGATGCACCGATCATCATTCTGATTCGTTTTATGTATGGCCTTCGTATCGCTGGCCCGATTATTATTGGCACGGCGGGCATTTCACCGTGGCGGTTGGCGCTGTTCAATTTCATTGGTGCGGCGATATGGGCGCCGGTCGTGGCTGGTGTCGGCTATGTTGCCGGTCAAGCACTGCAGGAATTGATGCGAGATATTAAGGAAGTCAGGATAATTTTACTTGGCGTGCTAGTTATCGTAGTGCTGGCAGGTTGGTTAATTTACCGCCACCGCAAACAATCCCAGGCGAAACATAGCGATTCACAAGACAAAACATCCTTCTAATACCAATCCCATTTAATAATGGAACAATGAAATGGATGTATTTTTTTGTCTGACTAGACGCGAGGCGGCGCCATAGTGAACTATGGCAACGACGAGTAACGCCGTCAGACAAAAAAAGACGTCAGTTCATGTTTCATTATTAAGTGGGATTGGTATCAGTGCGTCCAACTGCCGTTTCCGGGATAATGCGTCCTTTGTCCCTTTTGGTAATTCCCCATGCAAGAACAATACCGCCCCGATCAAATCGAAAAAGCTGTGCAGTCCGAATGGGAAGCGCGCGCAGCGCACCGCGTCACTGAAGACGCATCCAAACCGAAGTATTACTGCCTATCGATGCTGCCCTACCCTTCCGGCAAATTGCATATGGGGCATGTGCGCAACTATTCCATCGGTGATGCGCTATCACGCTATTTAGCGATGAACGGCCACAATGTATTGCAGCCAATGGGGTGGGATGCGTTTGGATTGCCAGCAGAAAACGCGGCAATGAAAAACAATCTGCCGCCGGCGAAATGGACCTACGACAACATCGCCCATATGAAGGGGCAATTGAAAGCATTAGGGTTTGCCCTCGATTGGTCACGCGAAGTTACTACCTGCAAACCTGACTATTACCGCTGGAACCAATGGCTGTTCTTGCGCATGTGGGAAAAAGGTATCGTTTATCGCAAGTCCGCAGTGGTGAATTGGGATCCGGTAGATCAAACCGTGCTGGCGAACGAACAGGTCATTGATGGCCGTGGATGGCGCACCGGCGCGACGGTGGAAAAGCGCGAAATTCCCATGTATTACATGAAGATCACCTCTTACGCCGATGAGCTAATTGCGCAGTTGGAGAAGCTTGGCTGGCCAGAACCAGTAAAGTTGATGCAGAAAAACTGGATCGGCAAGAGCGATGGCGCGGAAATTCATTTTCCGTATGAAGACGGCAGCGGGGTGTTGAAGGTCTTCTCGACACGTCCAGACACGATTTACGGTGCCAGTTTTGTTGCTGTAGCGCCGGAACACGTGCTTGCGCAAAAGGCGGCTCAGAACAATTCGGCATTGCAGGCATTCATCGAAGAATGCAAAAAGGGCGGCGTGACCGAAGCGGAACTCGCCACGCAAGAAAAGAAAGGCATGGATACAGGGCTCTTCGTAACCCATCCGCTTACACAACAGCAATTGCCTGTTTTAATCGCAAACTATGTGTTGATAGGATATGGCGAAGGCGCAGTGATGGGCGTGCCAGCACATGACGAGCGGGATTTTCATTTTGCGAAGAAATACAATCTGCCGATTCTTCCTGTTGTCGCCCACGCGGGGAAAACATACTCGACAGATACTTGGCAGGATTGGTATTCCGATGAAGGCGTTGCAATCAATTCCCACGATTTCGATGGCAAGCCGACCGCAGAATTCAAGAAAAAAATCGGCGTTGTATTGGCCGCACTAAATTTAGGCGGTCCGCGCATCACTTATCGCTTGCGTGATTGGGGCATCTCCCGGCAACGTTACTGGGGAACGCCGATTCCAATGATCCATTGCGAATCGTGTGGTGACGTGCCAGTGCCGGACGATCAACTACCAGTCGTGTTACCGGAAAATTTGGTACCCGATGGCAGCGGTAACCCACTCGCTAAAACAGTGTCGTTCTTCCAGTGCGATTGCCCGAAATGTGGCAAGCCCGCCCGCCGCGAAACCGACACGATGGATACCTTCGTAGATTCATCCTGGTATTTCATGCGCTATTGCTCGCCGGATGCAAAAACCATGGTGGACGAACGCGCTGAGTATTGGATGCCGATCGATCAATACATCGGCGGTATAGAACACGCGATTTTGCATTTACTCTACGCCCGATTCTGGACCAAAGTGATGCGCGATTTGAAGCTTGTCAGCTTTGATGAACCGTTCACCAATCTGCTCACGCAAGGCATGGTGCTGAACCATATTTTCTTCCGTAAGAGCGAGAAAGCGGGCATCACTTATTTCCCGCCCGAGGAAGTGCAAATTCATCGCGACGACAATGGCCGCATCACGGGCGCCACGGGATCGGATGGTCAGCCGATTGAATACGGCGGTTTCGGCACGATGTCCAAATCCAAGTTGAATGGCGTCGATCCGCAAGCGATCGTCGATCAATACGGCGCGGACACCGCAAGGCTTTTCGTAATGTTCGCCAGCCCGCCCGATCAATCGGTTGAATGGTCCGATGCGGGTGTAGAAGGCGCATTCCGCTTTTTACGGCGGCTATGGAAAATTGTGCACGATCATGTTAGCGCCGGGGTTGTTGCGCGTTATACCGGAGGCGAGTTATCAGCTGAATTGAAAACGTTGCGAAATCAACTTCATCGCACGATTGATAAAGTCGGCGACGATTATGGACGCCGCAAGCAATTCAACACCGCCATTGCAGCGGTAATGGAACTGCTTAATAACTTCACTAAACTTTCAGATACCAGCCAATCTGCACGCGCTGTCGCGCAGGAGTTGCTGGAAACAGTCACGGTTATTCTCTCACCCATCGTGCCGCATATTTGCACGACACTTTGGTCAGAGTTGAGACCGGGTACAACATTGGCCGATCAACAATGGCCAAAAGTCGATTCGGCAGCACTACAGCAGGATGAAATTGAGTTGGTTATTCAAGTCAACGGCAAGCTACGTGGAAGTTTGACAGTTCCCGCAAAAGCAACTCGCGAAGACGTGGAAGAACTTGCTCGCAATAACGAGGCTGTCATTCGCCATGTAGGTGACACACCAATCAAGAAGGTGGTTGTAGTGCCGGGCAGACTGGTCAATATTGTTGTATGAAGGTAATACTAAAGAAGGTGCAAGGATGAATACAGGCAGCGCTCAAAAGACAATTGCTAAGGCGCGTACTTCGTTTCTTTGTCTGCTATTGGCATTTGTCGTTGTTGGCTGCGGCTTTCAATTGCGCGGCCAGCAAACCTTGCCGTTCTCTAGCATCGCTATTCTCGGAAGCCCGACATACGTCACCATCGCACAACTCAATCAAACGGTAGCTACTATTTCTAGCACCCAAATTGTCAATAATCTCGCGGACGCAGATGCGGCGCTGTATGTCATGAGTGAAAATCGAGAGAAAGTTATCTCGGCATTAAGCGCAGCGGGTCGCGTTCGAGAGTACGAATTGCGCTTGCGCGTCGCCTTCCAGCTAATCGATAAAAAAGGCGAGGAATTGATCCGACCTACAGAAATAATGCTGTTCCGGTTACTTCCTTACGATGAGTCGCAAGTTTTATCCAAAGGTGAGGAAGAAGCGCTTCTTTACCGCGATATGCAAAGCGATATCGCGGCACAAATCATGCGTCGGGTTGCTGCGGCAAAACCAAATCCGTGATGCTCGGAAACGGTTGAAGATATTTTTCTCTGATTATTTTTTTATTTTTATATGCGCCTTCCCCACGAACAACTCGCCAGCCGGTTAAGCAAAAACCTTGCACCGCTTTACACCATATTTGGTGCTGAACCGTTGCTTGCTCTTGAAGCGGCCGATCGTATTCGTGCGGCGGCGCGAACCGCAGGATATGTGGAACGCGAAGTTCTCACTGTTGAAACCGGATTTAAATGGAATGAGTTAGGCATGAGTGCCGCCAGCCTTTCCCTATTCGGGGCGAAGAAAATTTTGGAAGTACGTATTCCCACGGGTAAACCCGGTGTCGAAGGGGCTAAGGCGCTGGAAGCGTTCGCCGCCGCGCTGCCAGAAGACACAGTAAGCTTGGTGCTATTGCCGGAAATAGACCGTGCGGGACAATCGACTAAATGGTTTCAAGCGCTTGATGCAAGTAGCGTTACGATAGAAGCACAGCCGGTCGCTCGTGATCGATTGCCGGATTGGATCGGCCAGCGGCTAAGCATGCAAGAACAACGCGCCTCCCGCGAAACGCTGGAATTTATCGCTGATCGAGTGGAAGGTAATCTACTAGCCGCCTTCCAAGAAGTGCAAAAACTAGCGCTTATCTTTCCAACCGGCGAGTTGTCTCTCGATCAAGTGAGCAACGCCGTTGTAGACGTTTCCCGCTACGATGTCTTTCATCTTGGCGACGCCATTTTAGAAGGCAATGTCCCTCGCGTCGTACGCATGCTTGAAGGTCTAGAAGGTGAAGGTGAAGCGCCCCCGTTGATATTGTGGGCAGTGAGCGCGGAAATTCGCGCGTTGCTAGCAGTGGCGATAGCACTTCGCTCACGTAAACCCATTACTCAGCAAATGCAGCGTGAATACCGGCTGTGGGGTGGGCGCCAAGCAAAGGTTGAACGTGCGGCGCGCAAGCATGACATTGGAAAATTGGAAGCGGCGCTCATTCAGTGTCAGAAAATTGACCGGATGATAAAAGGCTTAGTGCGCGGAGATGTGTGGGATGCGTTACTGCAATTAGCACTTTTGGCCGCAGGAAAACCTGCCCTGCAAATGGAAGCTAGTCTAGGATAAAATAGATTTTTAGAAAGAAGTCGGCATTATGGATTCTGTTGATATCAAAAATTACATGCGCTCCGCAGGCCAAGCGGCACGCGAAGCATCCCGTCTTATGGCCAGCGCCAGTACAGCGGCAAAGAATTTAGCGCTCATTGAGATTGCCAACGCTCTCGTGCGCGACACGTCAGAACTCGTCGCAGCAAACCGCAAAGATCTCGATAACGCGCGAGCCGCTGGCTTGGAGAGCGCTTTGGTAGACCGGTTAGTTCTTAACGAAAAGACGGTTGCCAGTATGGCGGAGGGTTTACGTCAAATCGCTGAGCTGCCCGACCCTATTGGCGAGATCAGCGATCTCAAGTTTCGTCCTTCCGGTATTCAGGTGGGGAAGATGCGGGTTCCGCTAGGCGTAGTCGGCATTATTTATGAATCACGCCCCAACGTGACAGCCGATGCCGCCGGCCTTTGCTTGAAATCCGGCAATGCCTGCATATTGCGCGGCGGCTCCGAGGCGATCCACTCCAACCGCGCAATTGCCGTCCGCGTTAAAGCAGGACTACGTGCGGCGAACCTGCCGGAAAATGCTGTGCAAGTAGTGGAAATCACTGACCGCGCAGCAGTAGGCGAGCTGATTACGATGAAAGAATACGTTGATGTAATCGTACCCAGAGGCGGCAAAGGGTTGATCGAACGGATTTCCAACGAAGCGAGAATTCCAGTCATTAAGCACCTGGATGGCGTTTGCCATGTTTATATAGACGAAAAGGCCGATATCGAAAAAGCTATTGCCATTGCCGACAACGCCAAAACACACCGTTATGGCACCTGCAATACGATGGAAACCCTTCTGATACAACGCTCCATTGCAGAGAAAGTGTTGCCGCGTTTAGCAAAGATTTATCTTGATAAAAGCGTGGAACTGCGCGGTGATGATGCAGCACGCGCGATCGTCTCGCAGATGAAAGCTGCTACTGAGGAAGATTGGTACGCGGAATATTTGGCGCCGATCCTAGCAGTGCGCATCGTGGATGATTTGGATGCAGCCATTGCCCATATCAGCAAATACGGCTCGCAACACACCGATGCAATCGTTACTGAAGACCATTCACTGGCGATGCGGTTTTTGCGCGAAGTCGATTCTAGCTCGGTAATGATCAATGCCTCCACCCGCTTCGCAGACGGCTTTGAATACGGACTGGGCGCAGAAATCGGCATTTCTACCGATAAGCTGCATGCGCGTGGGCCAGTTGGGCTAGAGGGACTGACCTCACAAAAATTCATTGTGTTCGGTAACGGCCATATCAGAATTTAAAGCTCTTGAAGGAGCCTTTATAAATTGATATTTCTAAGCAAGACAAGGCCGCGAACAAAAAAAGCCGACGCTGCATATAGACAATATGTAAGGAGGATTTTTTTGTGAGCAACGCCGTATTGCAACGAAATATCAATTTATAGAGGCTCCCTTGAAACCAATCGGCATATTAGGCGGCACCTTCGATCCTATCCACTTCGGCCATTTACGAATGGCCGAAGAAGCAGTCGACTCGCTCAACCTCGGGAATATTCACTTCATTCCCGCCGGCCAGCCCTATCACCGTGATAGTCACGCCACTAGTGCTACTCATCGGCTGGAAATGACACAACTGGCAATCGCCGATAACCCGCGCTTTATGCTAGATGCAAGGGAAGTAGAGCGCGATGGCCCCAGCTACACGATAGATACCTTGACTGAGTTACGCGCGGAACTAGGATTTGCGCTACCCCTCGTGGTTTTGATGGGCACGGATGCGTTCAGCAAAATTAATACTTGGCACCGCTACGAGGAACTTTTTTCGCTGGCGCATATCGCTATCCTTACTCGCGCTGGAATACGGCCGGATTGGTTGAATGCCGTGGATAGCGAACTCCGCAAAGAGCTGAAAAGCCGCCTAGCCCCCGATGAACGGCCACTTCATGATGGGCCTGCCGGCAGTATTGTTTCCGTACCCATGGTACCGCTAGAAATTTCGGCCACCGAAATTCGAGACCAGATTCGCGCCGGAAAAAGCCCTCGTTATTTGCTTCCTGCGTCGGTTCTGGACTATATTAAATCCTGTAATCTTTACACCACGTGAAAGGTTGTGAATGAATCCTGGATTCTTTCACAACCTTTAAGCCACCAACCCATGGGGGATAATTAAGGAGGTTAATGGAAGCCGAAAAATTTGCTGAAATCGCGGTCAGCGCACTGGAAGACATCAAAGCCCGCGACATCACCGTCATCGACGTTTCCCTGCTTACATCACTCTTTGATCGCATGATCATTGCTAGTGCAGATTCCACCCGACAGACCAAAGCGTTAGCCAATAATGTCCAAGTAGAAATTAAGGCAGCTGGCGGCACTGTTTTGAGCATCGAGGGCGAACAATCCGGTGAATGGGTGCTTGTCGACTGCGGAAGCGTAATCATACATATCATGCAACCTGCAGTTCGCCAGTACTATAACTTGGAAGAATTGTGGGGCGCACGCCTGCCCATGCCCATCCGGCATGGCGCGGAAAAAGGGAAATCTGCCGCTGAATTTGCAGCCTCCTCGTCACCGTAGAGACTGTTTAAGAAGTGTGGCGACTAAATATCAGCTGAGGCCGGATCGAAGGGAGGAACCAGCGCATACATAAAAGTATGTAAGGACTCTGATCACTGGCCTTAGCTGATCGCTTTTCAGGCATGTCCGTATTCAAAACAAGACGCGAAGGCTTTGCTATCAGTACGGCAAGCGCCACACGATAAAACGTCGAGTTGAATGCAATATTCAATAAGAAATTTCGTCGACTATGAAGCTATATCTCATCACGGTCGGAAACCGAATGCCGGCTTGGGTGAACGCTGGATTCGAGGAATACGCCAAACGCATGCCGCGGGAAGCGCGCATCACTCTGCTTGAAATCAAACCTGAAAAGCGAGACGGCGGTAAATCTACCGAGCAAATTCTGTCTGCAGAAGCTGTTCGGATTCAAGCCGGTTTACCCGCAAATGCACACGTAATTGTGTTAGACGAACGTGGCTCAGCCATTTCCACTAAAGAGCTCGCAAACTGGGTGGGAAAGCTCATGACTGAAGGATGCGATGTCGCCTTTATAATCGGGAGCGCCGATGGCCTCCATCCTCAAATCAAACAACGAGCTCACCGCTCGCTTTCCCTTTCCGCACTAACACTACCTCATGGCTTGGCCCGCGTACTGTTGGTCGAGCAACTCTATCGTGCAATTTCTCTTCTCCACAATCATCCTTATCATCGGGAATAACTTCCGGTTTCAATGCTGATCGATTGAGCGCGTGATTTAAAAATCGCAGCACCCGGCCAAGATTGGAACGAGAAGCGCCGTCGTACAAACAATACCCCGAGCATCGCAGTATCAAGATTGGTGGGTACTGCGCCTTTTAAATCACGTTCTAAGCGACTAATACTGGCCTTCTGACTCAACTTCCCCGACAATAGAATCTTCCTATTCAAGCGTGAGCCAATCACAAGCTAAAATTATGGGCGGCCACAATCATCAGAACCGAATTTATCTTGCATCCAAAAGTCCGCGCCGACGGGAACTCTTAAAGCAAATCGGCGTAAATTTTGAGGTGTTACTACTGCGCGAATTTCCTGCCTTACGACAAGACATCGACGAACGACCTAATCTGGATGAGGCTGCCGAACTTTATGTAGTGAGAGTGGCGCGGCAAAAAGCGGAGATCGGCGCGTTAAGAGTACAAGAGCGACACCTGCCAGTACTATCAGTGCTTTCAGCCGACACCACGGTCGTTCTCGGCAATACAATTATTGGTAAGCCCGCTGACAAAAATCAAGCTGCAGAGATTCTGCATCAGCTCTCGGGTAAAACCCATCATGTTATGAGCGCCGTGGCTCTTTATCATTCCGGCCAAGTCTCCAGCGTGCTATCGATTACCGAGGTCCGCTTTCGCGAGTTATCTAACGAGGAAATCCACCGCTATATTGCCAGCGGCGAACCAATGGACAAGGCCGGCGCTTACGGCATTCAAGGCCGGGCGGCAGCGTTCATTGCGGGAATAGCGGGAAGCTATTCCGGGGTAATGGGACTACCGCTTTTCGAAACGGTCGAGCTACTGAAAAAAATCAATTTCCCCATACCCTAGAAAATTCTATGAATGAGCATATCCTGATTAACGTAACACCGCAGGAAACACGGGTAGCGGTAATGCACCACGGCGCTGCCCAAGAGCTACATGTAGAAAGAGTTTCAAGTCTGGGATTGGTAGGTAATATTTATCTGGGCCGTGTATGCCGAGTACTACCAGGAATGCAATCCGCTTTCGTCGAGGTCGGCTTGAACCGTGCAGCTTTTTTGCACGTCGCAGATATCTGGGCGCCTCGCGAAGAAGGAGAGAGCGCAAAACCTATCGAGAAAATACTTGCCGAAGGTCAGAGCTTGCTCGTGCAAGTCATCAAGGATCCGATCGGCACCAAAGGGGCTCGGCTTGCCACTCAAATTAGTATCGCGGGCCGGTTGCTTGTCTATTTACCCCAGGAAAACCATATCGGCATTTCACAGCGAATTGAAAATGAGGGTGAGCGAGAGATTCTCCGTGGAAGGCTGCAGCAGCTGCTGCCGCCGGGAGAAAATGGCGGGTTCATTATTCGCACTGTTGCGGAAACTGCAACCGAAACAGAGCTTACCGATGACATCAATTATTTGCTTAAACTTTGGTCCGGCATTCGCGAAGCAGCTATCACCGCCCCGCCAGAAACGCTGCTCTACCGAGATCTAAATTTGTCTCTGCGAGTATTACGCGATTTTGTCTCGGAAGATACTGAACGTATTCTCGTGGATTCACGGGAGAATTTTCAGAAGTCGCAAGAATTCGCCAGCCTATATACGCGTAATGCACTACCGCTTTTAGAGCACTACAACGGTGAAAGACCGCTTTTTGATCTCTATGGCGTAGAGGACGAAATCCAAAAAGCGCTCTCCAAGCGAGTGGATCTAAAGTCCGGTGGTTATTTGATTATCGATCAGACAGAAGCGCTCACCACTATCGATGTAAACACGGGTGCCTTCGTTTCCGGTCGCACGTTTGACGAAACTATTTTCCGCACGAATCTGGAAGCAGCTCAAGCAATTGCCCGGCAACTGCGTTTAAGAAATCTTGGCGGCATCGTGATTGTCGATTTCATCGACATGGATAACGAAGAGCACAAAAATGCCGTGCTTGCTGAGTTCAAAAAAGCGTTAGCGCGAGATCGCACTCGCATGACGGTGAACGGGTTTACGGCCTTAGGGCTGGTAGAAATGACCCGTAAACGTACTCGGGAAAGCCTTGCTCATGTGCTATGCGAATCCTGTCCGACCTGTCTCGGCCGAGGTCAACTTAAAACCGCACAAACCGTATGCTACGAAATTTTACGTGAAATCCTACGCACTGCCCGTCAGTTTGAAGCCAAGGAATATCGTATCCTCGGATCGCAAAAAGTGATCGATTTATTCCTCGAAGAAGAATCTCAAAGCCTAACTATGCTGTCCGATTTCATTCGCAAACCAATTTCCCTACAAGTGGAAACGCAATACACACAGGAACAATACGACGTAGTGCTGGTATAAAAAGCACTTATTGAAATAGATCTTTAAAACCAGAAATAGTTAGCCCACAGATGAACAGAGACTACATTTCTGTCCAGCTGTGGGCTATTTACTGCTGTACTACTAAGGCAACTGCAACAACAGGAACACTTAAACCATTAAGCTGCTAATGCAGTTTCCGGTGCGACATAAGGAGTACCGATTGCTTCTGCAACGCCTTCGCAAGTAATCTTGCCGCGATAAACGTTCAGACCATTACGCAAATGCTTGTCATCCAACAGCGCTTGCTTGTAACCCTTATTAGCCAGGGCAATAGCGAACGGCAGCGTTGCGTTGTTCAATGCAAACGTAGACGTTCTTGGCACGCCACCAGGCATATTTGCCACGCAATAGTGCACAACGCCGTCAACAAGATACGTCGGCTCAGCGTGGGTAGTTGCATGGGAGGTTTCAAAGCAGCCGCCCTGGTCAATTGCCACATCCACAACCACGGCACCAGACTTCATCCGGCGAATCATATCTGCCGTTACCAGTTTCGGTGCAGCAGCACCTGGTATCAACACGCCACCGATAACCAAGTCAGCGCTCAATACGTGCTGCTCAATTGCGTCTTGCGTTGAAAACGCGGTCTGAATCCGTGTACCGAACTGGCGTACGAGGGCACGCAACGTATCGATATTACGGTCAAGTACAACTACTTCAGCACCTGCGCCAACTGCCATCAATGCAGCGTTCGATCCAACTACACCGCCACCAAGAATAGCAACTTTGGTTGGGGTTACACCGGGTACACCACCCAACAACATACCGCGACCGCCGTTGGATTTTTCTAAGCTACGTGCACCAGCTTGAATGGACATCCGACCGGCAACTTCCGACATCGGTGCAAGTAACGGCAATGAACCATTTGCTGCGGTAACGGTTTCATAAGCGATACAAACTGCACCGGACTCAATCAGGTCACGAGTTTGCTCAGGATCTGGTGCAAGGTGAAGGTAAGTAAATAGAATTTGGCCGGCGCGCAATGCACGGCGCTCGCCTGGCTGTGGTTCTTTAACCTTAACAATCATTTCCGCGCGGCTGAATACGTCAGCTGCATCGGGGGCGATTTTAGCACCGACAGCGGTGTAGTCTTCGTCCGAGAAACCAGCGCCAATACCGGCCTGGGTTTGAATCAATACTTGATGACCGTTTCCGATCAGTTCACGCACGCTGGCTGGTGTCAGACCAACACGATATTCGTGGTTCTTAATTTCCTTTGGGACTCCGATCAACATAGCTCGCTCCTTAAAAATGAAAAATAATCCGTTTTCTGCATCATGACCCGCCGCCGTGACGTGAGCGAAATAATAATTCGAGTAATGTGAAATTTTATTCCATATATTTATTAATTTATGGTTTATTATTTCACCCATAGGTTAGGTAGTTAACAGAATTGCTTAAACCGACATTTTTGGAGGGGGCATGGCATCAAAAAAAACCATTACGCTTGATCGAATAAATCGCAAAATTTTGAATGTCCTACAAAGCGATAACCAATTAACTAATCAAGAATTAGCAACACAGGTACATGTTTCCACAGCAACATGCCTCCGACGAGTTCGGTCACTGCGCAAGCAGGGCGTGGTAAAAATGGACGTAGCATTGATCGATCCATTTCAGGTTGGCCGCAATCTGGTAGTCTTTGTGGAAATCGACTTAGAAAATATCGGCGAGGATCAACAAGACGAGTTCGAGCAACGAATTAATGAAGAAGCCGCCGTGATGCAATGTTATTTAATTGCAGGGGAGTTTGATTACCTGGTGGTTGTTCACGTGGCCGATATGGAAGAGTACTACGAGGTAACCCGTCGGTGCTTTGCAGCATTGAAGAATGTAAAAAGCTTTCGCAGTTCGTTCGCAATTACCCGAACCAAGTTCGAAACCAAAATTCATTTCGACGAATCGGGGCCTGACTTAGAAATTTCAGTTGGCGACAAAGAACGCCGACGTAGTAGTGTAATTACTAAGCGAGGACGGTAAACTTAGAATGAAGTTCATGGAAGCATACGTAACGGCCATGGTAATCAATCATCGTTGACCGGAGGGTAAATTAATATGGATCAGAAGAAACCGGATGCTCAGGATACAAATGACTCAAAATCCTGCCCCGCATGCGGAGAAACCATTAAAGCGGTGGCCATTAAATGCCGGTTTTGCGGTAGCGATCTGGCCGCTTTAGCGCGAGATAAGGAAGCAGAGGTTGAAAAGCCGTTATTCAGCGGACGGCCTATGATTTTTTATAGCGCAGGCCAATATGGTTTAGCTTTAATGACGCTAGGCATTGCCTATATATATTATTGGATCAAAATGAGTTCGGTTAAGTACGAAATTACCACTCAGCGGATTCGTATCGAACGAGGACTGTATTCGACGGTACAAGACAATATCGAGCTTTTCCGCATAGATCATTTTGAAATCTCCAAACCCGTAGGCATGAAATTAATTGGGCAATGCGAACTTTATCTAAAATCTTCAGATAACAGTTTCCCCGCTATTCGCCTATATGGCATTCCTGATCTTGAAAAACTTGCCGATCAATTACGTGAGTGTTCGCTTAGAGAAAGGACCAGAAGGCGCATTACGACATTGATTCAAGCGTAGAACCGCTTAGAGCGCATTCATATCAACGCATGTGAGCGCTCTAAGCTGCCGCCGCCTCAGGTTCTGAAAAATTCACTCGGGCAATCAACCGATGCATCATTTCCCGCTCCTTAGAAAGTTCGACTAACTCTTCCTTGAGACTATTTAGACGTTCTTGGACAGAGCCGGCGTTTTGATTGATCTTAGTGAGGTTATCCAATCGTTGTTGCAGCTGCGCCTTGTGGTCTCGTAATTGATTTTCAAGCGGTGCAACGACTAAACGCATCCAACGATCACAATCTTCACCGGCACGTAGAAATATCTTACGTGCGGTGGCAATTAAACTATCGTAAAACTTACGAATTAGGAACCGTTTCTCGATCATCACGTTAACGGGGTCCTTGCAAAACGCTTCTGTTTCTTTGGCTAGCAAACGCAATTTCAAACGATGATTCTCAAGATCTAAAAGGGGCAATTCAATAGCAGGGAAATGAAATTTTTTCTCAAATATAAGATAGGCTCGTTTCATCACCATCCGCATATCTTCAGCCATTGTCTGAATTTGATTGAATTCCTGATTAACAGAGTTAAATACTTTGTTCATCGATTGATGCAACCCAATAGTTGTCCAACTTCCCTGAAGTTCCTGCCGGCTCTCATTGAGCCACTCCTCAATGCGCTCAGGATTAAGCTGAGCCATGAGCTTCTTACGTTTTCCGCTAAAAACAGTTCGAATCGTCTTATAACCAGTTAATGCCGCGTTGTACTCTTCTTTATCCTGGTTAATCTTGCGCCAGAGGCGTGCGACCATTTCTTTGCTTTTGCCGGCTATTTCAGTTAGTTCATGCACAGCTATCTGGTTCGCCTGAATTTTGGCCTCTATCGACGCGCCACTAGCTTGCATCATCACGCCAATCTCACCCATTACTGCATTACGCAGGATTTGACGTTTTGCAGGAATAATATCGTTGGCAAGCATTGCCTCTACCTGACGAATGCCACTTTTCTCAACCAGCGCCTCATCACCTTTAATCTTTCCCACTAGCGCCTTCTGCGCGGAAATGGCCATCACTCGCTCTAGTGGCAAATCGAGAAGCTTGGCAGTTGCTTCGCGCTGCCGCTCAACGGAGCGACGTATGTCATCCCCAGGCTTTAGATCATCCCAGGTAAGATCGATTTTGTTCAGAATAGCGATACGCAATGCAACATTGTCTTTAACATGGCGCAGCCATAATTCCATGTCCGATCGAGTAACCCCGGTATCAACTCCCAAGAGAAAGAACACCGCATGTGCGCCAGGTAATGTGGCAAGGGTGAGCTCCGGCTCAAGTCCGAGTGCATTTAAACCAGGCGTATCGAGAATAGTCAGCCCACGGCTAAGAAGAGGATGCGGGTAATTAATCATTGCGTAGCGCCACGCGGGAATCTCTACTTTGTCCTTCTGGCTAGTCCCTGGCGGTAAGCTTGCGTCATCCCCCACCATGCCCATCATCCGCGCTTCCATTACATAAACTTTTTTGCAATCAGCCAATGATTTCATTGCCGAGACCATTTCTTGAGTGGAGCTCGTATTAAGGCGAATGGTGCTCCACTCCACCGGCATGGTCTTCAATTGGGCAATCGATTCGTTGCGATAACGCGTCTCGATCGGCAGGAGCCGAATATAAGGCTCTTCGTTAGGATCGTGAAAAATCTCGGTCGGGCACATAGTCGTGCGGCCCACATCCGAAGGCAATAATCTTTCACCATAATCGGCAAAGAACAAGGCATTGATAAGCTCAGTCTTACCACGAGAAAATTCGGCAATAAACGCCAGCATCAGGCGGCCATGCTTTAAATCCTCCGCCAAATCATAGAAACGAATGGACTGCTGCATATCCAACTGTTTGGTGGCTTCAAGCCATGTCCGGTACTCATCGACGGCAGCAACCAGATCTTCCTTCCACGCGTTGTAGCGAACAATCTCTGATTCCAGAGGATTCAGCATTTGGCAATTCCTTTTGATTGGAAGCTATCCTGAAAAATATCGAATCTCGTTATTATCAGCTACGAACAAGCATATGCATTGCCGTAGTCTCTAGCATGCTGAGGGGTATCATAAGCAATAATTGGCAAACCACAAAAATTACTAATGGGGAAAGATCCACGCCCCCTAAGGTCGGTAGCACTCGCTGCACTGGCCGTAAAAATCGTCTTGTAAGTGCGTCAAAAACCGGACGCATTGGATGATAAGGGCTAAGCCAGCTTATGAGCGCCTGAACAATAACAACAAAAAGCAGCAGACGGACGCTAAATTGTAGAAGCCTGACAAACGCCAGAAACATGAGCGCGGGTAAGGCTGTTGCCCCTGCCGTAAAAATATTGGTCCCTGACAAGCTTAAGAACAACAGTAATAGCAGTATCTCTGCCAACCACGCCCAAAGCAACGAAGCGACATCGATGCCGTTCATTCCCGGCACGAGCTTTCGCAAGGGTTTAACGGCAAAATCGGTAATAGCGATAACAAAATTGCTAATCGGATTACGCGCCGGTGCCCGCATAAGTTGTAGGTAGAAACGTAAGAGTGCGGGATAAACGATCACAAATTCGACCGTCTCTAGCAAAAAAGTTGCTGCTTGAGAAAGCATTAGAAAACCTTTAACTGGGATTAGGCGGCTAAACGCAGCCGATGTATATGTCTGTCGAACTGATAATCAGATGCGCATTTAACTCACTAAACCATGCAGCGGCGCAATCCCCCCAAAAGAGGAACAAACGTGTCGAACCGGCCGGCAAATGTACGCCCTAATGCGATGCGCGTGTACCCATTAACTTGAAGCCCCAAATTCATCGCCCAATTCCCGGGAACGGACCTGTGCGGCACAAATAGCAGCAATCAGATGCTGTTTCACCAAACTGGCTTCCATTTCGTTCAGCGCTCGCTCAGTCGTTCCCCCTTTGGACGTTACTCGAGCCCGCAAGGTTTCAGGGGAGTCCGTACTTTCCAACGCCAATCGGCCAGCACCAGTGAGGGTTTGTAAACTTAAAATCCGACTCACTTCCGGCGATAATCCCATGGCATTTCCCGCCGCCTGTAAGGCTTCGAGAAAGTAGAAAACGTACGCCGGCCCGCTACCGGATAGCGCCGTTACGGCGTCTAATTGATCTTCTTCGTTCAACCATACCGTTTGCCCTACGGCCTCCAACAACTGTTGCGCGGTTTGCCGTCCGTTTTCGTTCACTTCCGGTAACGCGTATAGGCCGGTAACGCCAGCACGCACTAATGCTGGCGTATTAGGCATAGCGCGAACGAGATTGCGATAGCCTCCCAGCCATCGAGACAGATCAGCGGTGCGAATCCCGGCAGCAATGGTTAAAACAAGCTGCTCGGCAATTGTTTGACGCAATCCCTTGGCAACTTCCGCCATTTGTTGGGGTTTAACGGCGAAAATTAATACGTCACTTTGCTTGGCCGGTTCTGCGAACTCGGCATACGTAGTGATACCGAACTCCTTAGCCAATCGCTCCCGAGCTGCCGGAAAAATGTCGACTGCGCAAATGTCGGCAATTGCAAAGCCGCGCGCAATCATCCCACCGATCATTGCAGCAGCTATGTTGCCACCACCGATAAAAGTAATTCTCACTAGAATCCTTAAAAACTCAATTTAGGAAAGAGGTATATATCCACGCGGACGCGCCCCAAAAATTGCGGAACCTACCCGCACCATGGTTGCCCCCTCAAGGACCGCCGCCCGCATATCATCGGTCATTCCCATGGATAGTGTATCCATTTGCAAGCCGGAGGCATTCAATTGATCAAATAATGCTTTCATCGCGTGAAATTGGGAGCGCTGCTCAGGCTCGCTCAAATGCGGACGACCAATTGTCATTAATCCACGCAAGTGCAAATTAGGGAATGCGGCAACCGCTTCGCACAGAGCCTGCGCCTCTTCCGGGGCAACGCCACTTTTTGTATCTTCGTCGCTAATGTTTACCTGCACGCAAATGTTGAGCGGCGGCAAGTTGGATGGTCGAGCTTCCGCCAGACGTCGGGCAATTTTTTCCCGGTCGATCGAATGCACCCAGGCAAAGGATTCGGAAACATATTTGGTTTTATTTGCCTGAAGAGGCCCAATAAAATGCCATTCGATAGCCAAATCATTCAATTCAGCCATTTTCGCCATAGCTTCTTGCAAATAATTCTCTGCAAAACGATGCTGTCCGGCAGCATAAGCTTCGCGTATTATTTCTGAAGACTGTGTCTTGCTAACGGCCAATAATTTGACCTGCCCACCAACTTCGAGTGAAACCTTTTCAATAAGTGATATCACAACTTGCAAGTTACTTGCTATTCTGCTCATAATTTCTCTAACGAAAACTGGCGGCGACCACCTCGAGGATTATAATGGATATTGCCGAACTACTTGCGTTCACGGTTAAGAACAAGGCCTCCGATCTTCATTTGTCCGCCGGCCTCCCGCCCATGATTCGTGTGCATGGAGACGTGCGCCGCATCAACGTTCCTGCACTAGACCATACCGAAATACACGGCATGGTCTACGACATCATGAACGACTCCCAACGAAAGCATTACGAAGAAAACCTCGAATGCGATTTTTCCTTTGAGTTGCCGAATCTTGCCCGGTTCCGGGTAAACGCATTTGTTCAGCAACGAGGCGCCGGCGCGGTTATGCGAACCATTCCGTCGAAAGTACTCTCGTTGGAGCAGTTGAATACTCCCAAGATTTTTACTGAAATCTGCAAAAAACCACGCGGCTTAGTGCTGGTGACCGGCCCAACCGGCTCTGGTAAGTCCACTACGCTTGCGGGAATGATCAATCACATCAACGAAAATGATTTCGGCCACATCCTTACCGTCGAGGACCCAATCGAATTCGTGCACGACAGTAAGAAATGCCTGATTAACCAGCGCGAAGTAGGACCGCATACGCACTCTTTTGCCAATGCGTTACGTTCTGCACTGCGTGAAGATCCAGACATCATTCTAGTCGGGGAAATGCGCGATTTGGAAACGATTCGCCTAGCTTTAACTGCCGCAGAAACTGGCCACTTGGTATTCGGTACCTTGCACACCAGTTCAGCCGCCAAGACAATCGACCGGATTATTGATGTTTTCCCTGCTGCAGAAAAAGAAATGGTCCGGGCGATGCTCTCCGAATCACTACAAGCCGTTATTTCACAAACACTGTTGAAAACCAAGGATGGCAATGGCCGTGTCGCGGCACATGAAATCATGGTTGGTACGCCAGCAATCAGAAACTTGATCCGCGAAGCCAAGGTCGCTCAGATGTATTCGGCGATTCAGATGGGCCAAGCACTTGGCATGCAAACACTGGATCAATGCTTGCAAGAACTTGTTAAACGCAACGTTATTGCAGCATCGGAAGCTCGCGTTCGTGCAGTCAACAAAGAAAGTTTTGGTGGCTGATTAGGCCCAGCACAAATACTGCTGATAGTCCTCCAACCGTAGTTTTAAGGATTCAGGATGGAACGAGATCAGGCCCAGAAGTTCATGCACGAATTATTACGCGTCATGCTTTCTCGACGCGCGTCCGACTTGTTCATCACCGCCGGCTTTCCTCCCGCCATTAAAGTAGATGGCAAACTTACTCCGGTATCGAACCAAACGCTGACGCCGCAACATACGGTCGAATTGACCAACGGCATCATGACCGAAAAGCAGCAGAAAGAATTCGAAGCAACTCAGGAGTGTAATTTCGCCCTGCACGTCCAGAATGTTGGACGTTTCCGGGTTAATGCTTTCGTTCAACAGCAACGGGTCGGCATGGTGTTAAGAACAATTACCACCCAGATTCCCAAATTTGACGACCTTGGCCTACCCCCTGTTTTGAAGGACGTGGCATTGGCAAAACGCGGACTGGTTATTTTTGTCGGTTCTACCGGCTCGGGCAAATCAACCTCCTTAGCCTCTCTGGTTGGTTACCGCAATGAAAATAGCTACGGCCATATCATCACCATCGAAGACCCAGTGGAATATGTCCACGAACATAAAAATTGTATTATTACCCAGCGCGAAGTCGGCTTGGACACGGACAATTGGTTTGCAGCGCTAAAAAATACACTGCGGCAAGCACCGGATGTCATCCTGATTGGTGAGATTCGGGACCGCAATACGATGGAATATGCTATTTCTTTCGCAGAAACTGGCCATTTATGCATGTCCACGTTGCATGCGAATAGTGCTAACCAGGCCTTGGATCGGATCATCAACTTCTTCCCGGAGGATCGCCGCCCGCAATTGCTGATGGATCTTTCCTTAAACCTGAAGGCATTCGTGTCGCAGCGTCTAATACCGAAAAAAGGCGGGACTGGTCGTGTTGCTGCTGTGGAAATTCTGCTCAATTCCCCCTTCATTTCCGATTTGATCTTCAAAGGCGAAGTCCATCAGATTAAAGAAGTGATGGCCAAATCTCGCGAATTGGGAATGCAAACCTTCGATCAGCATCTTTTTGATCTTTACGAAGCAGGGCTGATTAGCTACGAAGATGGTTTGCGTAACGCCGATTCGGTGAATGATCTACGGCTGCGGATTAAACTGGAAAGCAAACAAAGCAAGGATCGCGATCTTACTTCCGGTTTGGATCATCTGGAAATCATGAAGTAATAAACGTTATGGCAGAAAATGGCATGTAGATTACGTACGTAATCTACATGCCATTTTTTTGCGTCCCGTTATTTTCTCGCACTCCCCGCTATAATTTTGTACTCGAACAACCGACACTCCAATGGCCCATTAAAAAGCGGTGTTCGCTTTGATGCCTGCAAACGAATTAACTTTGCCAGCCGTAAATCGGCAGTAAAGAAATACGCCGCCCAGCCGGCAAACCGCTGCTTCAATACATCTCCAAACTGCGGATATAGTTGCGCCAATTCCTCCTGCTCGCCAATACGTATTCCATAAGGCGGATTGGTAATCCAAATACCTTCCGGTGCGGGTGGATTTACTTCCAACACATTTGTTTGTTTGAACGAAATCACATCGGTAAGACCAAGATGGGCAGCATTCGTGCGAGCCAGTTTCAAAGCATTGCCGTATAGATCCGAACCATAAAGCGGCAATGGATGGGGCGGCTGGCACCTTGCTTCAGCGTCAGTCTTAATTTTTTTCCACGCGTCGGACTGAAAACCGGTTAGCTTTTCAAAGCCGAAAGAACGTCCCAGGCCAGGCGGCATGCCCAGAGATATTTGTGCGGCCTCAAGAAGAAAGGTGCCACTACCACACATTGGATCGAGTAATGGCGTTCCAGGCTGCCATCCGATCAGACGTAAAATACCAGCAGCAAGATTTTCCTTGAGAGGCGCTTCGGTGGAAGCCGGGCGTTGACCTCGCTTGAACAAGGCGTCACCAGACGTATCCAAATAAAAAGTCGCTGTTGTCTCATCGAGAAAAGCAAAAATACGCACGTCAGGCTCACGCGTATCAACGCTTGGCCGCTCGCCGGAGCCAGCGCGAAAGCTATCGCACACAGCATCTTTAATACGCAACGTAATAAAATCCAAGCTATGTAGAGGACATTTGCGAGCATTCACGGTTACAGCAATAGTCTTACTCACGTTGAACCATGCCGGCCACGAAAGGGCCAGTGCCGCTTTGTAAACGTCATCTTCACTGCGATACTGCGCTTTGCCGACTTGCCAAAGCACGCGGCTAGCAATTCGGCTCATCAAGTTAATTCGATAACAAAGAGAGAGGTCGCCGCGAAATCCAACGCCAGCATCTCCACCGGTAATATCAATTGCACCGAGTTCGGTGATTTCGTCCGTCAGGGCTTGTTCCAAGCCGCGCGGACAGGGGGAAAAGAATTGTTCTGTCATCATGCTAGGATAACATTCCGAGGAAGCTAAGAGGGACGAGTGAATAGTTCTAAATCCAAGATACTCATTGCGCTGCTCTCGACAACGCCTCTTTTCGGCTGCACGCGCAACGAATCGACAGGCTATCAAGGCTACGTAGAGGCGGAGTTCATACGCGTCGCGGCGCCATTCTCCGGCACTTTGGAAAAACTCCAAGTACGGCGCGGAGATAAAATTACCGCAGGTGCGCCATTGTTTATTTTAGAACAACAGAATGAAGCGGCGGCGCGACACGAAGCAGAAGAGAACCTTCACGCCGCGGAGGCACGGCTAAAAAATTTGAAATATGGCAAGCGGCCAGTCGAGCTCGATGTCATTAAGGCACAAATGGCGCAGGCCGCAGCTGCGGCGCAATTATCTGCCACAGAATTGAAACGGGATGAAAAATTGCGGGCTAGTGGTTTCATATCACAAGATAAGCTGGACGCCTCAATTTCGACGAATCGCCGCGATCGCGCGCGCGTAGCCGAATTATCTAATCAATTGAAATCTGCCCAACTCCCTAGTCGCGACGATGAGATTAGCGCTCAAGCCGCCGCAGTTGATGCCGCGCGGGCGCAGCTCGTCCAACAAACCTGGAAGCTTGCACAAAAAACCTCTAATGCAAGCAAAGCAGGTTTGGTATTTGACACGCTTTACACAGAAGGAGAGTGGGTGCCGGCTGGCAGCCCAGTCGTCAGCTTGTTGCCGCCGGGCAATGTAAAGCTACGGTTTTTCGTACCCGAAACAATTGTTGGTAGTCTCAGCGCGGGGCGCGCCGTAGTGGCGCGCTGTGACGGTTGTAACGCACCCATTGCCGCGAAGATCAGCTACATTTCCCCACAGGCAGAGTTCACACCACCAGTCATCTACAGCAACGAAAGCCGGGCAAAGTTAGTATTTCTCGTCGAAGCACATCCGGAAGAAAAAGCTGCCGAAAAGCTGCACCCCGGCCAACCGATCGAAATTCGCTTGCCGTGACTTCTACACAAACGCAGGAATTTGCCATTGATGTGCACGGTCTGAACAAGCACTTCGGTAACAAACATGTCGTGCGCGATCTTTCCCTTCAAGTGAAGCGCGGTGAAATTTTTGGCTTTCTCGGTCCTAACGGCAGCGGCAAAACCACCTCCATTCGAATGATGTGCGGCCTTCTTACGCCGGACAGCGGCGAAGGCACTTGCCTGGGTTTCGACATTATTCGTCAAAGTGCCGAAGTAAAGCGACGCGTCGGTTATATGACGCAACGATTTTCACTATGGGAAGATCTCACTATTCGCGAGAACCTTGATTTCATCGCTCGTCTCTATGGCATGAATAATCGTCGCGAAGCAGTCGATCAATGCTTGGAAAATCTCGGGCTGACGACACGCAGCAATCAACTAGCCGGAACATTGTCCGGCGGTTGGAAGCAACGGCTATCGCTTGCAGCTTGCATGTTGCATGAGCCGGCCTTGTTGTTACTGGATGAACCGACGGCTGGCGTCGATCCCAAAGCACGGCGCGATTTCTGGGAAGAAATCCATCATCTTGCAGCGAGCGGTATTTCAGTATTGGTGAGCACGCATTATATGGACGAAGCCGAACGTTGCCACAAGTTGGCATATATCGCTTATGGCCGTTTATTGGTTCAAGGTACGGCCGAAGAAATTACCGCCGATCAAGGATTAATGACTTGGAGCGTGACAGGCGGCGATTTAACGGCATTAGCGAATAAACTGCGCAACACACCGGGCGCCGATCAAATTATCGCCTTCGGTAACTCGCTACACATTACCGGCAAAGACGCCGTAGCGCTGGAAGCAAGCATCAGGGCTGTTCCTACACATCAACAATACCGCTGGGAACAGATAAACGCCGGGCTTGAAGACGTATTCATTCATCTAATGAGCGAAGCGCAGGACAACATTCAAGAGGTCGCGTCGTGAAGCGACATCAGCTTTAGAGCGCGGCTATGCTGATCAACTTTTCTCTCTCGCGCTGGTGGGGAATCATCCTCAAAGAGTTCATTCAACTCAAGCGTGACCGCCTCACTTTCGGGATGATTATCGGTATTCCGATTATGCAGCTCATGCTCTTCGGATTCGCTATTAATAACGATCCGAAGGCCTTGCCGACTGCCATTCTAGTCGCTGATCACAGCGAGTTCAGCCGGAGCTTTATCAGTGCGTTGGAAAATACACGTTATTTTCAAATCGTAAAGATTTTAGATAACGAAAAAGAAAGTGAGATGCTTCTAGCGCGTGGCGAGGTTCAATTTGTAGTCACGATTCCAATCGATTTTTCGCGAAAACTACTGCGCGGCGAAAAACCGGCGCTATTAGTTGAAGCGGATGCCACCGATCCCGCTGCCACCGGAAATGCCATATCCGCGATTTCACAACTCGCACCAACCGTTTTTGCACACGACTTAAAAGGCAGCCTTGCTGCGTTGAAAGGCAACGGCCCGCCTTTCGAAGTACGCATTCATCGGCATTACAACCCGGAAGGAATTACGCAATACAACATTGTCCCGGCATTAATGGGTGTTATTTTGACCATGACGATGGTGCTAATGACCGGCCTTGCGATGACACGCGAGCGCGAACGCGGCACGATGGAGCATCTACTTGCCACACCTGCGTTACCGGTGGAAGTAATGACCGGCAAGATCGCGCCCTACATCATCATCGGCCTCACGCAATCCACCATTATTTTGCTGGCAGCCCGCTATATCTTTAGCGTGCCTTTCATCGGGAATCTATTGTTGCTCTACGGCGTCATTATTATTTTTATTGCCGCAAATCTGACGCTCGGCATCACGTTCTCATCCATCGCTCGCAATCAGTTGCAGGCGATGCAAATGACGTTCTTCTTTTTCCTGCCATCCATCCTGCTCTCCGGCTTCATGTTTCCATTTCGCGGCATGCCAAGCTGGGCTCAATGGATTGGCGAAATCTTGCCGCTTACGCATTTTGTGCGTCTAGTGCGCGGGATTCTGCTAAAGGGTAATAGCTGGCCGGAACTATGGCCTAACGTTTGGCCGCTGGTTTTATTCATGGTGGTAGTTATCGCGATTGGCTTGAAACTCTACCGTCGAACATTAGATTGACAGGCGCTTTTGCAGGGCCTGCGACACTTTGCCACATTCCCGAATTCCCAAGCGTTTTATATCATTATGGTAATAACGCAAAGGGAGTATTTTGTGCAATTTCGTTTAACACCGATAGTCTTAGCTATCGCCATGAGTAATAGCAATCAAGCGGCAGCTCAAGAGAAATTATTGACGCTCCCCCAATTGACCGTCGTAGGCAAACCGACAAACGCGCCGGTCAATGTGCCTAATCCCGCTGAAAATGTGACGGCTCAACAAATGGAGAGCTATAACATCGTCAATAGCGAAGATGCGATTAAATATCTCCCGAACATCGCTGTCCGCAAACGTTATATTGGTGATCGAAATTCGATTATTTCCGTGCGTTCCACTAGTTCACGTCAATCGGCGCGAGGTGTTGTCTATGCAGATGGATTGCTCCTCAGCAATTTTCTCGGTTCGGATTTCGGCTTTCCGCCACGCTGGTCTCTTGTAAGCCCGGAGGAAATTGCAAAAGTCGATGTTCTATACGGCCCCTACTCCGCGATTTATCCTGGCAACTCTCTTGGTGCGACAGTCCTTATTACCACCAAAATGCCCGAGAAATTTGAAGCCAATGCCAAGGTGCAAGCATTTAGTCAGCGATTCGAACTTTACGGCACCAACGATACCTTCGACGGCCAGCAAATCACCGCATCGCTAGGCAATCGGCATGACAAGCTCAGCTATCTGGTCAGTTTTGAGCGGCTCGACAACAAAAGCCAACCACTAAGTTTTGCGACACTACCACAATCGACCACGCCAGCGACCGGCGCCCAAGTAACGGGTGCTCATCAGGATAGAGATCAATTCGGCGTTCGCCGTGTTGTCATCGGCATCAATAGCGAGGGTGTCGATCATACAATCCAAGACCAAATCAAAACCAAACTGACCTACGACTTCACACCGGCATTGCAAGGTGCTTTCACTGCAGGTTATTGGCAGCAAGATCGCGATAGCGCTGTGACCAGTTACTTGCGCAATGCGAGTGGTAATCCGGTAACCAGCGGCGCAGTTAATATTGGCGGCTTCCTTTACACCATTCCGACTGCTGCTTTTGCGCCAAGCAATGGTGATGACGCTCGTTGGCTATATGGTTTGTCACTCAAAACTCGCCATAGTACCGGCTGGAATTATGAAGCAATCGCCTCACTGTTCAATGTGACAAAAGACATCACTCGCACATCAAGTTCAGCAGGTAGCGGGGCGGGCACAGTAGCCTTTGGTAATGGCAGTGGCTGGAAAACATTGGATTTGAAAGCCGATTACAAACCAATAAAACCTGGACATCGAGTCACATTCGGTTATCACTACGACGGCTATAAACTCAAGAACACAACGTACAACGCCACTAATTGGGAAGCAGAAAGCCTATCCACACCGAACAGCACGTTCTCCGGCAAGACAGAAACGCAGGCATTATTTATTCAAGACGCTTGGCAATTAGCAGAAGCATGGAAACTCATATTAGGAACGCGCTGGGAAAGATGGAGCGCCCATGACGGTTCGCGCGGTGTCGGCAATGCGGCACCGCTCTCATATTCAGAACGCTCGGAATCGCATTTCTCGCCCAAGGCCTCTGTAGAATATTTACTGAATGAGAATTGGCTGTTTCACTTTTCAGTCGGTAAGGCTTATCGTTTTCCAACAGTCAGTGAATTGTTTCAAGGAAGAATCACGGGGAATGCCCTCATCAACAACGACCCCAATCTGCGGCCGGAAAATGCATTATCCAAAGATCTAACGGTTGAACGTTTAACCGATAACGGGAAGGTTCGTTTCTCGATATATGAAGACGAGGTGCGTAACACGCTCTTTAGTCAGCTTTTGAATCCGAGCGGCACCACTACTGTTCAAACTATTCAAAATGTCGATCGCGTTCGTACACGCGGCGCCGAGATTGCATATAACCGCGAGAATATCGCTGTCCAAGGCGTCGAAATCAACGCAAGCCTCGCTTACAATCATGCGATTACGCTCGAAAACGCGAATAATCCTGCAAGTGTCGGCAAACGTTTTTATCGCATTCCACTTTGGCGCGCCGATCTAGTGGGTATTTATCATCAGACACCTGCATTAGCTTATATGCTTGCCGCACGTTACTCAGGCCGGCAATACAACACGCTCGACAATTCGGATACCAACCCGACTACATTCGGTGGCACCAGTAACTACACTGTCTTTGATGCCAAGCTCACATTCGCACCGCGCAACGATATTAAGCTTGGTATTGGCATCGATAACATCACAGATCGCCGCTACTATGTCTATCATCCTTACCCTGGCAGAACAGTTTATGGCGAAGCGAAATATTCATTTTAATGCAATTATGATCAAGGCCAGTTTTCTCTGTTTGTGGATAGCATGCGCAACGGCTTTCGCCCACGCAGCGGAGCAACATCATGGGATGACAACAACACATCATCCCGCCGTGCCGACCACAGTAAGCGCAACGCTTGATGACAACGGTCGCCTGTGGGTTGTGTCTCCCCATGACGACCGCATCTGGTTACGTAAATCCGATGACTTTGGAAAAAGTTTCAGTGCGGAAACACCGGTAAATCCAGCAAAAGAAAAAATTGCTGCCGATGGCGACAATCGGCCAAAGATCATCGTCACTCGCAGCGGAGACATTTACGTCTCCTACACAAAAGTACTAGAAAAACCATATACCGGCGATATCCGGGTTTTGCATTCCAGTGATGGCGGAAAAACTTTCGCGTCGCCTGTTACTGTTAACGATAATCACGAAATCATTAGCCACCGTTTCGAAGCGATGCAAGCAAACGATAAGGGGCAACTCTGGCTCGCATGGCTTGATAAACGCGATGTGGCACAAGCAGCGCGAGATCATAAAGCCTATGTTGGAGCTGCCTTGTATTACGCAGAATCCGGCTCGAAAGGCGAGCGCTTTAAAGCGAACGTAAAGCTCGCCGATCATTCGTGTGAATGTTGTCGGGTAGCCATGACACTCGATACGGATGGTATGCCGGTTATATTTTGGCGGCACGTGTTCGACAATAATATTCGCGACCACGCAATGCTAAAGCTCGACGGAAAATCGTCGTTAATCCGAGTAAGTGAGGACAATTGGCAAATAGAAGCTTGCCCACATCATGGGCCTTCAATATCGATTAGTACTGATGGCGTTTACCACTTTGTTTGGTTTACAGGCGCGAATGATCAGGCTCGCCTTATTTATCGCCATACAACAGATCGTGGCGCACACTTTTCCAAGCCTGTATCTTTTGGCGATCCAGAAGCCCAAGCAGGGCACCCGGATGTGTTGAGCTTTGGTAAGAACGTGACTATTGTTTGGAAATCGTTTGATGGAAAAGCAACTGCAATTTATGCAATGCGATCAAGTGACGGTGGGCAGACTTGGTCAAACGCGGAGAAAATAGCTGCTACTTCGGATGCATCCGATTATCCAATGCTTATCGGTTATCAAGGGAAAGCGTTTTTGTCTTGGTACACAACGCGAGAAGGTTATCGGCTAATTCCCCTCAACAAGATGCAGAGCGATTGACGCCATGAAATTGCTGCAGCGCATTGCTCTCATATGTTTTTTGTCGACGCAAATTGCATTCGCTGCATCAACCGATGCGCCAAAGCCTTTCGTCATTGGCAGTATGCAAGAAATCATTAGCGCACATCATGGCAAACTACTCATCATCAATTTTTGGGCAACCGACTGCGCTTACTGCCAAGAGGAATTTAGCACTTTAACCAAAATAGCAAAATTACATCCACGCTTAGCAATGGTTTTTGTATCGGTGGATCCACCGCAAAACGCCGCACTTGTAAATCAAGTGCTAACGAAAAATGGCTTCGATCCTACCCGCGCCTGGCTGTTTGCGGACAATTATGTGGAGCGACTACGTTTCGATATCGATCGAAAGTGGCAAGGAGAATTGCCTCGTACTTATTTGATTGATGAAAGCGGAAAGATGAAAGGTATCAGTGGGAAATTAACAGAGGCGAAAATTGAACAATGGATTAGTGGTGATAAAAAATAACGCCTAACGCATTACCTCACTCCTTCACCGGTCTCTTCCCCAGCTTTCTCTGCAACGTACGCCGATGCATTCTCAACTGCCTCGCCGTCTCCGAAATGTTATTGTCGTTCTCTAACAACACCTTCTGTATATGCTCCCACTCCAAACGCTCGACACTCGGCGGACGACGCTCAACAGGAAAATCGGGATCACCTTGCGCACGGCCAAATGCCGTAAGAATCTCATCAATGTCCGCGGGCTTTGCAAGGTAATGCGTGGCTCCTAATTTCACCGCTTCAACAGCGGTCGCAACGCTGGCATAACCCGTGAGTACAACAATGTGCGTTTCAGCATCGAGTGCTTTAAGTTTGGGAATGAGTGCAAGACCGGAGTCTCCTGGCATACTCAAATCGACAATCGCATATTCGGGAGATTCTTGCTCTGCGAGCTGCTGAGCATGTTTCGCGTCATGAGCAACATGCACATCGAAGCCGCGTCGCGTCAATGCCTTCAATAGCGCATCGCAAAAATCTTTGTCGTCATCAACGAGAAGTAAGCTAGGATTTTGCGTTACGTTTTCTTGCGTCATTTTCTTGGATGTCCTTTATATTGGGAAGCGTGACGCGTGTTAGCAAACCACCACCCTCTCGATTACTCATATGGAGCGTACCGCCAAGCCTTTCGATCGAGGCCTTCGCGAGAAACAATCCCAATCCAGTTCCCTCTCCCGGTTGCTTGGTCGTAAAAAACGCTTCGCCAGCTCTTATCATGGCCTCGCCCTGCAAACCATCACCACGATCAACGATATGAATAATTGCTCGCAGTTGATCCCAATCGATACGCATTCCTACGCCGTCGGGAGAAACATCTGCAGCATTGTTCAACAGATTGATTAAGGCTTGGCTCAACGTTTCATCTATCGCAACATGAGGGCCTAATCCATTCCCGGCAATAGTAAATTCGAAATGTTGTATTGGCCGCATCAAACGCCACCGCTCGATAACCTCCTCGGTAAATTCAGTGATGGATATTGCACGACAACCTTCAAGACGATCTCTGCCAGCAGATGCAAGAAGCCGGCTGATCGTCGTTTTGCAAACTTCAACTTGCCGCCTTAGCGTGCTCAAATCTTTAACAAGCAAGTGATTATCCGCATATTCATGTTCCAGCTCTTTAGCAAGAATCGTCATCGTTGCTAAGGGTGTACCAAGCTCATGTGCTGCACCTGCAGCCAAAGTGCCCAGAGCCAAGATGCGTTCATCTTGCAACGTCTGCTCGCGAGCCCGCGACAGCAATTCATCGCGTTCGCGAATACCAGCCATGAAGTAAACGATCACGCTCGCACTCAGAAGAAATGTCACCCACATTCCAACGATATGCAAACTCATTATCGCTTCATGATTAAATTGCGCAACCGGCAAATTCACATGATGAAATATTAATAGGCTGTAGCAAAAAGCTGATATGCCAGCCACAATCCACGCGAACCGACGTGGCAACATGACGGCGGCGATAGTTAAAGGCAGTAAATAGAATGCGGTGAAAGGATTGGTCGATCCACCGCTTAGAAAAAGCAGGCCTGTTAATCCCGCCACGTCGACCAGAATTTGGGCGAACACCTCCCAATCATTTACTAACGCTTCCGAGCGCCACCTAAACCATGTCAGCAAATTTAAAAAGGCCATCACGCTGACGATCGAAAGCAAAGGCCACAACGGAAGCGCTATGCCTAAACCGAGCTCAGCAATGACAATCGCCGCAGTTTGTCCGGCCCAGACAAAATTGCGCAGCCAAAACAATCGATACAGATTGGCGGCCGGAGAGCGACTGGATGCAAGAGAGTTTTTCATTCCAATGAATATTGGTTTAATCAAAAATATTAGTTAGTTTTTGTACAGATTGAGCATATTTATATGCCTGCAATACGAAGTGGCATAATCTTCTAGCGCCTTAGCTATCGAGATATTTGCTACAACTGAATTCCACCGACAGCTCTTTTTGCAGCACCATTCATTTCCCCATTGGCGAAGCTTTACCCACATCTGCCGGTTGTTTTTTCACACAAGTTCATTGATGGCTGCGAAGTTAGCGCATTAGTGAACGGCAAGACAGGCACGCCGGTTACCGGCACCGTCAGTGCCTCCGTTCGCGCGCCTACTTGCCTGATGCCAACGCACTGTAGAAATCACTTCTACCAAGCTGTATCTAGAATGGCTTCACTACAACAAGCACCACGATCGCAATCAGCAGTACAACTGGCAACTCATTCAACCAGCGATAGAACACATGGCCATGCCGATTTTTATCGTGCTTAAAATCGATGAACAGCTTCCCACAATAAAAATGATAGGCAATCAAGACCGCTACCAACCCCATCTTCGCATGCAGCCATCCGCCTGAAAAACCATAACCTCGCCATAACCAAACTCCGAACAAAATCGTAAGCACAGCACCTGGCGTCATGATGCCGAAGAAAAGTTTTCTTTCCATAATTTTGAATCGCTCAATACTAATTTCATCTTCTGCCATTGTGTGATAAACAAAAAGCCGGGGGAGATAAAACAGGCCAGCAAACCAAGTCACCATAAAAATAATGTGAAATGCTTTAATCCATAACATACTAATTTTCGCTTTCGTTTTTAGACGTACTTTTAATAGAACGTGTTTTAAAAGCTCCTGAATGAGCCAAGGTTGAGACTAAGCGGGAGTTTCGGCGGCATGCCGTGCTCGTGAAGTAGCCGCCCTACATAGGCAATATGCCGTATAGGGGGAACACGCAATTATTGTAGAAATATACTTGGAGCGCTAATAAAGAAAATTGTTTAAAAATTCGAATTTAACACGAGAGAATACTCTCGTTATCATGCTACGCGATTTTGATAGCGATCAACATACTAATACGAATCCCACTAATTTCATGTCCCGTTATTAAGTCGGATTCGTATAACTGCAGATCTAACTGCCGGAAGATTAGTCAATTAGGCATCAAATGATATTAATGACTACCAGCACTGATTCGCGGGAACACTTCCACCACTAGTTGTTTGAGCACCTAATTGGTCAATTATAAAGGTCCCACAAGCATCACTGGTTTGATCTCCAGTGGGAGCTGCCTGCGCTTTGAATGCAGTAGCCGTCCCAGTGGTAATGGTAATTAAGTAGTTTGGTTGGCTACTATTCGGAATCGAGATTGAAACCCCAGCGGTGTACCCCAATTTTGTGAAAGTATCTGCGTAGGCGTTATAAACTGAGTTGTAGCGCTCCTGGCGGCCTGCAAGATCGAGCAGCATGGCCTTAGCATCAACGCGGCGCGCCTTCCGAACATGCGCTTGGTACGATGGCACCACAATTGCGAGCAAGATGGAGAGAATCGCAACCACGGTCATTAGTTCGATCAAGCTAAAGCCTTTATGCTTACGGTTCCTCGCGAACGGACGGCCGCAGAATGAGAGGCTACTTTTCGGTACGGCATACAACTGATCCGAAGGTAAAGACGACTTTAGCATGATCGATTATCCCTTTAGCGTAATTGGAGCCAGTTCAAGCGCCCGCCTTGGTTGCCCACGGGAGGATTAATCTTTTTAGCTGTGCCAGCACCCGTTGTTGTTTGACTGATCAAATGGAATTGCTTGTGAGCAAGAACTACCGACGGACTACCCACCGCGCTCAAAGCAATACCGTTGACCGGCTTGCCTTTGATGGTGACGAAATTGTTGTCCTTATCGGCGAAAAACGACTCCGAGAATGCGCCACCGTTTACCGGTGAAATCGCCATGGTCCAGCCAGTACCCACTGATGAGTCACAAGAAAGTGGCCCATTGTCTGCAGGCGTAGTTGTATTGATGATAAACGCGCCATTGGCCAAGATCGGGCTGAAAACAATTTGCTCGTTAGTTTCAGGCAGGGCGAGTTTCCATCCATAGTGCGTATTGCCGGAGGGGCAAGCGGTCAACCCTGCCCAACAAATGGTGTTGTCACTGAGCGTTCGGAATCCACCTGTGGCATCCAGAATAGATTGCGTTAAGAGCTTGGACGTAGTTACCGTTTGTGGCGCAGCGAGGCTGGCGTATTGGACGGATTTTAGTGCATTCCAAGCGGACATGTCCCAATCCCATATGCCATAAAGATTATGCGCTCCACTGGCATATTGTTCGGGAGCGGTGAGCGTCGCGGGGACATTTTTGCCGGTTCCAAAGTCCACGAGGATTCGCGGCGCTCCTGTTGGGGACGGCGTTGATAACACCATCGCTGCAGTTGTAACAGGTTGACCGGAAGGCGTGGAAAACAACGGGGTTGCAGAGGTTCCGCCATACGTAGATACGAGCCATTTTGTGGGGTTGCTATTGGTAACATCGAAACGCCAAATGTTTCCGAATATGTCGGGGGCGTAAACATAATCAACAATATGATCGCCATCTATATCTGCTGGCGTCACGGAGGCAATGCCATTATTAAGGCCGCCACTGGGGCCACGTCCTGTATTTAGGAAACGGGTTGTTTGAGAACCGGATGATGGGTCGATCGTCATAATGTAAATACCAGCGGTACCTGTGCTGCTGTCATACCCATTTCCAAAAACAACCCCCCAAGCGCCGTTGTGAAATCGACGTATCATCGGCGAACCAAAGGTATTACCCAGGCTAGTGCCGCAGTTTGCAACATTGATACAAGTCAGCGTTGCCGATGTCCATTCTCCAACAATTAGTGAATTCGCATTGGCTTCGCTGAAATTTGCAGGGTTTGTGATGTCGAGGGCAAACAGCGTTTTTCCACCCAGCCCAACACCACTGACTAACCAGGTATGCCATTTGCCACCGTAGAACAAATCTCCCGTGCTAGGCACCGCATCCAAAAAATATTTATGGGCGTATTGAGGCGAGGAAAAATCCAACGCTGGTGTGCTTGCATTATGAATTGTTCGCACGACAGCATCGGGCATAAAAGCGATGACTTCTTTACCATCATTTGGCGTGGTGGCGTTGTCGACGTAGTTACCGGCGCTGGTAAACCCACCTGCTCTGAAACCGTGAAGTAGGCCATCGTTCGAGCCAACGTACACTACATTTTGTCGCGTTGCCGTAGATGACGCGAACTTCGGGTAGGTCTGCGTCGACGCATTTTCCGGCATGGTCATCGAGGTATACAAACTATCTGTCCAGACTGCGGAGTAAGGTGCCGAAGGAGGACCGACCCACGACGGACTGGAGTGAATAATGTCGCTTAATACACTGGTCCGTGCCCTGAAAAGGTTGCCTCCTGGCGAGCTGTCGATTTCATTCGTGCGCTCACCACGAAGATATAGCAACCTCTTTCTTGCGTTGGTCGTAGAGTCGGTACCCTTCACTGCGTTTTTTTGCGCCGTCGTCAGGTTGTTCCATTGGAAGGGTATTCCTTTTGTGCCATCCCAGCTTAATATTTGCCGATTGTTAGATGATTGTGCCGTTATGCCGGTCTCGCCGGAAGTTGGGCAAGTTCCGCCCGTAAGTACGCAAGAACCATCCCAATTAATAGCTGGACTAATAGATACGGTATCGGTAGATGAGTTGTAAGTCAGATCCTGCGCGGTGAGCCGTCCCCACCAGTTATCGCTTTGAAAAAAGGCCAAGTAAACTTGAGTACCTGTCTTGAGTTCACCAGATTGCTTTCCGTTTAGCCCTCCTGAGCTTGCAGCTTGGTCCGCTGGGGTTGCCTTAAAGCAGGCAATTTCATGGATGTTACTCAGACCACCTGTGCTCGCAGCGAAGCCAAAACGGAAAGAACTTGGTATAGGACCATTGGACGCCGTGATTGACTGATTGATCAGCACCGGTTGATAGGTGCCGCCATTGAAGCTATAAGCCAGGCTTAACAAGCCGTCCTGAGTAACTTTCAATTGAAAACTGATTGGGGTCGCTTCCGCCCTTTTCGTCGCAGTCAGATTGGAAATTTTAAGCGATGAAGGCAAGACATTATATCCACCAGGAATGGCCGGATAATCCATCACCTTGGTTGGTAATTGTATTGGGTTGTTTGGGTTCGAATAGTTCACGAGTTTACCGGTCTTACATGTTTTTTGAACGGCGGCTGTTCTATTTTCTGCGCTTAACGACGAGGGGTAAAAAGCAGGGTAATTTTTGTTTAGCCATGTCCATGCGATGTTTCCGGCACCACGCATCCCGATGCGTCCTGGCTGGTATCCAAAACCGTCGGCAGCGACATCGTACTGATTCAAAAAATTTCCGAATTCATCAATTCCTAAACCAAGATAAGCGCCAACGACACCGTCAGCGCTTCCTCCTTTATCACCATTAGTGCCATTACTGCCATTAGTGTTGGAGCACGCATAGCCAAGGGCACCGCCAGTAGCACCGATGCTTGGCGGTTGGGCGCCATCCATCAAATAGAAACTCAATCCATCGGCGCCAGAAGCCCCTACTCCGAAGTGAAATCCATCCTCATCATATTCGCCGGTGACACCTTGGTACGTTAGGGTAGTGAATGTAGCCACAAGCCCCTGCGTCGATGGGAAGGTAAAATTCGAAACTACGGCACCAGTTTGGTAGACATGCGGAGAACCTGTCGTAAGGCGTAGCGCACCATTACCCACTGGATCAGGCAGATTTCCGGTAAACCCCCCGGTCAAAGTTTTCCCCGCGTAATATGGGTTTCCTACACATGCGGGAATGGGACTACCCGTGGGATTGTTGCCCGCTGTCAAACAAGCGCCGCCGATGGACTTCCAATTAAGCGATGAAGACGCACCGGTTAGGTTATCTTGCACGCTAACAGCATGCGTTAGGCCAGCCATAGAAAGCAGAGAAAAAAGCAGAGCAAGCCGGGGGAAATCATTAAATTCTTTTTTCATTACAGTCCTCCCAAATCCTTAATTCCAGTGGATACCGCATAGGTACTCTGAACAACGGCTATTCCATTTGAACTGCCGCCAAATCCCATTGCCGTTACCTGGTATAGCGTGCTTTGACCGGTAGAATCGAGTCCCAGGTAGAAAATATAAAACCGCGGCACGTCGAAATAAGTATTGAGCCCGCCAATCGTAGATATGGCCATGGGAGGTGTAGTCGGCGGAACATATGTTATTCCTATATCAACCGAGCCATTTTTCCATGGGACATCTGTCGGATCCGTCAGCTCGTTGGAACATACAATCGTTTCTCCAGCATTTGCATCTAGCAAAGTACTACATAGACTGCCTGAGTTAGCCTTACCTTGCGTGAGAAACCATTCCCCAAACTGCAACGCACTCTGCGCTGAATGAAAAGCACGCTGTTTTTCACGTATGTTGCCGGCAATTTTTTCCTGAAGTCCAAAATTGCGGAACATGCTTACGGAAAAGATAGTGAGTACCAGTAGGAAAACGAGGCTTGCAATGAGTACAAAGCCATTCTCGGATTGAACGGATCGGTTTTTATTTTGAACGATGAATATTTTGCTCATGTTCGACCCATCACGCTAATCACCTGGGTGAAAGGGGCAAGAGTAGGAGGCTGTCCAGCTTGGCTGGCAAATGGATTGACGAAAATAATGCTTAGCTGGATGGACTTTAAAGTGTTCCAGTTGGCTGCCGTCATGTCATTGGCTTCAATGTATGTATCCACCGAACCATCACTGTCGGTATCGACGCCATACAATATATCGAGTCTTTGCACGCCGCTAATCAGTGGAGTTGCCGCAGCGCCGTTAACACTACAAGTAAGATTGTTTTGCGCGTTCACGCTGAATACGTTTACATAGGTTACGTTCGAGCCTGTGGTGTTCGCTGTTCCAGTGCAGTTCATCACGCCATCACCACTAGCGGTGACATAACGAACGGTAATGGTATCGCCACCAATCGCTGGCGAGGCCGCTCCAGTTGTCCCGGTAATAAATTGCCCAGCTTGAATGAATGGCGTTGTTACCGGAAAAGCATTGGTACTCGTTAAGTTAACGGGATCTGGGAAATATCCTGCGGCTTGAACAACGTTGGTCATCATAATCATTGCCAAACGCTGATTGTCTTGCAGCTGCGCAAGCTGATTTTGTGACCTAAAAGTTTGTTGCGTGCTGGAAAATAGCGTGTATAGACCACCCAGTAGAAGCAAGCCAATTGTCGCAGCCACCAAAATTTCCACCAGCCCCCAACCACCCTGCTGGGAATGCGAAGGAAATCGATCATATGGCCGAGTACGCATCATGGCTCCACCATTAATGTGTAAGTCTGCGCTGGCGCGGTTGTAGCCGACGCTGCGTTCAGCGCAACGGTTTTTTCCTGCCAAGTAATCGCAATCGTGCAGGTGATGGGTGCGGTAGTCAGTGTGGAGCAGACAATTATCCCTCTACCGGTTGGAAACTGTCGTTGCATGTTTTCGCCCCAATTTTTTACATCAAAGCCTGCCAATTGGGTGGCGGTACATGTCACTGTCGAACAGACCGCTGTTTGTCCATTTAACGTCACATTGCTTATCACCCGGCCATTTACAGTCATGTTCGCCGGCGCTAGTCCAGTAGCCCAGTATGCGTGATTGGCGTGCATTACAGCAGCCAGGCTCGCGGCTTGCAGCGCGGCAATTGAACGGACGCTGGCGATATTCGTATTGCTGAGGGCGAGCGCTTGCGTCTTTGCGAACCCTAGCACCCCAATAAGAATAATAACGAGAGAAATTAATACCTCGATAAGGCTAAAGCCGGTTTCTTCTTTTAGATTGGATCGAGCGCTCATGTGCAATTTCCAGTGCCCGTACTTTGGGCAGTTAACTGGCCGATAAGACTTATGGAAATACAGCGAGTCCATTTCGCTTTATTGGTGACGTCACGTATTGTCATTGTCACCGGATTTGCTGGCAGCCCTAAGGCGAATCCCTCCCGATTAAATGTTACTGACCGAACGCCATTATCAGAGGTAAATGTATCGGTTCCCGCAAACGCCGATTGCTTTCGCAAAATGGTGTCTGCTGCATCTACAGCAGCGTTCGCATTCGGATCGGAAAATATTATCCAGCCGTTTTTCCAGGAGGTTCCCGTACCACAAGATGTGCCGTTTGTAGAAATGCAGACGGTTACTGGCTGTCCTTCTTTAATCGCTTGGGCGCGTGCATATTGCAAACTACCGGTCATCAAATTTATTTCGGAGACGATCCTGGCTGGGTTGATCATATCTTTGTAAAACGGAATAGCTATCGACATGATGACGCCCAGTATCGCAATGACGACGATCAGTTCAATCAGCGTGAAACCGCTCAAAGTTTTCTTCAAGGTACCTCTCCCAGATGATACTGAGGCCAAGTTATCATTTTCACTTTGCTTTGGCTGTGATTGGACACACAAGTCATAGTACGTTTCCTTGCCCTAATCTAGCCTCAACACCGCTCACTCTGTTTATGAGGAGAACGTTTTAATACCAGAATCTTGCCGCCCTCTCTCCAATACGACGAGAAGTTCGGATTTAACGTTTGACGCATTGGACGCCGTTACTGCATCCCGGAAATTGTGCATTACCTTAGTGCCCTGCCCTGGAGGTGACTCTTCAAGGCGCACTTAATATCATAAAAAACATAAGCCAATGAATACATTAACGTTTTCAGAAAACACCATTCGCTGCGCACATTTTGTAAATCCCCACTCATTAAAAGCGAATACCGCTTCCGGTGATGCGCCAAATAACGAGAGAATTTGAGTTTAATTCTTCATTACTCTAAAGAAATACATGCCCATGAGCTGCAACGACATAGCCAACGATCAATTCCGCCTTGGATAAACGATATAAGGGTATATCGGCAGATAGCCGTGAAATATGAACATGAAATCGGCGATGGGCCTCGGCCGTGACCCAATTTATTAAAAAGAAGTAGTTAGAGCGAGTGTTGCGTAGAAGAAGGTAGTTAGCTGCGGCCTGCACATTTACATGGAGCTTGCCATGCAGCAGTTGCAGCACATTTTCAGCAATACCTTGAAAAGTGAGAGTTAAGATAGACGGGGACGCGTTTAACCGAATGACACAACTGAGTGTGCCAATCTCCGTCAAATTGCATTAACGAGAGGGAGTTTTCCGTATTACGTTTGGGTTATTTACACACCTAATATATGCATTAAACCAAGCACGCTCGCTGAACGATGTCCTTTAGCTGAGTCAGCCGGCCGTGAAAGAAATGCCCTGTCCCAGGCAGCAGAACAATTGGCAATTGTTTTGGCTTAGCCCAATCGATGACGGACTGCAGTGGCACCACATCGTCCTCATCGCCATGAACGATTAAAGTATCGTGCGGCACTTCACCAACATCTTCAAAATCACCCACGGAAAGCCGGCCAACTGCCGGCGCTATCAATACCAGTTTTCTAGGCGGCACGCGCCTTGCAACGCGTAACTGTACAAAGCCACCAAACGAGAAACCTGCCAAGGTCAACGGCAGCGCACCATATTCCGTGCGCGCCCATTCAATCATCTGGATTAAATCCTCAACCTCGCCGCGCCCTTCGTCATGAGCGCCTTCGCTTTGCCCAACTCCACGAAAATTCGATCGAATGGCAATACAGCCCAACTCCACGAAAACCTTCGCTAGTGTTTGCACTACTTTGTTCTCCAACGTACCGCCAAACAAAGGATGGGGATGTGCAATTACAGCGATACCGATAGGAGGCTGATCGGTGCCGGGCGCGTCGATTACTAATTCCAGCTTACCCGCTGCGCCAGCAAGGAGGCGGTGCTGCGTGGAGGGCTTCATATCTTCAACCGTTCGACGATGCGGCCATGTTGCAAATGCTCAGAAACAATTTCATCGATATCTTCTTTGTCAACATAGGTGTACCAAACACCTTCTGGATAAACAACGAGCACCGGGCCTTCATCGCAACGATCAAGACAACCGGCGTTGTTGATTCGCACATTGCCTTTGCCGGCAAGCTTCAAGGCCTTGACCTTATCTTTTGCGTAGGCACGCATCTCACTAGCGCAATGATTGTTACAACAATTCTCGCCGGAATCGCGCTGGTTAACGCAGAAAAAAACATGCCGCTGATAGTAGCTCATAGGATTCAATGGTAAAGAGAAAATTATATCTTAGCGCCTATCCCATCTGCCTTAGTTGCCCTGGTCGCTTTTAGGCATATCCGAGGAAGGTAAGTGATTAAAGACAACCAAGAGATAGATAAGTGTCACTAATGGCCAAAATTCGTTTAGCAGTAAGGTCAGTGAAGTGAAATTAAATAGTTGCCCGTAAGGCCAATCGAACACCCGCAAGATATTGGGAAAAGCATCATAAATCGCAACAACTTTAGCAAGGAGCCCCCCTGCTAAGATAGTCATGGCTGCAATATAGATTCGCCAATGGTGGCTGCGCCCTGCGGCGATACCTAAAAATACCAGTCCACCGATAACACCAGCGAACGATTCCTTTCCAAACCAATCTAGCATCACTGGTTGCTTTAGCAATACGCCACCAGCCAGCATTTTGAGAAAGGTACCGAAAACAACTACTGCAACCACGAACCATAATGTTTTGACTGCCGGCTTTAGCAACACGGAAACGAAAAGACCAAAGCCACAAAGATTTAACGCAACGGCAATTCCTTGCGGCAAATGATAAAGGGGTTGGTTATAGTTAACATCCCATTCCGCCGAAAGCGCGCTATTAATAGTACCGGCGGCAAAGAATGGAATGGAAGGATTTAATTGCGTGAGCAACCATATAACCAAAAGCACTTCCCCGAATTCGCTGCCCGGCCCTTCATTAAAGGTTTCACGTCGCCAACTCGATAACCAACGGATTAGCGCACTTTGGCCTGTTCGTGCTGCAAGCAGGGCGCCTAAGAATGTTCCCGTGCTATTAGTCATAAAGTCTATCAACGCCGAAATACGAGCCGGCAGATAAGCTTGCAGCGATTCCATGGTAAAACTTAACAAGCATCCCATTAGACATGCTATGACAATCGCGACTCCTCGCCGCGACCATCTTCGTACCCAATCAAAAAGCAATACACCAAGCGGCACATAGGCGAGCACATTGGCGGACATATCGAAGATGGTTATATAACGGGGCCAGGGGGCTTGCAGGAACGCTAACGCGCCTTGGTCCGGCTGCCGCCAACCCGAAAACGGCGACAAGCTGACATAAACAATCAGCAATATATAGGCGGGTAAAAAGTAACGTGAAAAATCAGACCGCCAGTGCTTTTGCCCGACAGTCCCCGCACCGTTAGCAGGCGGATTAGGTAATTTTTTTGTTGGTTCAGAATCGGGAGTTTGCATGGGCTGGATTCGTGCATCCCCCAATGGGCTAGGAAATGAACGCTAACATAGGAGGGCTATGAGGTAAACAAGCTCTTTCCGTATCTTGTTTTATTTTGTATCCAATTTGGCATCAGCAGAGGCAATGATTTGCTCAGTCGCTGATTTTTACTTCATGACCTTGAATTCAGTTTGGTAGCGCTTAAAATTTTCCACATAATGCATCGTGTTTTTTCGAATGCCCTCGATCTCCGCTTCCGTCAATTGGCGGATAATGCGGCCAGGCGAACCGAGCACCAATGAACCATCCGGGATTACCTTGCGTTCCGGGATCAGCGTATTGGCGCCCACAAGACAATTTTTGCCGATGACGGCACCATTCATGATGACACTCTTAATGCCTACCAGCGTATTGTCGCCAATAGTGCAGCCGTGCATCATCACCATGTGACCAATGGTGACATCCTTGCCGATCGTGAGCGGAAAGCCGATATCGGTATGTAACACCGAACCATCCTGAACATTAGAGTTCTCGCCCACTGTAATCAGTTCATTGTCACCACGAATCACTGCGTTGAACCATACGCTGGCATTGTGATGCAGAAGAACTTTCCCGCCGACTATGGCAGTGTCTGCAACATAATAATCGCCGAGGAAACGGGGTTCGATATCGCCGAGAGCGTAGATCATCGTCTAAACCTCAGAATAGTAAGTTACTGCAACCTGCATATAGGGCCTTGCATAACTGACCACTAGTAAAGCATCCAATAAATTTGCCATCCCAGCAATACAATCACTAAACCCGTAAGCGCAACCAGCCACTTACTTTGCCGCCTCTGCTCCGCCAACATTCTGAGCAGTTCATTTTCGCGACTGCTTCCCTGCTTTTCCACCAAAACATGATGAATCAGGCGAGGCAATTGCGGCAGGGTTTTCGCCCAATACGGTGCTTCGTCGCGCAGCTGTTTCAGTAGACCACGCCAGCCGATTTGTTCGCCCATCCACAGTTCGAGGTAAGGCTTAGCTGTCTTCCATAAATCCAAATCGGGATCGAGCTCCCGACCTAGGCCTTCAATATTAAGCAATGTCTTTTGCAACAAAACCAACTGCGGTTGTACTTCCATATTGAAACGGCGCGATGTTTGAAAGAGCCGCAATAACACTTTGCCGAAAGAAATTTCCCGCAACGGTTTATCAAAAATAGGCTCACAAACGGTGCGAATAGCCGCTTCGAATTCATCCACCCGTGTTTCTTTTGGTACCCAGCCAGCTTCCACATGCGCTTCGGCAACACGCTTATAATCGCGGCGAAAAAAAGCGATGAAATTTTGCGCCAGGTAATTTTTGTCTTCGTCGGTCAAGGTTCCCATGATGCCGAAATCTAGGGCGATATAGCGGCCATCGGCAGCAACAAAAATATTGCCAGGATGCATATCAGCATGGAAGAAGCCGTCACGAAATACTTGGGTGAAAAAAATCTCCACACCCTGCTGCGATAACAACTTCAGGTCGACGCCTTGTGCTCGTAACACATCAAGTTGAGATATAGGTGTTCCCCGCATCCGCTCCATGACCATAACTTCAGGATGGCAGTAATCCCAAAATATTTCCGGCACCAGCAATAGTTTACTGCCGACAAAGTTACGTCGAAGCTGACTAGCGTTGGAAGCTTCGCGAAGAAGATCTAATTCGTCATAGATGGTTTTCTCGAATTCCACCACAACTTCTTTTGGCTTCAATCGACGGCCTTCGGCAAACAAGACTTCGATTAACCCCGCAACGACATTCAATAGTGCAATATCGTTTTCGATAATTGGCTTAATGCCCGGCCGCAAAACTTTGACCGCCGCGTCGCGGCCATCATGCAATACAGCAAGATGTACCTGCGCAATAGATGCGCTCGCTACCGGCTGGTAGTTGAACTCGCGAAAGATTTTTTCCGCAGGCTGTCCATACATCCGTTGCAAAGTTGATACCACCACATCCGATGCAAATGGAGGCACACGGTCTTGCAGTTTGGCGAGCTCATCGGCGATATCCAAGGGCAGCAAATCCCGACGAGTAGAAAGCACTTGGCCAAATTTAACGAAAATCGGGCCTAGGCTCTCCAGCGCAAGACGCAGGCGTACCGCACGCGGTTCTCGCAAATTGCGCCAAAAGAAAAAAACGCGCACGAAACCGCGCAGCCCTTTGACTCGCTCGTGACCGAGCAGGAATTCGTCGAGGCCGAAACGGAAAACAACTAGGAAGATTCTTAGTAAACGGAAGACGCGCATCGCGCGATTTTTTTCAATTTAAGGAACGGCAAATAAATCATTGGCGGATTTTGACACATCTGCTGGAATGCTATGCAAGACGCACAGCGCGCCATGCAATCATTCTCCACAAGCAGTGGGCTACCCCGGAACGCGCCCACTAGATATATCAAAATTTGCCAATATTCATTTACCGTGAATTAGTTTATCAATGCGCTTATCTAAGCGCTCCACGTCGTCACGTAACTGATCGACATCACGAATGAATTGTTCAACGGCCTCACGAGAGGCCACCAATGGGCGCTCTTGCACCCAGTAATCGCGGAAATTTTCGGCCAGATTATTGCCTGCCTCGCTGAGCCAGGCATTCAAATCTCTCACCCCCTCACCGGTCCGATGAGCAACCACATCCCCAAAAACTTTGCTTAGGTCCTCTTCAAAATCCCAGCGGAGATGGCGGGAAAGATATGCGATCTCCTGCGCAAAAGCAGTATTGCCATCCACTTTCATTTCTTGCTGCGCGCTTTCGTCGCCAGCCAGAAATCGGACCGCTACGGGCGCTGTCAGGGTAATGGTGGTATCAATCGGACCATCGACTAATGCGGGTTCGACTAATCCATCAGCAGTAACAGTTATTCGATAATCAAAAGGAAAAAGGCGAAATCGCGCTGTATTTCCAGCGAATGCCACAAGCCGTGCTCGCGCCCAAGGTGCTTGCGCAAGGACATGATTGATTGGCGCCACTAAGGCACGAGAAAGCGCTGTAAACATTATTTACGAAAGTTTAAAACCACGATGCAATGCAACTACACCGGCCGCCAAATTGAAATAATCCACTTTTGATAATCCAGCAGCTTCCATCATGGTTTTCAAATCTTCCTGACTCGGATGCATGCGAATTGATTCGGCCAAATATCGGTAACTTTCCTCATCTTTAGCAATTAACTTACCTATCAGCGGCAACGCTTTAAAGGAGTACGCGTCATAAAACGGTTGCAGCGGCTTCCAGATGCGGGAAAATTCAAGCACAAGTAGTCGCCCGCCCGGCTTTAACACGCGCTGCATCTCCGCCAGCGCAATATCTTTATGCGTCATATTGCGCAGACCAAAGGCGACGCTCACGCAATCGAAATAGTTATTGGGAAACGGCAGTTTCTCCGCATCGCTCAGAACAGCGGGAAGAATACGTCCTTCGTTGAGCATTCGATCGCGGCCCACGCGAAGCATGGCACTGTTGATATCCGTCATCCACACTTCGCCCGTTGGCAACGCTTTGTTGGCAAAGTGCGATGCCAAGTCGCCACTACCGGAGGCAACATCCAGAACCTTGGAGCCCGACTTTACACCGCTCATCTCAATGGTGAACCGCTTCCATAACCGATGCATGCCGGCGCTCATGAGGTCGTTCATGATGTCGTACTTTGGGGCGACCGATTCAAATACCGCACCAACTTTTTTGGCTTTTTCCGACTCTTCCACTTTGTCGAAACCGAAATGTGTTGTCTTACTCAAATTACACCTTCATGTTTATGAGATGGCGTCTCAGAGGCTGTAAAAAAAACGTAGCGAGCGAGCCGAGGAGTGGAGGCGTACGATACGTTGAGCACCACAGACTCAACCCGGCCCGCGCAGTAGATTTTTTCACAGCCTCTCACTCCCGGCTCGCGCCTGCCGCATCCATCCGCGCCAAATACTGCTGCCATAAAGACTCGTGGTTAGCACCCAGTTCGTATAGATAGTCCCAGGAATAAAGACCGGTATCATGCCCGTCGGTAAAACGAAGTTTGACGGCATACGCGCCAACCGGATCGATCGCTGCAATACCAACATTTTTCTTACCTATCTGCAACACCTCCTGCCCAGGGCCATGACCACGCACTGCTGCGGAAGGCGAATAAACACGCAGGAACTCGCAAGTAAAACGAAATTGGCTGCCATCCGAAAAATTGACTTCCAGCACGTTAGATTTCTGGTGCAATTTGATTTCGGTAGGAATCGGGGTATCTTTGGTCAATCCGCCCATGGTAGGAAATATCTTCTGGGCACCTTACCTAAAATAAGGTCCTTGCAGATTTTGTATCTAAAGAAGGTGAATGATACCGTCTTTAATAGCGCGCCGATACGCGCTTCCAATGCGATTTCCGATAACCTGTTCAATAGACTTCTTTCGAAACCATCGCGAGCCGGAAGAATCGTAACGAAACTGTCATCGTTGTTACATAAAATCGCTGCTACTCATTCTTAGAGCTCAATATGGCTGCCAGCATACTAGTAGTAGAAGACGAGCCCGCAATCCGTGAATTGTTAACCATTACCCTCGAAGCGCAAGGCAACCAGGTGCGATTAGCCGAAAGCGCGGAAGAAGCGATGGTAGAGGTGGATAAGGAATTACCCGATCTCATCCTACTTGACTGGATGTTGCCCGGTACTTCCGGCGTCGAGCTCGCCCGCCGGTTGCGCGCAAATGAGCGAACCCGCGATGTACCGATCATCATGTTAACCGCCAAAAGCGAAGAACAAGATAAATTGGAAGGCCTTGAAACAGGTGCTGACGACTACGTAGTCAAACCGTTCAGTCCGCGAGAACTGAATGCGCGTATTAAAGCAGTGCTACGCCGCCGCGCCCCTCAAGCCACGGAGGACTTAGTGGAATTTCAGGGGCTTTCGCTTGATCCCGTTGCCCACCGGATCGCAGTAAAAGGAAAACCACTGGACCTAGGCCCCACAGAATTTCGGTTACTCCATTTTTTTATGACCCACATAGATCGCGTGTATTCCCGTAATCAGCTGCTTGATCATGTCTGGGGCGACCATATATTTATAGAAGAGCGCACAGTTGATGTCCATATTCGCCGTTTAAGGGCGGCACTGGAATCGACTGGACACGATAAATATGTTCATACTATTCGCGGAGCAGGATATCGTTTTTCTAAGAGCTGAGAAGCTGCCCCCGACAGCAATGCGCTGTGGGATAATCCGTTTTCTCAAAACGTGTTTTAAAAGTTTCCAAGCGATTACACTTGAGCTTGTAATACTTGAAGTACAACCGCGCCTCTCGATCCAAGATTGGTCGTGCAGAAACTTTTAAAACGTCCTTACATTTATTACGGGTAAATATGCCAAGCATTTGGCAAGGGCCAATCGTTACACTTGGTCTCATCGGCCTCATCGGCCTAGCAGCTGGCGGCATTTTCGGCGCGCAGGCAGGGTGGATGACGTTTGCGATTTTGCTTCTATTGATGGTTATTCATCACATAATAAATCGCGCTTTATTGCTTAAATGGCTGCAAAAGCCAGATCCAGCCCATATCCCCGATGCCACGGGACAGTGGGAAGAAGTTTTTGCTGCACTGTATCGCCTCATCAAAAATCAACGGCAAAGCCAGCAAAGTTTATCGGAACGGCTAGATAGCTTTCGGCAAGCGGCTTCGGCGATGCCTGATGGCATTGTTATTCTCGACGTTAATCATCGAATTGAATGGTGCAATCCCGGCGCGGAAGAACATTTCGGCATCGATCTGGAAAAAGATAACGGGCAACAAATCACCTACCTTGTCCGTCAGCCCGACTTCAACGCCTATCTCACTGCCCAAAATTACCGGGAGCCGCTTAATCTCAAAGGTCTGCGCACCCAAGATCAATCATTATCAGTCCAGCTCGTTCCCTATGGCGAGGACAAAAAACTCATCATGAGCCGGGACATCAGTCGCTGGGAGCGCATCGAAACCATGCGGCGAGATTTCCTTGCCAATGTGTCTCACGAATTGCGCACGCCTCTTACCGTAGTCGGCGGCTTTCTTGAAACACTCACCGATCTGGAAGACGCGGAGCCGGCAGTTGTTCGCCGCTCACTACAATTGATGACCGAGCAAACCGGCAGAATGCAACGCCTGGTCGAAGACTTGCTTACTCTTAGCCGACTAGAAAGCAATCATCGCTCGCCCGGTGACGACCTTATAAACATGCCGCTGCTACTGCAGTCCCTACTTAATGATGCGCAACATCTATCTCGCGGACACCACCAAATCACGATGAGCGAATGTGAAGACGTCTGGCTCAAAGGAGCCGAGGACGAATTACGCAGTGCATTAGGCAATTTGATTAGTAACGCCGTGCGCTACACGCCCAATGGCGGTAGCGTACAAATAAAATGGCGGACTATCAATCATGAGGCGGTTTTTTCCGTTACCGATACCGGGGTTGGCATCGCCCCCGAGCATATCCCTCGCCTTACCGAGCGCTTTTACCGCGTGGACCGTAGCAGATCCAGGGAGACAGGGGGCACAGGCCTCGGGCTTGCTATTGCCAAGCACGTTCTTTCCCGGCATCAAGCTAGGCTAGAAATTCACAGTACGCCCGGAGAGGGAAGCACCTTCTCAGCACACTTTCTCGCCATTCGTATTGCCGAGCCAAAAAACCCGCCAGCCGCAGCTCTCCACGCTCTATAAATACGGCGGGCAAACGATAAGCATCAGCACAAAACGTGCTTCTGATGGACTCCATTTTTGCGTATCGCGAAAACCAAACGCCTCCTTTTACTCAGAATGACAATTCATTGGCATACGTTGATGAGTTAGAATAAACCTACCAATCCCATTACTAAATCGAACAGCCTAAAGCCACAAAAATCATGGTAGGCATTTTATTAATTACGCACGGTAATCTCGGTGCTTGTCTCATCGACTGCGCAAAGCATGTGATGGGAAGTCAGCCCGAGCGCCTGCTCGCCCTGGGGGTGCGGCCCAATGACGATCCCGGCATTGTATTTGAGCAAGCGAAAACACTTGTTACCTCGCTCGATCAGGGGCAAGGCGTGATTGTCATGGCGGATATATTTGGCGCTACGCCAAGCAATGTCGCCCGGCGCTTGCTTGAACCCGGCAAAGTCGAAGGGCTCGCGGGCGCCAATCTACCCATGCTGGTACGAGCGCTTACCTATCGCAACGAACCCCTCTCTCAGGCCGCTGAAAAAGCACTCACCGGTTGCATTGCCGGGGCCTTAAAAATGGATAAAGACGCATGCTGACCAGAGAAATAGAAATTACCAATAAATTGGGCCTTCATGCCCGAGCGTCAGCTAAACTGACTCAACTAGCAGCGCAATTCGCAAGCGATGTTTTCCTCGCTCGCAATGGCCGCAAAGTCAATGCGAAAAGCATCATGGGAGTGATGATGCTGGCGGCTAACAAGAGCAGCAAAATATTCATCGAAATTAGTGGCAGCGACGAGAACGAAGCCATGGAAGCGCTGATTAAACTGATCGAAGATAAGTTCGGTGAAGGAGAGTAGTTTGGGGCAGCTCGATAAATCTATCGTAGCCGGGGAGCAAAGCTAATGAGTTTTAGCATGCACGGTACCGCCGTATCTGGTGGCATCGCTATCGGTTACGCCCATTTAGTTTCCCAGACATCCTTCGATGTCGCTCATTACACTATCCCTGTCGAATTCATCGACAAAGAAATTACCCGCTTTGACACGGCAATCGTCACCGTTCGCGGAGAGCTTTTCGAAATACTGCGCACCGCGCCTGCCTCGGCGCCAGCCGAATTCACCGCCTTCGTCGATTTACACGGCATGATCCTTGAGGACCCGATGCTTACCGTCGCGGTCCGGGAACTAATTCTGGAGCAACACTGTAACGCCGAGTGGGCGTTAAAGTTGCAAATGGAAGCCCTTATCGATCAGTTCGACAACATCGAAGACGCTTATCTACGCGAACGTAAAGTCGATGTCAGGCAAGTCGTCGAACGGATTCTCAAGGCATTAATGGGGCAACCCGGGCAGTTGCCCGTGCCGGCGACGACGAAAGAAGCATCCAGTATTTTGGTAGCACACGATTTATCGCCAGCGGACATGATCCTGTTCAAGCAACATGATTTCGCCGGTTTTATCACCGACCTTGGCGGCACTACTTCGCATACCGCCATTCTCGCCCGCTCAATCGCCATACCGTCGGTGGTAGCACTTCATATGGCTCGCGAGCTGATCGAAGAAAACGATCTGCTAATCCTGGACGGCTCCGAAGGCATCGTCATTATCGATCCCGATCGTACTGTGCTGAGCGAATACAAACTGCGCCAGCAACAATGGGATCTGGAACGGCAAAAACTCCGACGGTTGCGTACGACTAAAACGACGACAGTCGATGGCACGCCGGTTAGCCTTTTTGCAAATATTGAACTGCCTTCCGATGTAGAAGAAGTCCGCGAATCAGGCGCAACCGGTATTGGCCTATTCCGCAGCGAATTCCTATTCCTGAATCGGATGGAATTACCCAATGAAGACGAACAGTTCGAAGCTTATCGGACCGTCGCGGAGAAAATGCGCGGCAAACCGGTGACGATTCGCACGCTGGATTTGGGGGCGGACAAAAATCTGGCTGGCCATCATCCCATTGCTTCAAATCCCGCTTTGGGTTTGCGCGCCATTCGTTACTGCCTCGCCGAGCCGCAAATGTTCATGACGCAGCTGCGAGCCATTTTGCGCGCCTCGAAGTATGGACGGATCTGTATTCTGCTACCGATGATTTCAACGCTTTCTGAAGTCAATCAAGCATTGGTAATGATCGAAGATGCCAAGCAGCAATTACGCGATGAAAAGATAGATTTCTGGGAAAAAATTGCCGTGGGAGCGATGGTAGAAACGCCGGCAGCCGCATTAGCGCTGCACATGTTTGCCCACAAGCTGAATTTTCTATCAATCGGTTCGAACGATTTGATTCAATACACGCTAGCCATTGACCGTGCCGATGATGCCGTAGCGCATCTTTATAATCCGTTACATCCCGCTATCCTCATGTTGCTGTCCTATGCGGTACGCGGGGCGGAAAAGGCTGGCATCCCAATCGGCGTGTGCGGAGAAATCGCCGGTGAAGAGGATTTAACACGCGTTTTACTCGGTCTCGGCATCCGCCATCTTTCGATGCATCCGTCACGTTTGCTGCCGGTGAAACAGCAAGTATTAAAGACCAATTTGCCGGACGTTACGCCGCTCGTGCAACGCATATTGCGAGCTGAAGATTCGGATAAGATTTTGGGGTTGGTAGAAAAATTGAACGCTTAGACACCTTCAAATATAGCGAATTAGCCGTTCACGCAATATCATTATTCAAGCGCGATTCTGACCCTGGGATTGCAGTTTCAAGTACTACAATGTAAATTCCACCTTTAGCGCCGATTTGAGTTCAGCTTGCGGGCGCTTAATAAATACGGCTAAAGCGAGGGAAACCCGTTTAGCCGAATCCATAAATAAGGCTTAACGGGTTTTTTCATGCCTAATGATTTAAGTAGCCTCTCGAAGTCCTTCGATATCGTCGCCCCCCAGTTGGCGCGTTTCGATGCGCCGTTTCGAACCAAATCGGGCGCGACGTTGGATAGCTTCGAGCTCGTGTACGAAACATACGGGACACTTAACGCTGCCCGGTCGAATGCCATACTTATCTGTCACGCCCTTAATGCGTCACACCACGTCGCTGGCCATTACAGCGATGATCCGAAATCCGTAGGTTGGTGGGATAATTTAATCGGCCCAGGCAAACCGATCGATACCACCCGGTTCTTCGTCGTCGGCGTTAACAATTTAGGCGGTTGCCACGGCTCGACCGGACCGGCCAGCATTAATCCACGCACCGGCAAGCCTTTCGGTTCCAGCTTTCCGCTTATCACGGTAGACGATTGGGTCGCCGCACAAGCCTTGCTCGCCGACCGACTCGGCGTTCAGCGCTGGGCAGCGGTGGTCGGCGGCAGCCTAGGAGGCATGCAAGCGTTGCAGTGGACGGTTGCCTTCCCTAAACGAATCCGCCATGCATTGGTAATCGCTGCAGCACCGAAATTGTCGGCACAAAACATCGCTTTTAATGAAGTCGCACGACAAGCCATCACTACCGATCCTGATTTTCACGGTGGCGATTTCTATGCTCATGGCGTCATCCCAAGCAGAGGCCTGCGCCTCGCACGGATGTTAGGGCACATTACCTATCTATCTGACGATGCGATGATGGAGAAATTCGGCCGGTCGCTACGCAACGGCGGTTTTAACTTCCACTTTGACGCTGAGTTTGAAATAGAGTCTTACCTGCGCCACCAAGCCGATAAGTTCGCCGAAAGCTTCGACGCGAACACCTATTTGCGTATTACGAAAGCACTCGATTATTTCGACCCTGCGCATGAACATGGCGGCAACTTAAGCGCAGCACTGGCGAAATCGGAAGCTGGCTATCTCATTATTTCCTTCACTTCCGATTGGCGTTTTTCTCCCGCGCGGTCGAAGGAAATTGTCCAAGCGCTAACCGACAATCAACGCAACGTCAGCTACGTTGAAGTCGACGCGACTCACGGTCACGATGCTTTTCTTATGGACAATATTCATTACCACGGCTGCGTGTCCGCTTACATGGAAAACGTTGCAAGAGAGGTGGCAGCATGACCCGCGCTGACTATGCGGTAATTGCCGGCTGGGTGCCACCCAACTCCCGGATACTGGATTTAGGCTGCGGCGGCGGAGAGTTGCTCAAATTCCTGCACGAAGAACGAAATACCGGCGGCTATGGTGTCGAGATTGACCCCGGTGGCATTCTCGCTTGCTTCAAAAACGGCGTGAATGTTATTCAAATGGATTTGGAGTCGGGCCTTTCCGGCTTTGGTCCAAGCTCCTTCGACTGCGTGATTCTTTCGCAAACTCTGCAGGCCATGTGGAACACAGAATTGATGATGCGAGAAATGCTGCGCGTGGGCCGGGAGGCTATCGTGACATTTCCTAACTTCGGTTACTGGCGTCATCGTCTAGATATTCTGCGAGGGCACATGCCGGTCTCACCCGACCTGCCTTATCAGTGGTTCAATACCCCGAATATCCATTTATGCACGCTGACCGACTTCGAAGATCTGTGCCGACGACTCGGTGTGCGCATATTGGAACGATTGGTTTTAAGCAACGGCGAAGTAGTTAATACGCTGCCAAACTTATTGGGCAGTCTAGCGATTTACCGGATCAAAGCGGCGACCTAGCGCGGCATGGAATTGGCTCCCAATGAAGTCAATTTAAACATCAAGACCCATTCGGAAGCAGCCGAAACGCTGCCGTTACCTGCCTCGCGGTATGACGCGCACGGTGTTCGCCATGTCGATTATCGGGCCATCATTGCGCTCGCCGGCCCGCTGTTCTTGAACAGCGGGATGCAAGCCGCCTTGAATCTCATGGATATGTGGTTTATTGGCCGGCTCTCAGTAGACGCTGTTGCCGCCATGGGCGCCACGTTCTTTCTTGTGCTCATGTTCATCCTTTTATTCGGTGGCGTGGGAACATGTGTGCAAACGCTGGTGGCTCAAAATTATGGGGCCGGACGTCACGCCGATGCGGCAAAACCGGTATGGACAGGCCTCCACGGCGTGCTCATCGTCACGCCGTTATTCATCGCGTTGGCCGCCATGGGTCATCCACTATTAGCGCCGTTCAAGCTCGCATCGCCTATAGAAACGCTAGCGGTGGAATTCTGGTTCCCCCGCTTGATTGGTGGCCCATTCGCCTTAGCTTTTTGGGCGCTTTCCGGCTTCTTCAATGGCATCGGTCGAACCAAAATTACCTTAGCAGTTTCTATCGGAATGGTCGTAGTCAACGCGGCGTTGAATGAAATCCTGATATTTCAGTTAGGCATGGGTATAGCTGGCTCGGGATGGGCAACGACAATTTCACTTTTGATTGGCACATTGATTATCGGATGGCTGTTTCTTCGTCCGGCAGTGCAGGAAAAATTTCAATCACGCCTTAGTTGGCAATTTGACATCAAAGCGCTCGGCAAACATTTCGCATTGGCCATCCCCATGGGGCTTTTCGCCACGGTAGATTTGCTAGGCATCGCGTTATTTCAATTGATGCAAGTGCAGCTAGGCCCAATCGACGGCGCGGCAACCCAAATCGTCATGATGTTGAACTCAGCGGTGTTCTACCCCGCAGTGGGATTGGGACTGGCATCAACCACACTGGTCGGTCAATCAATAGGCGCGGGCGACAAAGATTGGGCCATGCGCGTGGGTACGGTAACAACTATGTTAGCGGTAGGCTTTATGGGAACCATTGGCATACTATTCTCGTTAACAGGACCTTGGCTGGTACCGTTTTTCATCGCCGCTGAGGACCCTAACGCAGCTGCTGTGATCAAGCTTTCTACGACGCTATTATGGATCGCTGCTGCCTACCATGTATTCGACGGGCTGAGCATGTCAGGCTTTTGTTTGCGCGGCGCCGGTGATGTCAAAACACCAACCATCGCCCTGATTTTCCTTTCCTGGTTTTGCTTTGTGCCGCTGGCGCATATGCTCTCTTTTGGGCCAGGACAGGGTTGGGTAGATTTTCTTCCAACATTTGGCTTGGGCGCTATCGGCGGATGGATTGCCACAGTGATCTATATTTTTCTGCTTGGCGTGTTGCTATTTTGGCGTTGGCGATCGGGAGCGTGGCGGGAAATAAGCGTGCTTCAACTTAGAACTGACGATTGAGCACGACGAGATTCATTTGTATCACACTTCTTATCCTATTAGATTAACGTTAGCCGATGGCCTGGTGGATATTAGGTTACCGAACGTGTTGGAAAACCTGGCGATTTATGCATTGGTATCTACACAAGTATCAAACAACATTACAGTCCGAATTTATTTTTTGC
>JAZKCF010000011.1:0-60167 GCA_040388195.1 Pseudomonadota bacterium
CGAGTGCGTCAACACAAGGCAAGATGTGAGCAGACTTTTTCTACACCTTCGTTAGCCTTGCTTCCCGCGAAAGCGATTCAATATTAAAAGAAACTTTGATAAAGGCACATCATGTTGATCAGAATTTTTGTGGTTATCATCCTCACGGCGATTATGGCGTCCAACGCATCGACGCAAGGGTATGCGATTCCTTTCTTTGTTGTGGCAACGGCGGTTGTTTTCGTGATTGAGTCCGTGCGTGTGGTGCCACAGCAAAGTGCTTGGGTGATCGAGCGGGTGGGGAAATATCATTCAACGCTTGAGCCTGGGCTTAGCATCATCGTTCCTTTTGTCGATCAAGTTGCTTATCGGCATTCCCTAAAAGAAGTATCGCTAGATGTGCAGGAACAAGTTTGTATCACGCGTGATAACACGCAACTCGCAGTGGACGGCATTATCTATTATCAAGTAACCGATCCGCGTTTGGCGTCTTATGGTTCATCCAATTACGTTACCGCGATTACTCAGTTGGCTCAAACGACGCTTCGCTCCGAAGTCGGCAAGATGGAGTTGGATCGTACTTTCGAAAGCCGTGATGAAATCAATCGGCAGGTAGTTTCCGTACTGGATGAAGCGGGCCGTACGTGGGGCGTGAAAGTATTGCGTTATGAAATTAAAAATCTGACGCCGCCGGAATCGATCTTGCGTGCAATGCAAGCGCAGATCACTGCCGAACGAGAAAAGCGTGCGTTGATCGCTAAATCAGAGGGACAAAAACAGGAAGAGATCAATCTCGCTGAAGGCGAAAAGCAGGCGGCCATTTTGACCTCGGAAGGCGCGAAGACGGGGGCGATTAATAAGGCGCAAGGCGAGGCAATTGCAATTACAACAGTTGCCGAAGCGACCGCGAATGCGGTGCGTCAGGTTGCCGCCGCAATTGGCACTGAAGGTGGATTGCAAGCAGCAAACCTTAAGGTGGCTGAACAGTACATCAACGCGTTCGGTAACTTGGCTAAAGCCAATAACACGCTAATTGTGCCTAGCAACTTGGGCGACATGGCGACGCTGGTAACTTCCGCGATGACCATATTGGACAATAGCAAGCGCACAAACACAAATGCGTAGCGCGCTTACTGCATTTGTTATTTGGTATTTGGCTGCTTCTCTTTAACAACGAAAATACATCGTGTCTTTTTTTGAAATTTCAAAGATTTTTGGTTTATTGATTGATCCGCTGAATTCGATCTTTTTATTATCCTTTATTGCGGCGCTGCTGCTCTGGTTGGGAAAGCATCGAGCGGCGCGCGCGCTGTCCACATTTATCGTTGCAATTTTTGTGGTCATCCTTGTATTTCCGATCGGTGATTTATTACTCATACCGTTAGAGGAGCGGTTCCCGCCGCCGAATCCATGGCCTACCAAAGTCGATGGAATCATCATGCTAGGTGGGTCGCAGATACCCTTGCTTACCCATGCACATGGGCAACCGGCGTTGAACGGTCATGCAGAACGAATGACAACTTTTCTGGCGCTTGCTCGCCGCTATCCGGACGCGAAGCTAGTATTTAGTGGCGGAGCAGGTGATATGCGTCAGCAGAATATTAAAGAGAGCGAGACGGTCAAACTGTTTTTAACGCAGCAAGGTTTTGATGCGGATCGGGTGATATATGAATCCAAGTCCCGCAATACCTATGAGAATGTGATTTTTAGTCAAGAAATGGTAAAGCCGAAAAATGACGAGACGTGGTTGCTTATCACAAGCGCTGCATCCATTCCACGCGCGGTGGGTCTTTTTCAGAAAGTAGGCTGGCCGGTAGTTGCGGCGCCTTGCAGTTATAAATCGTTGAAGCCCAGCTTGGTACCATCTCTCAATTTATCGGAATCGATAAGTTCCATTCAGTATGCAACGCATGAATGGATTGGGTTGGCGGTTTATTACATGACGGGCAAAACGCAGAGTTTGTTTCCGAAGTCGTAAGAACCTGTGTGAGGTTTGAATGGATCTCACACAGGTTCTTATATGCGTCCTAAATAGAAACGGTCTTACTTAATAAATTCGCGATAATTTTCCGTTTGAGCGACGAGTCATGATAACGATCAAACTCAATAATCCAATCGCAAATAATGCCAATGATTGAGGCTCGGCTACCGCGAATAAAAGTGGCACATCTGAGTTGAGTCGGATATTTCCTCGATTCCACCGCTCTGGAAGGTTTTCATCAAATTGCGTGAAATTTGCAGCGAACGACAAAATATCTCCGCTAGCGCCAAAATTTATTTCCAGCACATCGAAGTATCCTGTTAGTTCTGTATCGCCTCGATTATTTCCAACAAAGCTCAAGCCAGAACTCGCCGGATCTTGAAATGGATAGCGAGTGGCATTTGCGTAATGGCCAACATGGAGTGATTGCCCCGCTGGCGCGGCAAAGTCTAATTGCCACCATCTGGTGGTTGAGAAATCGGGATTTGTTGCGAAGTCATTGACGGATAAAAACGCGCTGTTGCTGGAACTGAGTGAGGCAAAAACATCAAAGCCATCGAATGGAGTAACCAGAACGGTTTCCCCGGCACCCACCTGACTGGAGGGAGAGCTTGTGTAATACAGTCCGGTAATCGGTCCTGCAAATCCTTTACTACTAAACATGACCGCAAGCAGAATCAATAATGCAAAGAATGTCTTTGAATTTTTCACATTGACCTCAGGGTTTTGTTTCGGTTTAGGAACCGCTGTGCTTCCTTCTTTATCCTCCTATTGTCATCGTGATGTGGTTGCTCTTTAAGGTTGTTGTTGATAATAACCTGGTTCGTACCGTTCAGGTTTTATTATGGGCAGCCCGGCCGTTCACCTAAATGCGGTAACGTGTAGATCAGGCTGATGTGAACGGTCATCACTAAAGTATGCCGACTAATTTACGGGCGTAGGGAACATCAACGGCGGAGCGTTGCTCAAGTTCACTCAGCCCCGCGCGGTAAGTTTTCGCTTGAACTCTACGCCGCTTTCTTCTTCAGCACCGGTCGTAAATATCTACCTGTAAAACTTGCGGGATTCCTCGCTACATCTTCCGGTGTTCCTTCCGCAACAATTTGCCCGCCACCACCGCCACCCTCCGGACCCAAGTCGATCAGCCAATCGGCTGTCTTGATTACATCAAGATTGTGCTCGATGACAACAACGGTATTGCCATGCTCGCGCAACCGATGCAGCACGGTGAGCAGTAGTTTGATGTCTTGAAAGTGCAATCCCGTGGTTGGTTCGTCGAGAATGAACAGCGTTCTGCCGGTGTCGCGTTTGGATAATTCAAGCGATAGCTTCACTCGCTGCGCTTCACCACCGGAAAGCGTTGTGGCGCTTTGCCCTAGGCGAATGTATCCCAGGCCGACATCAAGCAATGTTTGCAATTTGCGCGCGATCACGGGGACCGGTAGGAAAAATTCATGCGCGCGTTCGACCGTCATATCCAGTACTTCATGGACATTCTTGCCTTTGTAAGTAATTTCCAATGTCTCGCGGTTGTAGCGTTTGCCATGGCAGACATCGCAAGGCACGTAAATATCGGGCAGGAAGTGCATCTCGACTTTAATCATGCCATCGCCCTGGCAGGCTTCGCAGCGTCCTCCTTTTACATTAAAGGAGAAGCGCCCAGGTTCGTAACCGCGCTCACGCGATTGCGGTACGCCCGCGAAAAGCTCGCGCATCGGCGTGAACAATCCAGTATAGGTTGCCGGGTTGGAACGCGGTGTGCGGCCGATCGGGCTTTGATCGACATTGATGACTTTATCGAAAAATTCCAATCCATCGATATTTTCATGCGGCGCCGGTTCTTCGGCGCTACCGTATAGATGGCGCGCAACGGCGTTGTACAAGGTGTCATTAATAAGCGTTGATTTACCTGAACCGGAAACACCGGTGATGCAGATGAATAATCCGATAGGTAAATTCAACTCTACATTCTTTAGGTTGTTACCCGTTGCGCCGGAAACCGTCAGCATGCGCTCTGCATCAACTTTCGCGCGTGTCTTCGGCATGCCGATTTCTTCGCGTCCGGAAAGATATTTGCCGGTGAGCGAAGTCGGATGTTTGCAGATTTGCAGCGGCGTTCCCTCGGCAACGATATGCCCGCCGTGGACTCCTGCGCCGGGGCCGATGTCGATGACGTAATCCGCCGAACGTATTGCGTCCTCGTCATGCTCGACAACCACCACGGAATTACCCAAATCACGCAACCGTTTCAACGTTTCCAGCAATCGATCGTTATCGCGTTGATGTAAGCCGATGGAAGGTTCATCCAGCACGTACATCACACCCGTCAGGCCGGAGCCGATTTGGCTGGCGAGGCGAATGCGCTGCGATTCTCCGCCTGAAAGCGTATCGGCGGAACGTTCCAATTGCAGATAATCGAGGCCGACGTTATTCAAGAACTGCAATCGACTGGCAATTTCTTTGATGATTCTTTCGGCAATCGCCTGCTTGTGACCGGATAGCTTCAAGGTGTCGAACAGGCTTTGTGCGTCCTTGAGCGGTAGTGCGCTTATTTCGTAAATTGCTTTGCCAGCAACTCTTACATGCCGGGCTTCGCGACGTAAGCGCGTACCCTGACATTCTGTACAAGCCTGATTGTTTAAATATTTGGCTAGCTCTTCACGCACCATCGCCGAATCGGTTTCTCGATAGCGCCGTTCCAAGTTATGAACTACTCCCTCAAATGCATGCTTGCGCTCCACCATCTTGCCTTTTTCGCCTGGGTACTGAAAAGCAACCAGTTCTTTGCCCGTACCATAAAGAATCGCATCTTGCGTTTTTTGAGGTAGCGACTCGAACGGCACATCCAAACTAAATTTGAAATGTTCGGCGAGGTTGGTGAGCATCTGGAAAAAGAATTGGTTGCGTCGATCCCAACCCTTAATTGCACCGCCGGCTAGCGATAGCTGCGGAAATGCGACGATCCTTTTCGGATCAAAAAAAGAAATATTGCCTAGCCCATCGCAACGCTGACACGCGCCCATGGGATTGTTGAACGAAAAAAGTCGCGGTTCCAGTTCCGGTAGCGAATAACCGCAAACCGAGCAAGCGAATTTAGCTGAGAAGATGTGTTCTTTATCGGAATCCATTTCCACGGCAATGGCGCGGCCTTCGGAGTGGCGCAGTGCAGTTTCGAAGGATTCAGCCAAGCGTTGTTTGACGTCAGCCTTTACCTTAAGTCGATCAACCACGACTTCAATGGTGTGTTTCTGATTCTTGGCCAGTTTAGGAATCGCGTCGATCTCATAGACTTTGCCGTCAATCCGTAAGCGAACAAATCCTTGTGCGCGCAATTCATCGAACAAATCCAGCTGCTCGCCTTTGCGGCCAATAACCAGCGGCGACAAAATCATCAATTTTGTATCTTCAGGCAAAGCCAGGACGTGATCCACCATCTGCGCAACGCTTTGTGCTTCCAGCACGAGGTCGTGATCTGGGCAATAGGGATCGCCGGCGCGTGCATATAGCAAACGGAGATAATCGTGAATTTCCGTTACGGTGCCGACTGTAGAGCGCGGGTTGTGGCTGGTCGCTTTTTGTTCGATGGAAATCGCAGGAGAAAGTCCTTCGATCAGATCGACATCCGGTTTTTCCATCAATTGCAGGAATTGCCGGGCATAGGCCGAGAGAGATTCAACATAACGTCGTTGGCCTTCCGCATAAAGCGTATCAAAGGCGAGCGACGATTTACCTGAACCGGAGAGTCCAGTGATGATTACCAGCTTATTGCGTGGTATATCGACGTTAATGTTTTTTAGATTATGAGTCCGGGCACCACGTACTTTAATGTATTCCATAAAACCATTTATTTTTGCAAAAAAGGGGGATGCGCTAAGCAGACAACGACGAAGAAGCAACGTTCCGGACAGGCATCGGACTTATGCAAAATCGTTCCGGCAAGGCGCGGCGACGCAGACAGTACAAAAGTAGTACGTCAATCAGCCGTAACGCGGTTGGAGCGGTTTTGCGTAAGTCCTAAGGCATCGGAAACGAACAGTATCTGCTAATATACGCGACTTACACGCGGTTTCCCATGCCTTCCCTGCCGCATTCAAAACGATACTTTGTCGGCTGTCGCTTGCCGTACATTTGTACTGTCGCAGCGAAGCCTTCGCGTCTCGTTTTGAATGCGGGATGGAATTATTTTGGGTTTATGATGCGCGTGCCGATTTTAAAAGATGCTCCCTCTTGTAATGATCCCTGATCGTATGTCCGCGCTTGAAAAGCGCGCCACCTTTGGCCTTGCCAGCATTTTTGCGTTGCGAATGCTAGGGATGTTTATCATTCTTCCCGTATTCGCCCTCTATGCAGAGCATTTGCCCGGTGGCCAGAACCATATATTGGTCGGGTTGGCGTTAGGCGGCGCCTATGGGTTAAGTCAGGCAATTTTGCAAATTCCTTTCGGCTGGGCTTCCGATCGTTATGGCCGCAAGCCTTTGCTATACCTAGGGTTGTGCCTCTTTGCGATTGGCAGTTTTGTGGCCGCTGGCGCTGAAAATATCTGGTGGGTAATCATTGGGCGGGCGCTGCAAGGTTCCGGGGCAGTTTCTGGTGTAGTTCTGGCGATGACGGCGGATCTTACTCGCGATCAACACCGTACCAAGGCCATGGCACTGATCGGCATGACCATCGGCGTAACGTTTGCTGTTTCCATGGCTATTTCGCCATGGCTGGCGAAGTTGATTGGCGTGCCGGGAATATTCGCATTAACAGGAGGGCTCGCGTTGGCCGCCCTACTGGTGGTCTACCAAGTCATTCCGACGCCACAAGTTGTACATTCTCGAACGTCCGGGAAAAGTGAGTTCGCGGCGGTGTTGCGCAACACAGAGTTAATGCGGCTTAACCTCGGTATTTTTGTTTTGCATGCGGCATTGGCGGCGTTGTTCGTGGTCATCCCCTTTTCGCTCCGAGACGCAGGACTTGCCCCCGACCATCATTGGCAAGTGTATTTGCCGGTCATGCTCGCTGCATTTGTGTTCATGGTGCCAGCGATCATTTTTGGAGAAAAAAAGTTTGGCGCAAAGCGCATCTTTGTAATGTCGATCGCGGTGCTGTTTTGTGGACAGTTGTTACTTGGCTTTACCCAGCACAGTTTATTGGGGCTTACGGTTGCGTTAGCTGTTTTTTTTACTGCCTTTAATCTATTGGAAGCCAGTTTGCCTTCAATGGTCTCGCAAGTTGCGCCCGCTGGAACTAAGGGTACCGCTACCGGTATTTACAGCAGTATCCAGTTTCTTGGCGTTTGCGTAGGCCCTACATTGGGAGGATTCGTGTCGCAGCGTTTGGGCAATAGTGCAGTATTTTGGCTGACCGCAGTAGGAACTTTGGCTTGGCTATTGGTGGCTTCGACCATGCGGCCGTTGGCTTCAGTCCGGTTAACGACATACACCCTGCGGCAAATGGATGAGCCGGCCGCTAAGCGGCTGGCGGAGAAATTGATGGGACTTCCTGGCGTTTACGAAGCGGTCGTGCTGGCAAAAGACGGCATCGCCCATCTTAAGGTTGAGAAGAGTGGTTTCGACGAGTCTGCTGTGTTGCGCTTGATCGGAGCTGCTAGCGAGGGGTAGGAGACTGTTCAATATCTGCCCGGCTTTGCGCGGCTTCTGAGCGTAGCCGACCGGAATATTGAAGGGTAAAATTATTAATTTAGAAGCGACGGGCGGTATGCCCTACGGAGATAAGGAACATGGCATCTGTAAATAAAGTAATTTTGATTGGTAATCTAGGGCGCGATCCCGAGGTGCGTTATATGCCCGATGGCGGCGCGATTACCAGTGTGTCGATTGCGACCACCGATACTTGGAAAGATAAAGGCGGCGAAAAGCAAGAGAAGACCGAGTGGCACCGCGTCGTATTTTTCTCAAAGCTGGCTGAAATCGCTGGCGAGTATTTGAAGAAGGGCAGCCAGGTCTATGTGGAAGGTCGCCTGCAAACTCGTAAGTGGCAAGACAAAGACGGTCAAGAAAAATACACGACGGAAGTCGTTGCTGATCGTATGCAAATGTTAGGCGGGCGATCCGGCGCCGGTGGTGGTAATAGCGATATGTCTGAGCGCTCTGCGCCTAATTCTGGCGGTGGTAGTGGTGGTAGTGGTGGTAGTGGTGGTAGTGGTGGTAGTGGTGGTTCGGCGCCCTCCAGTTCTGGCAAGAGCAGCGGCGGTCGCTTTGATGATTTCGAGGACGATATCCCCTTTTAATCGAGGCGTGAACTCTGGCTTCGATCAGCCCATTGATTTTTCTCGACTTGATTCCCATTAAGCTCTAATCATTAAGGGCGTGTTTTGAGTGCTCTAGCACAAATATAAAGTTGGGGCGAAAAGCGTACTCGTACAATAGAGTAATGCTCGCCGCCCCAACATTGACTCGAGCAGGGACTTTTAAAACACGTTCTAAGGGTATAATTCATCCCAATTAATTATTGTAGTGGAGGGCGTCATGCCAATTTACGCATATCGTTGTTCTGAGTGCGGTTTTCAAGAAGATTATTTACAAAAAATATCCGATCCAGTTCTTACCGATTGCCCGAAATGTGGCAAGCCGACGCTTAATAAGCAGCTCACCGCGGCCGGCTTTCAGTTGAAAGGGAACGGATGGTATGCAACGGATTTCAAGGGTGGCAATTCCCCCGCCCCGGCCGGCAAAGCCAACTCTGACAACGGTGATAAAGCTGATGCTGGCAAGAGCTCTACAGAAGAGCCCAGCAAGAGCGATAAAGATAAACCCGCGGAATCCGCTGCAGGACACAGCTGTGCGACCGCTGCTTGCACCACGTGTTCATAACCTTAATGGTCTAGCGAGAGGGGCGACATAGCCCGCAATGAAAAAATATTTTATTACGGGCCTTTTGGTCTGGACACCGCTGGGTATTACGATTTGGGTGCTGAAGTTGTTGATCGACTTCATGGATCAAAGTCTGCTTCTTTTACCTCGGGCTTACCAACCAGAAATTGTCCTTGGTCGATATATTCCTGGGATAGGCGCTGTTCTCATCGTGTTTGTTATCCTTCTAACGGGTCTTGTTGCCGCAAATCTTTTTGGCCAGAAGCTGCTGAGTATGGGCGAGACGCTCCTCATCCGCATTCCGGTTGTTAAATCGATTTACGTCAGTGTTAAGCAGGTTTCCGATACCCTCTTCTCGAGTAAGGGGCAGGCATTTCGCAAGGCATTGTTAGTACAATATCCTCGTCAAGGGTCCTGGACTATCGCCTTCCTGACGGGGCAACCCGGTGGCGAAATTGTTACGCACTTGGCCGAAGAGTACGTAAGTGTTTATGTTCCTACTACGCCTAATCCTACGTCGGGCTTCTTCTTAATGATGCCCAAGAAAGATGTGATTGAGCTTGAAATGAGCGTCGACGCAGCTCTCAAGTACATAATTTCGATGGGTGTGGTGACTCCGGAGCCTATAAAAGTGGGCGTAGAATATTCTCAGGCACGTACACGAAACTCTTAAGTTCAACTTATACCAATCCGTCGCGTTATGCGGACGGACGCCACAACACTAAAATCTCTATTGGAAACTCCTATGCGGACCGATTATTGCGGCGCGACTGATACGCGCTATTTGGGACAAACCGTTACTGTTTGCGGCTGGGCTCACCGCCGGCGCGATCATGGCGGCGTTATCTTCATTGATCTGCGCGACCGGGAAGGTCTCGTGCAGATAGTATGCGATCCTGATCGAGTCGAAACTTTTAAAATTGCGGAAACAATCCGTAATGAGTTCGTACTTAAAATCACTGGTCTTGTCCGGCCTCGTCCGGATGGCACAACCAACAGTGGATTGCGTAGCGGTGAGATTGAAGTATTGGCGCATGAGATTGAAGTGTTGAATCCGTCTTTGACTCCACCTTTCATGATGGACGAAGAGAACCTTTCGGAAACGGTTAGGCTGGAACACCGCTATCTCGATCTCCGCCGGCCGCAAATGCAGAATGCGCTCATGCTGCGTTATAAGACATCCAGATCAGTGCGCCGTTATCTCGATTCGCATGGTTTTATCGATATCGAGACGCCTGTTCTCTACAAATCTACGCCAGAGGGCGCGCGTGAATTCCTCGTGCCGTCACGTATTCACGATGGTCAGTTCTATGCATTGCCGCAATCGCCGCAATTGTTTAAACAGTTGTTGATGATTTCCGGGTTTGATCGCTACTACCAGATCGTCAAATGTTTCCGTGATGAAGACTTGCGTGCAGATCGGCAACCGGAATTCACTCAGATCGATATCGAAACCTCGTTCCTTACCGAACAAGAAATCCGCGACCTTATGGAAGGGCTGATCCGCACTGTCTTTAAAGAAGTGATGGATATCGATCTGCCGAATCCTTTCCGAGTAATGACCTTCGCCGAAACCGCGCGACTTTATGGTTCCGATAAACCGGATTTGCGCGTGCCCCTGGTGTTTACAGAGTTGACTGATTTGATGAAGTCTGTGGACTTCAAGGTATTCCGCGCTGCTGCTGATATGCCCAATGGCCGCGTTGTCGCGCTTCGGGTACCGAATGGCGGGACTCTAAGCCGCAAGGAAATCGACGATTACACTCAGTTTGCCGGTATCTATGGCGCTAAAGGGCTTGCATACATCAAAGTCAATGACAAGACCAAAGTTGGCGAAGAGGGTCTGCAATCACCGATCGTTAAATTCTTGTCGCAACCCGTGCTGCAGGAAATTCTCACTCGTACCGGTGCTGAAAATGGCGATCTGATTTTCTTTGGTGCTGATAAGGAAAAAATCGTTAACGACGCGATTGGTGCGTTACGCGCCAAGGTTGGCCACGATCGTGGTTTTGCCGAAAGTGGATGGCGGCCGCTGTGGGTAGTCGATTTTCCGATGTTTGAATATGATGACGAAGCTGGCACGTGGGCTGCTCGCCATCATCCCTTCACTGCGCCGAAGGATGGCCATGAAGACTATGTGTCGAGCGACCCCGGTAAGGCAATTTCCAAAGCATACGATATGGTTATGAATGGTTGGGAAATTGGCGGCGGTTCAGTGCGGATTCACCGTCAGGATGTGCAGGCAAAAGTATTCGGCGCATTGAAGATCAGCGTCGAAGACCAAAAGAAGAAATTTGGATTTCTGCTCGATGCTTTGCAATACGGCGCGCCCCCGCACGGCGGTTTGGCTTTTGGGCTTGACCGGTTAGTGACCATGATGTCGGGTGCAGAGCATATTCGCGATGTTATCGCTTTCCCCAAAACTCAACGTGGGCAGGATTTGTTAACCGGCGCGCCTTCTGTTGTAGAAGAAAAACAATTGCGCGAATTGCACATTCGTTTGCGTAATACATCGGTGCAGTGAAAAGTATAAAGAGCTTCTGACCCCGGCGGCTGGCGGTGTTTCTTCAGAGGTTTTATAGTCGAAACTTGCCAGCTGCTAAGTCGGCTGAGTGGTTACAATCAGGACGTACGCAAAACTGTCCCAGCAAGGCGCGTCGACGCAGGCAGTGCGGAATCGGTACGGCAAGTAGAGTGGCGCGGGGAATTCGGAAGCGTGCTGTCCGCCTGCAGAACGATCTGCGCGTGCAAGCGCAAGGGATGCAACCTGCAAGAGGTAATAACGCCGCTGGGGCTGTTTTGCGTAGTCCTAACCCTAAATCACACCCGAGGTAGATAAGGGGTATAACGCTATCCTTTCTTCACCACAGGCATTCGTGTATAAAATCCCTATCTCGACTCTCGTCGTTATCTATACACACGATCTGCAAGTTCTTTTGCTGGAGCGTACCGACCATCCTGGCTACTGGCAATCAGTGACCGGTAGTCAGGACGCAGGCGAAACGCTTCGTGAAACGGCGATTCGTGAGGTCTTTGAGGAGACTGGCTTGGACGCAACGCGGTATTCACTGACTGATTGGGCGAAGCAAAATGTCTATGACATCTATCCTATCTGGCAGCATCGTTATCCGCCAGGTACCACGCACAATACAGAGCACGTATTCGGATTGTCATTACCCGAAAAATTGCCGATCACGGTGGCGCCTCGCGAACATCTCGGATTTATCTGGCTGCCCTGGAAAGAGGCAGCAGAAAAATGTTTTTCTTCCAGCAATCGAGAAGCAATTCTCGAACTGCCGCAGCGCCTTGCTGCAGCAGCTTAAGAAATAATTCCCATGTCAGAGCAATCGGTACCCTCTCTCCACGTTGCTACTTATAATATTCACAAGGGCTTTTCCCATTTCAACCGGCGGATGACCGTGCATGAACTGCGCGACCGGCTGCGAGCATTAGGTGCCGATGTGGTGTTTTTGCAAGAAGTGGTGGGGCATAACGCCCGTCACGCGCTGCGCCATAAAGATTGGCCTTGCCAACCGCAGCATGAGTTTTTGGCGGATCGTGTTTGGACGGATTTTGCCTATGGCAAGAACGCCGTATACGACGAAGGTCACCATGGTAATGCTGTCTTGTCTCGTTTCCCAATTGTCAAATTCGACAACGAAGATATTTCCACGAATCCAGTAGAAAGGCGTGGACTGTTGCACGCCGAACTCGAATTGCCTGGCTGGGCCGAAAACTTGCATTGTGTTTGCGTACACTTGGGATTATTTGCTAGCGGTCGACGCAAACAAGTGCAAGCCGTGTGTGATCGTATCGAAGCCTTAGTTCCAGCCGGTGCGCCGCTAGTCTTGGCGGGTGATTTTAACGATTGGCGTAGCGAAGCCAGTGATGTGCTGGGAATGCTGGGCTTGATGGAGGTGTTCGAAATCCTTGGCGGAAGTCCGGCTCGCAGCTTTCCCGCACGGTTGCCGATTTTGCGTTTGGATCGTATTTATATTCGAGGGTTTAGTGTGCAGCACGCGCACGTACATCGAAATACTAGTTGGATGCATGGATCAGATCACGCCGCGCTAACAGCAACGTTAATTCCGCTATAGGTGATGGCGACCGGCAAATTTCGCTCCGGAAACGCGATCACATTGCTGGAGAGCGGCACTGAATATTTTCCGGCGTTAGAAGCCGCCATTCTCAATGCGCAACGCGAAGTTTATTTAGAAACCTACATTTTCGCTGATGATGAAACCGGTCGACGCATTGCAGACGCGCTAATCAAAGCGGTTGTCCGCGGCGTGCATGTTGGTGTTGTTGTCGATGGCTTTGGTTCGCGTCTTATTGCGAAAACGTTAGTGCATGAAATGCGCAGCCGCGGCGTAAAGATTTTTGTTTTTCGCCCCGAAGTAACAGGCCTACGTTTTCACCGCCATCGTCTACGGCGTTTGCATCGGAAAATTGCCGTTATCGATAGCGCCGTTGCTTTCGTTGGCGGAATCAACATCATCAATGATGTGCAAATCCCAGAGCAAATTTCCCCCCGCTATGATTACACCGTTCGAATTGAAGGGCCGTTACTAAGTGATATTTATCCAGCGGCCACTCAACTATGGCGGCATTTATATTGGCTCACTTTTCATGGAAGCTTTTTGCCACCAAGATCGTTGCCGATAATTAGAACGGCTGGCAGCACCGCTGCTGCTTTCCTGATTCGAGATAATGTGAGGCATCGGCGAGACATCGAGCAAGCTTACTTGCGTGCGATTGCATCGGCTCAAAATGAGATCGTTATCGCTAATGCTTATTTCTTGCCCGGCAAACGTTTCCGCCGCGCGCTTACAGATGCCGCCGCTCGCGGCGTACGCGTCGTTCTGCTGCTGCAAGGCCGCGTCGAATATTTTTGGATGCACTATGCGACGCGTGCATTGTATGGATCACTGTTAGCTGGTGGTGTGGAGATTATGGAGTATCACAAAAGTTTTTTGCATGCGAAGGTGGCGGTTATCGATCTTGAATGGGCAACAGTTGGTTCCAGCAATATCGATCCCTTCAGCTTGATGCTGGCGCGTGAAGCGAATGTCGTGATCCGCGATCAGGCTTTTGCTCGGCAATTGAGGGATAGTTTGGAAAAAGCCATGGTCGAGGGCGCCACACCGGTGCAAGGTGGTTCGGAAAGGCGTTCGATGACCGAGCGAATGCTCGCCTGGACGTGCTATGAGTTGGGGCGGTTTGTAATGGGTTTATTCGGCTACGAGCAGGATTAGGCTTTACGCAACGCCTCATTAATCCGACTATTTTAGACCCTTACCTTTTTTATTTTTAGTGGTGGATTGTTTTACTTCTTGCGGCTCAATACCCTTCGCATTTGATAGCGGTGGAGTCATCTTCACCAGTTCCATGCGACCTTGTTTCTTCTCAATCACGAGTTCCTTGTTCACCCATTTTACGGATGCATCAACATCTGGAACTAATTCGATTTTCTTAACGGCAACGAAATTCGCGGCTTGTTGGCCGTCACGAGCACGTATTATCCTAAAAACGGCGATTACCCCGTCTGCGTAGAATGCAGCGGCGTCGTTTGAGGTGGCGCAAGCCAGTTGAATCCGGTGACGGTGGTGGTGATGTGCTGGCATACGCGCTGCCAGAGTGAAGCGGAAGTCAATTGCTCCGCAATGCTTTTCCACTCATGCAATAACCGGCTGACGCGAGTCAGCATCGCCTTAGCCAATTCGCCCTTGCCATGCATGCTGGTGATGGTCAGATGTTGTTGTCCCGCATGGTCGGTTTTGCGCGCTACTCCAGACAACAGAAAGGGCCGACTGGTCATCGCTTCCAGTCGCGTTTCTGGATTGGCAAGTCGCACGAATAAAGACCACCAGTTGTAAACCAGCGCCACCATCATCGCCGTAAAGCGACTGCGTTTCAGGTCTTGCGTGGTATAGCCGCCCCAGCCCCACTGATTCTTCAATTCATCGAAGGCATTCTCCGAATCTGCGCGATCGCGATACAGTTGGGCCAACGTACAGATCTCGTGCGGCAAGTCGGTTACCAGTACCGCGTATTCATATCGTTTGGCTGGGCGATCGCACGCCACAAAGGCGAGATCCAATTGCTGCGCCTCATCCGCCAACACAACGTCTCCGGTCAATGGTCGTCGCAGGGCAATAATCCGGCGCGCACGCTGCCAGCCATGCAGTTGGATTTCCCCTTCACGGCCCTCCCAACCTTGTCCCGCATTCTCCCAATCATCGCGCCAGAAAATGCTGGCCAGATATCGTTTGACGTTCTTGGTCAGCTTCAATTTGAATAGATAGGGCATTGCTCTATCTTCCAAATCCCGCATCACCCCGTCGTTGCCAAAATCGCAATCGCCACGCACACATTGTGGACGCTTATCAATCGGTAGACGGTCAATCAATTCCAATAGGCCAGGCAAGCTTGTCTTCGCATGACTCTGGTTGCCCGCTTCCACGTTCACCCCTAACACCAGCCGCAACCCCGCCATCTGGTAGGTGTGATACGTATGCGAAGGACGACCGGGTTTCTTCGGGTTATAACCAACTACCGCGCCTTCTTGATGACCATACAACGGCTTCACCGTCACGTCCACATCCAGAATCCACGGCGCCGATAATAGCGGCCATACGCTCGCATCCAAGTGCGCTTGCAACCATTGTCGTCCCGGGACTTCCTCTATCGCCATCAGCCCGCGCCGCACCGTATCTTCGCTCACCGCCCTGTTCATCCCCAAGAGCCCCGGCATGACCCCGTCCGCACGAATGGTCGTGATGTGCGAATAACGCCGGTGACCCGATAACACCGATAAAAACCATGTGCCGAGGATGTCGCCTATCTTCGAGCAGTGAGGACCTCGATACGATAAGGGACACGCCTCCCGCCATCGCGCATACAATCCCGTCAGTTGCAGAAACTCAACAAAGAACGCCATCTGACCAAATGGTGTCGCCGCAGATCGATTATCCCATTTCACTTGGATCCGCCCGCCAGGCGTTTCTACGCCAATCGCTTGCGCCGCTTTTCGAACCGCTAATTCTCCCTTGCGCTTTGCTTCACCCATTTGGTGAGCGCCTCCACGTCTCTTTTGTCTACACGCTCAATACATTACGCGAAAAACGAAAGAGCAATCGCCGTTTCTAGGATTATGGCAAGCTCATCGCTTTCGGTTTTTACTTTTCCTTCTATAGAGGGACAGTCGCTATGTCCAATAAGCTCTAAATTAAATTTCTTTTTTTCTTCTGTCGTTTTATAACCCAACTGCTGTTCAATTAATCGTTTCGCGACTATATATTCCCGCGCTGCCTGCAAATAAATTGCGTCGTCTTCAATTTTTTTAACTTCTTTTGCTTGACCCTGTACTGTTCTTTCATGCAATTTTTTGACTTCTTCTTCCCAGGCCTTTCTTGCTTCTCCCTTTCTTTTCTCCTGCAAATCTTCCCCTTCTTCTTGTCCAGCCTCCTTCTCTTTGACTTTACTTTCGGGAGGTTCCCTTTTCATTAATTCTGCCATTTCTTCTTGAGAGGTTTTTAATAGGTCATCTATTTTTTTTGGGTTTCCGGCGCTACGCGGAGATTGGTTCTTCCTGTATAATGTTCCTGCATATGAGCTCTGAAAAGAGGATGCTCAGCAACATATTCATCAAAAGGTTGAAAGCGTGTTTTCACATCTGGGGCTAATTTTAAATTTTTTCGCGCTTCATTTATTCTATTTTCGAGTTCTGTAATGTAAGGCGCTGCTGTCTTTAAATCACCCACCCCATCCTTCTGTGTGAATTCAGCAATCCTCAACCATCCAATAAAGCTTCTCGGTTTATCGCCGTCTTGTCCCGCAAGCCCAAGATGGCTTAACTTTTTGCTTGTATTCGGTAGATCCAAGGCGATTGAAACAATCGCTGTGGCGCCCCTGCTAGTCTCCACTGACTCCGAATAATTTCGAAATCCAGCGTTTTCCACTGCGGTAATTTTGGCAGCTGTATCTCGCCCATGTTCTTCTCTTAAATAATCGAGAAGCTCCACCGGATTCCCAATACTTTCTGCACTTATTGCGTCACATAGCCCACGTAGCTTGTCGAGTCCGTCGTCCAAATTATCAACACATCCTGTTTTCGCTTCCTCGGCGTTGGCTAAAAGTCTTTCCCGCTTTTTCGGCGAGAACAAATATCCGTGTACGATCTCGACCATATCTCCTGTTGTCTTCTCGGGCTCGTTCAGCGGCAAAACATATTTCTTGTGTGGATCGTCAGTACGTAATAATTTTGCCGTACCGCGGGCGGCAACATAAGCAAGAGGTGCTATTCCTTGGACAGAGAATTCTTTTTGTTCAACAGCTTGTTGTTTTAATATTGTGCTCACCCGCTTCGATTCAACGTCGTTCTTAAGAGCATCATTGTCAATATTGGTATTATCTTTTGGCTTCGCTTCTTTGTATTTTTTCTCTGCCTCTTCAAATTTTTGCTGCGCAATGGTATGTTCCGTTTTAGCCGTTTCAAGGTCTTTCGGTATTTGCGCTTCGACTATAGGAATCTGTGCCAACAAGTGATCTTTTAAACCGTCTTTTAATGGCGTAGATATTTCTTGGTCGTTCAATAAGTCCTCGACGACGTCCGCTTTCCCCTTTTCACACGCCTCAGCAAATTCGCGTATTTTTTGATTCTTCGACTTATCTGCTATAGATCTCACATAGTCGATAGCGTGATGTTGAGAAACATCTTTAGTCTCGCCTGGTTTTTGCTTTACTTGCTGCGATAAATCACTTTGCATTTTGTCGAATAAACCAGCTATTAGACGAGGCTCTTGGAACAAAGATGCTGCTACTTCTTCGAAATTGTATTTGCTTTTTACGGGTAGAGCTTGTCTGCCTACTGCCATTGTCGATTGGTATTCCGATCTGCGTGCAGCCACTGTCGACAGGCGTTCCAAAACTACAGAATGTGGTATGGAATATCCAGGGTCTTGGGGGGGGCTAGATGGGTTAACGTGAACTGTAAGTCCCGGCGTTGCTGCAAGAAGTGCATCCATTGTTTCTCTGAATTGCGAATTTACATCACTTGATGGGATATTCGGCTCGTTGTTGAGAGTGCTAGTTGTGATAGTTAATCCTACAGGGTCAAGGATCATCGGTAATGGCGGAGAATTCGCCGGCTGCGCAATAAACCAGCCTTGAGGTTGTTCGTTAGGAGGCTCGCTGGAAGTGCTCATGTCCGTATCAGCATGAGAAGTTGCTGATTGTTGTGGGACTGTACTTCCTGTTCTCTCTGGCCCTCTTTGTCTTTGGCTGATAACAAATTGATATGCTTCTTCATATGCTTGTTGGGCCATGCTGATATGCGGCGACCCATTAAACTGTTGTTGAATTCGTTCGCGAATCAATTGTTCCTCTTCTTCGCTAAGAGGCTCACTGAGAGCTCGCATGTCCGTATTTGAAACTCTGCCAGTAAGATCTTGGTTAGGTGAAACAGCTACCCCCAGCCCGCTCATCAATTCTCGCTCATCAAAATCTGTATCACGAATTCCAAAGTCGATAATGGGATTACCGGTGTCGAGCAAACTCTCTTGCAACGAATCAACAAAGTCCTGATCAATGGTGGCTCCGTTTTCTTCCAGTGAAATCGACGTATCAGCTAAGTTGTGAAAAATGGCTGGATCTGGGGCAATAGGCATTGCAGCGTGTGACAAAAAACCTGGATTCAGTTGATGTATTGACATCGTCTCCCACGCCCCAGTTTGCGCTTCGGCAGCTGCAATTCTGGGTGTTGGTTGTCCCGCAAGAATCGCGCGTTCTGTCTCTGCTAATTCTCTTTGAATTGCTGTTGTATCACCAGACAAGAATCGGTTAACTAGGCCGACAAATGCTGGCGGATATTTTAGAGTAGAGATTTCTGTGGCTGGATTACCGGTGTTGTTCCCTGTAGACGGATTTTGGTCATCCATAAGGGGGCTGATTATTTGTCGCCGAGTTATCTGTGTTTGGTACATCTTCTATTTCGCGATTGGTTTCGTCTCCAGGACTATTGTTATTGTTCATAAAGCTCTCCTTAGAAAAAATGTGTAATGCTTTATGCAAGCAATTTTGATACCAACGTCTTCCTTGTCTAGTGAATTGATTTCTTATGAGGGTTTTTTATTGAAACCATTTGTTTTTCATTTTTGTAAAACTCACGGCAAGATTGTTCGCAGTTTTGCAAGGTAATCGGCTTTGTCTCGATTACGAAAAATGAATTCCAACTGCTAAACCACCGCCTCTGGCAGTTTGAATAACAAAGGCTTTGCCGTGATAGGCGATGTTAACGATTGTTTGGGAGATGATTTCTCCCCCTTACTTGGCTTGCGAAGGGCGTCCATTCCATTAAAGCCCAACGCCGCTGAGACGGTTTTGCGTAAGTCCTAAATATCAACAGCCGCTAAACCAGTTATATCCCTGATCTTCCCAATAACCACCGGGATAGACATTCGTCACATAGATAGCGGTGATGTGCTTAGGATTCTTGAAGCCCAATTTTGTCGGCGCGCGTAATCTGAGTGGAAAGCCATATTCGGCTGGCAGCGTTTCATCTGCAAAGGTTAAAGCGAGCAGCGTTTGGGGATGTAACGCGGTCGCCATATCGATTGATGTGTAATAGTCATCAGCACATTTGAAGCCGACAAATTTCGCCGTAGTATCAGCGCCCACGCGTTGCAAGAAATCGCTGAATCGAACGCCCCCCCATTTCCCAATTGCGCTCCAACCTTCCACGCAAATATGCCGTGTCACCTGCGACGTTTGAGGCAGGGCTGCTAATTGCTTTAACGCCCAAGGCTTCTTCTCGCGGACAAGACCTAGGAGTTCAAGTTGGTAGATATCGCCATCTACGGCTGGTACTTTCGAGCGATCGTAATATGCATTGAACGGAAATGGTTTGGTAATCATGCCGTCCGGATATTCTTTTGCCAAGCGCGAAGGATCGAACAATCTGGCTTGCATATCATCGTTAAGTCGGGATGCGCCGTTCAATATTCTTTGTGTGGTTACGTCGTGGGTAAGATCGCAACCGGAGAGTAGCGCTAGCGCGCTCATGCTAAATGCACCCTTTAAAAAAAATCGCCGCTCGATTTGTTGGATGTCTTTCCGGTTAGCCGCTAACCATTCGTGATTGGAACCGAGCGAAAGTTTTTTCATAAAGCATCTCCTGCTTCGGTGCTTGGAATCTCCGCATAGCTAAGCTGAGCAGGTGGGGTTGCTGCAACGCTTACTTTGCCGGTAATTATTGATAAAAGCGTCTTCGGCACAAGGAGCGCCATCGATACATGAACCGCCACGAAGAGCATCAACAAAGACATAGCAAAGAAATGCACCAAGCGGGCGCCTTCATAATCGCCCATAAGCCAAGCGAGCCAGTGTAGTTGCACCGGTTTCCACGTGGCAAGGCCGGAGGCAACAAGGAGAATAATCAGGAAGACCGAGCCGAGATACGACGTTCGTTGAAGAGAATTATATGTACCAGGTTTATGCTGGAGTTTGCAGGTCAATGCCTGCTTAAAATTATTCCATGACTCTGCTTTTGAAACCGGTAAAAATTTTTTGCGAAAGTGCCCGGTTAGAACGCCGTAAGCCAGATAGACAGAATTAATAATTATCAATAACCACATCATCGCAAAGTGCCACTGTAGCGCACCGGCTAACCAGCCGCCGAGTGTGATCCAACGAGGAAAGCTGAAATCGAACAAAGGTGATGCATTATAAATACGCCAGCCGCTCAACGTCATCGCTAAGATCGTTAATACGTTGAGCCAATGAATAACGCGTATTGGCGATGCGTGAATTATGGTGTGCCGCCGAGCATTCATCCTTGCATTCTATTCGCAGCGGCACCCCTAATAGCAGTGCCGATACCCGAATCAGTCAGTATCTCCAGTAGCACTGCATGATCTACGCGACCATCAATGATGTGAGCGGTCTTGACGCCATTTTTTACGGCATCCAATGCGCCGGCAATTTTTGGCAACATGCCGCCAGAGATAGTGCCGTCTTCGATCATGCCATCTACTTGTTGAGAAGTTAGATGGTAGAGAAGCTTCCCGCTCTTATCCATAACGCCCGCAATGTTCGTCATGAGAACTAATTTTTCCGCCCGCAACGTTTCTGCAAGCTTGCCGGCAACGAGATCGGCGTTGATGTTATAACTCTCGCCATTTTCGCCCACGCCGATTGGCGCTACGACCGGAATGAAGTCGCGGGAATCGAGTAATGCAATGAGTTCTGGATCAATCGCCGCTACCTCACCTACAAAACCGATATCGAGAATTTCGTTTCGATTGGTTTCACTTTTCAATAGCATTTTGCGTGCGCGAACAAACGAGGCATCTTTGCCCGTAAGCCCGATGGCTTTGCCGCCTTGCTGATTAATGAGGGTAACGATTTCTTGATTGAGCCCGGCGAGCACCATTTCCACGATATTCATGGTTTCCTGATCGGTAACTCGCATGCCCTGGATAAACTCACTTTTTTTACCCATCTTGGCTAGCATATCGCCGATCTGCGGCCCGCCGCCATGGACGACGACAGGATTCATGCCGACTAACTTCAGCATGACCACATCACGAGCGAATCCTTCCTTTGCCGATTGCTCGGTCATGGCGTTGCCACCGTATTTGATGACGATAGTTTTGTCGTGAAAGCGCTTGATGTACGGCAGCGCTTCAATCAGGGTTTTGGCTTTTTGAATCTGGGCGGAGGCGTCGTTGACGGGCATGCGCGATTTTCCTTACTGCGGCGATATGGGTAGAGCGGATTTCATATAAATCCGCTCTAAATAAAAGCAGGATTGATTTTACCTGGAATGGAATAACGGGAGCCATGAATGGAGCGAAATTACTTGCGGTCGGTAGTAAACCGCAAGTAATTTCGGCGTATCGCTTTACGAAGAGAATTACTGAATCGTCAGCTTCCGTGCGCTCTGTGCGGCTTTCTTCGGTAAGTGTAGTTCCAGCACGCCATTTGTATAACGAGCTTCAGCGGTTGCTTCGTCGACTTCTTGGCTAAGCACGAAGCTACGATACGCTTTGCCGTAATAACGCTCGCTTCTTAGCAGGCGGCTGCCTTCCTTGGCTTCTTGCTCGCGTTTGATTTCGGCAGTGATCGATATTTGGTTGCCTTCGATCGCAACATGAATATCTTCTTTTCTTACACCGGGAATCTCTGCTTGAAGGGTATAAGTTTTTTCGTTCTCGGTCACATCGACTTTGATTTGCGCGCTTGTTCCATTGCTTGGCTGCGCGGCCGGGTGGAAGAAACCTCGCAGCAGGTCATCAAACCGATCATCAAAGGGGTGAAATTGAATTAAGTTGGCCATAATGTCCTCTCCTCTGTCAGATGAATCAACATGTTACGCGGGATTTCCGCTATTCTTGGAGATAAGGTCGAGAACTGGGATTTCAAGCCCCAACATCTTTAATAAGCCAACTTTTCAACGCATGCCTACACCAGACAACAATACTTTTCGTCTCGAAGATTTAGCCGAGCACCGACGCTACCTTTTCCGTTATGCCATTGCGCAAATGCGCGAGAGAGATGTCGCCGAAGAGCTAGTGCAGGAAACCTTGCTTGCGGCGGTCGAGTCTTCCGATAGTTTTCAGGGAAAATCTTCGGTGCGTACATGGCTTACCGCGATCCTCAAATATAAAATCATTGATGCCAAACGTCGAGATGCTAAAAGCCCGGTAGTAGATTTGGCATCGGCATTAGATGCCGAAGATGATATTGAAGATTTTGATTCGCTTTATTTTAAAAGTGATGGGCACTGGCAAGAGCCGCCACCAGCATGGAGTAATCCGGCACAAAGCTTTGAGAACAATATGTTCTGGAAAGCTTTTGAGGAATGCCTCGATAATTTGCCGGCTACGACGGCGCGGGCTTTTTATTTGCGAGAAATAACTGGATTGGAAACCGAAGATATTTGTAAAGAATTGGCAATTACCACGTCTAACTGCTGGGTTATGCTTTATCGGGCCCGCATGAATCTACGCGAATGCTTGGAGCGGCGGTGGTTTCAAAGCACCTCCCATAGAGGATGAAAATGTTATCTTGCAAAGAGGTATCTCATTTAAATGCGGCGAGGTTTGATCGCCCTTTGAGCCTGCGCGAGCGTTTTCAGGTATGGTTGCATCTTAAGTTTTGCGACGCTTGCATCCGGGTTTTCAGCCAATTAAAGTTCATGCGAGAAACGATGGAGCAGTACCGTGTGGGTCCATCGCGTAACGAAAAGCGTCATAAAGATTAAAAATCTTTTAAACTTTTCATACAACCCGCTCAGAAATCGGTAGCGAACTGGCCAATGCCGAGTTGAGAAGCTGAATGTTGTAGGCCTGAAATTAGCTCGCGTAGTAAAATTTTAAATAGTTTGTAAGGATGGATATATAAATCCGTCTAAGTATCTAGGAAGCTAACTTCCAACAGTTATATGTACCGTAATTAACCTCTAACAGGAGAGAAACAAATGAAACAGACTACCCTCATCAATGGCGCTATTGCTGGCTTGTTGGCTCTTGGTACGCTTGCTACGGTTGCTCAAGCCGCACCCGCCGCTGATCAAGAGAAATGCTACGGCGTTGCTAAAGCCGGGAAAAACGATTGCGGTAATGCAAAGCATTCCTGCGCTGGCCAAAGCAAAACCGACAATGATGGCACCGAGTGGAAATCCGTTGCCAAAGGCACCTGCGAAAAAATGGGCGGCAAGTTAGCTTCCCCTGAAGCAAAGAAATAAGCAGCAATAATTTTTTGCACGATATCGGCCCGGCTATGAATGCGCATATTCAATCGATAGGCGCCTCCATAGACGGGCCGAAGCTTTCTACGCGTCGAGCCGGTATTGGCTTGCGCGCTCCGCATTATGGGCAGCTGCTTGAAACTCGTCCGGCAGTTGGCTGGTTAGAAGTTCACAGTGAAAATTTTTTTGCTGCAGGTGGCCCCACTAAACATTTTCTTGAAAAATTTCGCGCGCTTTATCCCATTAGCTTGCATGGGGTAGGGCTATCGCTGGGTTCGACTGATCCTCTTTCGAAGACGCATTTAGCAAAGATAAAGGGCCTTGCGGATCGCATCGAACCCGCATTAATTTCTGAGCATCTTTGCTGGTGTCATGTTGGTCAGCGTCATCTGAATGACCTCTTACCATTACCTTATACGGAAGAGGCGCTCGCGCATGTTGTTTCACGTATTGTGGAAGCACAGGATTACTTACGTCGGCAAATTTTGATCGAGAACGTTTCAAGTTATTTACAGTTTGTCGATTCGACTATTCCCGAATGGGAATTCGTTGCCGAAGTGAGCCGTCGAGCTGGTTGCGGAATTTTGTTGGACGTTAATAATATTTACGTTAGTAGCGTGAATCATGGCTTTGATCCCAAGGATTATCTTGCGGCTATGCCGAGAGATGCTATCGGTGAGATCCACTTAGCTGGCTTCGACAAGACCGACGAATGTTTGATTGATACGCACGGCAATCTTGTTGCAGAACCCGTGTGGGCGCTCTATCAAGAAACCTTGCGACGCTTCGGTTCGAAACCGACACTAGTGGAGTGGGATACCGATATTCCGGAACTTGCAGTCCTGCTAGGCGAGGCGGAAAAGGCGTCGGGTTTTATGACCGCAGCAATTGGTACCGAAAAAATTTATGCCCGCGCTTCGTGAACTACAATTAGATTTTGCCGAGTCGATTATTTCGGGAAATCTTGATATAGCAGCTGAACATATTCGTGTTACTGGTTCTACACCGGAGTCTAGATTAAGCATCTATCGTAACAATACAGTCTCCAATCTCTGTGGCGCTTTACGCGAGGTTTATCCGATTATTGAAAAGCTTGTCGGCACCGCGTTTTTTAATCATGCGGCAACGGCGTTCATCGCAGCGCATCCTTCGGCTAGCGGTGATTTAAACGACTACGGTAATGGATTCGCTGAATTCCTTGTTGATTACGCGCCGGCGGCTCAACTACCTTATCTCCCCGATGTTGCCCGTCTTGAATGGGCGCTGGAAAAAGCCTATTACGCGGCCGACCATGGATTACTGGAATTGCAGCGCTTGGGTGAAGTCCCGCCGGATCAATATCAAGATTTGCGTCTCCAATTGCATCCGGCGACGACGTTGATCCAATCCGAATATCCGTTGTTCCCAATTTGGGAGGTTCATCAACCTGAATACAGCGGCGAGGGATTCGTTGATTTAAATTCCGGTGGCGCAATGTTATTGGTCACTCGACGCGAACTACAGACTGTTATCGAACCGCTTGACCACGCGGAGTTCATCTTTCTTGCATGTCTTCAAAAGGCCGATTCTTTTATCGAGGCCGTGACGGCTGCGATGCAGCATGATGAATCGTTCTCATTGCAGGAGCGGTTGGCGAGGCGTGTCATGCTAGGCGATATTATTGATTTCAATTTGGCTGGAACAGACTCTTAAAACACGTTCTTAAATTTCAAACCTAACAACAGCAACATAAGAGGACACCATGAAGTTATTGCAGCAGCTTTACTCCCAACTCGTACGATTACTAAACAGCTTGGCGCCGATTGGCGATTTAGTGATTCGATTTTGGGTTGCGCGTGTCTTCTTCAATTCCGGATTGGCGAAAATACAAAATTGGGAAGGTACTCTGTATTTGTTCCAAAACGAATACAAAGTGCCGGTGCTTCCGCCGGTGTTGGCGGCTTATGCGGGTACAGCAACTGAGCTGGTATTTCCGATCTTGCTGGCATTGGGATTGGGAACCCGCCTTACGGCAGCGGTATTGTTCGTGTTCAATATCATTGCGGTAATTTCTTACTCAGATATTGGCGAAGTTGGATTGAAAGACCACCAATATTGGGGATTGTTGTTATTGGTGCCGCTGTTACATGGCCCTGGAAAATTGTCGCTCGATTATTTGTTGGGCAAGTATTTTGCAAAACGTACTTAAAATACGACTAAGATTTATCGATTCCGAATTTTTTTAATATCTCCTGATAATGGTTATTGAGTGATACAAGTTTCGGGTTAGTCGGATCTAAACGGCGCGCAGTTTCAATATGCGCGCGCAGTTGTTCGCTCAATGCAAGATCCCATCCAATATTTTCTAAATATTTGAGAAATGCTACCGCCGCATTGAAAACCACTTGCGGGTTCTCCGGCAATTTTTTTACGGCTGCTCCCATTAAGTCGACCGCGCCCTGATAATCGCCTTGCTTAGCCTTTTCCACGCCGGATAACACGAGATCGTTAACTTGCTCACGGCTCTTTTCAACCAGCTGTCCCGCGAGTTCTGTGCGGCCTGCTTGTTCGAATACGCTTGCGGCCTTAGCCAGCGCGGTGCTATTGGATGCGTTGCTCATTACCTCAAGCATGATCTCCGATGCCCCGGCATCAAGATTGTGTTGTAAACAGTTTTTCGCCAGTTCCATTTTCATATCGTCTGATAAGCCCACACTTTCACGACATGCCGCAACTGCTGCATCAAGCTCTTCAGCCGCGCGAGCAGTGTCGCCGGTATGGGCATGCACGAGCGCAGCTGAAATGGCCCGGCAAGCTGGCATCTTTTTTTGACCTTTTAACGATTTCTCAAGATCGCGGACGACGCTTGCCGCTTGTTCTGCGTCACCTTTCGTTACCAACGTTTTGACGAGTCGAACGTGATCCTCTGGATCGCGGAATTCGGAATACTTTGCTTTAGCGACTACTTGTTGAAACGACCGTTCGGCCGTATTCATATCTCCAGCCTGCAAAGCAACTTCTCCAAGTTTTCGTAAGCGTCGCACGGCATGCGGCGAAATGGCCACCGCTTGCGCCAGTACACTTTGCGCTTCCGAAAGTTGGCCTTTTGCTTCGTGTGTTTTTGCCAGCCAATCATAGGCGTCCATGAACTTGTCTTTTTCGGTGACCAGCGCGGTGAGTAGTTCCTCGGCTTCACCAAAGCGTTCTTGCATGAAAAGCGTTTTCGCCAAACCAAGTCGTGCCCACCCGACCGCTTTGGTCGCAGCCAATAGTTCGTAGATGGTCTCTGCTTGCGTAGGCTCCCCTAATGCGACATGTAACTCGGCTCGCAGACGCATGAAGTCGACGGCATAACGGCGGTACCGGGCTTCCTCGTCCTCACAAACTTTAATCGCTTGGCGTAAATTGCCATTCTCCATTAACTCATAGATGGGAGAGAGTACGGTCTGTTTGTTGACTGCGCGAGCGACACGCTCAAGCAATATCTCGGCGGCAAACGGTTTTAAAATATAGTCGGTAGGAGAAAGCTCGGCAGCGCTGACTACCTTTTCGTAACTTCGCTCCCCGGTGACCATGATAAATGCGGTCCATAACGGAATAATCTTGTTGTGGCGCAGATCTTCTAGCAGTTGCTGGCCGTCTTGGCCTTCGCCAAGAGCGTACTCACATAGGATAAGATCGTAGGATTTTTTCCGCAGGGCGCGGATAGCGGTACTTGAACTGACGGCGTTATCAATTTCTGTGATGCCGCCTAAATTGAGCATGTTGCGCAGGCTTCCGGGCATGCCGGAATGCGGTTCGACTATTAATGCAGTGTGATCTTCAAGCTTTTTCATTTTTAATTCCATTTGCATTAAAAACGATACTTTGTTGATTGTCGCTCGCCGTACTTATTGTACTGTCTGCGCGTTGTCTTAGTATCTCGTTTCTAATGCAAAATGGAATTAATAAACACTGATGCGACAATAAACCGTCTAGCTCGCGATTACTTTCTTTACTGGTTTTCCATCCGCACACCGTGGACAGGAAATATCGGGTACATATTGCGGCAGCACTTGTTCTTGCGGCGATACCGGCGCCAAACAATTAAAGCACTGCACCGTTTTCGATTGCTCAAGTTTTGGATTCAGCGCTACTCGCCGGTCGAATACAAAGCACTCACCGTCGTAATGATCGCCGCCCACTTCCTCAAAGTATTTAAGAATACCGCCAGCGAGTTGATAAACTTCTTTGAAGCCGGCATGGAGTAATACCGGAGCGGCTTTTTCGCAGCGAATGCCGCCTGTGCAGAAAGTAACAACCGTTTTTTCCTTGAGTGCAGGATCAAGCTTTTTTACTTCTTCCGGAAATGCACGGAAAGTTTCCAGGTCAAGATGCTGTGCATGGTTAAATGTTCCCAAGCGAACTTCGTAATCGTTACGAGTATCGAGGAGCACGACATCGCGTCCTTCATCAAGCCACGACTTCAGCGTTTCTGCCGTGACTGAGGGAGCTGGATGCTCGGCCGGGGATATTTCCGGCATGCCCATGGAAATGATTTCCTTCTTGAGCTTTACCAGCATGCGGTTAAACGGTAAGTGAGACGAAGGGCTCTCTTTGAATTCCATGCCGGCGAAGCGTTTATCCTCGGTGAGGAAGTCGGTGAATTCGTTGATGTGTTCTCTAGTGCCGGCTAGGAAGAGATTGATGCCTTCCGACGCTAATAGAATGGTGCCTCGCAATTCGAGTGAGAGACATTTTTCTTTAAGGTGAATACGTAATTCAGGTAGATCGGTTAGGGTGACAAACCGATAAGCAGCAATGTTTATTATGTTCATACTTCAGCCAAAAGCCGTACGCGAAAATAGTTTTAATTTTGGTGAGAGGCTCTTTCAACATGAATCTGGCGGAGTTATTTCTCTTTGCCAGTTTCACGTTAAGAGAGCCTCTAAATTTTTACAGCACGTAACGCGCTAAATCCTCGCTCATCGCGAGTTCTCCTAACCGTTGGTTCACGTAAGCAGCGTCAATGGCGACCTCTGTAACAGTCGCACCGGCATCGAAAGAAATTTGTTCAAGGAGTTTTTCCATAACCGTATATAACCGTCTCGCGCCGATATTCTCCGTCTTCTCGTTTACCTCAAAGGCTATCTCTGCAAGGCGCCTAACGGCATCCGGGTGAAAATTCAACGCAATTCCTTCAGTGCCAAGCAAGGCTTCGTATTGCTTTGTGAGGCAAGCGTGCGTATTGGTCAAAATTTGCTCAAAATCGGATACGGAAAGCGATTCCAATTCAACGCGAATCGGTAACCTGCCTTGTAGCTCTGGTATTAAGTCGGACGGTTTAGCGAGGTGGAACGCGCCACTGGCGATAAACAAAATATGATCAGTTTTGATCATGCCGTATTTGGTGGAAACAGTAGTGCCTTCAACGAGCGGTAAAAGATCGCGTTGCACGCCTTGACGAGACACATCCGCGCCTTGCATTTCGGAACGGCTAGCGATTTTGTCGATCTCATCCAAAAAAACAATCCCATTTTGTTCGACGTTTTGAATGGCACGCATTTTCAAATCTTCGTCGTTGACCAGCTTCACCGCTTCTTCATCGGTAGCCAGCAGCATCGCCTCCGAAACCTTCATCTTGCGCGTCTTGCGCCGTCCGCCGCTGCCGATATTTTGGAACATGCCTTGGATTTGCGAGGTCAGATCTTCCATGCCAGGTGGCGCGAAAATTTCCATTGCGGGACCGGGTACGGCAACTTCAATCTCGATTTCTTTATCGTTCAGTTCGCCTTCGCGAAGCATTTTTCGAAACCGTTGCCGGGTCGCGTTGTCTTGATGATCCGCCAATTTACCAATACCGAATCCGGTTTCCCGGGGCGAAGGCAATAGAGCATCTAAAATACGCTCTTCGGCCATTTCCTCGGCTACGTTTCGGACTTTACGAGTTTCTTGTTCTCGGGTTTGCTTGATCGATATTTCCGCCAAATCGCGAATAATCGAATCGACGTCGCGGCCAACATAACCAACTTCCGTAAACTTGGTTGCCTCGACCTTGATGAAAGGAGCATTAGCAAGCTTAGCTAGACGCCGGGCAATTTCCGTTTTACCGACGCCGGTCGGTCCAATCATCAGAATATTCTTCGGCGTGATTTCCTGGCGTAGCGGTTCAGCGACTTGCTGGCGCCGCCAACGATTGCGTAGTGCGATGGCGACGGCGCGTTTGGCAGCTTGTTGGCCAATAATGTGTTTGTCCAATTCATGGACGATTTCTTGAGGAGTCATTTGAGACATATAAGAACCTACTATTCCAGCACTTCGATTACATGTTGCTGATTGGTGTAAATGCAAAGGTCACCGGCGATGACGAGCGACTTCTTGACGATGTCCTCCGGGGCGAGCTCGGTATTTTCCAACAGCGCTATGGCAGCCGATTGCGCATACGCGCCGCCGCTACCGATTGCCAGCAATCCTTGATCCGGTTCCAACACGTCGCCGGTACCGGTAATGATTAGAGAGGTTTCCTTGTCTGCGACGGTTAGCATGGCCTCCAGTCGGCGTAAGGCGCGGTCGGTACGCCAATCCTTGGCTAACTCTACGGCGGACCTGAGCAAGTTACCTTGATGCTTTTCCAGCTTTGCCTCAAATCGCTCGAATAGCGTGAATGCATCCGCTGTCGCGCCGGCAAAACCGGACAACACTTTGCCGTGGTAAAGACGGCGTACTTTACGAGCGGTCGCTTTGACTACGACATTACCCAAGGTGACCTGTCCGTCGCCGCCCATTGCGACGCGTGTGCCGCGGCGGACGGAGAGAATTGTGGTGCCGTGAAATACTTCCATATTGATAATTTTAGAGGAGAAAGGTTGCGGTTTATAAAGGGCGTAATCAGGAGGTGATAGAACGTATTTTAAAACTCCCTACATGAGCCAAGATTGGGGCGAGAAGCGCAGTTACAAGATCGGCTCATGTAGGGAGTTTTAAAATACGTTCTTACTGTGCTTTCCGTCGTAATAGGACAGCAACGCGGTGAACGCCGAACGCTTCCAATAAAGGAAAGATAAGTTCGTTAATATCGATGAGAACAATCTTCTTGCCTGCTGCGGCGAGTTTGGTGAAAGTCTCCGCGAAAATTCCTGCCGCCGAGAAATCAATGCGCTGAAGGCCGGCCATATTGATGTGAACTTCTCTATTAGAGGCGCCATGATGAATGAGTTGCTGTTGCACATGCGCGACGTTCTCAAGAGAAACGGAACCTTTTAGCGGATATCCCTGCGTGGCTGTAGGTGTGTCCGGATCGTTTGCTGATTCGGCATCGGTGCTTATGGCTTCTACTGGTACTGACTCCCAAGATGGGGGCGACATCTCAAAGCCCATTGCATATTCTAAGCCTAAGTCCTCGAATTCGCTTTGTCTTCCTTCTCGCTGATAAAGCTCGAAAAGCAGTGCCCAAGCACCCAGAAAATCTTTAGACGGATTTTCGCTAATCATTTTTTTTAGTAGATCGATAAGCATGGTTACGTTGTTAAAGCGAACCGGCACGTTACGCTTACGTAAATCGACTAACGCTTTTGCTAGCGCATCTGCCTCATCAGAAGTAATAGCCTTGATCTTGCCGAGATCGATTCGGGCACTACCCAAGCGATTGGCGAATTCAACCAACTTGAGGACGTCTGGTAACAATCCATCCTTGCTGAAGATAAAAAAATCGCTGTTTGGGCGCGTTTCCTTGCGAGCTTCTGCTTGCGGCGTTTCCTGATTCCAAGTCGGCGGTGAACGTTCAAATTTCACGGTATAAGTCATCGCCAAATCTTCAAATTCTTTTTTAAAGTTTCGCATCTTGTATAAATCGAGAAGCATCAACCAAGCTTGCGCATTGCCGCTTTTGTCTTGCACGGCTTTAGATAACAAGAACTGAGCTGCATCCAGATGATCGGCGGCATAAAGAGCTGCCGCTTCCTGAAGTTGCGGGACGTCCTCAATATCATAGGCCATCATCTCGTTTTGAGCTGCGCCGCCGGGACGCATGACCATTGAGGCTGTCGGTGCAGCAGTTGTTGCGGGAAAGGCGGTCGACGCGTCGTTCCCGTCTGGCTTTGCAGCAGCAGGTGATTTAACGAGCGTCTTCGTCGGATCAGTAGCTTCCGGCGACTTAACAGTCGTTTTCGTTGGGTCATTAGACGATTTGCCGTCTTGCCCCGATTTATTGAATATAGAAAAGGCCAAGGTCGCTCGCAATAAAATCAGGAATCTCAGTCATCATAAGTCCAAACGCTACCGCTCACAATAGAGATTCTATAGAGGGGCCTTGAACGCTTTCTACTGAGACGATAACGTGGCTTTAGATGATTTTTTAGGAGATGACAATCCATGGACCACCATTCCTGTCAGAGCTAGCGCCCATACGACTACCGGCCCCGACGGTAAATCGAAAATGACCGATAACAATAGGCCAACTGCATAGCCAGTCGCTCCTAACGCATAGCTAATTAAAAGCCGGCGACGTTGAATATGTCGAGTTGCAAGGGGGGGGATGATCAAAGTGGAAAACACAAGGTATAGACCAACTAACTGTACCGACACGGTCACCGCGCAAGCAAACAACATATAGAAGCCAATTTGACCGATTCGTTGCCGGAAACCAAACCATAGGAAAAGAATGGCTGCGTAAATCATGGCTTCGAACGGTAAATGGTTGGGGCGTACCCAGAGAATTTGTCCGACCAATAGATCACGCAGGTTTTCATTGGCGTGGACATTGCCGGCCAACAGGATAACGCCGCCGGTAGCGGCAAGAACAAATATGACGCCGATGATGGCTTCTTGCACTTCAGGGTATTTTTTCTCCGTCCAAGTAAGGAGGAGCGCACCTAACAGGGCGGCCGAAAGCGCCGCTATCTGGACAAGCCACCCTTCCGGCTCAAAACCGAGGCTTGCGGCCAGCATTACTCCAACGCCGGCGATTTGCGCAATTGCTAAGTCAATAAAAACAATACCCCGCGATAGCACCTGCATGCCGAGCGGAACATGGGTCGCGGTGACCATTAATCCGGCTATGAAGGCCGGGACGATGATCGAAAGCTCGATAGTTGAGAGCGCCATTTTTTAGCTTTTTACCCTGATTAACGGCAGTTGTTGGAGCAAGGAATAGGGCGTGGGAAAAATAAATTAATGAGCAAAGCTATTTGATACCGCCCCACTTTACATTCTTCCCGACGCCACTGGATTTCCGTCTTTTAGAACCGGTCTATTTGTTGATTAACGGTTCTTTGCGGTCAGCAAATCATTTAAGGCCGGCTAATAGCCTCTGCACGGTGTCCTCAAAAAAACCGAATAGGTCCTTCGCGTTCTCCGTGCCACCGACCGTGAACGGCAACGTAACGGCATTTATTTTTGATCGAGAAGCAATCCACTCTGAGGCGCGGCTGCTTTGATAGGCGGGGCGAATAACCATCTTCACTGGCTGTTGCTGCGTTAGCGCCAACACATCGGACAAATGGGCGGAAGTTGGTTCAATGCCGGGTTTGGGTTCCAGCGCCGCTACTTCCTTGAGTCCTAGCCAATTGTTTAAATAGGTAAAGGCATGGTGATGTACCAATATCGCTACCCCTTTCAATGGCTGCGCTTCTTTCTCCCACTTGCTGATTGCACTATTCCAGCGCTCATTGAAGGATTGATAACGCGTTTGATAAGTGGATGCGTTAGCCGGATCAAGTTCCGCCAATCGTTTGGCGAGTGCGTTGGCAATGCGAGCGATGTTGCGCGGGTCCAGTTGGATATGCGGATTACCTGCCGCGTGGACATCGCCATCGGCGCGGTCCAGACGTTTCGGTACTTCTAGTAGCGTGACTTGCTGAGCGCCTTCGAAGTAGCCCGGTTTCCCTGGCGTTAACCGAGGATTTCCGGCTTGCTGGATAACCAGCGGCAGCCAGCCGATTTCCAGTTCGGCGCCGGTCGCGATTACCAAGTCGGCGTTGCGCGCATGGGAGATGAGGCTAGGTTTTGCTTCCACATGATGTGGGTCTTGCAAGGGGCTGGTGGCGACATAAACATCTACCTTATCGCCTCCCAATTCGTTTGCCAGGGCCCCCCATTCGGGGACGGTGGCAAATACTTTGAGCGCTGCGTAAGCCGGCGCAGTGGCAATAAGTGTGCAGACTGCAAGCAATCGAAAAATGAGTTTCATAATAATTCCTTAAAACTTGTGGCCGCCGTGGGCACCCATAGTCATGATGTATTGGACAAAAATCTGGTTGTCAGTCACACCTGGCCGCGTTTGGTCGCGCGCGCCTTGTACGCGGATACGGCTGAATTCAGATGGGTTCCAATCGAACATCAAAGAAGTTTTGTGCGGGTTGAAACCGGGCGTGTCTAAATTAGCGGCGTTGGAAGCAAGGTCGATGGTGCCCGGGGATAGCCGGTCATAACGCAATCCGATTCGCCAATAAGGCATGAATTGATAGACGCTTTGCAGATACCAGCCGGATTGCCTTGATCGGTAGGCATCCGTATTCGTTGCGCCGAGTGCGTTGTCGCTATCAAAGGTCAGATCGCCATTTTCCTTGCGCCGGAAATACTCGCCCTGCAGCTTGAAATTGGTAACCAGCGGATTGCCGTTAGGCGCGTATTTGAGGATAAAGTCAGCGATAGCAATGCTTGATTTGCCATTGAAGCTATTTAATGCATCCGCGCCAGCCAGATTGGCTTGCGCGAATTCTCGGTTTTCCGCGCGCGTATGAAGGCCGGATAGCCCTACGCGCCAACTGGTTGAATAGCCAAAATCGCCGCCTAGTCTTGCCGCCAATGCGCCGGAGGAACTGCCGTTCTTGTTATGCGAGGTTCCAGGGAAATTTTCACCACTGCCGGCTTCCGCACTCAGTTCGAAGAACAAGTCTGTCGGCGCTACCCATTTTATCTGCACGCCATCGTTGGCGAATTGCCCGCCTAAGAAGGCTTGGTAAACAAGTGGCGCATCAACGAAATCCCAAGCATGCTGATGTTGTTCGTTCTGATAGCCAAGTGCTGAAAAGAAACGGCCGCCTTTCGCAGTGAGGCCAGCGGGTAACGACGTGGTGAGAACGTACGCTTCTTCTGCGGAAATTTCGTTTTCCGGGGTGACTGATAAAGTTGCCTGACCAAAAAATTTGTCGTCGATATTAGACGACAATGTCAGCTCCGTTTCGGCAAGACTGAAACCTCGTTTCCCGGGTCCAATTTCACCGCCAGGAATAAATCCGGCAATCGTGAAGCGGTTTGGGTCCTGGGAAAGATTGGCGTAAGTGCCTTGCAATACTGCCGATATGGCTGGATTGAACGCGGCAATGCCGCTGCTTGCTTGCCGAGGCTCCGCAGGTGCCGGAGATGTTGCGGCGCTTTTGGTGATTTCTTCCGCCTTGGCATTGGCCTGCGCGGCGGTCGATTGCGCTGTTTGTGTCTTCGCCTCCGCTTCTTTCAATCGATTTTCCAGCGATTGAATGCGCGACTCGTAGTCGTCCTTCAGTTGTTTGATTTGTTGGCGAATCTCCGCCAGCTCTTTGTTATCTGCTGCATGTGCGGTAAATGGAACACTGACCACGGCAGTAAGCGCGGCCAATGAGCAAAGGGGCTTTATCATCCCTTGGTCTCCTCAGACAAAGTAGGTCGCACCGCACCTTGGGCGGCTATGAATAAATGTGCCGAACGGCTCAAACTTGAACTGCTCGTTACGATTTCTTCACGACCTCAAGAGGCGGCGATTTTAAGAGGACATCAAGAGATTACAGGTGGGGCTCGACTACGGTAGGCGGGGGACTCTAAGCGCGCTAGACCTGCAAAAATTGCGGGCGTTAGATTTTGGATAACGGGTGCAATATGAAAAACGATTGCACTTGCAGGCAGGCCACTGCCTATTTTGGCAAATACTAAACATTCCTCGCAGGCTTTGGTGTTAGGGGAATGCTTTTCTTGTTGATTTTTCTGGTTGTACTCAAAGTGGGAAAATGGGTGAATAGCGCCAATCTGCTGAGTAAACATCAGCAGGAATGCAATTAAGATTGCGAAAGAGAAAGTGGGGCGTGGCGCTTTCATATGTCGGATTCTACCGTACGTATGAAATCCGCTCTAGCTTGGGGACGCATGCGACTACGCCAATCGATCAATTAAAAATCCGCTGGCTCAAAAACTTTTAAAAACATTCTCAGCGTTTTTTCGCCCGAGGATGGGCGCTGTCATATACCTTCGCTAAATGTTGGAAATCCAAATGCGTGTATACCTGTGTTGACGTAATGCTCGCATGACCAAGCATTTCTTGTACGGCTCGAAGATCCCCTGAGGACTGCAGGACATGCGACGCAAACGAATGCCGCAACATATGAGGATTCACCGATGTATCGATCGATTGCTTGAGGGCCCACTGTTTGATTTTTGTTTGGACGCTGCGTGGCGATAAGCGACTACCAGTGTGGTTTACGAATATGGCTTTTTCATCCGACGGTGCAACCGTACCGCGTAATTTTAGCCATATTTCCACGGCAACCAGAGCTGGTTTGCCGACAGGCACGATACGCGTTTTATTTCCTTTACCAGTCACTCGCACTTCACCGCTCTCAAAGTTTATCGCGTCCACGTCGAGGCCGGTCAGTTCCGAGACGCGTAATCCAGACGAATAAAGTAATTCGAACATCGCTCGGTCACGACAGGCTAATGTGCTTTCGTCAGTGATAGATACGAGTTTGATCGCGGCTTCTGGGGATAACGTGTTTGGCAGGCGTTTTTCGCTTTTGGGTGCGCGTACGCCGACACAAGGATTTTGCTTGGCTTCACCGTGTCGTCCGAGGTAATCGAAAAATCCGCGCCAAGCGGAAAGCATACGCCGCAACGATTTCCCGGAAAGACCTTTGCCATGCAGCGTTGCGACAAAACGGCGGATATGATGAATTTGTAAAGCGTCGGGAGGTGTTTCTCCTGCTAGATCGATCAATTCTTCAATATCGCGTCGATAATGTTTGCAGGTTAGTGGAGACAGCCTCCGTTCGACGGCGAGAAATTTCAAATAACTTGTAAGTAGCTTGTCAGCCGAATTAGTCATGGGCTTGCAAAAAACTTGATTCACGCAGCACACAGAGAAACCCAAAAGAATTCCTCTGTGTGTGCTGTGATTTTGCGGTTAACTTCATCTCAGACGAGATACGCCTCTACTGCCGCGCTGATCAATTCTCCGATTCGCGCAAGGTATAGCGTGCCCATTTCTGGATAAAAGCGTTGCGTATCTTCGCTGGCAAGCAGCAATACACCAAAGGTTTCATCGCTAGACAGTCGAACCATTGCAAAGGATCGAAGATGGGGCGAAACCTCACCGAACCAGTAATTGGTTTCGTACACCGCATGGCTTCCGCAGTAAGGCACCTTCATCGCGGCGACGAAGTCACGCACCTCAGTATTCGTTTCGGTTGTTTCGTTGCTCGTATTGGGTGTTAAGGACGGATGCCACAAGCGTATCAAGGAATGCGGCACGGAAAAATTCTCGCGCATGTGTGAATAAATTGCCGAGAGCACGCCGTCGAGGTCTTTGCACTCGAGGAGCGAGGAGGCGAAGCGGTGGATTTTTTCAGAAACGGCGTCGTTTTCTTCGGCGAATTGAATCAGCTCAGCAAGTTTGTTTTCTAGTATGCGATTTTTTTCACGTAGCGCTAGTACTTGCCGCTCGCTAATGGAAATAGCGCGGCCGCCGTGTGGATGAGGGATTTCTACATCCGTGAGTAAGGCAATATTGTGTTCAAAGAAATCGGGGTTTTTCTTTAGATAGTCGGCAATTTGACCAGGTTCTAAATTCATAAGTACTCCGTTGGTGAAGATTTTAAAAATAACGCGGTTGTTATTTTAGATATGCTCTTTCAATGCTGAATATTTAGGCATGCTTTGTTCCAAATCCACCTCTCCATTAAATACTGTGGTCGCCGGTCCGGTCAAAAAGACCGATTGACCCTCTCCTCCCCAGCGAATGTGTAGAGTGCCTCCACCGGTCCACACAGTTACCTCATGATCTAACACGCCTCGCTGAATACCGGCAACTACCGCTGCGCACGCACCGGTACCGCAAGCCAGCGTTTCCCCAGCACCTCGTTCGAATACGCGCAATCGGATGGTGCGGCGATCTGTAATTTGCATAAAACCGGCGTTTACTCGCGCTGGAAAAGCGGAATGGTTTTCGATTAACGGACCTTCAACGGCAACCGGCGCTATTTCCACATCGGCCACAATTTGTACCGCATGCGGATTGCCCATTGAAAGTACGGAAAATTGGCGGGCGATGCCATTAATATCGAGCGAGTATAACGACTGCTTTTTGTCAGTGTTAAATGGAATGTCGTTCGGTTCGAACCGTGGCGCTCCCATGTCTACCGTCACGAATCCGTTGGTTTCGACGGTGAGTACGATAATGCCGCTGGCAGTTTCAACGCGCATGACGGTCTTATCGGTAAGCCCTTGATCAATCACGAAGCGGGCGAAGCAGCGAGCGCCATTGCCGCACTGTTCTACCTCGCCGCCGTCAGCGTTAAAAATGCGATAGCGGAAATCGACGTCAGACAGAGCAGATTGTTCAACGATCAGGATTTGATCACAGCCGATACCGAAATGGCGGTCGGCGATGAAACGGGTTTGTTCGGGCGAGAGGGCGATTTGTTGGCGAATGCCATCGACGACGACAAAGTCGTTGCCCAGGCCATGCATCTTGGTGAATTTAAGCCGCATAGGGAATTTTAACCGAAAGGACCGGCTTGCTCACTTTAGAATTATTTGTAAAAGTGTTTCTCGCCCGGTGGCCTGGTTTTGAATCGCTTGTGGACCCAGAAATATTGTTCCGGCATTTCTTTCACTCGTTCCTCGATAAACGCGTTCATGCGCTGCGTGTCTTCTTCTATGCTATCGCCCGGAAATTTTTCCCAAGCCGGATAAATTTTTACTTCATAACCCTCGGCGGGGGAAAGCTGGCGGGTGATGCACGGAATGACGACGGCACCGGTCAGCCTTGCTAACCGCGACACCGCCGGTACAGTCGCGGTAGACACGCCAAAAAACGGTACGAAAATGGATTCTTTTCTACCGAAATCCATATCAGGCAGATAATAAAATGGCAGCTGGTTTTTAATGTGTTTGATCAGTGGGCGCAGGCCTTGCTGTCGTGTGACCAGTTCGGGATTGCCCCAGCGCATGCGAGTTCTTAGCAGCATTTTATTTAGGGGTTTGTTTTTCTGCTGACTATACATCGAGCAGACGCGGTATTCGGATCCAATACAAGCGCCGCCGAAGTCCAGGCCGACGAAATGGGGGGCTAGTACGATGATTGGTTTGCCGATATGTTGGTCTAGATTTTCTCGGCCGACCATCTTGATCATGCCGAGGACCTGTTTATCGCTGCCATACCACAAGATAGCTTGCTCCAAAACGCTTCGCCCCAGCGCGCGGAAATGTTTGCGGGCGAGTTTGTCGCGCTCTTGCTCGGACAGTTCAGGGAAACAAAGTTCAAGATTGATTTTGGTGACCCGTCCACGTCCGAAATGGTAGAGCAGAGTTCCTAATGCTTGACCGAGACCGGCGATCACAGGGCGAGGAAGGAAATGCAATAGCCATAAAAAGGCCAGTGCGAGGCGTGTTGTGGTTTCTAGAATCATGGTTTCTTTGCTGTTTTTTCGGCTGCACCCGCCGGCACTTTATAACGGTTGTAACTCCAAAGGTATTGCGTCGGAGATTTGCGGATAAGTGTTTCTACGGCGGCATTGATTTGCCGGGCGGCATGTTCAGGTTCTAAAGAGAGCGGTGTTTCCAGCGGTTCAATCCATAACCGGTAGCCGGCGCCCTGCGGGAGTCTTTCACCAAAAAACATTAGTACATCGGCGTTGGTCGATTGCTGAAGCCGGCCGATTAGCGTCATTGTATAAGCAGGCCGGCCAAAAAAATCTGCCCACACACCGTCGCCGTGGCTGGGGGCTTGATCAGGCAGAATGCAGATGTTTCCGCCTTGCTTTAGTGTTTTTAGCAGGGTGCGCACTCCGCGCATATCAGCGGGCACCATGACCGCATTCATTCTCTCCCGGCCCTCTTTCATTAATTTTTCTACCCAAGCGAGCTTGGATGGGCGGTACATGCACGTGATCGGGGTTTTGCTGTGAATATAGCGGCCGGCGATGTCGAAACAGCCCAAATGCGGCGTTACAAATATGATGCCGCGCCCGCGTTGCAAGCCACGTTCAACGTGCTCCCAGCCACGGCAGTCCCTTACTAACGCGCTTATTTCTTCCGGCGAGCGAAGCCATGCAATCAGTACTTCTGTGACTGCTTTTCCGGATTCCATAATACTTTCGCGCAGTATTTGCTTAAGCCGCGAAGAATTACTCCCTGCAACGCCGCTAATCGCCAGATTCTCGCGCATACGTTTGGCGTAAACGCGATCAAGCCTATAAGTTAACCGGCCAAGGAGCGCGCCTATGCGATGATTCCAGGGAAGCGATAGTCCGGCGAAAGCTCGTAAGAAGAGATTTGCCAAGGATGGGGGGACGATTTAATTTTGTGGCTTTTCCATTCACATCAGATGCGAAAGGGAGTAAGCCGAAAGTTATTGGGATTTACAACCTCGATCAGGTTCCGCATTCATGCAATTACGGGGCGATTCTATCGCAAGATTCTTATAACTGGGTAGTTAGCGCCTTGCGCTTTGATTTGTAGGAAAATTATCTGATGCAGTTCCCCATTTACCAGTTCACGTGACTCGGAAATTCTTGAACTGCCATGGGTCCTCGCGATCAATATCTTCCTCGAACAAAAAGTTGCGGTCTTTCAGCGGCGTCCAGTCGCTGTATACGCCTACAACCTTGCCTAGGTATGGGTGGCAAAGACGCAAGACCTCGTCATAAGGTATCTCATCCGGCTCCACGATGCCGCAGGTTGGGTTCCGCATTGCCCAGATCACGCCAGCCATCACGGATGAGGTGATTTGCAAAGTAGTAGCGCTGTTATGCGGGCATAACTCTCGTGCTTCGGGGGTTGATAGCCGCGAGCCGTACCAGTAACTATTCCGCGCATGGCCCATGACTAGTACGCCCAGTTCGTCCATGCCAGAAATGATTTCCTCTTTCAGTACGCGTCTGTTTGTCTGTGCTTGCCAATTGCGGCCGGCAAGCTCATGTAACGACAGCACCGCGTCGTCGCAGGGATGGTAGGCGTAGTGAACTGTGGGCCGGTATTCTGGCGTGTGGCCTGCGCCGACTGTGAAATAATCGGCGATTGAAATTGCTTCGTTATGCGTGATGAGAAAACCATGCGTTTCGCCTGCAAGCGGCAGCCATGTTCGTACCCGCGTGCTGCCGCCGGGACGCGTAAGGTATATTGCCGATTTAACGCCGAAATCATATCGTTTAGCGTCTGTAGGGAAGTGCCGTTCATGACTTCCCCAACCTAACTCCGCAGGCTGGCAGCTTTCGCTGATGAAACCATCAACCGACCAAGTATTTAAAAATTCATTCTGTTTTTTGCGGTCATTGGCTATTTGGGTGTCACGCTCTGCAATGTGGATAGTGCGAATACCTAAGGCTTGCGCGAGCCGGGCCCATCCGTCACGGGTTTTTGGCGCATCTACGGATTCGCCAGTATCCACGGCAATATTGAGCAAAGCCTGTTTCAAGAAATGTGAAACTAGTCCAGGATTTGCGCCATGCGTAAGTACCGCTGTTGGATTCTTGCCGGGTTTTCGCAATGCCAGTGCTTGCTCTCGTAGGGCATAATCCGATCGTTCCGGTGCTGGCAAAGATGTGTTTGTGTAGCCGCCAATCCAGGGTTCGATGCATGAGTCCAGATAAAGCACACCTCTCTTTTGGCACACTTCGATTAGTGCGAAGCTACAGACATCTACCGAGAGATTGAGTAAAAAATTGCCCGGTAATAAATGTGGTTCAAGCGCTTGGAGGTAATTGTTTGATGTGAGGGGTGCTATGGTGTGCGGCACATTGTACTTGCGCGCGATTTCGATGCCTTTGTCGTCCGCCGTGATGATGAAAATTTGTTCTGGCTTCATTTCAATGTGACGCAATAACAGAGGCAGTACCCCCTGGCCGACACTACCGAAACCAACCATTATCAAACTGCCGTTAAAAGACTGTTTTTTATCCAATTTTCTCTCCTTTGGCGAAAGGTTTTTTATTAAAGCCAATACTGATACTGATCTCTAACTAACCATTTAATTGGTTGATGAGCGCCTGTTCTTTATTTAATTCGTTAATTTTTCCTTTTCTGGCACAACGTTTTGGCCTGCCCGCTTAAGCAAGTAACAGCACGAAGTGTGCTAAATGGGAAATGACGATTTTCCCCATTAATAACAGGATGTTAATTTTGATTCGATAACGACATTGACTGTAAACTTCTTGCGCAAATAATGCAATTTATCAGTGCTGTTCTTTCATTTTGGCAAGGCAGGGAATGGAAGGCCGGGGGCGAGAAAACGCAGAAAACAGTCGTTGTTGTGAGTGACCTGAGACCCAACTGTGGCAGGAAGACCAGCTATTAATATATATAGTATGTCGGCAGCGAAGGTTCGGCCTTGTTGTCGCAAATTAGAATCTTTGCGATCTGTAGCGGAATGTTGCTACTATCCAAAAATATTTTGACCAGCACTAATTTAAGTAAAGGACGTGAATATCGTGAGCGAATATCTTTTTACCTCCGAGTCGGTTTCCGAGGGTCACCCAGACAAAGTTGCCGATCAGATTTCCGATTCTGTCTTGGACGCAATTTTGGCCCAGGATCCACACGGCCGGGTGGCGTGCGAGACGCTTTGCTCAACCGGCCTGGTTGTCATCTCCGGTGAAATTACGACCAATGCGCATGTGAACTATATTGATATCGCCCGTGAGGCGGTACGGCGTATTGGTTATAACAGCTCTGAAATTGGCTTCGATTATCAGACTTGTGCTGTGCTCACAGCATTGAACAAACAGTCTCCTGACATTGCCCAGGGCGTGAACGAAGGAGAGGGTTTGGATTTGGAGCAGGGTGCTGGCGATCAAGGGCTGATGTTTGGCTATGCTTGCGAAGAAACCCCCTCGTTAATGCCTGCCCCGATTTACTATGCGCACCGCTTAGTGCAGCGGCAATCAGAACTTCGCAAAGATGGGCGCTTGCCGTTCTTGCGTCCCGATGCCAAAAGCCAGGTGACGATGCGTTATGTGGATGGCAAACCGAGCAAGGTCGAGACCGTGGTGTTGTCCACGCAACATGATCCCTCCGTTTCCCATGCGCAATTAACAGAATCGGTGATCGAAGAAATTATTAAGCCAACGATTCCAGCTAATCTCTTGGCTAAAGACGTGCGTTATCTTATAAATCCTACAGGCCGGTTTGTCATTGGCGGGCCGATGGGAGATTGCGGTGTAACCGGCCGCAAAATTATCGTCGACACCTACGGCGGTGCCGCTCACCACGGTGGTGGCGCATTTTCCGGCAAGGACCCATCCAAAGTAGATCGCTCCGCAGCTTACGCATGTCGTTATGTTGCCAAGAATGTCGTGGCAGCAGGTTTGGCTAAGCGATGCGAAGTACAGGTGGCTTATGCGATCGGCATAGCGAAGCCGGTGAGTTTAATGGTCAACACTTTTGGTACCGGCGTAATACCCGATGCTAAAATCGCACAGTTGATTGGTGAGCATTTCGATATGCGTCCGAAGGGAATTATCAAGGCGCTTGATCTGCTGCGTCCGATTTATGCGAAGACCGCGGCGTACGGCCATTTTGGCCGTGAAGAGCCGGAATTTACTTGGGAAAAGACGGACAAAGTTTCTGCGTTGCGCAATAGTGCTGGATTGGGTCAATTGCGGGCTGTTGCAGGAGAGTAATGCTGCCTTAAAGCGCGCGCGGAAGTTCGCAGATTTTCAATCTGCATTTATCTGCGTGCGCATTCATATTTACTACACTTCCTTCTGAGGGGCGCTGCGACGGACGGGTTTACATCCCCCTGCCAGGCTCAGGATGAAGTTTCAATTAGGGAACCTCTGAATAAGTTACTGCGCGAACCAAATTTGCATCTCCAGTGCTCAATGTACTATTCGTACATCTCCGCTCCTCGATTCAAACTAGGTCCGCTCGCTATACTTATTCAGAGGTTCCTTAGCTGTAACGGCGCCCATTCAATTTTCATTTGAATGGAGAATGTTATGAGCGCTGCTGTACTAAATACCACACCCAACCGTGCCGATTATCACGTTGCCGACATCAAGCTAGCCGACTGGGGACGCAAGGAAATTGCCATTGCGGAAACGGAAATGCCTGGTTTGATGGCTATCCGCGAAGAATACGCCCAGGCCAAACCGCTTCGTGGCGCGCGCATTACCGGATCGCTGCACATGACGATTCAAACGGCAGTCTTGATCGAAACCTTGCAAGCGCTAGGTGCCGAGCTGCGTTGGGCGTCTTGTAATATCTATTCGACACAAGACCATGCCGCCGCAGCGATTGCCGCCCAGGGAATTCCGGTATTCGCTTATAAAGGCGAGACGCTGGAAGAGTATTGGGAATTCACGCATCGTATTTTCGAATGGCCCGATAACGGTTTTTCGAACATGATTCTTGATGATGGCGGCGATGCGACTTTGCTGCTGCATCTTGGGGCGCGCGCCGAACAAGATGCCAGTCTTCTTAGCCGCCCAACTAGTGAAGAAGAAACCGCGCTGTTTGCGGCAATCAAGAAACGTCTTGCCAGTCAGCCCGGTTGGTATTCGGCGCGTCTGAAGCAAGTCAAAGGCGTCACCGAGGAAACGACGACCGGTGTGCATCGTCTTTATCAAATGCACAAAGAAGGCAAACTCGCTTTCCCCGCTATTAACGTGAATGACTCTGTCACCAAATCCAAATTCGATAATCTGTATGGTTGCCGCGAATCGTTGGTTGACGGTATCAAACGTGCAACAGATGTGATGATCGCCGGTAAGGTGGCGGTTGTTTGTGGTTATGGCGATGTGGGCAAAGGTTCGGCGCAAGCATTGCGGGCGTTATCAGCGCAAGTGTGGGTTACGGAAGTCGATCCTATTTGCGCTTTGCAAGCGGCGATGGAAGGTTATCGTGTCGTTACCATGGACTATGCATCTGACAAGGCCGATATTTTTGTTACTGCCACGGGTAACTATCATGTGATCCAACATGAACACATGAAGAAGATGAAAGACCAAGCGATTGTTTGCAATATCGGCCACTTCGATAACGAAATCGATATCGCTAGCTTGCGTCAGTACAAATGGGAAAATATTAAACCGCAGGTCGATCACATCCTATTCCCCGCGCAAGAAGGTCAACCGGCAAAGCGTATTATTCTTTTAGCGGAAGGTCGGCTAGTGAATTTGGGATGTGGCACTGGCCATCCTAGCTATGTGATGTCTTCTTCGTTTGCGAACCAGACCATTGCGCAGATCGAGTTGTTCGTTAATCCCGGTAAATATCCGATTGGCGTTTACACATTGCCGAAGCATTTGGATGAGAAGGTGGCGCGCTTGCAATTGAGGAAGCTCAACGCGGTGCTGACTGAACTAACGGAAGAGCAAGCTGGTTACATCGGTGTAGCAAAAGAAGGTCCTTACAAGACCGATCATTATCGCTACTAAGCAATTAGTTTCCACAGCTAATTTCTGTATATCTCCTTCCCGTTCTAATCCTGTTTTAATAAGCGGGTTAGAGCGGGAATGGGTCTAACTCTCTTTCATCGCGGCCATGCAATCTCAACAACATTTCCCACGCACATTCAGTTTTGAATTCTTTCCGCCGAAAACACCGGATGGCGCGGAAAAACTCCGTGCAACGCGTCGGCAACTTGCGCAACTGAAGCCTACATTTTTTTCCGTCACTTTTGGTGCGGGCGGTTCTACGCGAGACCGTACGCTGGAGACGGTGCTTGAAATTCAATCCGAAGGACAGAACGCCGCGCCGCATCTTTCCTGTATTGGTTCGACGCAAGAAAGCATTCGTGCAATTCTCGATCAGTATCGTGCCGGCGGTATTCACCATATCGTCGCGCTTCGCGGCGACATGCCTTCTGGCATGATGGATGCCGGAGAGTTTCGCTACGCCAATGAATTAGTCCAATTCATCCGTGAGGAAACCGGCGATACTTTCTCCATAGAGGTCGCGGCATATCCGGAATTTCATCCGCAGGCGCGCAGTGCACAGGAAAATTTGCGTCACTTCAAAATGAAAGTGGACGCCGGTGCTAATGCCGCTATCACACAATACTTTTTTAACGCGGATGCTTATTTCAATTTCATTGATGAATGCGAAGCGATGGGCATTCGTCTTCCCATCGTGCCCGGAATCATGCCGATTAGTAACTTCACGCAGCTAGCACGGTTTTCGGATATGTGTGGAGCCGAAATTCCGCGTTGGTTGCGTCTTAAGCTGCAAAGCTATGGTGATGATACGGCGTCGATCAAAGCATTTGGCTTGGATGTGATAACGGATCTTTGCGACCGATTGTTATCTGCGGGCGCGCCTGGTTTGCATTTCTACACCTTGAATCAAGCGGGACCTACGTCAACTATTTGGCAACGGTTAGGATTGTAGTTATAAGCTCAAAATCTTGAATCACGGAGGGGCAAAATTGAAGAATCTCTCCGTGAGTCTTGCATGAAGGTTTTTGAATGTCATGTCATCACTCCCACCACCCACGCCTTTAGCGCTTTCCCATAGCCAACAAGTAGTCGAGCATATCGTTCGCGAAATTCATGCTTCTGAAGGATGGATTGATTTCGCGCGTTTTATGGAACTAGCACTCTATGCGCCTGGGCTTGGCTATTACAGCGCCGGCGCGGCCAAGTTTGGCGGTGAAGGCGATTTTGTTACTGCTCCCGAGATTTCGTCGTTGTTTGGACGAACGTTAGCGCGTCTAATTGCTACCACTCTTGAAAATACGGGCGGCGATATCCTTGAGCTTGGTGCTGGCTCGGGTCGGCTGGCGCTAGATTTACTGCGGGAATTGGATCGCATCAATCAATTGCCGGATCAATACCGCATTCTTGAGTTATCCGCTGATTTACGTGAACGACAACATGCCTTGTTTCAGCAGCAGGCGCCGGATTTGCTGGACCGAATGATTTGGCTTGATACATTGCCGACATTTTTTCGTGGTGTTGTGCTCGGCAATGAAGTGCTTGATGCAATGCCGGTTCATTTAGTGAATTGGCGGCAAGAGGAAATTTGGGAGCGAGGTGTTGCGTTCGAGGACGGGAGATTTATTTGGCGCGATAAATTGATGCCTGCGGGCGAATTACGCACGACTGCCGAAAGAATTTTGCCTGGAGAGGGCTACATAAGTGAAATAAGTCTGGCAGTACCGGCGCTGATTCGATCCATCGGCAAAATATTGCATCAAGGCATAGCATTCTTTATCGATTACGGTTTTCTTCGTGATGCGTATTATCATCCGCAACGCCATTGCGGCACGTTAATGTGTCACTACCGCCATCGCGCACATGATGATCCTTTCTATCTTCCTGGCTTGCAAGACATCACGGCCCACGTTGATTTTACGGCAGTTGCCGAAGCAGCTAGTGAAGCCGGCATGGAGGTATTGGAGATTACAACGCAAGCACGATTTTTAATTGATTGCGGCATCACTGATCTTCTTGCTGAAGTCGATCCACGCGATACGGTAGCGTATTTGCCGCTTGCAAATCAGGTTCAGCGGTTGTTGAGTCCCGCTGAGATGGGGGAGCTTTTTAAAGTAGCAGTACTGGAGGTTCGTTAGCTACGCTTAAAGAATCCAAAAAGCTTCGAAAAGTGCGATGCTACCGATTGGTTCGCTCGGGCAAAATACCCTTGAAGAAGTTTTGCCGAGGCGCTGTTTGCAAGGCTATCGGACATTGCCTCTGTTTGCTGCGCACGGACCAAGGCGGGGTTGTTTTTTATGGCTTCCGCTTGTGAGATAGCATTCAGAACGTAGCGCGATAATTGCGTCATGCGAGCCGGTTTTTTGATGAACCGGAAAATCTTCGCATGATTGATGAGTTCAATCAAACGCGTCGAATCTGTCGAATCGCAGATAGCAATCACGAAGATGTATGGATGTTCTTTCTTTAACATCTGAAGAAATGTCCGATCCGCTTCACTCTGCACATCGAACGAGCAAATCATCGCGCTGACCGGTTTATTCTCCAAAACATCGAATACTTCTTTTACGCTGGTGGCATGCAACCACTCTACTTTGTCTATCATTTCCTTCTGCGCTTCAGAGAATAAAGTCGACTTGGCATCAACGATCAGCACTAAGTCCTTCTCTTCAGGAGGCGCTTCCTCAGTGGATTCCGATGTTGGCGATTCCCCTGCTGATTCTACCGTCGGTAATTCAGCGCTCTTCGGCGTTTCTGCGGCAAGATTCTTGGCCAGTTCAATGGCTTCATTAATGGTTTGCTTTAGCTTGGTGTTATCCCATGGTTTTTGCAGAAATCGATGGACCTCTACATCGTTGATCGCACCAAGAATCGCATCGGTATCCGAATAACCGGTTAACAAGATACGAACTGTGTTTGGGGATAAGTCGTGGGCATGTTGAAGTAGCTCCACGCCAGTCATCTTTGGCATCCGTTGATCTGAAACGATCACATCGAATTTTTTTGTTTTAAGTAGCTCAACGGCTTCAAATCCATCCGTGGTTACTGTGATGTTGTAGCCTGTTCGGAATACCACCCGGAGTGAAGTAAGAATCGACGGTTCGTCATCGACAAACAGGAGAGAAGGCTTCTCTTCCGTTGGTTCGGTGATAGTTGAGTTCGTCATCTTTTCATTTCCTCATTACTATCCGGTTTGCCGGCGTAGTCGATCAGCTCTCAAGAAATTGGCTATTTGCTTCCTGTCCGTGCTCCTCATAAAGCGAGCTGGGTGGCGCTATAGGCAATGTAATGGTGAAAGTAGTTCCTTTTCCAACCTCTGACTGCATTTCGATTTGGCCGCCATGAGATTTAATGATTTTTGCGCAGGTGCTTAAACCTAAGCCTGTACCTGAACCTGCTTTTTTGGTTGTAAAGAATGGCTCCCAAATCTTTGACTGAATGTCTGCTGGGACGCCCGTACCGTTATCCGTTATTACGACACGAACTTCCTTCGATGACGCCATGGATGTTTCGATTATTATTTCGCCTCCGTCACCGGGCATTGCTTGCGCAGAGTTTTTAATCAGATTGAGTAATACCTGATTGAGTTGCGCAATATCGCAATTGACGGGTTGGGTGTCACCAAAGCGTTTGGTGAGTTGTAAATTTTTAAGGAAGTGTTTGGCTATTGTGAGCGTGCTTTCGATGCCTTCCTCAATCTTGACGGCGGAAATCTTGCTGCGATCGAGGCGAGAGAAATTAAGCATATTGACGACGACTTGGTGAATATAGTCGACGTTTTGAATGCTTTCTTTAAGTAGTTGATTCACGGTTCCCAGCGCATCGAAGGAGGTCAGTTCTTCACCCAGTTCATTGACCCGCGTTAGCAACTTGCCAAGATCTGTTTTCCGTTTCGCACGACCTTCCTCGTCTGCAGGATTCGGCGTGGAGAGCAGGGAGGCTAATTTACCTGACTCGTCGATATATTCGCGTACGACTTCCATCAAATCGTTTGAGCTTTGCAGCCCGCTCTTGACGGCGGCAAGCGGCGTGTTGACCTCGTGTGTGATGCCAGCCACCATTTCACCCAGTGCATTCATTTTTTGCGCGTGGACCAACTGGACTTCATTTTCTTTCAGTTCTTTTGTTTGTTTATCCACCAGGTCGACCAGACGCTCACGTTCAGTCATGCTGCGATAGGTTATGACGCCTGAGGTGCCGAATACCAGCAGCAATGCGAAGGCGCTGTATGCGAGAAGCAATTGCTGGTAATTATATTGTTGCTTCAATTCCTCGTTAAAGCGTTCGGTCAATGTATTGTGAAGAATGTCGACCTTTGCAATGACGGGAACTTGAGAGATTGCCTTCAGCAATTCAATTTGCTTAGTACGCAGATTCAAAATCGCTTCAAGGTGCGACATAAGATTTTCTACGTCTTCCCGTATCGAAGTTGGGTACGACGTTAAGCCTCCCCGCGTTTTTTCAATGCCGATTTTCAACCGGTCTGCGGTTTCAGTATCGGGGATCGTGTTGTAGTGAAGCGCATCGCCGACCAGGGTGCTGAATTGGCTATCCAAATTCACTAATGTCAGTGCGCCACGGGTGGCCACATCAGCTTGCTTGGCAGCATTCATCTTGGTGCGTAATTTGGCAATCGCTTTATTGACGTTGCTTGCATTGGCGGCAGAATCGGTTTTATTCATTGTTGAGAGGGATTTCTCCAACTCATTAAAGCTACCCGGCACATCTTTCATTAACCGAGATCCTTCAGACATTCCCGCTTCACGTTCAACGCGTAGTTTCGTCTGAATATCTTGATAGGCGGTAGGCATGTAACGCAGTGAATTTTTAAGCAGAGAGTTTTGTGCTTTGAAGCGATCGATCATCAACGTTTTTTTGTTGATCGTGGTGCGGATATCCTCAACCTCTCTTTTTAATTCAGCGTCATTGAAGACCTTCATTTCTGCGTCAAGGGTCGAAAGAATGCTGGCAAAAATAGCTAGCGGCTGGCTGAGTGGATCATAAGTACGAATAATTTCCGTTTGTGCTTTTAATACATTGGTGTTCCAGTCGGAATCCAATTGCTTGAGGTCTTTCAAACGATCAAGCGTAGCATTTTGGCTATCGGAGCTAACCGCACGGCTGTGTGTGTAGAGATAGAACCATCCACCTGTCAGCGCTGCGAGAATGAGTATGACCAGTAGGAAACGCGATGCAGTTTTCATTTGATCTACTCCTTTATTTCGCCGGAAAGGCTCTGTAGGAATTTAACAATGAGAGCTTTGTCGGCGGCAGGGGCCGTGCGGCCCAGCTGATAGCGGAACATGACATCGACAGCTTCTTCCAGAGTTGCAGCAGAGCCATTGTGAAAATAGGGAGCAGTCAGCGCGACATTACGCAAGCTAGGTACTTTGAACATAAACATATCGTCAGGGTCTTTCGTGACATTGAAACGCCCCTTGTCGGCATCTGTTAACTCTTTGCCTTCCTTCTTGCGGTCAGCAAAATAATCATGCATTGCGCCGAATCGCTGGACCATATTGCCGCCAACATTCATACCCTGATGGCAACCGACGCAGCCGTAAGCTTTGAATTTAAAGTAGCCCTGCTTTTCATCCGCCGTGATCGCATTGGCGTCACCACGCAGAAATTTATCAAATCGGGACGGTGTAATAAGCGAGCGTTGATATACAGCAAGCGCATCAGAAATCGTGGCAGCGGTCATTCCGGTCGGATAGCTCGCTTTAAAATCGGTGACAAGCTGATTATCTTGCGAGAGTTTGCCGATAACCTCATTCCAGCTTGAGCCGAAAACGCGAGGACTATTAACGACTTTGTCGGTTACTTCTTCAAGGGACGCTGCGCCGGCGGTCCATTGTTGGCGAAAGTTGAACCCGGAGTTAAAAACGGATGGACTATTGAATATGTGTTTGGTGCCGGCAACGCCAATCGGCACTACACGCGGATCGGCGCCGCCATGTTGAAAGCTGTGACAGCTGACGCAGGAAACACTGTTGTCTTTGGCAAAGCGGGTATCGCGAAAAAGCTTAAAACCAAGAGCAACTTTTTTCTGGTCGAACTTAAGATCGGTGGGAAGCGGATGCAGCGGCTCCTCGGACTGCGCAACGGCGAGATTAGCCGCGAGCATTCCTGCTAGCAGCAGAGCGCTTGCGCAGAGCAATCGGTTCGAGAATAAGAGCATGCGTGATATCTCCTAATCAATAATCCTAAAAGACTGCAACCCAGCGTGGATCGTTAGTCTTCGTAGAACTCGTCCTGCATTCGTGTGCTTTTACTAAGCATGTAGTGTGCCGTATTAAGAGATGAATTGTAAAATATTGTTTTGGCGTGAATTGTTTGGAAATTTTCGGGAGAGCAGAGGGGGGTATATTGCAAGTATGCAAATACCTTCGCTTGGTATATTGCATTAATGAGATGTTGCTAAGATGAGGATGTCTTATTGTTCGATGCGATTTTAAAGCTTGTCACAAACCTTTTCTTTCCCCTCGCAGATAAAGTGCTCCGTTCTTTGTACCAAGGAAAGAATCGAACGGAATTTCTTCCTGCTTGAGGAATCCCCGTTGTGGCAATACACCGTCGCGGACTAGTTCCACCACGGCACTGACGCTGGCTGCTGTGGTCCAGGAAATGGCTCGCCATTGCTTGCCGTCGATGGCCATTGATGGATATGCGCGAACATATTCATCGCGCGAGAGCTTGCTACCCTTCATGCCTTCAACGGCTGCGTGCACAAATACGACGTCCTCATCCACCGCAGGCAGTGCATTCATTAGAATCTTGCCGACGAGTTTACGGTCTTCCCGCAAGTAGAGTTCATTCAATAAAAAACGCATCAACTCGCAGTGGCCAGGGTAGCGGATTGTTTTGTAATTCAGTTCTTGCACCTTGCCTGAGTAAGTCTCACACATTGTGCCCAAGCCGCCGGAGGTGGTGAAGGATTCCATTACCAAGCCATTTACCAAAATGATTTCCAGTCCTTCCAGCGCCGGCACCATTTGTCTTTCACCCATGCGAATAACTTCGCAGTCATTGATGTATTCGTTGATTACACCTTCTGGAGACCAGTTAAGGGCATAACCTAATTTTCCTCGCGGATGCATAGGGAGTGCGCCGACCCTGAGCTCAATGGAGCGCAACTGCTGAAAATGAGAGGCGAGATGGGCACCTACAATTTGAATGAATCCCGGTGCCAAACCGCATTGTGGCGCCATCAAACCTTTCGAGGTTTGGCTCATTTGCCGAATGGCGTTGGTAGTGGTTACGTCTTCGGTCAGATCGAAGTAATGAATGCCGGCATCGTAGGCCGATTTGGCTACCGAAATGTTGAGTACATAAGGTAGGCAGGAAACAACGGCGTCGCAGTTGGCAAAGGTGGCTTGATATGTTTGCGGCAGGCTTACATCGAGTTGTAAGGTTGGGAACGGTAAGCCGGTATGAGGATAACTATCGATACCGGTTACATCGAATCCCGATTGTTGAAGAAGTGTCGCGACTAAGCTGCCGACTTTACCTAAACCCAGTACAAGGACTTTGTTTAGCGCCATGAGCACCTCTGCAAATTGGACGATTCGCCACGATTGTAGAGGTACTCTGCACTAATGTCATGCCGCTTTAATCATGTCCTCGACAACTTTCTTCGCGTCCCCGAAAACCATCATGGTTTTATCCATGTAGAAGAGTTCATTGTCGAGCCCCGCATAGCCTGCGGCCATCGAACGTTTTACGACGAGGATCGTCTTGGCTTTGTGCGCTTCTAAAATCGGCATGCCGTAAATGGGGCTTGCTGGATCAGTTTTCGCGGCGGGATTGACCACGTCGTTGGCGCCGATGACTAGCACGACATCGGTGTTAGGAAAATCGTTATTGATTTCTTCCATCTCGGAAACTTGATCGTAAGGGACTTCTGCTTCCGCTAATAGAACGTTCATATGTCCCGGCATACGGCCTGCCACAGGATGAATGGCGTAACGTACTTTAACGCCTTTGCCGTGCAGTATATGGGCCAGCTCCTGTAATGCATGTTGTGCGCGTGCAACAGCAAGACCATAACCCGGAATGATGATCACAGATTCAGCATTGCCCATGAGAAACATGGCATCTTCCGGACTACCGCTGCGGTAATTTTTCTGTGCACCGCTTGCTGCTGCGCCTGCCGCCACTTCGTTGCCAAAACCACCCAGCAGCACGTTGATAATCGAGCGGTTCATTGCCTTACACATGATGTAGGAAAGAATTGCTCCCGATGACCCGACACACGCACCAGCGATGATCAGCACGCTGTTGTTAAGTGTGAAACCGATACCGGCTGCAGCCCAGCCGGAGTAGGAATTCAACATCGATACGACGACAGGCATATCCGCGCCGCCGATCGGCGTGATCAGCAACACGCCTAAAATTAGCGCGATACCCAGCATTGCCATGAATGCCGTTGCACTTTCCGTGGAGAAGTAGGCAATTCCAAAACCTAGCATTGCCAAAGCAAGTACAAGATTGAGGAGATGCTGGCCTTTAAAGACAAGTGGCTTGGAACCGAATTTGGCGGAAAGCTTTCCATAAGCAACGATCGAAGCGGTAAAAGTAATTGCTCCAATAAAAGCGCCTATAAATAGCTCGATGCGTTGTATGCCGGTATGGTGCTCGCCGGTATGAAAAATGGCTGCGACGGCGATTAATACGGCGACCAAGCCCACCAACGAATGCATCGCCGCAACCAGCTCCGGCATTTGCGTCATTTGCACGCGTCGAGCAAGCGTGGCGCCGATTGCGCCGCCAACAACGATGCCACCAACAATTAAACCGAGGACGGGCTTATTAGCGACTATAAATGTTGTGATGATGGCGATCGCCATCCCGATCATGCCGTAGATATTTCCTTGACGAGAGGCCGCCGGGGAAGAAAGGCCTTTCAAAGCAAGAATAAAAAGAATCGCAGAGACTAGATATGCAATAGCAGTAAGGTTTGCCATGAGATGTAATCCTTAACCTTTCTTTTCTTTTTTTCGAAACATCTCCAGCATTCGTTGCGTTACTAAGAAGCCACCAAAGATATTGATGCTGGCAAGCAACACGCCTAATGCACCTAATACGCTGGTGAGGGTGATCGTTTCACCATCAATTTCTACAGCCTGCAACATGGCACCGACAATAATGATGCCGGAAATAGCGTTAGTCACCGACATGAGTGGCGTGTGTAGCGCCGGAGTGACATTCCATACCACGTGATAACCAACGAAGATTGCCAACACGAAAATAGTCAAATTAACGACGAATGGATCGACGGCACTCATGAAGTTTCTCCCAATTGATGCTTTTAATTGCCTACATGAAACGGGTTTAGGTTTAGGTAGAAGAGCTAGCTCTTCTTTGCTATCTCACCACCGATGCAAACTAGCGTGCCGGCCACAATTTCGTCTTCACGATTAATCGTTAAAGCACCGGTTTTTGCATCCAGCAACACGCCGAGGAATGTCAGCACGTTGCGTGCATAGAGCGCGCTCGAATCGGCGGCCACCAATGCGGGTAAGTTCGCAATGCCGACTAGCGTTACACCGTGCTTAACAACAATCTTATCCAATTCCGAAATCGGACAATTGCCGCCTGCTTCGACCGCCATATCGACAATCACAGAGCCAGGCTTCATTGTCTTTACCGTGTCTTCTGTAATGAGCACAGGTGCGGGTCGACCGGGAATAAGTGCCGTGGTAATAACAATATCTGCTGCCTTCGCACGTTCGTGAATCAATGCCGCTTGACGTTGTTTGTAGTCGTCGGTCATTTCCTTCGCATATCCACCTTGGCCTTTAGCGAGTTCTTTTTCGGCGTCCGTGAGCGCCACCTCAACGAACTTAGCACCTAGAGATTCAACTTGCTCTTTAACTTCCGGTCGGACATCGAATGCTTCGATCACTGCACCTAAGCGCTTTGCGGTAGCAATGGCTTGTAAACCCGCGACACCAGCGCCTAAAATCAATACACGTGCAGCTTTGACAGTGCCTGCCGCAGTCATCAGCATCGGCATGAAACGTTGATATGTATTTGCTGCAACCAACACCGCTTTATAACCGCCGATGTTTGCTTGCGATGACAGCACGTCCATGCTTTGCGCACGAGTAATTCGTGGGAGTAGCTCTAAAGAAAATGCAGTGACGCCTTGCTGGGCTAATTTGTCCGGCACACCAGGCGTGCGGGCATCGAGCAGACCAATGAGAATTGCATCCTTGGCCATTAACTTCAATTCGTCGGCGCTTGGGCCGCGAACTTTGGCGATGATTTGTGCTTGAGAATAAACCTCGAGGGCGCTACTGACGATAGTGGCGCCGGCTGCTTGATATTGGTCGTCCGGAATACTGGCAGCTACGCCGGCACCCGCTTGCACAATCACTACATGTAACCCGCCGCTTGTCAGTTTCTTAACTGTTTCTGGCGTCGCCGCCACTCGGCTTTCGCCTGGACGCGTTTCGGTGGGAATGCCAATTTTCATCGGAGATAGCTCCATGTAAACACGATAGGCTTAATTATAGGATTCACGCAAAGTTGTCTCGGCGGTGTTACACCAATAGTACTGCCTGTGTCGGCGCGCCTTGCTTGGATAGTTTTGCGTAAGCCCTGAATTTTAATGAAGCGGGATGCGTCTTACTCTTTTGGAGTGTAGGCTGATGCAATGAAGCTTGGCAAGATTGCTTAGTCATTACTTTGGCTGGCAAACTGATCCCCATTGAATTTTTGTATTGTTAGGAGACTTGGCATGGCTATTTATAAAGCACCGTTGCGTGACATTCGGTTTGTGCTGAATGAAGTACTCGATATGGAAGCAGCGATGAAGTCTTTGCCGGGCCATGAGGAAGCTACTCCAGAGCTCGTTGATCAAGTATTGGAAGAAGCGGCCAAGTTTGCCGAGAATGTATTGTTTCCTTTAAACCGTAGTGGTGATGAAGAAGGCTGCCAAATTAAAGATGGTGTGGTCACTACGCCAAAAGGATTCAAGGACGCTTATCAAGCTTACTGCGAAGGTGGTTGGCCGGCGTTAGACGGTGATCCAAAATATGGCGGCCAAGGACTACCGTATGTGTTGGGCATATGCCTCAACGAATTGATGTCTGCTGCCAACATGGCATGGGCAATGTATCCCGGCTTGACGCATGGCGCCTATAACGCAGTCCATTCGCATGCTTCGCAGCAGATTAAAGATCTTTACTTGCCGCGACTGTTGTCAGGGCAATGGACAGGCACGATGTGTCTTACCGAATCTCATTGTGGGACGGATCTTGGTTTATTACGTACTAAAGCTGTGCCGCAGGCGGACGAGACCTATCGGTTAACTGGGACCAAAATCTTCATTTCATCCGGCGAGCACGACTTAGCTGAAAATATTATTCATCTTGTTTTGGCACGATTGCCCGACGCTCCTGCCGGTACAAAAGGCATCAGTCTTTTTCTGGCGCCCAAATTTCTTGTGAATGCCGATGGTTCTTTAGGCGCACGCAATGGCGTGAAAGCAGGTTCGCTTGAGCACAAGATGGGTATCCGCGCCAATGCGACCGCAGTAATGAATTTTGACGATGCGGTTGGTTACTTGATCGGAGAACCCAATAAGGGAATGCAAGCCATGTTCACGATGATGAACGCCGCCCGCTTGGGTGTCGGCTTGCAAGGACTTGCGATTGGGGACGTGGCTTATCAAAGTTCCTTGGCCTATACAAAGGAGCGTTTGCAAATGCGCTCTCTCACAGGACCGAAGAATCCAGATGGGCCGGCCGATCCCATCATTGTTCATCCTGATGTGCGCCGTATGCTACTCACTCAAAAAGCGTACAACGAAGCTGGTCGAGCAATGGCGCTATGGATTGCGCTACAAATCGATACAGAGCAAAAACATCCCGACGAAACCATGCGCAAAGACGCAGAAGATTTAGTCGCCTTGCTGACGCCAGTTGCCAAAGCCTTCATGACCGATAATGGTTTTGCCGGCGCGAATCTCGGCCTTCAGTGCTTTGGAGGGCATGGTTATATAAAAGAGTGGGGCATGGAGCAGCTAGTGCGTGACGGGCGTATTGCGATGATTTATGAAGGAACTAATGGTATCCAGGCGCTTGATTTGCTCGGTCGTAAAATTTTGTTAGACCAAGGCCAGAAGCTTCGTAAGTTCACAAAAATAGTACATAAATTCTGCGAGGCCAACAGCGACGAGGCGATGGGCGAATTTGTCGATCCTTTGGCGAAGCTTAATAAAGAGATTGGGGATTTGACGATGTGGATCGGCATGCAAGCGATTCGCAATCAAGACGAGGCGGCGGCAGCGGCGAGTGAATACCTGCGTGTTTTCGGTCACCTTTGTTATGGTTATTTTTGGGCGCGCATGGCAAAAGTGGCGCTGGCTAAGCAAGGTAGCGATCAGGACGGCTTTTACCAAGCTAAACTCACCACTGCGCACTTCTATTTTTCGCGGCTATTCCCAGAGACTATTTCACTGATCGTGGCGATTAAGTCGGGGGCAAGCGCAGTTACTGATATGCCGGTTGAACAGTTTTTATATTAGGACCGTTATTCGGGATTTTTCGTGTCGTAATAAACTGATTGTTAAGCATAAGTAATTATTTTGCTGCGGCGCGAGAAAATTCTTGACAACAACTAGGTAAAGGTTAAAATGTCCTTGTTGCGACGCAGCATACTGGTGCGTTAGCCCAACTGACTACAATAAGGAGTTCACTATGTTTACCGCCCCAAATCAGTTTGCTGCATTTCAACAGGCTGCTGTCGACAATTTTGTTCGTATCGCCAGTGTTCAGCTTGAGAGCACCCGCCGTCTTGCTGACCTCAATTTTTCCACGGCTCGTGAACTCGTTGAAGAAAGCGTCAAAAATGTGCAGACGCTGACCAATGTTAAGGATCTGAAAGAAGCCGTTACATTGCAGACCGCCAACGTCAAACCTAACGCTACCAAGTCGTTAGCTTATTCCCGTGGTGTCTATGAAATCCTGGCTCAAGCTAATACCGAATTGAAAGATATCGGCGAAGCACAAGTGGCTGAAATAAACAAACAAGTTGCTACGGCATTAGACAACGTTGCTAAGAGCGCTCCTGCTGGTTCCGAGCCGATCGTAGCTTTTGTAAAGTCGACCGTATCTGCTGCTACAAATGCGCTGGATCAAGTTGTTAAGGTCAACAAACAGCTGGCCGCTGCTGCTGAATCCAATGCCGCTGCTGCTTTTGCTGCAGTGGAAAAGCCACTGGCTTAAGTTGGAAGTTTGATTTAGGGGGCGATTTTTCCCCCAATAAAAAGCCCTCTTGATAGAGGGCTTTTTTATTGGAGAGAATTTTTGGTGTTGTCAGCGCATTTTCTAGTGTGGCCTGGATGCACTGGTGGATGTGGGTAGGAAGGCATTCTGCGGATCGTTACCGGATATTTCCAAATGAATGGCGTATAGGAACAGCAGATCGGACAACACTTCTTTAGGTAAGCCTTTCCGCGTTCCACGAGTGTCGATAATTAATTCGGACGCGAATTTTTCGAACTCAGGTTGCCTCCAATGACTCAGGACTTGCTTCGCAATACGAGGGAACAATCGTTCAAGCGGGGACTCATCTTCTTTCACAGGCCAACTCCTTTCTTGGAAGCGCTGACACTACGATACTGGCACCGAGGTCAATTCTAATTGCCAATCAAGCATGCACAAGTGAATCATTTCTCATTCTAACAACTCAAATTATCCCTTGTCTTATATATTCGTATCGGCGTTGTTTTTTGAATACTCAATAATGGTACGAATGCGAGCCTGTCTGATCGCTTCGGCAATTGCAGTCGGGTCTATTTGTTCATCCGCGATTTTTCCTGCATTGATGTTGCACGCGGCTTGTAGCGCACCTCGCAAATAACCAGCCTGCGGATAAGGCGCATTGTTTTTCCCTAAGCGGCCTCGACTATCCGCCTCGCAAGCTTGTAATAACTCATCGAATCGTTCTGGTCTGCGGAAGCCATCGGCCGTTTGCAGTAGCTTAACGATGGTATCAGGCCGTAATTCAAGCGCGCGATGAACGTCTCCATGATAACGAGCGACAAGCCTAGCGAGATCCCGGCAATCGACGGGAACCTTCAATCTTGCACAAACGCCGTCCAGCAAATGCACGCTTCGCGTTTCGTGGCCGTGATGTTTTGGCCATTCTTCTGCCGGGGTAGTCCCTTTGCCTAAATCGTGGGTTAGTGCGGAAAATCGTACGCAAAGGCTATAGCTTTGAGTCGCGGCATAATCGACTACCATCATGACATGCACGCCGGTATCAATCTCGGGATGATGCTGCGCGGGTTGCGGTACACCAAACAAGCAGTCGATTTCCGGAAGAATCCTGGCTAACGCCCCGCAATCACGCAAGACTTGAAACATGCGTGACGGTGTTCTTTCCATTAGTCCCCGCGATAGTTCTTGCCACACGCGTTCCGGTACCAAGGAATCAATCTCGCCGTTCTCTATCATTGTGCGCATCAACACTATCGTTTCCGGCGCTACGGAAAATCCGGCAAAGCGCGCGGCAAATCGAGCGATACGAAGAATTCGTACCGGGTCCTCTACAAATGCCGGGCTGACATGCCTGAGAATGCATGCCTTCAAATCAACCGCGCCGTTGTAAGGATCAATCAACTGCCCCGTATCGTCCATCGCCATCGCATTAATAGTTAAATCGCGTCGAGCAAGATCCTCTTCCAGCGTGACCTCTGGCGTTGCATAAACTTGAAAGCCTTTATAGCCTCGCGCGGTCTTTCGTTCAGTACGCGCGAGCGCATATTCTTCGTGGGTTTGAGGATGGAGAAAAACGGGAAAATCTTTGCCAACCGGTTTAAAGCCGGCGGCAGTCATTTCTTCCGGCGTGGCGCCGACGACGACGAAATCCCGATCCTGCCCGTCAAGACCAAGCAGGTTGTCACGTACAGCGCCACCAACAAGATAAGCTTTCAAGGCTACCTTTCAACCTAGAAACGGAGATTGAATGTGCCCGAGTGTACGTTTTTCGAGCTGTCCGGCTAGACGCGACAACGCGGCATGGCCATTCCATGCAAGGCGGAGCAACAACGCCGG
>JAZKCF010000012.1:0-27899 GCA_040388195.1 Pseudomonadota bacterium
TCTCCCCTCGACATCCATGATATTTACAATTCCACGCAAAGACGCGTAGAGCCGCCTTATTCATTGGAAGGTTACGAATACCATACCTCCGCCAGTATTGGGATCAGCCTGCTTTGCAAACAAGAGATCACAGTAGATGAACTGATCAGACGAGCGGACGCTGCTATGTATCAGGCAAAAAATGCCGGGCGTGGCACTCAGCGGTTTTATGACCCTGCTATGCAGGCTGCATTGGAAGCCCGTATTACATTGGAAGAAGATTTGCGCCGCGCTTTGGCGGAAAACCAGTTCAAACTCTATTACCAAATGCAAGTAGACCACTCAGGTTATATCGTAGGTGCTGAGGCATTAATAAGGTGGCAGCACCCGCAACGTGGGCTTGTCTTACCTCTACAGTTCATCCGTTTGGCCGAAGAGACAGGTCTGATACTGCCAATCGGACTGTGGGTGCTAAACATCGCTTGCGCCCAACTCAAGGCGTGGGATGCAGAGCCGCGCACACGTGATCTGCAGCTTGCCGTCAACGTCAGCGCACGCCAGTTCCATCAGGCCAATTTCGTTGAGCAGGTGAACCAGACGCTGTGCAATTATGTGCTTAACCCTGATCGGCTCAAGCTCGAACTTACGGAGAGCATGGTGTTGGGCAACATTGATGACACCATTGCTAAAATGGAAGCACTCAAAAAGGTTGGCGTGCGTTTCTCGCTGGACGACTTCGGCACCGGATATTCATCGCTTTCCTACTTAACGCAATTACCTCTCGATCAGTTGAAAATTGATCAATCATTCGTGCGCAATATGGGTAGTAATAATAGGGATGCGATCATTGTGCAGACCATTATTGGCATGGCAGATAACCTGGGAATGGAGGTCATTGCCGAAGGTGTGGAAACAGAGAGTCAGCGTGCTTTCCTGGAGCAACATGGATGCGGTTTTTGTCAGGGATACTTGTTCGGCAGACCGGTGCCGATTGAGGAGTTTGAGGCAAGATTATTGATGAATTAGAGCGGTTTTCCGCCGCCGGCAAACTATGCTTGGCATCCGTCATGGTCTGGTAGCGCCGTCTATGACAAGCATCGTTATAAACAATGCAGCCACTACATATATGACAAGCATTGGTAGGTCGTCCAGATAAATTCGTTAGGCACATTTTTCTCTTGTCATTCTGAGTGCAACGAAGAATCTGCTTTTTGTCTAGTTATGCGCAGTGCTAATTTTAACCGCCGTAAACAGCAGATTCTTCGCTGGCGCTCAGAATGACAGTCACGCAATGTGCAAAATGTAGCGTGATAGACCACTAGATCAGCGAACCAATTCATCTGTTGGAAATCATAATACTTAGTATGCTTTGCGCTATAACGCTCCCTTTTTCAAAGCTAGTTGTCATCAACTGATAACTCGCTATTCTCTATGTCTGTTCAAAACGCAGATATCGCCGCGGTGTTTAATGAAATCGCCGACTTGTTGGAAATTGAAGGCGAGAATGTTTTTCGAATTCGTGCTTATCGAAATGCTGCTCGTATCGTCGGAGATTTACGGCGCAGCGTGCAATTGATGGTGGAAAAGGGTGGTGACCTTACTAGTTTGCCAGGAATCGGAACCGACCTAGCCGCCAAAATTACGGAGGTCGTTATTACGGGTGATTGCGCATTGCTGGCGCGATTACGCAAAGCACTTCCACCCGCAATTACCGAGCTTTTGAAAATGCCGGGGCTTGGGCCGAAACGCGTGAAGGCATTGCACGATGCCTTGAATGTGCAAACCATCGAGCAACTTTATCATGCTGCCAAAGAGGGAAAAATTCGCGACGTCCCCGGCTTTGGTTTAAAAACAGAACAGCACATTTTAGATACCATCGAAGCGCATATTGACCGAACGCATCGCTTCAAGTTAGCTGAGGCGATGCAATATGCAGAGCCGTTGCAAAAATATCTCGCCGCAGTACCAGGCGTTGATCGTGTCGCGATTGCCGGTAGTTTTCGCCGCATGTGTGAGACCGTGGGTGATCTGGATATTCTCGTGACTACAGACACCAATAGCCCAGTTATGCAGCGCTTCGTGGAGTACGAGGATGTGATGGAAGTGTTGTCGAGTGGGCCTACACGCGCGGGCGTTTTATTGCGCAGCGGTTTGCAGGTTGATTTACGCGTCGTCGTGCCGGGGAGTTTCGGCGCGGCATTAGTTTATTTCACCGGCTCGAAAGCGCACAACATTGCGCTGCGCCGGCTTGCGCAGGATCGTGGGTTGAAGATCAACGAGTACGGTGTCTTTCGTGGCAAAGAGAGAATTGCTGGAGGTACCGAAGCGTCAGTTTACGAAGCGACTGGGCTGCAATTTATTCCTCCTGAATTGCGGGAAGACAGAGGGGAGCTTGAGGCGGCGCGAACCAACCGTATGCCGAAGCTTGTCAGGCTTGCCGACCTGCGCGGCGATCTGCATGCGCATACGAAGGAGAGCGACGGACGCAACACGTTACGCGAAATGGCGATGGCGGCGAAAGCCAAGGGATTGGAATACCTTGCGATTACCGAGCACTCGCAACGTCTTGCAATGGCTCGCGGTCTCGATCCGATTCGCTTGGCAAAGCATATCGACAAGATCGACCGGCTTAACGCGGAGCTGGACGGCATTACTTTGCTCAAGGGCATTGAGGTCGAAATTCTCGAAGACGGTAATTTGGATTTGCCAGACTCGATTTTGGCCCGCCTCGACGTCGTCATCGGTGCAGTGCATAGTCGCTTCGATCTATCGAGAGCGCGGCAGACGGAGCGAATACTGCGAGCGATGGATCATCCTTACTTCAATATCTTGGCGCATCCGACGGGACGGTTGATCAATGAGCGTGAACCGTACGATATTGATCTGCTGCGTGTGATCCGCAAAGCAAAGGCGTGTGGTTGTTTTCTGGAATTGAATGCGCAGCCGCAGCGTCTCGATTTAGTCGATAAGTATTGTCAGATAGCGAAGGCGGAAGGTGTATTAATCAGTATTGATTCCGATGCTCACAGTGTCTTCGATTTTGAAAATCTTCGCTTTGGTATTGGACAGGCGTGTCGCGGCTGGTTGGAAAAAGACGATGTACTTAACACACGTTCATTGAAAGAGTTGCAGCCTCTACTGATGCGGTCGCAGCCCCAAACTTTGGGATGGACGGAAAGCAATTGAGATTTCACGATTGTTTAGTAAAACTATGAATCATCGGTAGCTATACCATTCGGTTATTGTTTTTCCAACTAATACGAATTCCACTTGTAGTCTGAATGAAGCGTCAGCGTAATCCGGGGGTGACATTCTTCACTCCACCTTCGCCCTGGATTACGCTGGCGCTTCATCCGAGCTACCTGTTGTTCGGAAACTTTGCGAGATTCGTATCAGTAAGCGTCTTTTACTAATGAACGGCAGCAGCCCCACGCAAAAGAGAAGTACAGCTGGAGGTTCGGGCATTGCGATTTCCGCTACTGTTACGATCCCGTTCTCGATGGTTTCTGTGATGTCAGTTAGATTCGAATCCAGAAAAATAAAGTTATTTAAAGTAATAGCACTTGTTCCAGGCGCTAGCGCAGTGAATGAGATTGCCGCAAGCGTTCCGTCACCCGTTACGCCGGAGACTAATCCACTTAATGTGTCGGCAATGAATGTAATGTCTCCGCTGATATTGTCGATTACGCCCGGCAAAAATCCGCCGCTACCGGCAAGAAGAGTTCCTTGAGTCGTTGCGTTGGCAGCGAGCAGTGTTGGATCGAAAGATAGATCAAATTGGAATGCGTATAGATCTACTATCCCCGTCCCTTGAATATTGATCGTAAAGGTGTCTGCCACAGCAGGGGATGTTCCTGGACCTACCACGCTAATCACTCCAGCAAAGCATGTCGCACTTAATGCTAGAAATAACAGAAAGCTAATAATTTTAATCATGTCCTCTCCTCTTTTATGTTGTGTACACGGTCGCTTTTATTGACACGTAGTGCCTTGAATTAACTGCTGCGAGACGGTTGCTAAATCGCGTATATCAATGGCACAGTCTTGATTCACATCGGCCAAAGAATTGTATCCAGCTTGGTTGCATGTCTTACCAAATACTGCCTTGACGATCTTCACGTCGGTGCAGTTCACCACGCCATCGCCGTTAACATCTCCACTCGCGACGCGCCCTGGTGTTGCTACCCAATTCCATGTGCGCGAGTCGTAGTCGTTATCGTCCCCACTACCTACGCTCCATTCGTTTGTAAGCCAGACCTGGCCGGTATTGTTGGGAGGTGTTGGATCGTGGCTAGCGCTGGAATAATCACCCCACCGGCAGGCGCCACGGTCGTTGTTGAAGCAGTTAAAGTCGATGTTGGGGCCCGGCGAAGACTTGACCACGACTGATGCCGACTGAGGCGCGGCTCCCGTCTTCGACACCATTGCGATTTGTACATCGGTGGTGGCAGATGATTGATTGAAGCCGAGCACCATATTGCTACCGAATCGCGCAGTGGTCCCGTGGACAGCACGGTCTGGGGCAATACTTCCGTAGAAAAAGAATGTATTAGCGCTCGGGTCCGTGATTACACCGGATTGATCGAGCCGGCGCTGAGAGGGATCGATTTCATACCAGCGGATTTCCGATCCCGCACCGCCATATACGGCATGCGCTGTCCAGATAGCTATGTGTCCCAATCGCGGATCGAAGGCGGCGTAAGCCTGTGTGAGTTTTCCGCTCCCTGTGTCGAGTAACGGCGCGGGTTCGCCGCTGGTAGTCGTACCGGCCTGTTGTGCGTCTACCGGTATTAAGTATTCCGGAACATTGACGCGGGCAGCGCTGCTGAGTAAAGGGGGGCCTGCTGCCGCACCAGGCCGTACGCTGTAGACGTTGAGGAAGTTGCCGCCTGGGAACACTGCGCTCACTACCCAGCCAGTCGAGTTGGCATCGACCTGACGTGCCGGAATGAGGGTGAATGCCTCAAGCCCGTCAGCGCTCTTCACCTGTTCGAAAATTCCACTGCGAAAGCTGTTCGGCGCGGGACATGTCGTACCCGGCGGTGGTTTGCTTATCCAAACGAGGTCGGCACCGATAAAGACTCTGTCAAACGAAAAGCGGTTAGCGCCAACCAGCAGAAAATCGCGCGTCATGCCGAGTTGCGGAAAGTCAGGAAACACACCATAGGGAAATTGCCCGCCATAGGTGAACCGCGAGAAGTAGTTACAGAAATCGGACAACGAGCTTGGTGAGGATGTGGTGCTGAAGCCCCAAGCGATGCCTGGATCAGCCCCGCCGGCATGACTCCGGTTCTCATAGATCGTGTAATAAAAACGCTGTGACGATGGGTCCCACAGGATTTGCGGATCGCTGACAAAAGCTGAAGCGTTTGCGCCAGTAAACTGCTGAGCACTTCCACTATCGAGCAATATTCCGTGCCGATCGAAGATTCCTAAACGGGTGTTAATGAACTCCACAAGTCGGGTAGGGCCGATAGCACTTGTTTCATCCGGTGGTGTAGATGATGGATCGTATATCCCCTCAAAGCTCATGACGATTTTCGGCGAGGGTCCCGGTGGGATAGGGCTTGTAGGTGAGGCTCGGCGTGCCAAAGGGCGGGGTGCTGATTTTGCCGCCTCGTATGCGGCGGGGTCGGGAACTAACTCTTCATGTGGCAAGGTGCCAAGTGCTGGCGGTGACTGCGCGAAGACAATCGAATTTACGGAAACGCATGTGGCTAACAACAAGCATGCAGGCTTTACACTTTTGAACAACATCTCGACGGCTACAAGAGACCGTGAGTACCGACGGCACATATCGATTTTCCTTTGTTGATGGAATCTACAACAGAGGGCTTCGCGACCTAGCTGAACTAAGTGGGCGCTCCATCCGAGAGAAAGTGATCACCAGCAGGCTGCGTGCCGAATGGCAGTTTCGACGGCGTGAATATGTATGCGCCGTTTGAAATTCGCGGACAACTAAATGACGGTTGCTGTTTGTTATTTGAGGAGGGTTCTATTTCAAGGTAGCAAGGAACACACAAAATGCAAGAACGCGATGTGGCGAAAATTACTCGGTGTGTGGTTGTATTCTGAAACGGAATGGGCTACGAACTTTACTGATACGTATTCAGCAACAAGCTGTGCGATGAAGATAGAGAAAATGAAATTTCAAGAAGGGTAAATCACCGTCACGACAGTGGCGTTATACGGTTACGGTGATTGTATTTTTGTATTTCCAATGACGTGATTTTATAAAAGACGGGCGATCCTGATCTGATTAACCTTACGCTCTAGAGCCACTGCTTTTTCTGTAGTAACAATTGGATCTCTCCGTCTTTCTTCATAGCCACTCTTATTGCAATTAGCGATCGCTCGCCAAACAGAAAATTAGCTTGCATCCTCTATCTCGCGCTAGAAGCAAAAATAAGACGTGTGCACCCTGTTTGTGACACGTCACAAAAGCCCCAGCCAGGATTTGGTTGCCGTCCGAATCCGAGGTTCCAGAACACGTAGACTCCTCTCTCGTTCAGCCCAGTCGCGGCAAGATGATCTATCTTGCCTTTCACCCAGCTGGTCACCGGGCCAACAACCTGCTTCCCAGTAATGCGAGAAACGTTGACTACTTGCCAATCTGCCTTTGGCGACCAGAAAAAAACCAACAAGTCCCCGCTAGAACTCACGCCTGCCAAATTCTCGGCTATAAACGGCCCATCTTGTACCTGCCAACTCGTTACGGGGCCAACGACGCGTTGACCGGTCACGGCTGAAATATTAAAAGCCTGCCAATCTGCCCGAGGTGACCAAAAGAAAAGCACTAAGTCACCATCAGCATTTACGCCCGCCAAGTGTTCGATCGTGAATGGACCATCCTGACTTTGCCAGTTAGTCACTGGACCGAGAACCTGTTGCCCGGTCATAGCCTGCTGTCCGGGCCTAGGCTGTCCCGTAATGGTCGCCGAGATATTAGCCATTTTTTGTCCGGTTATGGTCGAAATGTTAGCGGCCTGCCAATCTGCTTGGGGTGACCAAAAGAAAAGCATCAAGTCACCATCAGCATTCACGCCTACCAAGTGTTCGATGGTGAATGGACCATCCTGAGTTTGCCAGTTGGTCACTGGACCAAGAACGCGTTGACCGGTTATGGCCGAGACATTAACTACTTGCCAATTGGCCCGTAGCGACCAGAAAAAAACTAATAAGTCCCCACTTGGATTTATTCCTGCCAAATGTTCAACAGTAAACTCACCGTCTTGCGTCTGCCATCTCGTCACTGGTCCGACGACGTGTTCTCCGGTAATACGCGACACGTTAACTACTTGCCAGTCTTCCGTGCCTACTAATGATCCGGACAAGGCCAGCAAATCGCCACTCGCGCTGACAGTCACCTCAGCGAGGCATGGAGCAACACTGCATTGCGCGAATACTGCCGATGGCATTAATACTCCTCCTATTAGAAGAGTAGTAACAAGCAGCATTTCTCTTGCGGTTCTCATAAACGACCTCTACTTAGTGTAGAAGAATTGGCACTGACCGGAGCGAGCAGATAGAGTGCTATTGGCGTACCTGGGTAATATGTCCGAATGCAACTGGAGCAAGGCTGGGGTTTTTCGGACGAAAGCTCGGACTACCATAAAGATCCCAGATATACACATTTGTTGCCGACACCATTGCGGGCTGAGCATTCACGGTTTTCTCTAAAGAGTCCAAGGCAAGCTGAACGACCGGAAGTGCTTGGTACCTGAAAAATGGCTCATACGGGCCGGCGAATGCGGTGGTTACAAATGGATCAAAGTAGTAATACCGATAGAGCGGCCGACTCAGCATCCAGCTTCTGTCCTCACCTACTGGCGAGTAGAAAAAAATCTGGCCTCGCGCGGGTTCATATGCATATAAAACGTATGCCCCGGCCGCCATGAAAAGCGTCTGCTGCGCTTTAACGATCTTCTCGCTGATAAACTCATCATGGCCACGTTTCAGCTGCGGATCAATTTCGCCAGCGAGCTTCATGGCCGAGATCAATGCGGGAACAAGTACTGTGTATGCCGGAAGGGCGTCGACCACGAGCCGATCGTTCTCAACACTGACCGGGAGCCGCATAATAGGCTCAAGTTTATTTACTAGCTCTGTCCCGGTGCTGACCAGATCGGTGAGACGACCGCGCAGATAAGTTTGTGCCCAACTCGATGTCATGAGGGTATCCATACTCTGTCCGCTCATCACTAGGTCGCGCGCCAATACTTGCGTTTGATGGAAGTTATCGATGTAACCGTTAACCTCTTTCTTCAACTCCGTTAGCTCTTGTTCTCGGAGAGCTTCACCAACAATTTGCCGAATGTCTGCAAGCGTAATTTGACTTTGCCCGTCCAGACCGGTGAGAAACCCGACGCCCGTTCGAAAGCCGGTGATAAAGCTCCACGCGCCTCCCGTCCATTGGAGGAGAGCTGCCACGCGCTCTGCGTCTTCCGCGTAGGGATTAGGCGTTTGTGATTTCGGGGTAGTGACAGCGAAGATTAATGCAAAGGCAAAGAAACACTTCCAGACTCTGCTCAGGATGTTCCTTGGCGTATATAGCCGAGACATGGTGCAGCTTCCTTCATACTCTAATCAGTAGTGCTTATTCATGCAGCATTACTTATTAACTAAGACAGTCTGCGATCAAGACCGGTTCCGCCGTATCGAAAAAAATCGGTGTCGAAAACAAATCGAGCGGCATCTAAATTGCGCGATTAGCAATCGACCTGCCGTGAACTGAACTGTACGGACACGTGCCGCGCATTCGTATATCACTAAGTGCAGATATTGCACGCCGTTATGCAGCACAAAAAAATAGGGTGTCTGCTGTTAAATTTTCTAATATGTATAGATATAAGCGCACCGTTGATCCCCGGAGAATGCGCAAAGGTTGCGTGTCAGGCGTAGGGAAGCAAGCCTTTTTTCTTTAAAGGCATACTTAAATGAAACTCGCAGGAACACCGGTAAAATTATTCTCGGGGATGATTTTTTTATTTGCACTTCTGTTAGGTACCGAAACGATACGCGCAGATGAAAGATCCACCAATCCGGCAGTGGGACCCGACACCGTGGAAATTCTTGCTTATGAAGAGGGCGGATACAAGATCCAAATCCTTCCAATAAATGAATCTCCGCCTCCAGCATTTGAGCAGCCAGAGTTCGACGATTCTACCTTTAGTACCGCCGCTGGCGCTTTTGGGGCTAGCACGAGAAACGCCATGGGTGGGGAGGCTTGTCCCTTGCAGTCAACAGTGAGGACACCGTGGCCCTTTGGATCTCAGTTACTGGTGCGGCGTGTTGTTGAAATTCCAGAGGGGGCGGCCGACGTGCGCATTATGGTATCGGTTGATAACGACATCGCCGGCGTGTTTTTTAATGGCGCACTTATTTCCGGGCCGATTTCTCATGATGGGTGTCCCATTCGTGACGAATTTCGTATCGATGTACCGCCAGCATATGTGCGGTCCGGCCAGAACTTTGTGGTGTTTCACATCATAGATCGAACGGGCGTAGATCTAAATGAAAGCTTCTTCGATACTAGAATTCTTGCAGAGTTCGTCAACCCCATTGCTCGGCCCATCATCGAATGGGAGATGGAGGAACGGTTCGGACAACACGACTTCATTGATGTAGCCCCTGCGCATCTCGTACCCCATTTCTATTCCGCGGCCATCAATCCTAGCTCGTGGGGCGTGTACCTGGATTTTTGCAGCCTCAACCCGTTTGCGCCCACGCCCATCACCACGTATAGCTGGGTTGTGCGTCGAGAAGGCCAGATGGGTCCGCTACCGGTGCAGTCTTCCACAGAATGCCGCTTCCGCGTCGAGTTGCCAGCGTTGGGAAAATACGCGGTGAGCTTAACCGTGTCTACAGCGGATGGACGATGGTCGGATGCGCTTCTCAAGGAGATCGAACTCAAGGATTATCTGGTCGTTTCGATGGGTGATTCATACTCGTCGGGTGAGGGGAATCCCACTTTTCCGGTCGGTGATCTAGCGATGAACAGTCGCTTCAGATCTCCTGAGAACCTTTGGTACTACCCCAACAAGCACCTCTCCGTTTACTCTGCACATGTTCAAGCGGCGTTAATGCTTGAGCGCTCCGATCCGCATTCGTCGGTGACATTCCTCTCGGTAGCACAATCCGGCGCTACCATTAAAAACATCATTTCGGAGCCGCAGCATCCCCGCTACTTCAACGCCGTAGACGATGTAGTGAAAGCGCTCTGCGACCAGAGCGGCGACTGCACCAACAGCCGAAAGATTGACTATCTAATATTCGGAGTCGGCGGCAATGACATCGGCTTCGGTTCTATCATTAATGCCTGCGCGGTCCCTAATAAGATCCTTAATATCGACGTGACTGGTCTTCCGACATGCGACGTCCTCGCCTCAACTGAAATCGTCCCGGTCAAATGCGACCAGAATGGCTGCATTAAAGGGCATCTCGATCGGATCTATTGTTATGAGGACAACGTGGAGGATTGTCCGCCGTTGCCTCAAGGCCGAACACCTTATGTGGGGCTTTCCATCGAAATAAAGCTTCTGCTGGAAGACCTGAAGACGAATGGCTATCCGTCGCTCGACCGGGCGATCCGCTCACGGCTGCCGTTGGCCGCAAACGCCAAGCTGCTTATCCCCGAGTACCCTGATCCACTGATCAAGAACCAAGCCGGACAGACTTGCGACAACCTCGACTTTAAGAACGCTATTTGTGGAGATCCGAGAAACACATGCCTACTACCAAGCGGCAATATCAATTTCCGTGAAGTGGCGTGGGCACACCGCGTTGTCTTCGAACCGCTTAATCAAATTCTTCGCGATACTACGTCGCTAGGATGGACTCCCGTCACCGGCATAGCTGAAGAAGGTAAGGGCCACGCTTATTGCAACTCTTCGAACTTCACCGTCACCTACCTCGAATCATGGACGACGCAGGATGACCTATTTGGCACGTTGCACCCCAACCGCGGTGGACAGGAAATCATCAGTCGCCATCTTGCTTCCGCGATGGGCGTAATGGCACCAAACTTCGTTACTCGTCCTCAGATCCTTCGAACCAGTGAGGAATTTCCACCAGCTCTTTGCGAGCCAGAATATGCAGTCATAGGCGCAGGCTGTAACGGAGACAATTGCGACAACATCGACCTCATGTGCAAACCAGTGGCGAGCGGTGTGGCTCTTGGAAGCGCATCCTTCTCTCGCAGGGTTTCCGAAGAAACGAACGGCACCTTCACCGCCTGCCATCGTACCCCCTTCCACAGCCCGGGTTGCAGCATCGAAGACGGTGTCAGCTGCGGCGATAGTGGCGTAATGACGGGTGTCCGCTGCCACGGCGATTTCTGTGACGACATGGAGTTGCAGTGCCGTCCGCTAATGGCTGGTCACCTCGAAGATTGCCACTGGACGGAGTCGGTTTCGGATGAGTCGCGCTGGAATGTGTTCAAGGCAGGAAAAATCGCCAATGGCGCCCGCTGCGACGGCAGCTTTTGCGACACCATGAGTTACTTCGTCTGTGACGCGAAGCCGTAACTCGCTATATTGAGATTTTCATCTTTTGTTCGTGAATATGGCTCTCTCCGACTGTTGAGCAATAGCGTGTTCAGTCGAAGCGACTGCTCTACGGCTCCGTTCGTTCATTGAATAACAGTTTACAAACGTAATACTCGATTCCGTAGTTTTTTCTGTTTGACAACCTTGCGAATGGCAGAACGGGGAATGGCCAGGCCAGACTACTGCCAGGGCTCCTGAACCTCGGCTAGCAAGGTTCTATCAACACGCCAACAGCAGACTGGCAAACTAAGATTAGATGATTCATCAATTGATTTGCAAGCCTGACACTCGATTCCGTGCGCGTTAATAGTTCTTTCGTTTATTTGCCACGCACGGATGTTTGGGATATGACTACAACTGTCTCATAAACGCGACCAAATCTTTCTTTTCCTGTTCCGACAACTTAAGCTCAAGCACCAAATTAAAGAACTCCACTGAATCATCCAACGTCAGCAATCTTCCATCATGCAAATACGGTGATGAATCTTTAATGCCGCGCAATGGGAATGTTTTGATAGGCCCATCGGCGCTGGCCATCATGCCATTAATTAGTCTCGGTTTGTAGAACCGCTCCACTTTCAAATTATGCATTAAGTTGTCGGTGTAATAAGGCGGGGTATGACAAGTTGCGCATTGGCCTTTTCCAAGGAACACGGCTTGGCCGCGTAGTTCTACCTGAGTCGCTTTCTTTGGATCTAACTTTCCATCAATGCCAAGCTTCGGAGCCGGTGGGAAGTCCAATAACTCTTGAAACTCAGCCATGAAGTGCACTTGGCTGGCCCGCTCTAAAACGTTAACGCCTTTCTTTGTGGCGATAACCGGATCGCCATCAAAGTACGCCGCACGCTGCTCGAACTCCGTGAAATCTTCCACGGTTTTTAACGCTCGCTGCGAACCGAACAAGCGTTGAATGTTTACGCCGCGCAAAGTTGGCGTGTCGATACGGTGCCGAAATTCTTGCGGACGAACGTCGCCAGCAAGATGGGTTGCGGCATTAGTATGACCGTTGGCATGGCAATCAAAACAAGCGACCCCGCGGCTAGGCCGCTCTGAACGCCGATCTTCGGTTTGATTGAATTGCTGTTGTGGGAATGGCGTTACCAATAGCCGCACGCCTTCGATTTGCTTCGGATTCAATACGCCGTTGAATAATTCGTAGAAGTTATCAATCGTAACTAGCTTGCCGCGAGAAACATCACCTAGATCCGGCCGCGTCGTAAGAAAAATTGGTGCGGGGAATTCAGGTAAGAAATGATCAGGCAGGTCGAAATCAAGATCAAAACGAACTAGGTTGCGGGCTTCCTGCCGGTTGATTTCATCAATTTGAAAATGCGGAAACAGCATTCCGCCTTCTGGATGATTAGGGTGCGGTAGTGGAAAAAATCCGAGTGGAAATACATTTTTTTCTTTAATTTCATCCGGCGTCATAGCCGCGAGTTTTTCCCACGTCATGCCGGCAGGCAACTTCACGCGTACGCCCTCTTGAACGGCTTTACCCCGTGACATGGTAACGTTTGCGGCAGGTTGATTGCTTAAATCGTAGCGCTCTTGTAATAAATCCGCCTGCCGTTTATTTACACCAGGCTTCGCCGCTTTCATCCGTGAGAGAGTGGTCGAAAATTCCTCATCGATTACCACTGGCATATAACTAGATTTTTTTGATGGTTGCTCACTGTGCCCAACAAGAGGCGTGATAATTGCTGCGGTTACCAGTAATGCAAGTGCTGAAAATTTCCCTAATCTTTGCTTATTCACTGTTGCCTCCCTGGCGGCTATGAACGTCTATTGATTACCCCTCTTCTAGCGTTCGATAAATTCTTTAGAGTGAGATACTCATGAATTGACCTGGGCACATTGAAAGCACAAATTGTGCCGGTCAAGGCAGGTAATGGTCAGCAGATAACCATTAAGGGAAATTGCGATGGGGCAGATTCGACTGTCTACTTACGTACTCAGCGTTTTTTACTCTTGAAGCAAGTAAAAATTGTCGTTTTACTTTTTACTATTTGTAGAAATAGCTACGAACCGAAGTAATATTTACAATTCAATGCTAATTTCTAGCGTCATTAAAATTGGTTGCTTCTCTTTACAATGCGGACATTTCATTCGGCAGGTCGCTTAATCTAAAGCAATTCGCTTTCAACCAGATTCTTACGTTCCATCATAGCTCGCACCGTATTGCCACTCGGTTTGCCGACAAACGAACATTCATGATCCATTGCCTCGCCACTTTCTTTCCCGCTTAGCAGTGGGCAACGACCAAACAATTCAGCAGCCCAATCGACAAAAGCACGCACCTTCGGTGACAAGTGACGGTTATGTAGATAGAGCACTGAAATCGGCATCGGCGTAGGTGACCATTGTGGCAACACCTCGCGCAATGTGCCTGCCTCCAAATGTGGGAGCGCCATGAAACGCGGCGCTTGGATTAGTCCAAAACCCTGCAAGCCACACGCGAGATAGGCATCAGCATCATTGACCGAAACCACGCCATTCATTTTCACTTCGGTGGTTACACCGTCAATGACAAAATCCCAATCAATAGTACGTCCGGTACGGCTAGAAAAATAATGAACGGCACGATGTGCTTGTAAATCTTCGATGGTTTTTGGTTCGCCATAATGCGTCAGATAGTCCGGCGATGCGCAGGTTACGCTTTTAAATAGACCGATACGCCGAGCGACTAGCGTTGAGTCAATTAATTCACCAACTCGGATAACGCAATCGACACCTTCTTGCACCAGATCAACAGGACGATCTCCCATACCGATCGCTATCTCGATATCGGGATAGCGAGTGTGAAAGTCGCACAATCTTGGAATAAGAATCAGCCGGCCAATGGGAGCCGGCACATCGATGCGTAGACGCCCTTGTGGGCGGCGTGCAACGTCGCGAAAAGCGCTTTCGGTTTCCTCAACATCGCTGAGTATGCGGGCGCATCGTTCGTAGTAAGCCGCGCCGTCCGGCGTCAGGCTCAAACTGCGGGTGGTTCTATTTAGCAGGCGTACCTGGAGGAAGGCTTCCAAGTTTTGGATGGTCGTCGTTATAGTCGTGCGCGGTAGTCCAAGGCTTTCAGCGGCACGCGTGAAACTGTTGGCATCCACCACTCGAACAAATACCTGCATTGCTTGGAAACGGTCCATTTCACTTCCCCTTTGTTGTCAGTTAAAGCGAGGTTTTCAGTTAAAGCGAGCCTGCGCCGACTACACCGCGATTTTTCGTCATTAATTCATCATCGTCATTGTTCGTAAAAGCCGAACAGTGTTATCCGTTTGGCGGTGTTTATCCTTTTTAATATAACACCGAGAATGCTCCCATCCCAATCAATTTGGTAGCTCCAACTACCTAAACCAGTCGATTTAACTATGGGCGTATTCAATTTACCTCATCAAAACCAGGGGCACTCCCAGCGATCGGTCTTGATCGAGAATTTCGAAATTCCTGGGGGCAGTGGACAAATTCCTGTTCGCTTGTATCGGCCTGACACGGGCAAGTTGATTGCCGGGCCGCAATCGGAATTACTTCCAGTCGTGCTGTATTTTCACGGTGGCGGATTTATCGGTGGCACGCTGGACGACGCTGATGTGCCGGCGCAATTCATTGCCGGCCAGTGCCCAGCAGCTGTGTTATCAGTCGGTTATTCACTGGCACCGGAGAGGCCTTTTCCGGCAGCACCCGAAGATGCATATGCAGCTACTGAATGGGTGTTAGCAAACGGCAAGACGTTGCAAGTTGATCCATTGCGCTTGGCTGTCGCCGGGGACGATGCAGGCGGCAACCTAGCTGCGTGCTTGATGCTAATCGCTCGCGACCGCAACGCTTCACCTATCGCCGCTCAAGTGTTAATTGGGCCAATGTTAGATCCAAGCATGACGCAGTTAGGCGACGCGGCTCGGTTGAAATCCGATCTCAGCGCTGAAACGTGCGCCGACTGCTATCGCCAATATTTGCCTCGCATATTGCAACGCATGCATCCCTACGCCTCGCCTATGGAATCGCGTCGCTTAAGCGGTTTGCCGCCTGCATTTGTCGCTACTGCTGAATGCGACGTCTTACACAACGAAGCGGAGAAATATGCCGCTGCCCTGATCGCCGTCGGCGTGCATACCCAGGTCGCGCGCTATGCCGGTATCAAGCATGCCGATTTACGCAGTCATCCACCGCTATTGGCTGAAGTCGTCGCTTTCTTGCGCCGCCGTCTATATCCGGCTGGCAACGCTAACAATTCTTGAACTTCATATAAGGAGAACACTATGTCCATTTTTCACAAGCTTCTAGCTAACAAGCGCAATACCATTGCTGCGGCGATCTCCGGCATTGTTGTCACCGCAGGTGGCTTCGCTGTTATGCATGCCGATGCCAACAACGCTGCGCCGCCATCAGCTCCCCCAGCTACGGCAGTTGAAGTGGCAGAAGTAACTAGTCAGAAAATTGTCGATTGGCAAAATTATTCGGGCCGTCTGGAAGCTGTCGATCGAGTTGATATAAGGCCGCAAGTTTCGGGGCGGCTAGTTGCGGTGCATTTCAAGGATGGCAGTTTGGTGCGTAAGGGTGATGTTCTATTCACTATTGACCAGCGCCCATATGCAGCAGAGGTCGCTCGTGCGCAGGCACAACTAGCTGCAGCCGACGCGCGAAATGCGTATACGGGTACCGATATGGCGCGAGGCCAGCGTTTGTTAGCCGACAATGCGATTGCCCGGCGCGATTATGAAGAAAAGCAGAATGCCTCACGCGAAGCAGCCGCTAATTTGCAAGCGGCACAAGCGGCGCTAAAGCTAGCGCAGCTTAATCTTGAATATACCCAAATCACTGCGCCTATTAGCGGCCATGTATCTCGAGCGGAAGTCACCATCGGCAATCTAATTTCCGCAGGCAGCAATGCGCCACCGTTGACGACGCTCATATCATCCTCCCGCATTTACGCGTCATTCGATGTGGATGAACAAAGTTTTCTGAAATTGGTAAACCCAACACGTATGGAAAAAGATAATCCGTTGCCGATTTACTTAGGTCTTGCCAATGAAGAAGGTTATTCACGTCAGGGTGCTGTGAGTTCAGTCGATAACCGTCTCGATGCCTCGTCGGGAACCATCCGTATACGTGCTGTTTTTGATAATCCAGATGGGCAATTGGTGCCTGGTTTATATGCGCGCATCCGACTTGGCGGTGGCGCTCCGCACGATGCGCTGTTGATCGATGAAAAAGCCATCGGCACCGATCAGGATAAGCGTTTCGTCCTAGTAGTTAATCCCGACAATCACACGGCTTATCGCGAAGTGCGTCTCGGCGCAAATCAGAATGGCATGCGTGTTGTGGTCAGCGGTTTGAAGGCTGGTGAGCGCATCGTCGTTAACGGTTTGCAACGCACCCGTCCCGGTGACATGGTGAATCCGCAAGTGGTAGCGATGGATGGTAAACCGGCTGACGCCAAGAAAACCAACGCCGAGACGAAAGTAAAAAACGTCACCAACCAGCCCAGTATCGTCCGTAAAACCTAAGCGCAGAAATAGGAACAGGGAATAAAAAGGACAATCATGAATATCTCAAAATTCTTTATCGACCGCCCGATTTTTGCAGGCGTGTTGTCGGTGCTAATTTTACTAGCTGGCGTATTAGCAGTATTTCAATTACCGATTTCGGAGTATCCGGAAGTGGTGCCTCCATCGGTTGTCGTGCGTGCGCAATATCCGGGCGCTAATCCGAAAGTGATCGCCGAAACCGTCGCTTCGCCCTTAGAAGAATCGATCAATGGCGTCGAGAACATGTTGTATATGCAATCGCAAGCCAACAGCGACGGCAATTTAGCGATAACGATCAACTTCAAGTTAGGCGTCGATCCCGACAAAGCACAGCAATTGGTGCAGAACCGAGTGGCGCAAGCATTGCCGCGTTTACCGGCGGACGTACAACGGCTGGGCGTGACCACCATCAAAAGTTCTCCCACGCTGACGATGGTGGTGCATCTGATTTCGCCAGACAATCGTTACGACATGACTTATCTGCGCAATTATGCGGTGCTTAATGTGAAGGATCGTCTGGCACGACTCAAAGGTGTTGGCGAAGTCGGTTTATTCGGTTCCGGCAACTATGCAATGCGCGTATGGCTTGATCCGCAGAAAGTGGCGCGGCATGGATTGACAGCATCCGAAGTGGTAGAAGCTATTCGCGAGCAAAATGTTCAGGTAGCTGCCGGTACGATTGGTGCATCGCCTAATTCATCAGACGTGCCCTTGCAGTTATCCGTGAATGCGCAAGGTCGGTTGAAAAGCGAAGCGGAGTTCGGCGAGATTGTTCTTAAAACATCTGCCGATGGCGCTGTTACTCGGCTTAGTGATGTCGCGCGCATTGAGTTAGCTGCCGCCGAATATGGCTTGCGCTCTCTGCTCGATAATAAACCGGCGGTGGCTATTCCGATTTTCCAAGCACCGGGAGCAAACGCGTTAGAAGTATCCGATCAAGTCCGCGGTGTGATGAAGGAGCTGTCAGCGGATTTTCCGTCGTCTGTTGAATATCGCATCGTCTATGATCCTACTCAATTCGTACGCGCCAGTATCAAATCAGTCGTGATTACTTTGCTCGAAGCAATTGCCTTGGTAGTGCTGGTAGTAATCGTATTCCTGCAAACTTGGCGTGCTTCGATTATTCCTTTACTTGCAGTACCTGTGTCTATCGTCGGCACATTCGCGTTGATGCTGGGGTTCGGTTATTCGATCAATGCGCTGTCGCTGTTCGGCATGGTGCTGGCTATTGGCATCGTAGTGGATGACGCCATTGTTGTAGTGGAAAACGTTGAACGAAATATCGCCGCTGGATTGTCGCCACGAGAAGCGACGTACAAGGCCATGCGTGAAGTGAGTGGGCCTATCATTGCCATTGCATTAACGTTGATCGCAGTGTTCGTACCGCTGGCTTTCATGACCGGTTTAAGCGGGCAGTTTTACAAACAGTTTGCGATGACGATTGCCATTTCAACAGTGATATCGGCGTTTAATTCACTGACCTTATCGCCTGCATTGACCGCGATTCTGCTTAAAGGTCACGACACGCCGCCAGATGCGCTGACACGCTTAATGGATCGTTATCTCGGTAGATTCTTCACCCGTTTCAATCGTTTCTTCGGACGCGCTTCAACTCGTTACGGCCAAGGCGTGACCCGTGTTATTTCACACAAGACATCTGCCATGGGTATCTATGCCGTATTGCTGGCATTGACGGTAGGTGTGTCGTATCTAGTCCCTGGCGGCTTCGTGCCGGCGCAGGATAAACAATATTTGATCAGCTTCACGCAATTGCCAAGCGGTGCTTCTCTCGATCGTACCGAAGCTGTAATCCGCCGCATGGGCGAGATCGCGCTGAAACAACCGGGCGTGGAAAGCGCGGTTGCTTTTCCCGGCTTGTCGATCAATGGTTTTACCAATAGCGCCAGCGCCGGCATTGTATTCGTCACGCTGAAGCCGTTTAGTGAGAGGCATGGCAAAGAGTTGTCGGCGAATGCGATTGCCGGTGAACTCAATAAGCAATACGCCGGGATCAAGGACGCGTTCATTGCGATTTTCCCGCCGCCGCCGGTGATGGGGCTCGGCACAGTAGGTGGCTTCAAATTGCAGATCGAAGATCGTGGTGCGCGCGGTTATGCGGAGCTTGATGCAGCAATGCAAGCCTTCATGACAGCGGCGAAATCCGCGCCCGAATTAGGACCGATGTTCTCCAGTTATCAAATCAATGTACCGCAGTTGAATGTCGATCTCGATCGCGTCAAAGCGAAACAGCAAGGCGTTCGCGTGACCGATGTCTTCGATACCATGCAAATCTATCTTGGTTCGCTATACGTCAATGACTTCAACCGTTTCGGTCGGGTATACCAAGTGCGAGCACAAGCCGATGCACCATTCCGCGCGCATGCTGATGACATCCTGCAACTAAAAACTCGCAATAGCGCGGGCGACATGGTGCCGTTGTCGTCCTTGGTTAAAGTGACACCGAGCTTCGGACCGGAAATGGTAGTGCGCTACAACGGTTACACGGCGGCTGATATCAATGGCGGCCCAGCACCGGGTTATTCGTCCGGGCAAGCGCAAGCCGCTGCAGAACGCATCGCCGCGAAAACATTGCCGCAAGGCATGAAGTTTGAATGGACTGATCTGACTTATCAGCAAATTCTCGCTGGTAATGCTGGTATCTGGGTATTTCCAATTAGTGTGTTGCTAGTGTTTCTGGTGCTTGCTGCGCAGTACGAAAGTTTGACCTTGCCATTAGCGGTGATAATGATTGTGCCAATGAGTTTGCTGGCTGCATTAACCGGCGTTTGGCTCACTGGCGGCGATAACAATATCTTTACGCAGATCGGTTTGATGGTGTTGGTCGGGCTGGCGTGTAAGAACGCTATTCTGATCGTCGAATTCGCTCGCGAATTAGAGATACAAGGGAGTACGCCATGGCAAGCGGCAATCGATGCCAGCCGTTTACGCCTGCGGCCAATTCTGATGACGTCGATTGCTTTCATTATGGGTGTGGTGCCGTTGATAACTTCCAGTGGTCCAGGTTCGGAGATGCGTCATGCAATGGGCATCGCGGTGTTCTTCGGCATGCTTGGCGTTACGCTGTTTGGCCTGTTTCTGACGCCGGTGTTTTACGTGCTGCTCCGCACGTTGGGTAAAGGCCACAAGTTGCATTCTGCCGCTGTACACGAAGCACCGATCACTTCGTTGCCTGCACCAACTGCGGTTGTCGAACACTAAGTTCATGGGAGAAATTAAAATGAACAAACCAATATCTGCATTCATTCAACCATCGCTCGGTATTTCCTCCGGGCTACTGGCCGCGCTACTGTTTCTCGCCGGTTGCTCGGTAGCGCCAACTTACGAACGTCCCGCTGTTGATACGCCGACGGCGTTCAAAGAAACTACAACCGATCAGTCTGCGAAATGGAAAGCTGCACAACCGTCAGAAGATTTGGCACGCGGTGAGTGGTGGAAGATTTTCGGCGACGATAATTTGAACAAGTTAGAAGTGCAGGCACTGCTGCAGAACCAGGATTTGAAAGCCGGCGCGGCGCGTCTGTTGCAAGCACGCGCTTTAGAGCAAAACGCTCGATCAGGATTGTTTCCGCAGATCGGTGTTGGCTTTGGTCCGACACGCCAACGTCCTTCTCCGGCATCACAAGGTCTACCGGCTGATGCAAATACCGCAACAAACACCTTGTGGCGGGGGCAAGCCACCATCGCATATGAAGCGGATTTATTCGGGCGTGTGAGTTCGATAGTGGATGCCGCTACCGCCGACAAACAAAAGAACGAAGCGTTGTTCCAATCATTGCAACTGGCTTTGCAAGCCGACGTGGCGCAAGCATACTTTTTAATCCGCGAGCTTGACGCCGACCAAGCACTGTATGGCAACACGCTCAGTTTACGAGAACAAACCCTTAAGCTCGTTCAGCGGCGCTTTGAAGAGGGCGATATCAGCGAACTGGATGTGGCTCGCGCCAAGACAGAACTAGCGTCAGCGCAATCCGAAGTGCATGGCATCGCTCGTCGCCGCGCGGTGGCGGAACACGCGCTTGCCGTTTTATTGGGCAAAGCGCCTGCCGATTTTAATTTTGTAACACAGCCACTGACCAGGATCGGCGTGAGCGTGCCGCCTGGCCTACCATCCGCATTGCTGGAACGGCGGCCTGATATCGCCGCTGCAGAACGGGCAATGGCCGCGGCCAACGCGCGAATCGGTACCGCGCGCTCGGCCTTTTTCCCTCGTTTGAATATCACCGGTGCATTGGGTTACGAATCGGCGGATCTAAGCAACTTGTTCGATTGGTCGAGCCGCGCTTTCGTGCTTGGGCCGCTGCTCGGCACTATATTGACGTTGCCGATTTTTGATGGGGGGGCGCGTCAAGCTGGGCTCGATCAAGCGCGCGCTAGATATGAAGAGGATATCGCCAACTATCGTCAAACGGTATTGACGGCGTTCAAGGAAGTTGAAGATAACCTTGCCAATCTGCGAATTCTTGGTGATCAGACGCAAGCACAAGATCGAGCGGTACAAGCATCGTTACGTGCCGCCAGCTTATCGCATACGCAATACCGGGAAGGAGCGGTGAGTTATCTGGATGTAATTGATGCCGATCGCAGTGTGTTGCAGCAACAGCGCATCGCCGTGCAGCTTGATGGCGAGCGTGCTCGCTCGACAGTGAATTTGATTCGCGCGATTGGTGGTGGCTGGAATGAGTCGGCGGACTTGGCGTCGGCGTCGATTTTGTAGCAGGAACGAAGATGATAGAATTCGGTCCCTCGACAACTTTTACAACATTGCAAATTAATTATGGAACCAAATTTATCAGCCAAGGCTCCGTCCAAGAGTATTTTGGGCAGCGCTATATTTTTAAGTCGATGGCTGCAGGCGCCGCTTTACTTCGGTTTGATAGTAGCGCAAGGCGTTTACATCTATCACTTTATGATCGAACTCTGGCACCTTATCGGAAAGGCGGATTCGCTCAAAGAAACTGAGCTTATGCTCATCGTTCTTACGTTAATTGATGTGGTGATGATTGCGAATCTGCTAGTGATGGTGATTATCGGCGGTTACGAAACCTTTGTTTCTCGGCTGAATCTAGGGAATCATCCAGATGAGCCCGAATGGTTATCGCATGTGAATGCAGGTGTATTAAAAGTGAAGCTGGCCACGGCGTTAATTGGCATTTCTTCGATTCACTTGCTTCAGACCTTTATCAATGCGGCTAACATATCACCGACAGTGATGCTCTGGCAGGTAACAATCCATCTTACTTTCGTCGTTTCAGCAGTAGCAATGGCTTGGACTGATCGCATTGTTACGGCATCTCAATCTCACTAAGAAAATTGATGTGGATTGTGTTGCTCCGTCGCACTTGAAATGATTTTTTGAAGCTACGACACCTCGACATTTCCTGTGCTTTCCCCTTCCGCTGACCATCCTGCCGAACGACTAAAAATTTTTAGTCGTTCGGCCATCTTTATATCACGCGATCTTTTAAACCGGTTGGCATTAGCGAGCGAACGGCTTGCGTAAAAGGTATTGGGTGCTGTTCGTTTATTCGATGCCAATTTGACGCCTGAAGCGGTAGCGGCCGTTTTAGTAGAAGACGGCAAATGATTAGTGGTCAGTCACAGCGAATTTATTAAGACCAAGTAAGGTTTTTTATGCACAATGTTTCCGTTGCACTTCTGAGCGCAGCGAAGAATCTGCCGTTTACGACCGTTAAACATTGATGCATTTTAAACGTTGGCAAAAAGCAGATTCTTCGCCGCGCTCAGAATGACAATCACACAGTGTGTCTAATAAATCCGGCGTGACTGAGCACTAGTGCGGAGAACCTGGCGTGTTTAATGTTTACTTTTGCCATAGTCCAGCTTCGACCAGCCGGCGAACCAGTGCCCCGCGTTTAGCATGGCATACCATGAAGTTGCGCAAAGCTTTATCGAATGCATTCCGGTCTGACACAAGAGCATATGCGTCGGCGAGATCAATGATTGCGCGTTTCACTTCGTCATAGCCGGATGCCGTGCCGCGTTCCGCATGCTGGTTTGCCGCATTCCAGTGACGATCGAAATCGGCGGCCAGCGTTCTGAGGTATACCTCGCGCTGTTTGCGGCGTTCAGCATCCTGTCTGGCGTGTTCTTTCTCTTCGCGTTCGACGCGAAGCTTTTCCGCTTTCTCGGCAAGTGTGCGTAATTCGGCCACTTTGCGTCGTTTTATGGGTGATGATCCCCTTGATCCGCTTTCCTTTTGCCAAGCAAGAAATTCCGACTTCACTCGACGTTCGGCCTGTTGCGATGCACCTTGTAATAACAGGTTGAAAACGGTTCTCATCTCATCCTTGGATAGACCGGCCAACCATATTTCAACACTGTCATCGTCGTGCCAATCTTCAGCCTCATTGCTTCCTGCAGCTACGGCGGCTATCAGGTCGGGATCGATTTCTAGAAATTCCACCAAGGCTTGCTGTGCAGCCGAAAGCTGTGACATACCCGGTGGCACTTCTGGTTCAAGGGCATTGTCGTCGATCTCACCAGCGGTGACGCCGGCTAGCCAGCCAAGATAGAGCGAGCGAAGATCACCACGCAGCAATTCGTCGCGTAGCGGCATCAAGCGCCCCATCCATCCTTGACCGGTTTCCATGTCGAAGCGGTCGTAGTTCTCGCTTTCATTCAGTGACCAGTTAATAATCCAGTGCGAATTCGAATCATCGATCGTCAGTGCATATTCCGTCGCAAACTGCATCAATTCGGTCTCGTCGAATGTCTCACGTGACAGCCGTAGAGCGAGTTGGTAACTGCACCAATTGGCCGTGTAGACGAAGGCATCGAAATAGCGGCTCATCCAGTCAGCAGGATCGGCCTTCAAATCGCCCCAGTTGTATTCGTTGACGAAACTTGTCGTCGTTATCGTCGCCCGTGAAGAGCAGGAACGAAGCTCCGCGATTTCTTCTCTGGTGAGTGGCCTATCAATGGCAACGAATTCGTAATATTGGTACTCGCTCATATGCTTCTATTTCTCCTATTTGTCGGTAATTTAAATTATCGACAAATATTTGGAAAGGAGGCGTGGCAAAATTAGTGGTTGAGTCTTCGTTCAGTTCGCTTGTTTGTATTAGAAGAACCGACTGTTGCATGGTTGCTAGTGAAGCGATTAAAGTCGATAATCGCTTCATAATATGAAGCGATTAAGGTATGAATACGCATCAAAAATGGATATGGCAACAATCCGACTGGCCGCAATTTCGTTGGGATCAGGGTGTTTTGTCTTCAGCATTAGCGAGTGCACGTCTGGCGCAAGGAAAGGTGCTTGGTGCCGTTCGATTACTCGATGCCAATTTGACGCTTGAAGCAGTAGCAGCCGTTTTAGTAGAAGACGGCGTAACGACTAGTGCTATCGAGGGCGAGCAGCTTGATTTGAATGCCGTTCGATCATCGGTAGCGCGTCATCTCGGTTTGCCCAATGCGGGCTTGCCGACACCGCCACGCGCCGTCGATGGATTGATCGACGTATTACTAGACGCTACTCATTATTATGATGCGCCGCTAACGGCTAAGCGTCTTTTCGCTTGGCAAGCAGCCTTATTTCCTACTGGTTATTCAGGCTTGCATCAAATCCGAACCGGAGCGCTACGCGGCAATGAACCAATGCAAGTTGTTTCGGGGCGCATTGGTTATGAACGAGTGCATTTCATCGCACCACCTCGTAAGGGACTTCGTGGTGAACTAGACCAATTATTGGTTTGGTTTAATGCACCTACATCTGATATCGATGGACTCATTCGCGCAGGATTAGCGCATCTGTGGTTTGTAACGCTGCATCCTTTTGAAGATGGCAATGGGCGTCTTGCTCGCGCTCTTACTGACATGGCGCTATCACAGGATGAACGGCAACCGATGCGCTTCTTCAGTTTATCTGCCCAGATTCTTCGAGAGCGGAAAAGCTACTACGATATTCTTGAGCGTACACAGCATGACGGCATGGATGTTACCGACTGGTTAGTATGGTTCCTGACCCAAGTTGGGGAGGCTGCTACAGCAGCGGAAAAAACGGTGGCGAGTACGTTGGCTAAAGCGCGGTTTTGGATTCGGCATCAAGGCACGCATCTTAATGAACGTCAGCGTAAGTTGCTTAACCGATTGCTTGATGTGGGGAGCGAAGGATTTGAGGGAGGAATCAATACGCGGAAGTATATGAGCCTTACGAAGACTAGCCGGGTTACGGCGTATCGGGAGCTTGCGGAGTTGGTGGAGAAGGGGTGTTTGGCGCCGACGGGGAGGGGGGGGCGTAGTAGTGGGTATGAGATTGTTTGGTGATCTACCGGTATTTTCAGGGTGGTGATTTCATTTATATCGGAAATTGAGAAAAGTTCTTTTTTGTCAAAGCCCAGTGCATAATTCCGCGTTCAATAATCATACAAAGGCAAGTTCCTTATCGCGACGCGGTTGACGCATGGGCACTGTATGACAACTCTGGTGACGAACCTGTTTTGATTGAGTGGAAGGAAAGACCATGACCCAGCAAGAACTTGGTAAAGCCAAGGATCAAGATCTGCCCGCTTCATTGACGGCTATGCGGCGGGCAGCGCGTATGGCGCGAGAGTTGGCGGTTCGTACAGGAACCTCTATTGTCGTAATGCAAGGCGATAAGGTGGTGCGCATATCGACCGAAGAAATTCGCAAGCAGGGCGGCGCATGAGCTTCGAAAGTAATTGACGGGGAGGCCGCAACTACTAAGCAAGACTTAGCAGTTGGCGGAACTGCTTTCTAATTAACATTCCGTACACTCGCTATGTGCCGTGGCGAAGGAGAAAAACAATGAGCCTCGACAACAATGCTCGTTCCATCACTGGCCGTTTGAGCCTGCGCGAACCGCAAGCCGAAAGTCTGCGCAAGCTCGCTGCTGCGCTTGACGCTGTGCCGAGCTTGCGCGATCACCGCGCCCGCTCGCTCGAAGATCTGGGTGCCATGATTAACAGACGGGGATGGGGATGGGGTGATTGTTCTGTAAGGTATTGTTTTTTTTGGTTAAAACGCTGTTTTTCTGATGCTGCTAATTGTGTCGTTCAATAGTGTGTTTGAATGATTTTTTTAGAGTTACGGCACATTTGCGTCACATTCATTCGTCGTGTAAATAGCATAATAACCTAGCGTTGGTATGGCATAATAACCTAGCTATCGTAAATCACAATAACCTAGCTAGAGTCATAAAACGCATGCCCCCTACCCCTGCACAAAAACGACTTGCTAATGCGCTTGCAGCCCTGAAGACGCTTCAGGATACGGGCAAAGTCGTATTACGTTCATCGGATTTGTCGCGTCCGCATCGGGAAATTTTATTGGCGAATGGTTTTCTCCGCTTGGTTGTGAAAGGCTGGTACATGCCATCGCGTCCTGGAGAAGCGGCTGGCGATACGACGCCTTGGTATGCGGCGATGCGCGATTTCATCCGTGGCTATTGCGACAATCGTTTTGGCGAAGCATGGCATGTTTCCGCCGATTACTCATTGGTGTTGCATGCAGGTAATACGATTTCTCCTAAGCAAATAGTCGTGCATTCTCCGAAAGCGAAGAACAGTTTGTTATCGCTGCCTGACGGTTGTTCGCTATTGGATTACCAAGCCAAGGACTTTGTGCCGCAGGACAGGATCGAAGTGATCGATGGTATTCGCGTGCTGACATTGCCGCTCGCTCTAATACGTGTGCCTGAGTCGTTCTTCCGTACTTATGCCAATGATGCGCAAATAGTATTACATCGATTGCAAGATGTTTCTGAATTGAACCGTGAGCTTTTGGCTGGAGGCCATAGCGTTGTTGCCGGTCGTTTAGCGGGCGCATTGCGGGCAATCGGTCGCGCGGAACTCGCCGACGATATGATGGCAACATTGCGCACTGCGGCCTATGTCATCGTCGAAACTAATCCTTTCGCGGCTTCGACAACGCAGTTTGCTGGTGCGCGAGTTAATTCGCCTTACGTACTGCGCATGCGCCTAATGTGGGAGCGCATGCGTGCCAGCGTCATAGAAGTATTTCCTGCCGAACCAGGACTGCCCGCTGATATCGAAACCTACATGCATGCGATAGAAGAGGTATATCGCACCGATGCGTATCATTCGTTATCGATCGAAGGCTATCGCGTTACCGATGCCTTAATCGACCGCGTTGCGACGGGACAATGGGACCCAGCACAGCATGCTGCAGATGCTGACGCGCGTAACGCGATGGCGGCGCATGGTTATTGGCTTGCGCATAATGCGGTCAAGGAATCCATCCGAAAAATATTGACCAGTGCAAATCCCGGAGATGTGTATCGCAATGACCATGGCAGCTGGTTTCGTGCGCTCTTTTCACCCAGCGTCAATGCAAGAATTCTTACGGCAGCAGACCTGGCTGGATATCGCAGTCATCAGGTGTATATAAAGAATGCGGCGCATGTGCCTCCACCGAAAGAAGCCGTGCGCGATATGATGCCCGAGCTTTTTTCCTTACTGATGCACGAGCCGCATGCGGCAGTGAGGGCCGTGCTTGGCCATTTTATGTTTGTCTACATTCACCCTTATATGGATGGTAATGGTCGCATAGGGCGATTTTTGATGAACGCGATGTTAGCTTCGGGCGGTTATCCTTGGACAATTGTGCGGGTAGAGCGGCGAGCGGAATACATGGCAGCGCTTGATGCGGCGAGTTCTCAGGGGGAGATTGCGTTATTTGCGGATTTTATAGCGTCGTCTATGAAAACACGGGTGTTATGACGGCGGCAAATTATTAACTGGCTGATTCCCAATGTTCACTCTTCACTGCACCAAAAAATTAGGCTCTACGCGTCTTTGCGTGGAATTGTAAATATCATGGATGTCGAGGGGAG
>JAZKCF010000013.1:0-57031 GCA_040388195.1 Pseudomonadota bacterium
GGCATGCAACATTTTCCTTGAAAAAATGTTGCACTTAGATTTCGCGCCCGCCACCCCAAATAAAGCGCAGCGCATTCACTATTATTCTCGGCAAACACCAAACACAAATCCCCTAATCCTCATCCCCATCAACGTCCGGAAACAACACCGAAGTAAAACCAAACTTACTAAAATCCCGAATTCGCATCGGATAAAGCACGCCCAGCAGATGGTCACATTCATGCTGTACCACGCGAGCATGAAAACCACTTACTTCCCGATCAATCACCTGCCCGGTTTCATCAAACCCGGTATAACGAATGCGGCTATAGCGCGGCACGATGCCGCGTAAGCCGGGCACGGAAAGACAACCTTCCCAGCCATCTTCCTCTTCGTTACCTATCGGTGTGATTTTTGGATTGATTAGCACGGTGTAAGGCACTTCTTGTGCCTCGGGGTAACGAGGGTTTTGCTTGAATCCGAATATCACCACTTGCTTTGATACGCCGATTTGCGGCGCGGCTAAGCCTGCGCCGTTTAACGCAATCATCGTGTCGTGCATGTCTTCCAGTAACGTGTTCAACTCCGGCGTATCAAACTGTGTTACCGGTTGGGCGATCTGTAACAACAGTGGCTCGCCCATTTTCAATACCGTTCTAATTGCCATGCGTCATCACCAACCCTTCTAGAATTTTGTGGGCCTTGTTGATTCCTTGTTCTATGGCAGCATATGTATCTTCCAAACGAATCCCTTGGCTACTCGCGCCGCGTCCCGCCGCATGGTTTGATACGATCCCTAACGCGGCGTATTTCAGCCCTAATTCACGCGCCAGTGCGGCTTCCGGCATGCCGGTCATGCCGACCATCGTGGCGCCGTCCCGTTCTAGGCGGTTGATCTCGGCTGCGGTTTCTAGCCGTGGTCCTTGTGTACAAGCATAGACACCGCCGACGATGATTTGCTCCCCGGCTTTTGTGGCGGCTGCGATCAAACTTTGGCGCACGCCTTCGTCATAGGGGTAGGTGAAATCGACATGGGTCACGGCTTGTTCGGCGCCTTCGAAGAAAGTCGATTTTCTTCCCCACGAGTAGTCGATGATTTGCTCGGGAATAACGACGGTTCCCGGTATAAGATCAGCTTGAATGCCGCCGACTGAATTCACGGCAACGACGTAATCCGCGCCGGCGTCTTTAAGCGCCCAGATATTGGCGCGGTAATTCACTTCGTGCGGGGCTAGATGATGGCCGTAACCGTGCCGAGCGAGAAAAACCAATTCCTCATCAGCCATTTTGCCGAAAATCAATGCGCCGGAAGGCTCTCCGTACGGCGTGCGTATAACCTGCCGGCGAATGATTTCCAAATGAGCGAGTTTAGTAAAACCAGTACCCCCGATGATTGCTAGCATTTTTTAGGACCTATTTAGTTGAATTCCAGTGGCGGATGTAGACGCCATAATCTTGAACCATAGAGAGCGTCAAGCGCACGGAGAAAAAGGAATGGTTTTCCCTGCCTATTCTCTGAGCTCTTTGGGTTTTATGTGTTAATGCACTTTGCGAATAGGGAGCTTTCAAGCTTTTAGCTCTCCTTTGAAGACGTAAATCGCTGGCAAATTTCGCCAAGCGCCCTGTACATCCATGCCAAAACCAAACACAAATTGATTCGGCACGCTAAGGCCGACGAAGTCCGCTGTGATTGGCTTTGCGCGGCCCAGGTCTTTATCCGCGAATACGGCGCAATATACGTAGCTGGCACCTAGTGCCATGACCATATCGCGCGTTGCGGCAAGGGTGTGGCCTTCATCGAGAATGTCGTCGAGCAATAACACGACACGGCCACTTACGTTTTCCCGCGGCTTTACTTTCCAGATTAGTTCGCGGCCTTTGGTTTGATTGCCATAACGAGTGACGTGAATGGTGTCGAAATCGAGCGGAAAATCGAGCAATGGTAAAAGCTGGCCGGTAAATACCACCGCACCGCCCATGACGGAAAGAATCAGCGGGTGCTTGTCGGCTAACGCGACACGAATGTCCGCTGCTATGCGATGCACGGCATCGTTTACTTCGTTAGCCGGAATAATTTCTTCGGCACTATCGAGTACGTTCTGCGCTTCTTGTAGGGTCAGCATTATGTAGTTACTTTATCTTCTGTAGTTCGTGGATGTCAGGTGGCGTAAGGCAACCTGACCTACGTTTATTGCTACTCCTCGCCCCAGGGCAATCATGTTCTGATTGCAACGCCATTTCAACAGTAACTTCCCACTTTGTAAAAAGGGGATCGAGGGAGATTTATGGTGGTGAAACTAACACCATCTTTACATCCGCCCTGCCCCTTCTTTATCAACCTAAGTAAAGATGACAGCGCCCTGTTCGCGTAAGGTAATGCCAGTAGGATCGCGCAGATTTCTAAATGCGATACCTTACAGCCTCCCAAAGCACTGAACCTGAATCACGCAGCCTAATCAGCGTTGCTTTAACTCCAGGATTTTTTGAGGTAGGCCGCAAACTCAGACCCTACCTCCGTATGCTGCAAACCATACGCAACGGTCGCCTGCAAGTAACCTAATTTATTACCGCAATCGTAGCGCTTTCCCTCGAACTCGTAGGCGACTACGCGTTCCTCATTCAGCAATGCAGCGATTGCGTCGGTCAACTGCAATTCGCCACCTGCACCGGCAGAGATGTTCTCTAGGTAATGAAAAATTCGCGGCTTGAGAATATAGCGGCCAACCACCGCCAGCGTTGAAGGTGCGCTCTCTGGCGAAGGTTTTTCGACAATACCGGAAACTTTATGCAATCCTCCTCCGCCCATCGATTCGCTTGCGACGATCCCGTATTGGCTAGTGTCTTGCCGGGCGACATTCTGCACGCCCAATACAGAGCTATGGTACTCATTGAATACATCTACCATTTGCTTCATGACCGGCGGCTTGCCATCGATCAAATCATCAGCAAGTACTACCGCGAAAGGTTCGTCGCCGACCAATTGTTTGGCGCACAAAACCGCATGCCCCAACCCTCTTGCCTCGCCTTGTCGAATGTACACATAAGACAAGCCAGGCGGCAACAAATTACGCACTTCGTCGAGCAGCTCGTGCTTGCCTTTTAGCAGCAGCTCGGCTTCCAATTCATACGCTTTATCGAAATGGTCTTCGATCGTACGTTTGCCGCGACCGGTTACAAAAATCATCTCGGTAATGCCAGCCGCCGCCGCTTCCTCCACCGCATATTGAATCAGCGGCTTGTCGACAACAGGCAGCATTTCTTTCGGGCTCGCCTTAGTCGCGGGCAAAAAACGGGTACCCAAGCCGGCTACGGGAAATACGGCCCTAGTTATTTTCGTCATTCTCTTTTCCTTTTAACAATTCAAGCAAACCGGCTTCATCAAGAATGGTGATACCAAGTTCGACCGCTTTATCATATTTGCTGCCGGGATCACTTCCCGCCACAACATAATCCGTTTTCTTCGATACAGAGCCGCTCGCTTTGCCACCAGCGGCTTCGATCTGCTGCTTTGCCTCATCGCGGGAAAGCGTAGGCAATGTTCCGGTCAATACAAATGTTTTACCAGCAAGATGACCTGCCACCCGCTTTTTACCTTCGCCTTCCGGCCACGTCACACCAGCAGCCCGCAATTGTTCGATCACTTCGCGGTTGTGCGGTTCCGAAAAAAACTGTGCGATGGATGCGGCGACCACCGGCCCCACATCGTGCGTTTCCATGAGATGGATTTCATCGGCTGACATTAATGCATCTAGGTTACCGAAATGCAATGCCACATCTTTGGCTGTCGCTTCACCGACATTTCGTATGCCAAGTGCGTAGATGAATCGTTGCAATGTTGTGCGTTTGCTCTTCTCGATCGCGGCAACTAGATTGCCGGCCGATTTGTCAGCCATGCGTTCAAGTTCGGCGAATGCTGCGATGCCGAGTTTATAAAGATCCGCCGGTGTGTGGACGATTTGGTTTTCAACCAATTGGTCTACCAACTTCTCGCCCAAGCCGTCGATGTCCATGGCGCGGCGTTGCGCAAAATGGAGTAAGGCTTGCTTGCGTTGCGCAGGACAGTAAAGACCGCCGGTGCAGCGAGCGGCAGCTTCGTCTTCCAGCCGAATGACGGCCGATCCGCAAACGGGGCAATGGGTAGGCATGACGAATTCCCGGGCATTTGCCGGACGCAAATCAGGGAAAACGCGTACGACCTCCGGTATTACGTCACCGGCGCGGCGGACGGCAACGGTATCGCCGATGCGTGCATCTTTTCGTCGTACTTCATCTTCGTTGTGCAGTGTGGCGTTGGTGACTGTTACGCCGCCCACAAACACCGGCGCGAGGCGCGCTACGGGGGTGAGCGTACCCGTGCGGCCGACTTGCACTTCGATGTCTAGTAGTGTGGTAACGGCTTCTTCTGCTGCGAACTTGTGGGCGACTGCAAAGCGCGGTGCGCGGGAAACGAAGCCCAGCCGCGCTTGTTGCTCCACATGATTAACTTTGTATACAACACCGTCGATTTCGTAAGGCAGTTGGGCGCGCTGATTACCTAAATCGCTGTAATAGCCCAGCAAGCCAGAGACACCTTCGACCACGCGCACTTCAGAGCTCACTTTGAAGCCTTGCTGCCGCAGATATTCCATTTGCTCTGCATGTTTCTCCGGCAGTGCCGTGCCCTCCACCGCCCCGACGCCGTAAGCAAAAAACGTGAGCCGCCTTTCGGCAGTGAATTTCGGGTCTAGTTGACGCAATGATCCAGCCGCAGCATTACGCGGGTTCACGAAAATCTTGTCGCCACGCGCTTGCTGCTTCTCGTTCAACTTCTGAAAATCGCGTTTCAGCATCAGCACTTCGCCACGCACTTCGAACAGTGCGTGAGAAGTGGGCACGCGAAGTGGAATGGTTTGCATGGTGCGCAAATTCGCGGTGACATCCTCGCCGTTGTAACCGTCACCACGAGTCGCACCCTGCGCAAACCGGCCGTTTTCGTAAGTCAGCGTTACTGCCAAGCCATCAAATTTCGGCTCACAGGCATACTCTACTATTTCAATTTCCAAAGTCTCGCGAATACGGCGATCAAATGCCGTCACTTCCGCCTCGGTGAAGGCGTTGTTAAGCGAGAGCATCGGTATTCGATGGGAAACAGGCGGAAATTCAGATAAGGCTTTAGCGCCGACGCGTTGTGTTGGTGAATCAGGCGACGCGAATTCGGGATGCTCGGATTCTAATCGCTGGAGTTCACGAAATAGGCTGTCGTATTCGGCGTCGGAAATAGCGGGATCATCAAGAACATAATAGCGATGATTATGCAGCTCGAGTGCTTGCCGTAATTCGTTTATCTGCTTTATCAGGGTTGCTTGCTCTGTCATACCAGGTATTAAGGTTAGAGACTGCGCTCCCCTCTCCCGCGAGCGGGAGAGGGGCAGGGGTGAGGGGGGCTAGCGTGGATCTCAATAGCCAAAACTATTAAGGTAGAAAGATTGCTGGATATAATTTATTAATAAATCTTTGCATTAACGAACACCCTCACCCCAAACCCCTCTCCCGCCTGCGGGAGAGGGGCAAGACGAAGAAGCAGATTTGAATTAAGAAAAAAGACGCTGCGCCAACGGATCTCCGGCAGCAATCCCGTATCCATCCATTTCTCGGTAGATAAGTCCTAATTGACGACGGATCGAATCCGCGCCGGCATCTGTTAAAGGCTTGCCGTTGTCGTCCACCACGGCACCGCCAAACGCATCGGCAAAGTGACGACCGAGCTGTAGCATTTGGTCAAACGCCCGCACGCCATCCCCCACTCGTGGCACATCTAGCAATAGCGTAATGCCGTGCGTGGTGATGTTTTTCATTTGTTCCGGCAGCAATGGACGGGGCTCCGAATTGCGCAAGGTAAACATCGACACACCATTCTCGTCGAAAGAATGAAAAACCCCATCGGAATTGAGCTGCAAGCCGACGGCTTCCGCCAACGCTCGCAATTTAGTCGCCGGCATTACCTGATCGCCAGCCACTACATTTACGCCAATTTCCACATCAACATCGGCACAAAAACCATCGAGATCGGTCGCGCGCGCAGCGGCGGATTCTTCGGTCTCGGCTTGTATTCCCGCATCCAGCTCCGTGGCGAACTGCTTCAGCAAAGTAACAAAGCGGGAAATTTCCGCGTTAGTTGCCGGGCCGCGCCGGTCAGCCAATTGCATTGCGATTCTTAAATCGCTGTATTGCCGGCCTGCGGATACTTCCGTCCACTGATTCGCTACTTTCGCTTCCCAATGCACCGGCTTGGAAAACGTATGCGCTCGCGTCATCAAATTTTTCACATTGTCTGCGGATACCGGCTTATTCACATGCATCACGCCGATAAGGTCAATCGCTTCGTCAATCAGCTTGGCCGATTTATCTTCTTCCACTGGCGCTGGACTGAGGATCGCTTTGTGAGCAGATTCATAGCTAGCGACAGCGGCCGAGGCTGTGACCGGGACAACAGTTGAACTAATGAGCTGCGGCTCATGCGGCTGTATAACGGATATATCCTCGGCAACCAGAGGAGTCGCGCCCAAAGAAGGTTCGATGCGTTCACCGGATGATGGTTTAACCGGCACCTCGTCTGCGTTTTTCGACGATGCGTCTTGCTTCTCTTGCTTTTGAGGTGCTTGGAACAACACATCTTGCCGCTCGCCACGGAACATTTTTTCCGTTTGTTTACGGTATTTGCGTTCCTGCCAGCGATTAAAAAAGAATACTGCGGCAATGAAGATTGCCCCTATGATAGTTAGGCTGAGGTGCAGTTCGCTCATTGTCTATTCTTTATCTCTCAAATTAAATTGTCATTTCGAACTACTCATTAGTCACGCCAAATCTGTTGTGAGGAGGTTTTTATAGGCGCCGTTTTCAAATGGAAAAACTGTGCCTAAAACAACCTTACTCTCTTAACAAATTCAACATGACAGACCACCACGCGAGGGAGCTACTTTTTGCGGACTGCTCATTGCCACCGTTTCGATGCAGCATCCTTCATATCAGCAAATTCTTCGTCGTGCTTTCCTCGGAATAGCATGCATGGATGCCAGGTAGAAATTACTACAAATAATGCAAGTTGAAAACCATCAACTCCAGCTAATTGCATTTAGGCTGCGAGGTTGTTAATAGCCTCGCTATGCCGCCACCGCAGACTGCCCGTCCTTCAATTTGATAGCCTCATCAATATCCACAGCAACGACGCGCGAAACTCCTTGCTCCTGCATGGTGATACCAATCAACTGTTCAGCCATTTCCATGGTGATTTTGTTATGACTGATATAGAGGAATTGGGTCTCAACCGCCATCTTCTTTATCAAACTGCAAAGACGTTCGGTATTCGGATCGTCAAGCGGTGCATCCACTTCGTCCAGCAAACAGAATGGCGCCGGATTCAAGCGGAACAACGAAAATACCAGCGATAACGCGGTCAACGCTTTTTCTCCACCGGAGAGCAAATGAATCGACGCATTCTTTTTACCGGGCGGCTGCGCCATCACAGTAAGTCCTGCATCGAGAATTTCATCGCCGGTAAGCGATAGACTCGCTTGACCGCCACCAAATAGCACCGGGAAAAGTTCGCTAAAGTTGCGATTGACGGCATCATAAGTTGATTGCAGCAAATCGCGCGTTTCTCGATCGATGCGCTTGATCGCGGATTCCAAGGTCTCGACTGCTTCACGCAAATCGGTAGCTTGCGCATCCAGATAAGCACGGCGTTCCCGACTATCGCTCAACTCCTGCAATGCCGCAAGGTTCACGGCGCCCAGTGTCGTAATTTCCTCGGTCAATCGGTTGATATCGTTTTGCAGTCCTGTCGAGCGGCGTTTTTCAATCAACTCCGCAAGCATTGCAAGATCGGCTTTCGCTTCTTGCAACTGTTGATCAAACTGTTCTTCGGTAATCCGCGCTTCTTGTTCTTTGAAACGCAGCTCGGTAATTTTCTCTTTCAGCGGTTCGACGCCCCGCTCGGCGGTAAGTCTGGCTTCTTCCGCCGCACGTAGATGGCTGGTTAAATCTTCCAACTGTTGCCGCGTGGTGCCTAACGTTTTTTCACGTTCGTCACGAATTTCTAGCGCTGTTTGCAAGCCGGAAGAAGATGGGCCTTCGTCTACTTTCGCTAACTCGGCTTCGAGCTCGGATTGCAACGCGGTCAATTCAGAAATGCGTGCCTCGACATTTCGGCCGAGGGTCTCAATGGATTGGATTTTATCCGCGCACGTCTTCACTTGAAAACGCGCTTCTTGCAAAGCACGTTCAGCCGTTTGCGATTGGTTGCGGTGCGCGCTCAGTTCGGATTCTGTCATCCGCAATTCTGAACGCGCTTCGTCTTCAGCTTCGACCAATGCTTCAATGCGAGCGGCGCCCTGCTCCATGTTGTACTGTGCTTCTCGCAACTCCACTTGTTCGCGTTCGTCGTCAGCTTTAATCGCGGCCAATTCCTCGCGAATCTGCGCCGACCGGCCAGCGACTTGCTGCGCGCGCTCGGTAACTTTCACATAATTGATTTGCAGCGAATGTGCACGATCCCGCAGGCTGCTCATTTCTGCGCGTAAACGACGAACTTCCGTCCGTTCACTTTCCAGCGTTATATTGGCTTCGGTGATTTGCTCTTTAAATCCGGCGACTTGCTCTTCGATGCTCGGCAATTTCTCCTTGAGGCCATCGATTTCGCGCTGGCGTTGTAATACGCCGTGCAATTCCGATTGCGGACCATAGAAAAGCACGCCGCCCTGGCTATAAATATGCCCTTGCTGCGTGACTAGCAACGCACCATCGGGAATATTGTGAACGGCGGCAAGTCCGGTAGCGGCGTCGTCGAGAATATAAACCTGCGCCAGCGCTGCACGGACAAATGCTTGTGCTTGTAAATCGCGAACGGTTACGTGGAAAAACAGTGGCGTGAGCCCATCAGGCGCGGCGACTGCTGATGCATTCGTATCACCGGCATAGAAAGCGACTGCACCGGGCGGTGGATCTGCCATGTACTGCGTGGTCACGGCAAGATCGGTTAACTCGATCGCGTTAAGCCGTGCGCCGAGCACGCTTTCCAATGCGTCTTCCCAACCTGGCGTGATGGTAATTTGCTGCCATAGCCGGGGATTATTTGCCAAGCCATGGCGATTGAGCCAGGCGGCGACTTTCTGATTGTTGTCGAGCCGATGCTGCTGCGTCGTTAGTGCCGCGAGATGGGCTTCCAATCGAGCTAATTGATTCGACGCTTCTTGCTGTAAGCGTGACAGTTCGGCACGTTTGCCTTCAAGCAGCGGTAGCGCGGCATCCTTCGATTGCAGCGCTTCTTCGGTGTTGGCAAGCTCGTTGCGTGCTTCTTCCAAAGCCATTGCCATTTGCTCGATTTCGCCTTCTTCCGGCGCGGCGAGCGACATTTTTTCGTGATTAAGCCGGTTCCGCCGCTGCTCCAACTGAGAAATAATTTTCAGCGAATGGCTTTCGCGGGATTCTTCCACGCTTTGCGCCTGCTCGGCTTGAGATACGGCCCGCTGCGTTTCAGCAAGCTTTGCTTGTGCATCGCGCACGGCCTGCTCCGCTTCGGGCAAACGAGCACGCGCTTCTTCTAGCGCTGCATCGCGTACTGCCACGCTTTCCTCGGCGCGGGCTAACTCTTCCTGCCAACGGACAAGTTCGTTTGTGCCATTATCGCGGCTGGCGGTAGTGTCAGTTAATTGTTGTGTTGCTTGAACAAGTTGATGCTCAATTCGCCGGCGATTTTCGCGAAGATACGCAAGTTCTTGCTCCAGGCGAGCAACTTCAGCGTTAGCGCCGTAAAGCCCCCCTTGGGCGGTATGCAGTGCATCGGATGCTGCATAGTGTTCTTGACGAGTAGTCTCGATACGGCTTTCGTTTTCACGCAGCGATGCGGTTTGCCCTTCGAGCTGAATGCCGAGCTTTTCGATTTCCCGCATGTACCGCTCGCGCCCCTGCTGCGCATCGCGCCGGCGGGAATAAGCCAGTAGATTTTGGGTAACGGCAAGCTCAGCCTGCAAGCTATTATATTTCTCGGCGACGACTGCTTGACCTTCCAGCTTTTCCAGCTGTTGGGTAAGTTCGCGGAGTATGTCATCGACGCGGGTCAGGTTGTCTCGTGAATCTGAAAGCCGGGCCTCGGTTTCCTTACGGCGCTCTTTGTATTTGGAAACACCGGCTGCTTCTTCCAGAAATACTCGCAGCTCTTCCGGCTTTGCCTCGATGATGCGGGAAATCATTCCCTGCTCAATGATGGCGTAGGCGCGCGGCCCTAGGCCGGTTCCCATAAAAATGTCTTGTATATCGCGACGGCGAACGTGTTGCCCATTAATGTAATAGGACGATTCGCCCTGCCGGGTGAGAACCCGCTTTACGCAGATTTCGGCATATTGTGACCATTGACCGGCGGCGCGGCCGAGGCTGTTGTCGAACATCAGTTCGACGCTGGCGCGAGAAACGGGCTTGCGGTGGCCGGAGCCGTTGAAAATAACGTCTTCCATTTTTTCGCCGCGCAAGTGCTGTGCCCGGGATTCGCCCAACACCCAGCGCACCGCATCGATGACGTTGGATTTACCGCAGCCGTTAGGCCCCACCACCCCGACCAGTTGACCTGGTACAGGAATAGTCATCGGCTCCACAAAAGACTTGAAGCCGGAAAGTTTTATATATGTAAGTCGCAATTTGGATAAGGGCCGTCTAGATCTATACTGGATTCAAATTGGTACTGCGTTGACTGTCACGTGCAGTACGGATTGTACTGCCTGCGCTCTGCCTTCGCGTCGCATTTTGAATGCGATATGGCAAGTAATGGAGCGTACGTAATACAAGGCGCTTATGTTTTATTACCGGACAACAGCCAAGGCATATAAAATCGCGATTTTACCTGACTTTGCATTTCTCGCCCCTAATGTCTACGCAACCATCTCTCCAGCTTGAAACCTTTGACAATCCCTCACCGCATCGCGACTTCCACATTCACATGGAAATTCCTGAGTTTACCTGCCTCTGCCCAAAAACCGGGCAGCCGGATTTCGCGACGCTATTCCTGGATTACATCGCCGATCAACAATGCGTCGAGCTAAAAAGCTTGAAACTTTACATTTGGTCTTATCGCAACGAAGGGGCTTTTCATGAAGCGGTGACTAATAAAATTCTGGATGATCTGGTCGCCGTGACACAACCTCGATTCATGCGGCTTACCGCGAAATTTTATGTACGCGGCGGCATTTTCACCAATGTGGTGTCGGAATACCGCAAGCCAAGTTGGGAACCGCAACCCTTCATTGATTTATCGCAGTTTCAGGCGCAGTCGAATATTCGCGGGTAAGGGAGTGTTTCACTATAAGCATCCTTCGTTTGCTCCGCCCTTCTCCCGCAAGCGGGAGAAGGGCCGGGGATGAGGGTGCCGACTTTATCCGCCATCTGTCAAAGATGAGCGAAAACGAAAGGCGGTATTTAGAAAGGCGCGTGATATACGCTACTGGTTTTCTTCCTTGCATACCCCCTCATCCCCAACCCTTCTCCCGCGCGCGGGAGAAGGGAGCTTAGTGCCCGAACATTCGCCCAAATTATGTGTATTACGATCTGCATTAACAACTTGAGTTACGCACTCCCACATCGCTAGTTTCTGCGTATAAGACAATGCCGCATGCGCCGGACTGGTGGATGGGAGACGTTGGTACTGTAACCGCATCATTTCCTCCGGCAACGCCCTTAAGACATATTTTCGATAAGTTTCCGCCGCCGCCGCGCCGTTGAAAAATACGTGCGTCAGTTTCGGATGCGCCCGATAGAACGATACAAAATCATTGGTAACGATTGACGACTTCTCGATGTCGGCATCCAGACTAGTCTCGCGAGTGCACGACGCGAGCACGTCCCAAAGGGCTATGCCGCCAGCTTTTAGTAACTCCACTCTCGATTCATAAGACCGCTCCGCAGACGCACCAAGAAGAGCGGTTACGATAGGCCAAAATAAATTTCGCGGATGCGCATAGTATTGCGCCGCCCGCAGCGATGCCTTGCCAGGCATGCTGCCGAGAATGAGGAGTTTTGATTCAGGTGTTTCAACCGGTGGAAAACAATAGATAGGCACAACAAACATCAACCGTCGTTTTATCCACCTGGAAATTTAAATAATCGGCACAAGCACAACGATCAGTGTGCAGCAGGCTCGCGCGTTGCCCTGGCTGAATTCGGGCGAAAACCGAGTGATACAGAAGTAGACGAAGGCACTCGCCAAATATGGTGGCGCAAAACATCGCGCACTTTCCGGCAAGTAAGCACCACTAAGAAATCTTCTACCCGCGCATCGGCTTTAAGACGAGCCAGTTCGCTGAAGTAAGTATCTTTTACCATCTTGCGGGGACAATTAAGTTCTTTGACTAACGACTCAATTACATCCGTATGAATGAGGTCGGTAAATCTCTGCGAGGTGGCCATAGGCAGGATACCCCTTTCGGTGAGTGGGAGAAAAATACTCTCGAAAGCACTCGTTTTGACATGCGGCTCAAGGGCTCTGGGACCGCAATAAAACGTAGTGTAGCGCTGTAAGGGCGTCAGTCTACCCTCATGCGGGATTGATGTGAATACCGATTTCCGAATCTTTTTCTTTGTTATAAATGCCAAAAAAATTGACACGACTTGGTAATACTGCCGGGGTAAGGTAGGTGCCTTAACAGCTTGGTCAAAATCTGAAGCGAGCTGGGTACTGGGGACGATGGGCGAATGTACATTGAGCGCCTGGCGTTACATCGCACAGTACAATTTTGAACAGCCCCTAAAGAAGGCGAGGCTAAGACTCGTTAGGTGTCTATACTTAGCTTACCCAATCAGGAGACGCCCATGGATAAATTTCCCGACACACCTTCCAACGTTCACCACCTCATTCCAAGAACCGCATTCCGCACGCGCGTAACTTGGATTAAGTCGGCGTTGAAAGACCTTACTAGCACGGCAAGAAACGCGGCTAACGAACCTTCTTTCGAAACCGCTTCCAATAAGGTCATAAGACTTTATCCGGCCAATCACATCAACGATTTAACTAGCAAAAGTCCAAGCGACCCTAAAACCACTAATTAACACCGTCCGGTGTATGTTCCTGATTATCTCCCTTCCCTAAGCTTTCATTCACTCGCACAATTCGGTCGCAGGTGGAAGTTGCTATCGGTTGCGGCAAACTTTTTACGTACGCTATTAGGGCATCGATATCTAATGGCCCGCCGACCCGATTCACTCCGCGAGTGAAAACCGTCAGTCTGTCGCCGCCCGCGGCAATGAAACTATTGGCAGCCACCGAATACAACGCGCTCCTGTCAATCGGCAAACCGCCAATCTGAACCGACACAACCTTGTTGCCGGCAGGTCTTTCTGCGCTCCACGTATAGGTTAAACCGGAAACTTGCAACATTCGAGCAGCCGCTTGATAAGGCGGAAATTGTTGGTTTAATAGTTCAATAATTTGTTGCCCGGTAAGATCCATTTTGACCAGGCTGTTGCCAAACGGATGAATCGAAAACAAATCATTGTAGGTAATCGTGCCTAACGGCAAGGGTGAACTATGCAACCCGGCATAGCGCATATCCGCCCGCATACCACCAGGATTCATAAAAGCCACCTGTGTATTCATCGCGGCTCGGTGTGCGTCGGCAATCAAGTCGCCTAACGCCGATTCGCCGGCGCTATTTGGTAGCCGTTTGATATCTTCTGTAATGGTGCCAATCAATTGGTTGGCAATGGGCGCAACTTTTCTCTCCGCTCGCGACACCAACTCAGCAGCTGCGCGATCTGGTGATAATCCAGGACCCCGATCTGCAAAAGCAATCACGACAGAGGCTGATTTGGCAACCACGTCTCGGCTCTTTGAATCGATTTGTAAATCAATATCCGCGTAAGCCGTACTGTAAGAGAATGCTTGCGTGACCAGAATCGATTTACCATGCGTGTTTTGTAATATTGCATTAGTGAAGCTATGCGTATGGCCGGATACGACAACGTCTATTTCATCATCGAGGCGAGACACGATATCGGCAAGCGCCCCGCTCATCGCGGATTTGCTTGAATCTGTCTGCCCAACGTAATTATCTTGAGCACCGCCCTGATGGATCAATACAATAATCGTCCTCACACCTTGGGCACGAATTTCGGGTATGTAATGATTTATCGCCGCGGCTTCATCAATAAATTTAAGCCCGGTCACTCCAGTGGGTGTAACGACGGTCGGCGTCTCTTTTAATACAGCACCGATAAAAGCAATCGGCATTGTTCGTGTCTTACCACGGCCATCCTGATAACGCACGTGCTTAATAACATAAGCCGGCAGAATGGGTTTACCGGTCTGCGCCGAAACAACATTCGCAGAAACGTAAGGAAATTTAGCGCCCTGGTAAGCGGGCTCAAGAGATGGCCCTGCCCCTGCTTGGCCGCCATAGAGAAGATGTAATAGACGACCTCGGCCTTGATCGAACTCGTGATTACCTAACGTCCCGACCATATTGCATCGAGGATGCATTCGCGCCTCATAAGTGCAGGAGGAATTAGCGAGCTGATTGAAGAACGTTATCGTCGGCTCGTCTTGTAACAACGCAGAGGAAAGCGGCGACGCGCCAACGGCATCGCCCGCATGAACAATAAACGTTCTGTTTTCAATCCCTGCTTGCGCGGCTTTTAGATAGGAAGCGAAAACCGCGGCGCCGCCAGCCGGCCGTCCAGCGAATACCGTCCCAGCGGAAATGCGCCCGTGAAAATCGTTAAAGCCGAGAATCTTGACCTTAACAAGTGCTTTTTTCTTTGGGAAATTACTATCGCGCCATTCTGCCTTTTGGCTGCGGCTTGCTTCCAACGCGTAATTTCCGAGAACATCCTTATGAGAATCGTGCGCATCGCCAGCAACAGCACTTGCCGTGTGTAGACAACATGACAGCAATGTTGCTGCCAAGCCAATGAATTTAGCTTTCATCAGCGGTTTCGTAATTCATCAACCGCCGCCTCCACGCGATCAACCGCAATAACAGTCATTCCGCTAACGGCTTGCTTGGGGCGATTCGCTTTGGGAATAATGGCGTGGGTAAAACCGAGTTTAGCCGCTTCCTTCAAACGCTCTTGCCCGCGCTGCACGGGGCGCACTTCGCCGGCTAATCCCACTTCGCCGAAGACCACCATCTTTTCCGGTAATGGTTTATTGCGCAAGGAAGAAACGATAGCCAGCAACACCGCAAGATCCGCCGCAGGCTCGGTGATTTTCACGCCGCCTACCGCGTTGACGAATACGTCTTGATCAAATGCAGCGATGCCCGCATGCCGGTGCAATACTGCCAGCAACATGGCCAGCCGATTTTGCTCTAACCCGACGCTTAAACGGCGCGGATTAGGTGCGTGCGCTTCGTCCACTAAGGCTTGTACTTCGACCAGCAACGGACGCGTGCCTTCCTGCGTTACCATCACGCACGACCCCGCCACTTGCGTACCATGCTGCGACAAAAATAACGCCGAGGGATTGGAAACTTCACGCAATCCCTTTTCGGTCATTGCAAAAACGCCTAGCTCATTGACTGCGCCAAAACGATTTTTAAATGCGCGAACGAGCCGGAAACTTGAGTGCGTATCGCCTTCGAAATACAGCACTGTATCGACGATATGTTCCAACACACGCGGCCCCGCCAATGCACCTTCTTTTGTCACATGACCGACCAAAATAATGGTGACGCCGGATTGCTTGGCCATGCGTGTTAATTGCGCGGCGCATTCACGCACTTGCGCGACGGAACCGGGTGCTGAGGTCAACGCTTCGGAATAAACAGTTTGAATGGAATCGATTACGACTACCTGCGGCTTTTGCGCGGCAACGCTGGCCTGGATTTTTTCTAGTTGAATCTCGGCGAGCAATTTGACTGAGCTCGCATCTAACGCAAGACGTCGCGCGCGTAACGCTATCTGCTGCGCCGATTCTTCGCCGCTTACATACAGTACGGAGTGGGTTGTGGCGAGATGGGCCAATGCTTGCAACAGCAAAGTCGATTTGCCAATACCGGGATCACCGCCGATCAATACCACACCACCAGGCACGAGACCACCGCCTAACACGCGATCGAATTCGACGATGCCTGTGGAAAAACGCGGTATCTCTTCCGCTTCGACTTCCGACAAGACTTGTACGGTGCTGCTTGCCGCCAAGCTTGCATAACGATGACTGGGTGTCGCTGCTTCAGCCACAGTTTCCACGAGTGAATTCCAGGTGCCGCAGTGCGGACATTTCCCTAGCGCAGTCATGGACTGGCCGCCACATTCAGTGCAGGTGTAAATGGATTTTGCTTTTGCCACTTTAATATGAATATGAGTGTTGAACAGACCGCAGATAAGGCGCCCTAATAACTTCCCGCCTTCGCATAATTCTGGAACCGCGTGTATTCCCCGACAAAGGACAAGCGCACAGTACCAATAGGACCGTTACGTTGTTTGCCGATAATAATCTCGGCGGTTCCCTTATCCTGGCTGTCCGGGTTATAGACTTCGTCGCGATAGATAAACAGGATCAAATCAGCATCCTGCTCAATAGCGCCGGATTCGCGAAGATCTGACATGACCGGTCGCTTGTTAGGACGTTGTTCCAAGCTACGGTTCAGCTGTGACAGCGCGATCAGTGGCACGCCTAACTCTTTAGCTAATGCTTTTAGCGAACGCGAAATTTCAGAAATTTCCGTGGCGCGATTTTCGCCTTGGGTAGGCGATGACATTAGCTGCAAATAGTCGACTACGATGAGGCCCAATTTGCCGTACTGCCGATGTAAACGACGAGCGCGGGCACGCAATTCCAGCGAATTCAATGCTGGTGTTTCATCAATGTGAATGGGTGCCTCATTCAGCTTGCCGACTGCGTGCGTTAACCGAGGCCAATCTTCGTCTTGTAGCCGGCCGGTGCGCAACCGATGCTGATCCAACCGCCCCACCGAGCCCAACATCCGCATCGCCAACTGCGTGCCGCCCATTTCCATACTGAACACGCCGACGGGCAAACCTTCTTCCACACCGACGTGCTCGGCAATATTGATCGAAAACGCGGTTTTACCCATACTGGGACGTCCAGCGACGATAACAAGATCGCCGGGCTGCAAGCCGGATGTCATTCCATCCAGATCGGCAAAACCGGTCGGCGTCCCCGTCACATCAGATCCGCCATCGCGGTGATACAGCTCGTCGATTCGTTCGATAACTTGGGTCAACAGTGGCTGCAATGAAACGAAACCTTGCTCGCCACGGGAGCCCTGCTCGGCAATCTCAAATACCTTGGATTCAGCTTCATCCAGTAATTGACGCGCTTCGCGTCCAGCCGGACTGTAAGCGCTATCGGCGATCGCCGTGCCCACCTCAGCCAATCTACGCATCACCGAACGTTCACGAACAATTTCCGCATATCGGCGAATATTAGCTGCCGAGGGGGTGTTTTTCGCGAGACCACCTAAGTAGGCAAGACCGCCGACATTGGCTAAATCTCCCGCCAATTCGAGCGATTCGGAAACGGTAATCACATCCGCCGGCCTGCTCGCTTCTACCAGTTTATTGATATGACGATAAATAACGCGGTGATCGTGACGATAGAAATCCCGTTCACCCACCAGATCCGCGCAGCGATCCCACGCAGAATTATCTAATAGCAATCCACCAAGTACCGACTGCTCCGCTTCTATCGAGTGCGGGGGCAGTTTGATGATGTCCATTTGCGCGTCGGATTGACCGGAAGAGAAATTTGATTGCACGAGGATTAAAGGCCTTCAATGGAAAGAGCACAAAACTTAGACAGGATTTCGACAAAAAGTTACTAGCAGCGACGCTTCCGTATCAACGAGACTGAGTCAGTATTACCACGCTTATTATCGAGCAACTTCCGATGTAAAAAGGGGAAGGTGTTGCGTAACATACGTGCGACCTTATTATTTATTACCCACTTCTTGGTCGGCTCTTAGTGTAAACAAAAAAGGGCCGTTACCGGCCCTTTTTTGAAATACGTTTACATCAAGCAACGATTAAACCTCGCCAAGCACCGAGACAGTAATGTTGACATCAATATCAGTATGCAGCGATATCACGATCGGGTAATCACCCACTTGCTTGAGCGGTCCAGCAGGCATACGCACATCCGCTTTGACCACTTCGAAACCTTGGGCAACGAGCGCACCAGCGATGTCAGCCGTGGTAACCGAACCGAACAACCGTCCGTCAACGCCAGCCTTTTGAGAAATTTGCACCATCAAACCTTCCAGCTTGGCGGCACGTGCTTTTGCTGCTGCTAGACGTTCGTTCTGTTGCTTTTCCAATTCAGCACGCTTCGCTTCGAACTCGGCAATACTTTTCTCGGTTGCACGCTTCGCTTTCCCTTGCGGGATTAAAAAGTTACGCGCATAACCATTTTTAACCGTAACGACGCTACCTAATTCGCCCAGGTTGACAACCTTTTCCATCAAAATAATTTGCATGTGGGGCTCCTCAGTGCAGGTCCGTGTAAGTCATCAGCGCGAGGAAGCGTGCACGCTTAATCGCAACAGAAAGCTGACGCTGGTAACGGGCCTTGGTTCCAGTAATACGCGCAGGAATGATCTTGCCGTTTTCGTTAATGAAATCTTTTAGGATTTCGATATCTTTGTAATCAACTTCTTTGATGTGCTCAACCGTGAAACGGCAGAACTTCTTCCGCCGGAACAATGCGCGATTACCACCGCGCGGGTTGTCTTTCTTAGCAAACTTGCCTTTGCCTTTGCCTTTAACTGGTGGACGGGCCATGGTCTTTAATCTTCCAATAATTTAATCTGGTTTATATGTAGCACTGGATAGTCGCTCTTCAAGCTGCGCTGGGAAAGAAAACCTTTCACTGCGACTGCCTGCCCCGCCTTACACTTCGCCGCCATCAGCGCTGGTTCTCCAAGCGCTATTATCGACATGGCTACTGTTACCTCTCGGTCTATTCCCGCTTCCGTTTGCCGAGAATGATGCTGCAAACGGAATTTCATATGCGGTATACCGGCAGGCGTATAACGCAAAGTATCTATTTCAGCGATAACTCCATCCAATACAACTTGGTTCCAACTCAAAGGAACCTCGAACGATTACACCGCAGCTGCTGGAGCAGGTATTTCTTCCTTCACAGGAGCGTCGGCACCTGGCGCGGTCAACGAACGGGATTTTTCTTCCTTCATCATCGCGGAAGGAACGGTTACGGCTTCACGCATTAGTATGGTCAGATGACGAAGTACTGCGTCGTTGAATTTGAAAGCGTGTTCCAGTTCATCCAGCGTCGTCTGATCGCACTCGATATTCATGAGTACGTAATGCGCTTTGTGGATTTTCTGGATTTGGTAGGCTAACTGGCGGCGGCCCCAATCTTCCAAACGATGAATTTGGCCACCATTTGCGGTAACCATACCGCGATAGCGCTCGACCATGGCAGGAACCTGCTCACTTTGGTCTGGATGCACAATAAAAACGATTTCATAATGCCGCATGCAATCTCCTTATGGATAAAACCCCTCATGATGGGCGCACGATGGGGCAAGGGTTTAGGCCGCACAAGACGTGCGACCATTGAATTTAAGCTGAACTTTTAGGCTTCCCGCAGCACCTAGCCGCAGGAAGGCCGAGAATTATACTGTCGAGCCTCCATAAATTCAATCATTTACTTTGAATAGACGGAGGCCTGATCAGCCCAACAAGTTATCTATTTTTATTGAGGCCGATCATCATTTTTTATCCGCCTTCATAAAATCTCCGGCTTTTACGATCGACAGCTTGGCAAGGTCCAAATTACGCCGCAAAGCATCGCGAATTTGGTTTGGCGTGAGCGCGGCAATCTTTTTCTCAAGATCGGCAGACCATTGGAAAGTGCGACCAAGATAGAGATTAGTTGTCCATGCTCCTGCAAGAATTTCGTCCTGCGCGCGATTCAACTTGCGTGAATCCAATAATCCCTGCTTTGCCGCAGCCACCTCTTCAGCGGTAAAGCCATCCTTTAGAACCCGCTCGAATTCTTCACGAATGGCGGCTTCCAGTTTTCGCACATTTTGCGGTGCGTAAATGGCGTAAATGCCGAATTTACTCGCAGGGTCCAGCGCATTCACAGAAAGCTGCGATCCGACACCATAGCTCAGCCCATCTTTCTGGCGAATGCGGGTGGATAAACGAGAGTTCAGAAAGCCGCCGCCTAACATATAGTTACCTAGCTCTAAAGCCGGATAATCCGAATCGTCATCACGTAGCTTGAGATTCTCTCGTGCGATTAAAAATGCATTTGCCTTATCCGGTGTTTCCAGAATTTTATTGACGGAGGGAATATCGTGATAGGTATCGATCAAGCGCGCATATTTTTGCGGGCTCTTCCATTTGCCGAACAACTCCTCAACAAGCGCCTGAATTTCCTTTGGATCGAAATCACCGACGACCGCTAATTCAGAATCGGACGCACCGTAGAAATCGGCATGGAAACGCTTAGTGTCTTCCGGCGTAACTTTGGCCAATTCCGCTAACTGCTCGTCGAAGCTACCGACATACCGAGGATCTTCTTTGGGATAGACATTAAATAAGCGCTGCAATTCATTCATCGCGATGCCTTGCGGCTCTCGGCGCTGCCCTTCCACTTGCGCCTGTATTTCTCGTTTCAAGGAATTGAATTCATCTACAGGAAACGATGGTTCTGCCAAACATTCCACCACCAACCGCAACACTGCCGGCAAATTTTCGCGGGTAGTCTGTATCGATACAGATGCGCCGTCAGCGGCGCCAGTAATACCAACATCAGCCCGCAATTGGTCAAACGCGTCGCTAATTTCCTGACGATTATGCTGCTTCGTGCCACGTAATAGCATGTTGCCGGCAAGCGCCGCTGCTTCTTTACGATTACGCAAGCTTTGCTCATCACCAAAATGCAGTTGTATCTTCACGTTAACAATGCTGGATCGAGTCTTCTTTGGTAATAACGCCAGCTTCATTCCAATCGGCAGGCTAGACCGTAATGTGCGCCGATCAATATTAGCCTGCGTCGGTTCGAATGCTTCACCTACTGCAACGACAGCGGAGCCCTTATAATTTTTTAACAACGTGGCCACATCGGCGGAAGGTGGAACCTCGGCGCGATCAGGCTTGTCGGTTGGAACAAATTGCACCAATGTGCGGTTGTCGCGTTTGAAATAATGGCTTGCAACCCGCTGCACTTCAGCGGGCGTCACTGCATTGATCTGATCCCGCTCCCAGAAAAGCAAGCGCCAATCGCCACCGGCGATTGCTTCGCTTAAAGCGACGCCAAGCCTTTCCGTGTTAGCCGTCAACAAATCAAATTCCGAAGCGAATTTTGTTTGCGCGCGCTTCACTTCTTCGGCCGTCGGCGGAGCAGCACCGGCGATCTCAACAACTCGCAATAACTCTTCCCGCGCGACATCTAGCGAATCCTGCAGACGTAATCCAACATAGACCATGAAAAGACCTGGGTCGTGCGTGTCTGCAAGGTAAGTACCAACGGAAGTCGCTTTACCGGTTTGCACAAGCGCCTTATGCAAGCGGCCAGTTGGCGTATCGCCAAGGATCACTGACAACACGTTGAGCGGTGCACGGTCCGCATGCTGAACGGAGGCAACATGGTATGCCGCAGCCGCTATTTGAACATCGCCAACGCGGCGCACATTGACGAAGCGCTCGCCGTCCTGGGCTGGTTCGATGGTGTACAACGGTGCGAGCACGCGTTTTGGTTTAGGAATCGGATTGAAATACTTGGTAATGAGATTCAATGTCTTTTGCGTATCGATGTTACCGGCAACGACTAGCACGGCATTATCAGGCTGGTAATACTTATGATAAAACGCCTGCAATCGATCAATGCTGACGTTTTCAATATCGCTGCGATTGCCAATCGTGGGGTTGCCGTAGTTGTGCCAATCGTAGGCAGCGCCATCCATGCGTTTCAGCAGAACGGAGAATGGCTTATTCTCTCCGCTTTCGAATTCATTCCGCACCACCGTCATCTCACTGTCCAAATCCTTCTTGGCGATGAACGACTTCACCATGCGGTCGGCTTCCATTTCGAGCGCCCAGGCAAGGTTGTTATCACTAGCAGAAAACGTTTCGTAATAATTAGTGCGGTCATACCATGTGGTACCGTTAGGCCGCGCACCGCGTGCGCTCAGCTCTTGATAAACCTTGGGATGCTTAGGCGTGCCCTTGAAAAGCAAATGCTCCAACAAATGCGCCATGCCAGTCTCGCCGTAATTTTCAAAACGGGAGCCCACCAAATAAGTAACGTTGACCGTAATGGTCTGCTTGGAAGGATCGGGCGCAAGCAAAATCTTTAAGCCATTGTTCAGTCGATACTCGGTAATTCCCTCGACACTGGTGATGGTTTGAATGCCTTTCGGTGCAACTTGCTTGGAAGGTGCGGGGGCATCTGCGGCAAAGACGGTGGTTGTGGATGCTAATACCAAAGATAGCGATAAATATGCAAAAAGAAATCTCATTGTTCTTGCGAGTAACAATTTTTTCTCCACAGTTAGATGGCGCTTTTATTCCATGCCGCATTCAAAATGAAACGGGAAGGTAGATCAAAACGGTATAAACAGCACGGTGAGCGGCAACCGAAAATTTGACTTGGATAATTAACAATCCATGCCAAGTTACGTGAAGCGGATTAACAACGTCGGATTAATTCAATTAAGCACCAAGCCGCTGACGTACTGCCTCGAACAGGCAAACACCGCTAGCAACAGACACGTTAAGGCTCTCAACAGTTCCCGCCATTGGAATATGAATCAGCAAATCGCATACTTCTCTCGTGAGTCTGCGCATGCCGCTGCCTTCAGCGCCCATCACCAAAGCTATCGGGCCTGTGAGGGTTGCTTGGAAAACACTTTTCTCGGCTGCATCATCGGTGCCCACCAACCATATGCTGCGCTCTTTCAATTCCCGCAATGTACGAGCGAGATTGGTAACAGTAATGTACGGCACGGTTTCCGCCGCGCCGCTTGCTACCTTAGCGACGGTTGCGTTCAAACCTACCGCACGATCTTTTGGAGCAATAACGGCATGCACACCCGCAGCATCGGCAACTCGCAAACATGCACCCAGATTATGTGGATCTTGAACACCGTCCAACACTAGCAACATTGGCGGGCCTTGGAGATCGTCGAGGAGGTCATCTAAATGATGATGCAACACTACTTCTTCGACTCGCGCCACAACACCTTGGTGGCGCGCATTATTGGTCATACCGTCTAGCCGAGAGCCGTTCACCGGCATCACTCTTATATCGCGCTCTTTTGCTAAAGCGAGTAACGCCTGCGCTCTTGGATCGCGTCGAGATTCGTCGAGATAAATTTCCTTGACGCTATCCGGGTGCCGCTTGAGACGGCTCATCAGCGCGTGAAAACCGAAAATTTGTTGTAGCTGCATTTGTTATAAAGCGAAAAATATTAAACTACAGAGTACGCAAAGAACACAGAGAAAATCTTTACTGTGCGCTGTGACCACTGAGATTTACGACTTCCGCTTTCCTTTCTCACGTGTTTTTTTCTTCGCCTTTTCAACTACCGGCGGCACAAAAGCCGGCATCATCGGCGTATCGCTTTCTATTGCTACAGGCTGAGTTGGCGCGAGAACGAAGTCGATCTTGCTGGTTTCCATGTCAACTCTCACCACTCTGATTACAACGCGATCACCAAGACGGAAACGCTGTCCCGTACGTTCGCCAGCCAACTCATGACGAGCGGCGTCGAAGTGAAAGTAATCGCTACCCAACTCGGAGATGTGGATTAGCCCTTCGGTAAAAATGCCATCGAGTATGACAAACACGCCAAAGCTGGTAACGGCAGAGATAATTCCTCTATAAATTTCGCCGACCTTATCCTGCATGTAAAAACACTTGAGCCACGCTTCCACGTCGCGCGTCGCATCGTCGGCGCGGCGCTCCGTTTGCGAGCAGTGCACGCCAATTTCCTCCCAACTTCCCGGCGAATATTCTCCTTCCTTCAGCACCGCCTTAAGGGCGCGATGAACGAGCAAATCAGGGTAACGACGGATTGGTGATGTGAAGTGGGTGTAAGCCTCATAAGCAAGACCGAAATGACCGACATTGTCAGGGCTGTATACCGCTTGCTGCATGGAACGAAGCAGAATGCTTTGCAATAGCGCTGCGTCGGGACGCTTATCGATACCTTCACGCAGCTTCATGTAATCCTTCGGTGTTGGATGCTCATTACCACCGAGTTCCAGTCCCACCTGGCGCAGGAAAGCACGTAGATTATCGAGCTTCTCCGGCGTCGGTCCTTCGTGAATACGGAATAGCACTTTTTGCTTTTTCTCGAGGAGAAAATTAGCGGAGCAAACGTTCGCCGCAAGCATGCACTCTTCGATTAGTCGATGCGCGTCGTTGCGAGTAACGGGCAAGATTTTTTCGATCTTACCTTGCTCATTGAAAAACATTTGCGTTTCCACCGAATCGAAATCAATGGCGCCTCGTAATTGCCGAGAATCAAGCAAGGCACGAAACACTTTGTCCAAATTCTGCAAATGAGGCAACAGCGCGATGTGTTCGTCAATCGCTGCTTGATCATGCTCGTAGAGCATTGCCGCCACTTTTGTATAAGTCAGCCGTGCATGTGAATGCATCACTGCGGGATAAAAGCGATATTTCTTGATGTTTCCTTTGCCGGAAATGTCCATATCGCAAACCATGCAGAGGCGATCCACTTCCGGCTTGAGCGAACACAACCCATTCGACAACTCTTCCGGCAACATCGGAATAACGCGACGTGGGAAATACACTGAATTACCGCGCTCCAATGCTTCCTTATCGAGTGCGTCCTTGTCTTTCACGTAGTGACTGACATCAGCTATGGCAACAACGAGCCGAAAGCCTTTGCCTTGCTGCTCGCAATACACAGCATCGTCAAAATCCTTAGCGGTTTCGCCGTCGATCGTTACCAGCGGCAAATGACGAATATCTTCGCGATCCTTAAGATCTGTCTTACGCACGCCTTTGGGAAATTTCTCCGCCAGTTTTTCCACGGCTGGAGAAAACACATGCGGTAAGTCATGCTTGCGTAATGCAATTTCAATCTCCATACCGGGATCGGCGTAGTTACCGAGTATCTCGATAACGCGCCCCATTGGCTCGGCATGCTTGGAAGGTTGCATGACAATTTCCGCCACGACTACTTGCCCTGGCTTAGCGCCGTTAATATCTTCCGGTGCGATCAAAATATCTTGGGAAATTCGCTTCTCTTCCGCGACGACAAATAACAGTCCGCGCTCTGCAAACAATCGGCCAACAATCGTCTTCCGCGTATGCTCAAGAACTTCAACGATGGCTCCTTCATGGCGACCACGCCGGTCAATGCCTATCTCTCGGCCTATTACGCGATCACCGTGGAATACCTTGTGCATTTCCTTGGGATTGAGAAACAAGTCGGGACCGCCACCATCGGGAATTAGAAAACCGAAACCGTCCGGATGTCCTTGCACGCGGCCTTTGATAACGTCCAGTTTTTCAACGAGGCATATATCACCGCGCCGGTTACGCATGGCTTGGCCATCACGCTCCATGGCTTGAAGTCTGCGGCTAAAAGCGTCCATTTCTTCAGGCGCGACATCAAACATCGCACACAAGCGTGCTTCGCTGATCGGCACACCTTCAGTTCGCAAAACCTCAAGAATAAATTCACGGCTTGGCAGTGGATTTTCGTAGGTTTTCTTTTCCCTTGCTAAATTGGGATCCTGACTGCGTAGGGATTTCTTTTTTGTTGACAAATCGGTTCAATCCTTTAGAATTCGCGTCCTTGCGCTACCCATTGGTAGTCGCTAGGCGCCCAGATGGCGGAATTGGTAGACGCACTAGGTTCAGGTCCTAGCGGTGGCAACACTGTGGAGGTTCGAGTCCTCTTCTGGGCACCAACGGTTTCAATAATAACCCCAGCTTCGGCTGGGGTTTTCTTTTTCGGGCATCGCTGAAATCCGCTACATGGACCGATCTCAAGCCTGCGATGCTCGATGTACCCATGTACATCTGCGCTTCTCGACTCGACCTCGACCCATGTAGCGAATTTCAGCGATACCCGATTCGTTTCTTTTCCCGCACTTGGGAAAAGTTTCAGCAAAACGGTGCGCACAGCGCACCTCAACATTGCATATTGCAACTCAATGAAACGGATGTCGCAACATAATCGTTTCATCTCTCTCCGGTCCCGTCGAAATCATATCAATAGGCACACCGCAAATCGCCTCGATCCGCTTGAGATAGGTTTGCGCTGCTGCTGGTAATGCATCCCAGCGATTAATTCCTACCGTGGCGTCACTCCAACCCGGCAATTTTTCATAAATCGGCTCGCAAGCAGCGATGTTTTCCGCACCGAATGGAAGAATATCGATTTCCTGTCCTTCAAAACGATATCCGGTACAAATCTGCACACTTTCCATGCCATCCAATACATCCAGCTTGGTAACGCAAAGGCCGGAAACACCATTGATCTGAATCGAGCGTTTCAAGGCAGCGGCGTCGAACCAACCACAGCGACGTGGCCGGCCAGTGACAGAACCAAACTCATTACCGCGCTTAGCCAAATGCTGACCAACTTCGTTCTCCAACTCTGTAGGGAACGGCCCGGAACCGACGCGAGTCGTATATGCCTTGGTAAGACCCAACACATAGTGCAACATTTGCGGGCCTACGCCAGCACCTGCCGCAGCCGCCCCGGCCACACAGTTGCTTGAGGTAACGTACGGATAGGTACCATGATCGACATCAAGCAAAGTGCCTTGGGCACCTTCAAACAGCAAGTTGTTCCCGGCTTTATTCATATCAAACAATAGCCGCGGCACATCAGCAATCATTGGCCGAATGGCTTCGACAATCGCTAAAGTTTCATCGCGGGTTTTATTGAAGTCCACCGGTTCTGCCTTGAAATAATGCTGCAAGACGAAGTTGTGGTATTCCAGTACATCACCCAATTTAGCGGTAAACCGAGCTTCATTGAGTAAATCTTGTAGACGAATCGCGCGCCGGGCAACTTTGTCTTCATAAGCAGGACCGATTCCGCGTCCGGTCGTGCCGATTTTGCCCTCGCCTTTCGCGGCTTCCCGCGCTTTATCGATGGCGACATGGTACGGAAGAATTGCCGGACAGGTCTCGGAAATTTTGAGCCGGTCACGCACATTGACGCCAGCTTGCTCTAGCTGCTGAATTTCTTCCAGCAACGCTGTCGGAGAAACCACGACGCCGCTGCCGATAAAACAGCTAACGCTTTCCCGCAGAATGCCCGAAGGAATCAGCCGTAAGACTGTCTTTTTATCGCCGATGACCAGCGTATGGCCAGCATTGTGACCACCCTGAAAGCGGACAACACCACGCACTGACTCGGTCAACCAGTCGACTATCTTGCCTTTCCCTTCGTCACCCCATTGAGTGCCGATTACTACGACATTCTTCGCCATGCTGCTAGTTTCCTAAAGACATTGTTTACGTTCGTGAGTGAATAGCGCACAAGAGTACGCCTCTAACACACGACACCAAATTTTTACTATTTCTTAAAACGGCAACACCTGCCACTTACCATTCTGTAAAACCAATTGCCGATCGCAATTCAATTCCGCGCGCTGCGTCTCGTGTCCCGATAAATCAACGATTACCACTTCGCCATTCGCGCGTAACGCCTGGATTTCTTCAGCAAGCACAGGATCGTCGTCGAGCGGAGCAAGGATGCCAGAAGGTAGCGATGGCGCTGGTAAAAGCGAACCAAGCTGCCGAAGGTCGATTATGGTAAACCCCGTCGCCGGCCGGGCTCGGCCAAAAGCACTACCGATTCCATCATAGCGCCCGCCGCGAACGATCGCGTCGGCAGAGCCTCTCGCATAGCCAGCGAAGACAATGCCGGTGTGATAATGGTAACCGGTCAACTCTGCCAAATCGAAACTGATCTCCGGCACTTTATTGCCCAGTAGATCAGTAATCCGTTGTAAGTCGCCAATCGCCGATGCAATGGCCGGTAACGGCGGCAACAAAGCTTTCGCCGCTTGCAGGACGCTGACGCCGCCGTATAACTCGGGCAATTTCAACAATGCGTTGCGAACAGGAGGCTTCAGGTCGACAGTCAACTCAGCCAAAGCGGGAACATCTTTTCCCTGCAATGCTTCAAAAATACGTTGCTCACGCTTCGGTGTAAGACCTGCCTCACTCGCAAGCGCACGAAAGATACCGACATGCCCCAAATCGAGATGAATACGCTCCACGCCCACTGCGTCGAGTGCCGCCATCATCAGTTGCAGCACTTCCCCGTCGCTCTCTATGCCAGCATGGCCATAGATTTCAGCGCCAATCTGGATTGGTTCACGCGTACGCGTTAAACCGGCAGGCAAGGTGTGTAGAACCCTTCCCGCATAACATAAGCGGACAACACCTTGCTTGTTCAACAGATGTGCATCAATCCGTGCTACCTGCGGCGTAGTGTCCGCGCGAAGCCCCATATGCCGGCCAGAAAGCTGATCGACAAGTTTGAACGTAGCGAGATCCATATCCCACCCCGTACCGGTCAGCAAAGACTCCATGTACTCCAGCATCGGCGGCATGACCAATTGATAGCCATGCACTCGGAAAAGCTCTAAAAGCTGGCCACGTAAACGCTCGACGCGCAACGCTTCAGCCGGCAGTATATCTTCGATAAATTCAGGTAATAACCAGTTACGCATGCGTTACTTAAAATAAAGGAAAATCAGCCCTACCATCATGGAAGAGAGACCGATAAAACGAATCTGGCCATCCGACATTTCAGTCAGCCTGCGAAAAGTCTCTCGCCAAACAGCAGGCATTAAAAATGGCATGATGCCTTCGACTACCAACATCAAAGCAAACGCCATCAGCAAGGAGTCTTTCATTGGCTCCTCTAGATATTTATGAGGGTGTCGCAAAAGGTAGCGAGTGGCCTGCTATCGAGCCGAGGAGCGGAGGTGTACAAAGGAGTACGTTGAGCACCGAAGGCTTGATAGCGGATCGCGTAGTACTTTTCCGACACTCCCCTATTGAATGGGCGAAAATCAAGCTTATAAGGCTGAGCATACAAGGGCGAGGGCAGTCGCTAATCTGTAGAGCGGCTGGGGCTTCATCCGCTCACTACGATTTACAGAGGTGCCCAACCTTATTTTCCTGACTTGCCAGCATCCCTAAAGTATTTGAAAAACGCCGAGTTCGGATCAAGAAATAGTACGTCGCTTTTATTTTTCAGCGTTGCGCGGTAAGTTTCCAGGCTCCGATAGAAAGCGTAGAACTCGGGATTCGCGCCGAATGCACCAGCATAGATAGCGGACGATTTGGCATCGCCCTCACCCTTGGTACGTTGTGCGTCGCGATAAGCTTCCGCCAATATGACCTCACGTTGCCGATCAGCATCGGCACGGATCTTCTCCCCATCACCGGCACCGGTAGAGCGCAACTCATTAGCGACGCGCTTACGTTCGGCTTCCATCCGTTTGTATACGGATTCGCTAACCTCTGGCGTCAGATCCACCCGCTTTAAACGCACATCTAGCACCTGGACGCCGATCTTCTTAGCGTCTTCATTGGCTTTATCACGCAAAATCTCCATGATTCTTTCGCGCTCTCCGGACACAACCTCGTGCACCGTGCGCTTACCAAATTCAGCGCGCAAACCATCATTGATAGTTTGGAAAAGCCGGATATTGGCACGCGTTTCATCGCCACCTACGCTGACATAAAACTGCTTTACGTCAACGATACGCCACTTAATAAACGAATCGACTTGCACCGGCTTCTTTTCAGAAGTGATAAATCGCTCGGGTTCTTTCGCATCTACTGTGTAAATACGCGTGTCGTAAAAGCGTGTGTTTTGAACAAGAGGCAACTTGAAATAAAGCCCCGGCGACGTTTTAACCGAAACGATCTCGCCCAATTGAAAAACAAGTACGTTCTGCCACTGATCAACGGTAAAAACCGAAAGAGAAAGCAGAATCAGGGCGCCAAAAGCGCCTATGATAAGTGAGCTGAGGTTTTTCATTAGCGACTATCCCTTTCGCGGGCTCGTAACGCTTCACGGGAGTGCACAGGAGGAACCTCCGCATTTACCTGCGGCTCAGGCGTTGGCCGAACCGCCGCTATTGGATCGGAAGAACCCGCCTGCGGTTGTGTAGAGGAAGGATTCATTTGCATTAGTTTATCAAGCGGCAGGTAAAGCAAGTTGCTACCACCCTTGCCGTCATTAACGATCTTGGTTGTGTTAGACAGTACTTGCTGCATCATGTCTAAGTACAGACGCTCACGAGTAACACCAGGCGCTTTGTCGTACTCCACCAACACCTGCTTGAATCGGCTGGCATCACCTTCTGCCTGCGCGATAACCCGTTGCCGATAACCGTTCGATTCTTCAATTAATCGCGATGCTAAACCACGCGCCCGAGGTACGACATCGTTCGCATAGGCTTGCCCCTCGTTTTTCTGCCGCTCTCTGTCTTGACCAGCTTTCACGGCATCATCAAACGCTGCCTGCACTTGCTCCGGCGGCTGGGCATTTTGCATTGTCACTTTACTGATTGCGATTCCTGTCTTGTAACGATCGAGAATCGCTTGCATCAATTGCTGTGCGCGTACGGCAATTTCGGCCCGGCCTTCATACAGCACGAAGTCCATCTTGTTTTTACCGACAACTTCACGAATCGCTGTCTCTGCAACCTGACGGACAACCTCTTTCTCGGCCTCCTCATTGTCGGCTCTGAAATTACGGTTGTTAAAGAGAAAATCTTCTGGGCTTTTCAGCGTGTATTGGACTGCGAATTGCAAGTCGATGATGTTTTCGTCGTCAGTCAACATCAGGGCTTCTTGGGGCACTTTAGTCCGCGCCATGTTTCTATGCCCGATCTCAACCGTACGAACCGAAGAGACGTTTACCACTTCAACAGTTTCGAAAGGCTTGGGTAGGCGCCAATGTGGGCCAGGCGCAGTGGTTTCCGTATATTTTCCAAAGCGCATCACAACGCCACGGCGACCTTCATCTACAATATAAAAACCACTAGCAATCCAAATCAACAGCGCGAGAAGTATGACCACACCAACGCCACCACCCCACTGCTTCAAGTTCGAGCCACCGGAAGACGGATCACCGCCTCCACCACCAAATAAGCCAGCGAGCTTCTGATTGAACTTGCTAAAAATTTCTTCCAGGTCAGGGGGACCATCGTTGCGCTTCTTACCCCACTGCGGATCATTAAGGGCCATGAACTTACCTGAGTTGGTTGACGATTATGCGCCCGAGGGCACACCGGTTAAGAATAAGAAATATGAAATCTACCTCGTGGCAGCATTCCATATCAGCAGGCATATATCAAGGTTAATCTGAGAGTCCATTCAAAATCTTTGCGCTAGCAAGGCTGAGACTCACATGATTAATGCACTTGCATGCACACTTGGCTCGCTACAGATTTTGAATAGACTCTCCGAGGTCGTTTGCAACATTACTATGCTGGCCTTTTTTGGCCCCGGTGATTTATTACGCGTGCGTTTGTTCAATCATTTTTTTCAGAAGAATGATCTGAAAAATCGAGAGGCTCTTCAAGTAATTCATCATCGGTAGCGACATCGTTCAATTTCGAATAGCTAGTTACGTTTGCCATTATCTCGGCGACAGCTTCACCAATAAGATTTAGCCCACTTCCCGTGATTGCACTAACGCGAACGGCGGCGATTTTACCATATTCGTCACGCACTACGCCCGGTGTAAATTCGGGCACCAAATCGATTTTGTTGTAAACCAAGAGTTGAGGAATATGGTCAGCACCAATTTCCTTAAGGACTTTATTAACTTCCTCGATTTGTTGCTCTCGTTCGCCACTCGCCGCGTCTACTACGTGCAACAATAAATCCGCCAGTACGGTCTCTTCCAACGTCGCACGAAATGCGGCAACTAGGTCGTGCGGTAAATGGCGAATAAAACCTACGGTATCGGAGATTACCGCTGGCCCCGCATTATTAGGCAAAAATAGTTTGTGAGTCGTCGTATCCAACGTTGCGAACAACTGATTTGCGACATAGGTTTCAGCGCGCGTCAGTCGGTTGAAGATAGTCGATTTCCCTGCGTTGGTATAGCCCACAATCGATAGAGAGAAAACCGCCCCCCTGCTCCGCGCAGCCCGCTGAGTGGCACGCTGCCTACGGACTCGATGGAGTTTCTCTTTGAGTACCTTTACACGATTGGCGAGCAAACGGCGGTCAGTCTCCAACTGCGTCTCGCCTGGTCCACGCAAACCGATTCCACCTTTTTGGCGTTCCAAGTGAGTCCAGCCACGCACTAATCGAGTTGCCATGTGCTGCAATTGTGCTAGCTCTACTTGCAGCTTGCCCTCATGACTACGGGCGCGCTGCGCAAAAATATCGAGGATGAGCCCAGTGCGATTCACCACGCGCGATTGAATCACCCGTTCCAAGTTACGTTCCTGTGCCGGCGATAAGTCATGGTTGAAGATGACCAAGTCCGCTCCTGTTTCCCGCACTCTGTCGGCAATCTCTTGCACCTTGCCGCTGCCGGCGAAAGTGGCTGCATCCGGTCGTTTACGTTTGCCTTCGATAATCGCGCGCACAGCTACGCCAGCCGTATGAGCAAGTAGCTCCAGCTCAGTTGTGCTTTCACGAAAATCACGTTCACCGAAATCCAAAGATACAAGGACTGCGGCCTCTCCACTATCTGGGCGCTCGAACATAATTAGCGCGAGTTAAATTTTATAACGCGTACTAACCGATACACCAAACCTGCAGAAGCTGCGGCGATCACTGCCATTAAGATCGACAATCTATTAAACGACTAACCTTCCACTGGATGTTCAAATGGAATGGTGACGGCGCGGGAAGGAACAACGGTTGAAATAGCGTGTTTGTAAACCATTTGGGTTACTGAGTTCTTGAGCAGGACAACATACTGGTCGAAAGACTCGATCTGCCCTTGCAACTTAATACCGTTGACAAGGTATATCGATACCGGCACATGCTCTTTACGCAATGTATTCAGAAAGGGGTCTTGTAACAATTGCCCTTTTGCACTCATGTTATTCTCCGTAAATCATTGTTGGCAACGATATTGTTTACGCCAAACCAGCAACGTAGGGGTCGTGAATAAATCTGTTGCGAGCTTTAATCTCGGCACTGCGATGCTCACTGTACCGCTCTGTACAGCTACGCTTCTCGGCCCCAGCTTGGATGTGCTCGCTACGATTGACTCACCGCTTCGCAGCCTCTTAGGCCAAACTCATATTTGCCAGACAGGTTGTTGTTGAAAAAATTGTCGGCACTTTCAACTCTATGCCGATCCTTAAATTGTAGGGATTTTATCTCAAGATACAAGCAACATTTTTGATATGCCTAAATACATATATAGAGTAAAGCTTTTGGCTTTTCTTTATAAATGCGAAAGAGCCGTCGACAAAAAATGATGAGGAACGGAAACACACATTAGTATATGTTGAGCGTCAAAGCCAACAACGCGGCGCAGTCAAGAGACTCTAATCAACTGAAAGTTCGCTTTTGATGACGCCGGTTACGACGCCGACGATTCTCTTGCCCCTCAGTAAGCTGCGATGGCCTCTTATTAGCGTAGGGATTATGTCCCTGATTAAATTGCACCCGTAATGGCGTGCCTTCCAATTCGAAAGTATCGCGGAACACGTTTTCCAAATAGCGGCGATATGTCTCCGGTATTTTAGCTGTGGACGTGCCGTGGATGATGACCAAGGGCGGATTGTGTCCACCTTGGTGAGCATAACGCAACTTAGGTCGTATAGCCCCTTGCATTGGTGGCGAGTGTTTAGTAGTCGCCGCAATTAATGTGCGCGTCAGTTTAGGCGTCGACAACCGAGCCATGGCGGCAGTATATGCCACGTCGACTGAATTAATTACGCCGCCGAGACCACTCCCATCCAACGCTGATATGTAATGGAATTTGGCGAAGCGCAGGAACATCAGCTTGCGTGAGATGTCCGTCTTAATTGTTTCTCGCGTGCCGGGATCAAGGTTGTCCCACTTATTGATGGCCACTACCAATGCACGGCCGCTTTCGACGATAAAGCCGGCGATATGCGCGTCTTGATCGGAAATATCTTGCCGGGCATCGAGTACCAAAACAACAACGTTGGCGTCTTCGATTGCTTGCAAGGTTTTTATAACAGAAAACTTTTCTACCGCTTCGAATACCTTGCCTCGACGACGAATACCGGCCGTATCGATTAACGTATAAGGCTTACCGTTACGGGAAAATTCGACGTAAATGCTGTCTCGTGTTGTTCCTGGTTCGTCAAAGGCAATGACTCGCTCTTCACCAAGCAAGCTATTCAATAACGTGGACTTGCCAACATTCGGGCGACCGACAATAGCAATACGCGGATGAGCTGGCTCAGGCTCACTGCTACGCTGAGCTTCTTCTTCGACCTCGAAATCGGCCAAAACCACATCGATCAAATCACTTACGCCCTCGCCATGCGCTGATGAGATAGCAAGTGGATCGCCAAGCCCCAGTTCATGAAACTCAGCCGTCGCCGTCGCTTCCGCCATCCCTTCCGTCTTGTTGACTACGACAAATACGGGTTTTTTACTGCACCGTAATTGGTTGGCGATAATTCTGTCCTGCGACGTGAGCCCTTGCCTGCCATCGGTAAGAAAAACGATGACATCGGCCTCGGCAATTGCCTGCTGAGTTTGCCTCGCCATTTCGTGCATGATTCCGTCTTTGACGACTGGCTCGAAACCGCCTGTGTCTACGACTAAGTAAGGCTGTGATCCCAGGCGTCCGTGCCCGTAATGACGATCACGGGTAAGACCGGGTAAGTCGGCTACTAACGCATCGCGCGTTTTGGTAAGCCGATTGAATAAGGTCGACTTACCGACATTAGGTCGGCCGACAATGACAAGAGTAGGAATCATAATTATTAAACTTAGAAACGGCGATTGACCGTTTATTTTCCTTGGAAAAGCTTGTGAATATTAAAATTGCAGTACATTTGGGTACTCACTGAATGAGTAAACACGCCACGCATCCGATTGTACGTTTTTCAGGTCGTCCAGCCAGCCTCGCTAGGCGACCCCAAAACGCCCCTTCGGATACGTTCAATCGCCGTTTCTAGGTTGAACTTGCACGGCATATAGCCCACCACGAGCGGTTTGGAACAGCACCATGCCGTCCTCCGCTTGCGGTGGTGACGATAACGCGGATCCGTCAGTGGCTACACGGCCGACAAAAGAACCGTCCTCTTTAGATAATGCATGAATGAATCCAAACCCATCCCCCACTAGAACAACTTTCCCGTAGGCTAAGGGTGTACCAAGACGGCGATTAGTGAGCTTCTTTTGTCTCCATACGCTAGCGCCGGTTTTCTTGTCCAGCGCTTGTACGGCACCAGACTCTTCGGAAACGTAGAGATATTTATCATCGATAGCAATGCCAGCGCTGCTGGATATATCTTTCGACCAAACACTCTTGCCGCTCGCAATTTCCAAGCACCCCACCCGCCCTTGATACGCAGCAGCACAGACTTGATCACCGTCAGTCACTGGTTCACTGGAAACATCGGCAATTCGCTCTAACTCAGTCGCGCCACGCGGCGCCGCAATCGTCGACTCCCAACCCACACGGCCAGTTGTCAATTCCAGCGCGGTAACGACGCCGCTTGGGAAACCGGCAAATATCGCGCCTCTCGTCACCGTTGCCGGCGCGGAACTACGCAGAGCTAAGGTTGGTGTAACGCGCTGGTAATTCCATTTGCGCTTACCATCTTCTACATTCAATCCCAATAAACGGCCATCCGCCGTGCGTACAATCATAGTGCCGGCATCTGCTATTGCCGGTGCGAGAATCTCTGCACCTAACTCTGTTTTCCAGAGTAATTTTCCGTTGCTGTCAAAAGCAAGCAAGTCACCCTTCTGAGTACCCACCACGATACGATCGTTGACCGCACCAACGCCGCCGGAAACCCGCTTCGCGGCCTCGACACGCCAAAGCTGCCGTCCGCTCGCGGCGTCAAAAGCAGTCAGTTGCCCATTGGCTCCGATTGCATAAATGCGCTTGTCGATCATTGCCGGCGTGAATATAAATCCTTCGGATTTACCCACAGATGCATGCCACGTCACTTTCAAATTGACGGTCGGCTTAATCGTGGTAAGTTGCGCCGGCAACGTACGTGGATCTTTACTAGAAAATAACCCACAGCCACTAACGGCGACCGCCATTGCCAATGCGCCCGGGACAAAACGTGCAAGCCGGATCATTTACCCTCCGACAACATATCCAACTTAACTTGCGTCAACTGTTTTGCCGGTGAGCCCGCTGGTGCTTTTTCAACCGCCAACTTGTAATTCGCACGCGCCTCGGCAATTTTTCCTTGCGCAGCGTTGATGTCACCTTTTAAGTCAGCAGTTAGGAAAATAAATGCTGCGTCTTTGTTGTCATCCAACAGCTTTAGCGCGTCGTCGTATTTTTTTTGATCCAACAATAATGCTGCCAGCCGCAGCCTTGCGATACTCTGTAACTGTGTCGATTTGGATTTATCGACAACCCATTTAAGACTCGCTTGCGCGGATGCCGTGTCATTTCCATCAACACTTTGTTGAGCGGCTGCTAGCACGGCTTGCGCAGCATAAGCAGAATCGGGAAATTGATTCGTGATTTTATCAGCGGCTTCCTGTGTTTTTTTCGGATCATGGCTTTCCGCCGCCTTTTGAAATTGGGCAAACATTTCGGCAGCTTGATCAGCGTGGGTTGTTTGGTATTCCCGCCATCCTGTTACGCTGAATATGGCAATGATGATCGCGGCTAAACCGATATAAACGTAGGTTCCATTTTGCTTCCACCAGTCCTTTAAAGCGTCTACGCGTTCCTGCTCTTCTAAATCGAATGCCGTCATTTGTTTCCCTAACTACTCATTAGTTTCTAACCGTATCTCAAGTGGCAACGTTACCTGACATACCTTTCTTAACCCTAAAATCTCTAAAGCACTCGCTCTCTACAGCTCTCACACAGGCGCTAACTACGAATTTTGTTAATTGCCTGCTCTATCGATAACCGCTGTTGCTCGCCGGCTTCGCGCAACGGCTTCAGACTGACATCACCAGCTACCGCTTCGTCATCGCCGAGGATGATAGCAAAGCGAGCGCCTGTCGCATCCGCTTTCTTCATTTGCGATTTGAAACTACCTCCACCGCAATGCATGAGCACTATAAGACCTGCGTCTCGCATACTTTCTGCTAATTTGAATGCATGGAGAGTCGCGCTTTCGCCGGCATGTAATAGATAAACATCCGGCACTTGGGAAGGCACGGCAACAGCATGCTCTCGTAGCAGCAGCACCAAACGTTCGGTACCGAAGGCAAATCCACAAGCGGGTTGCTGCTTACCACCTAATTGCTCGATTAAGCCATCATAACGACCGCCACCGGCAATTGTTCCTTGCGCACCTAATTTAGTCGTAACCCACTCGAATACTGTGCGGTTGTAATAATCGAAACCTCGCACCAGTCGTGGATTGACGCGGAAGCTTACCCCCGCCGCTCGCAACATCGCTTGCACCTTTTCAAAATGCTCGCGTGATTCGTCATCCAAGTAATCAGCAAGCTTTGGCGCATTCTCAACCAACTCTTGCATCGCTGGATTTTTCGTATCGAGTGTACGCAACGGATTGGTATGCAACCTGCGACGTGCATCTTCATCAAGTTGATCGTGATGCTGCTCGAAGTACTGCACTAACGCTGAACGATGTCGTGCACGTGCTTCGTTATCGCCAATGCTGTTAATTTGCAGCTCGACTTCGGTAAGACCTAGGTTCTTCCACAAACGACCAAGCATAATAATCTGCTCGGCATCGATATCCGGGCCAGCGAAACCCAACGCCTCAACCCCAAATTGGTGAAATTGCCGATAGCGCCCTTTCTGCGGACGCTCGTAACGAAACATGGGGCCTTCGTAGTAAAGCTTCTTAGGACCACCGTAGATAAGGTTATGTTCAAGAACCGCTCGCACGCAGCCTGCCGTGCCTTCGGGCCGCAAAGTAAGGCTGTCGCCATTGCGGTCGTTGAAGGTATACATTTCTTTTTCGACGATGTCTGTTACTTCGCCGATTGAGCGACTAAATAGCCGCGTTTCCTCGACTATAGGCATGCGTATATTACAGTACCCGTATCTTGTAAATAATTGCCGCGCTGTTTCCTCGACAAATATCCATAACGCGGCCTCGTCCGGCAGGATGTCATTCATCCCACGGATCGCCTGAACAGTTTTACTCATAGAATTTACTTAATTTGCTGCAACCACCAGAGACTGTGGCTATCGCTCTTAAACTACCGATTTGATTGAAATGGTTTTAGGATCCGCTGAATCATCATCAACGTCCCGCTTTTTAGTGCCAGCGTTTACGCGTGCTCTAGCATCTTGGTCGTTACCATAATTGGCAGCCACATAGTCATCGACTAGACGCTGGAAGTCTTCGGCGATAGTAGCTCCCTTGAGAGTAACATTCTTCGCACCGTCAACATACACAGGGGCCACTGGCCGCTCGCCTGATCCAGGCAACGAGATACCGATATTGGCGAGTTTACTTTCACCCGGGCCATTTACCACACAGCCCATAACAGCTACTTGCATGCGTTCGACACCCGGATATTTTTCACGCCACACGGGCATTTGAGCGCGCAGGTAACTTTGAATCTTGTCCGCTAATTCTTGGAAAAACGTGCTGGTTGTACGCCCGCATCCAGGGCATGCGGCGACCATCGGCGTGAAAGAACGCAACCCCATGGTCTGCAAAATTTCCTGTCCAACGATTACTTCTTTAGTTCGGTCGCCTCCCGGCTCAGGTGTTAATGAGATCCGGATGGTGTCACCAATACCTTGCTGAAGCAGCACAGAAAGCGCGGCAGTGGAAGCAACTATGCCTTTCGATCCCATGCCAGCCTCGGTGAGACCAAGATGCAATGGATAATCACAACGCCGCGCGAGCTCTGTATATACGGCAATTAAATCTTGTACAGCGCTCACTTTGCACGACAGGATGATTTTGTCCGGGGAAAGGCCAATCCCAACCGCCGTCGCCGCGCTTTCCAATGCTGAAACAATTAGCGCCTCGCGCATGACTTGATCTGCATCGAACGGCTGCGGACGTTTGGCGTTCTCATCCATCATTCGCGCCATTAGCTCTGGGTCGAGACTTCCCCAATTCACACCAATTCGCACCGACTTATCGTACTTGATCGCCGTTTCGATCATTACTAAAAACTGCTCGTCGCGCTTCTTGCCATGCCCCACATTCCCGGGATTAATGCGATATTTAGCCAGTGCGGCCGCGCAGTCCGGATAAGCTGCAAGCAGCTTGTGCCCGTTATAATGAAAATCGCCGACCAAAGGAACATTAATTCCCATCCGGTCCAACTGATTGCGAATATTGGCTACCTGCGCCGCAGCTTCAGCGCTGTTTACAGTAATTCGCACAACTTCGGAACCTGCTCGCGCTAACTCGGCTACCTGCTTAACAGTAGCATCAGCATCAGCCGTATCGGTATTAGTCATCGACTGCACCATAATCGGCGCATCGCCACCGACCAATACATGACCAATCCGCACCTGACGTGTAGCGCGGCGTTTTATACCGGGATTAATAATGACTGTTCCTCAAATAGCTATGGAATTAATTACTCTACGATAAGCCGAGCAACGTGCACTTCAGTGAAAGGTGCGAGATCGATCGGCTTATCGTTATAGAAGAGACGAACTGAAGCTGCATTCCCTATCACTAAAGTGAAAGGCGGCTTGCCGTTCAATACGCGCTCGCTATTGGGTGAATTAAGTTCGCGGAAAATTATTTTCTTATTACCATCTTTTACTTCTACCCAGGACTTATTTTGAAAGGTTAGCCGAAGCGAGGACTTCCCGGAAACCGTTACGGGCGCTACTGCAGGTGCGGTAACAACCGGACCTGGATGAACTGAAGAGCCGGCTGTTCCCGCCGCGACTGCCGTTTCCGACTTTATTACAGGGGGGATATTAGCCGGAGTAAATACTGGCGTCGATTGCGCACCAGTAACTGTATTTGCGGGCTGAACTGGCGACTGATTTACAACTAGTGAAGAAGAGGCCGTTAGCCCTACCGCTGCGGGGGCACCAGTTTTTTCCACGGGACTACCAGTTGTTGCAGGAGCATTGCCTAAGATCGTTGCCGTCGCCGGTGGAGCAATTGTTGGCACTGACGAGACGGAACGGTTCATCGGCAAAGCAGCTTCCTGCACCGGCTGATTTTGTTGTTCCGACGCTACTTTATTTACTACGCTTTTCGGTTTTGGCGGGATATACCATATCCCTAAGCTAGCAGCAATAACGACTACAGCCAGAAAAATCAAACCAACTTTATTAGAAATGCCCCATCCGTTCAGACTAGTTGGGTCGAAGCGAATATTTTGCGAGGGAACGTTAATAGCAACGTGCTGGACATCCGCCGGCACGATACGACTATAGGCATCTAATGCAGGCTGTGGATCAATACCAAGCGCCTTGGCATAACTACGAATGATGCCACGGATAAAAGTTGGGCCGGCGAGGCGGCCATATTGATCATTTTCCAGCGCTTCCACTTGCCAAAGCGCAAGTCGTAAATAGCCACTTACCTGAATCAGATCGATATTTTTCGCGCGCCTGGCGTCAGCCAACATAACGCCTGCGGTTTGAGACGGTGAAGAGGAAGTCAATGATTGACTTACTGCATTCATCGATCACTTCCCATTTTCACTGCTAGACACTCACGTGCATCGGGAAAACGCCTGCAAAGTTGTGCGGCAAAACTTGCTTCGGCTGTGCGATCGCTCAATCGACGTTCAGTACGTACAGCTAGCCACAGGGCATCAAGCGTAGGAACTTCTGCGCGCATATAACGAATTAAGTACTTGCGACTCTCTTCGAAATCACCTCGCTGATAACTGATATCAGCCATATTATAGAGCGCTTGCGATTCGTTAGGCTGCAATGCCAAGGCATCTCTAAAATACTTTTCCGCTCCCACTAAGTCATTAATTTTGCGTGAGCAAATACCGGCATTAATGAGAGATCGCTCAGGAGTGGTATATAGCGGATCGCGCTGGGCAGCAGCAAAATAAGCAATGGACTTCGCTGGATCGCCCCGCTGGCACAAGAACCAGCCGTAATTATTGTTAGCATCCGAATCGTTGGGATTTATCTTTAACGCTTGCTCGAAACTTTGCCCTGCCTTGGTATTTTCCTTCAAATCCATATAGACCAGTCCCAGCATATTGTAGGCCTGACCATAGCTGGGAAAAGCTCTAAGAGCGATGCCTAGCTCTTCCAGTGCGACATCATATTGGCGACGGCCATAATAATTAGCTGCCAATTCCGTGTGCACACGTGCGCTACGGAGCCCGTCGCCAGTCGCTTGTGGAGCAGGAGTGATACCCGGCGATGGAGCGGATATATTTGCGCAACCGCTCAATAATAGGAGACAAAAAATTAGCCGCTTCATCGTGCTGCCTCCATAATCCGAATTTGTGTACGGCGAGTTTTATCGACCACTTGGCCCGCCAATTGTCCGCAAGCCGCATCGATATCGTCACCCCGTGTTTTACGGACGGTAACAATCAGCCCAGCCTGCATCAATACATCTCGGAAACGATGGATAGTTTCCGTCTTGGAACGAAGATAACCGGAATTGGGGAAAGGATTGAACGGTATCAGGTTGAACTTACAAGGAACGTCGCGGGTAAGTTCAACCAATTGGTTGGCATGCTCTATGGAGTCATTCACACCATCAAGCATTACATATTCGAATGTAACAAAATCCCGAGGCGCGCATTCGATGTAGCGTTTGCAGGCCGCCATCAATTCAGCCAGAGGATATTTTTTATTGATTGGCACTAACACGTCTCGTAGCGAGTCGTTCGGAGCATGTAGCGATACTGCCAGCGCCACCGGACAACGTTCACGCAATCGCTCCAATGCGGGTAGGACACCACTCGTCGAAAGCGTTACACGCCGACGAGAGAGACCGTAGGCATAATCGTCAAGCATGATGTCCATGGCTGTGGTTACGTGATCGAAATTAGTAAGGGGCTCGCCCATACCCATCATCACTACATTCGAAACGATGCGGTCACCCTTTGGATCGCGGCCCATCGCTTTATTCGCCCACCACAACTGACCGATAATTTCCGCCACTGTTAGGTTACGGTTGAAACCCTGCCGTCCGGTGGAGCAGAACGTGCATTCCAGAGCACAGCCCACTTGCGAGGAAATACACAAAGTACCGCGGTCGTTTTCAGGTATGAAAACGGCCTCTACCGCATTACCACTACTTACTTCCAAAAGCCATTTTCGAGTGCCATCTTTGGAAATCTGCTCTTCACGCAACTGCGGCGGTTCAATAATCGCATGCTGAAGGAGTTTTTCACGAAGCGCTTTTGAAAGATCGGTCATCTGCCCGAAATCTCGCTCTCCAAAGTGGTGAATCCACCGCATAAGTTGCTTGGCGCGAAAAGGTTTCTCGCCGATGGAAACGAGGAATTCCGCAAGCTGCGGCTGATTTAAGGAAAGAAGATTAACTAACATTGTTTGCAGAGACCAATTGGACATACATGTACGTAGATTCCCAGGACGGGCGTGGATCTAAAGAACGCTCTAAAGGTAAGAAAGCTTTCCTAAACATTCCACGTCCATCCTAAGATAATCTGCGTGGGACAAATTTACTAAAACTGCATTACCGGCCGTAAATTGCCAGCGACGGGAAGAAATATGCGATTTCCACAGCGGCAGTATCTGCAGCATCGGAACCGTGCACGGCATTCGCATCGATGCTATCGGCGAAGTCGGCGCGAATAGTACCTTTTTCTGCTTTCTTCGGATCGGTAGCACCCATTAAATCGCGGTGCTTGGCAACCGCATTTTCTCCTTGCAACGCTTGCACCATGACTGGACCAGAAATCATGAAGCTAACCAAGTCATTGAAAAAAGGACGTTCTTTATGTACCGCATAGAAACCTTCAGCTTCAGCGCGTGACAACTGCACCATCTTCGCCGCAACGATCTTAAGACCGCTTTTTTCGAATCGGGAATAAATTTCGCCGATTACATTTTTAGCAACTGCATCAGGTTTAATTATTGAGAGGGTCCGTTCAACTACCATTTGAAAAATCTCCACTAACTGGGTAAATAAAGTAAAAATATTAACGTTTTAGGATACCACGATACAGGGGGTTTGATAAACCAAAGACAGGTTTATGAATGATTTTGTTCGCGCGCTTGCTCAGGCACGGAGGCGGCGGGGCAAAAAAACAAACTATGAATAGCTCAACACATGCATTGGGGCGAAGCATTTAAAACCTGCAATAGCTATTTTGCGTTTGCTAGCAAATTAAGGCGAGCATTAAATTAACGCGGGCATATCTAGCGCGAGGGTAAGTCGCGCTAATTATTCTCAACGGTCGAAGACTATTTATTTATGCCGCAGGAAAAAAACGAACTCTCCGTTGCCCTCGTTGGCATCGACTAACTTATGGCCGGTTTGTTTGGCAAAAGCCCGAAAATCTTGGACGGACCCGGCGTCTGTCGCAACGATCTTCAGTACCTGCCCGGAGCCCATTTCGGATAATGACTTCTTTGCTCGCAAAATGGGTAAAGGACAAGCCAAACCACGGGCATCAAGTTCTTTATCAAAAACGATTGTCATCTTCTTTAATCCCCTAAAATAACTGCGTGCTCACATTAAATTTTCAATGGGGCGCCCAGTAGCCGCCCAAGCATTAATCCCACCTTGCAGGTTATAAACCTGTTTAAAACCTTGTGCCACTAAAAATTGTGCGGCTCCCGCTGAACGCCCGCCCACTTGGCAATACAACACAATAGGTGCTGAATCACCCAATTCCGTCAAACGCGTAGGAAGCTCACTTAACGCAATATGGCTAGCACCAGGAATTACGCCGCGCGCGATTTCCCCTGTGGTTCGCACGTCAACGACCCGCGCTCCACTTGCTTGGAGACCTTCCAGCACATTGGCATCGATATTCGTAAAGCCCATTGCGTACCTCTAATCTGACCTTTGAATTTTGCACTTTAACAAATTGGCCTCCCTATGGGAACGAAGCCGGTTTAGTTTTGTTACGCCACACTCATATCAGCGCGTTGCATCACCATTTCCGCCTCGCCTACTGCGAGAGATCTACCTTCAGATAATAAAACCACTTTATCCGCCAAACGTGAAATCTCCGCCGTCGAATGACTGACATAGATCATCGGTAGCCCCAGCTCTTCTCGCAACCGCTCTATATAAGTAAGAATCTCGGCTTTACGCTGCGTATCAAGTGCAGCCAAAGGTTCATCCATTAGCAGGATACGGGGCTGCGCAAGCAACGCTCGGCCTATTGCAACTCGTTGCCTCTCTCCACCGGATAATGTTGCCGGCTTACGATGTAATAAACCCTCCAAGCCCAGCAACTCAACGACCTGATCTAGCGAGATTACCCGCGTCGATAGAGGTTGTAGACGATAGCCGTACAGCATATTTGCTTCGACTGACAAATGCGGGAATAGCAATGCGTCTTGAAATACATAGCCCACCCGACGCGCCTCTGGCGGCAGATCTATTCCGCTTTTACGTTCGAACAACGTAATACCGTCAATACGAATATGACCGTCATCGGGGCGAATCACTCCGGCGATGGCATTCACAATCGTACTCTTGCCAGCGCCGGAATGACCAAATAGGCCAACGACACGCGCCTCGACCGCAAAACGCGCTTGTAGCGTAAAGCCACCAAGTTGCAATTTAATATCAACGTCGATCATTGCCGTGGAAAGCGGAGAAGCGACGAGTGAGCCATTCGGAAATCATTAGCGCAACTATTGATATCAGTACAGCAATAAAGCTTAAACGCAGCACTTGAGCATTGCCACTGGGAGACTGCGCGAAGGTATAAATCGCAATCGGCAACGTTTCGGTTTCGCCAGGAATATTTGAAACAAATGTAATTGTCGCTCCAAACTCCCCCAGTCCCCGAGCAAAAGACAACAGTATGCCAGTAAGAATGCCGGGGAAAGCGAGCGGTAGTGTTATCGAGAAAAAAACCCAGAATCGTGAAGCTCCCAACGTCCGCGCGGCAAATTCAAGCCGGCGATCGATTCCTTCGATGGATAAACGAATGGCTCTTACCATCAATGGAAAGCCCATTACAGCCGACGCCAATGCCGCACCAGTCCAACGAAACGCAAAAACAACTCCAAACCAGTCGTGAAGCAAGCTGCCAATTGGCCCATTTTTGCCGAATAACACTAGTAGGACGAAACCGATAACAACCGGAGGCAAAACCAAAGGTAAGTGAATAAATGCATCAATGATCGACTTACCGGGAAACTTGTTCCGAGCTAAGAAATAAGCAATTGGAATCGCAAACGGCAAACCGAGCGCCACGCTTACCAAGGCCACCCGCAAGCTCAATGTGACAATTCCAATTTCTTCGGCAGTTAATACATCCATTACATAGTCATAGAATTATTGAACCACGCGAAATCCATACTGCTCCCAAATTGTTGACGCGGCATTTGAATGTAGATAATCCAATAACGGTTTAGCCGCAGATTTACCGGTTGCGATTACAGCCGCCGAATAGAAAATGGGCGAATGGGTTTCCTCTGGAAAGATATCAACCACGCGGATTTTTTTATCTGCCAACGCGTCAGTGCTATAGACAATCCCATAAGCCGCTTCGCCTCGCGACACTAATGCCAAGGCAGCCCGAACATTCTCAGCACGGACAACCTGTTTTTCAACACTCGACCAAACACCAAGAGTTTCAAGTGCGGCTTTGCCATATTTTCCTGCCGGAACGCTGCCGGGGTTAGCCATTGCCAACCGTTCGGTGCCTAGTGCCGCAGCCAACTTGAAATTTGGCGTTATCTTTAGCGAAGCAGTATTCGTAACCGGTGCAATTAATACCAATCTATTGCGCAGCAAATTTATTCGGGTATTAGGCATCAGGAGGTTGCGCATTTCCAAGTAGTCCATCCAGTCGACATCAGCAGAGATGAAGAGGTCTGCCGGGGCACCGGCTTCGATTTGCCGCGCCAACGAGTTACTACCAGCATAAGAAACAGTCACTTTATGAGTAGTGCCCCCTTGAAATTTTTTAACCTGCTCATCCATTGCTTCTTTAAGGCTAACGGCGGCGAATACCGTTACGTCGGCTGCCTGAGCGCCCGACAACAGCAATGAATTAACTAATGCAAAAGCAATAGAAAACAACGCAGCTTTAACACACCATCTCATAACATTACCCTCGATATTGCATTAAGGAACCCTCAAAAATAAAGTAAGACGCCGCCCTCAAGAGGAAGCGAATATATGCCGATATACCGTAGAGCGGCAAGGTCAGGGTCACAGTATCGGAAATCACGTTTGGATGATCGGTGGGTATCGCCTCTGTGTACAAAAACTCACACTATTGAAACAGTGCATCTGATACCGTGAATAGGCCGCTGAAGAAGTACCAGCTACATATGGCATGAGAGCTAAGAACACGAAGAGTGCCAATTTTTTCAGAAAAATTGATTTTTTGTTATTAATGGCAAAAATGCCGCCGTGGCTAAAAGGCAAAGCGCATGCACTATATAGAGCCCTATTTACACATAAAAGGTTTCCTACCTAGTCTAGCCCTCACATTTACATGGTGCGCCTTCCTGTTTCGTTTCCGGACATCAATGTGGTCCTTGGCTTTTCTGGCACTGCCCGGGACCGCCGCTCACGAGTTAGCACATTATTTAGTGGGATTGGTGCTGTTCGCCAAGCCGCAAAAATTTACCCTACTTCCTAGAAAGGTAGGCAACAGCTGGGTGTTAGGATCGGTATCGTTTAGTGGAATTTGCTTGCTGAACGCTGCATTTGTTGCAATGGCGCCGTTCCTTTTAATGCCGATTGCGTGGCTGGCGCTTACCCATATCGTTTCCCCGCTTTGGATTCAAGAACAATGGTTTTTATGGTTTCTTGCAAACTATTTAACCGCCACATTTTTATTCGCCGGCATTCCCTCTTCTCAGGATTTCAAGGTAGGAGGAACGTCTATTTACATATACCTGACATTGGCCACGTTTTGGTGCTTGGGGCGAATACTATAAAACCCCTCTATTTCGAAAAACCTGATTTTCACCATCTAAAAACCTTAAATTCACTTCACGTCGATCCGCATTGTCTATAACACACGAAGCAAGTGGGCATAGCCTGTTTGCTGATGTGCGACACGAGCAAGGCTTGGGAGTGAATATGAAGAGAATCAAATCTGATACAACGGCGTAGCCGGATTTTAAGAATATCAGCTAAAACCCTTTTTAAAGTTATTCACTGCCGAGTAAGCCATGTTGAGTGTGCTGTCCGCATAGTCTCTGAAACCATTTATTAAATGAAGGAGATAACTCGATGAAATCATCCATCACACTTGGCTTGGCGGTAGCTTTAGGGTCCTTGGGTATTGCAGGCACTGCACATGCAACCAACGCAAATCATTCCGGAACCATTTGCAAGAATTACAACGCCTCCCAAGTGACAGATATTGATTATTTGGCAAGTGGAACTAGAAACCTTAATGCCAGCCCACGCTCGGTCATTTGTCCGCTAGTCCGTTCACCCAATAGTTCCAACAACGTGGCTGTATATGTTGACGGCTTCCACTCGGGAACGCAGACGACCACTTGCACGCTCTACAGCTACGACTATAACGGCACATTCAAAGGGTCGAATTCCTTTACCCAAACAGGCACTGGCTCATGGGATCGATATCTGTCGGTTCCCGCCGGGCAAGGGCCTTATTGGGGCGCGGCAAGCGTGCTTTGTACAATTCCAGGAAGCGCGCAGGGAATCATTTATAACGTTGACGTTGTTCAATAAGCTTCTTTTAAAACCTTAGCAAGCGAGCGTCATCCGCGTTGGACTGGAACGGAGAAACCGAGTTTACATAAAAGTAAATGAGGATTTTGAGTACAGCGCCAACGCGGATCACGCCCGCACAGCAGGTTGCGAAAGAAGTAATAACAAAATCGTTATAGCTCGGTCTTCCTAGCAAATAAGGAATTTCCCCATGCAATTATCTCGCGCTCTTATAGCAAGTGCAGCAGTACTCGGTATTGGATTCTACGTAACCTACAGTTGGGTCCAGACGCCGATCCAGAACCAAGCAAACATAAATGGCTCTACGGCAGCATCCACAACAATCGGCAATTTATCGCATTCCACCGTAACGCGCTCCGCATTTTCAGTGACGCCAGGGAGTGGCAAACCAATGGACGACCTTACTGCCTTAAGGGAGGAAGTTGCTGTCCTTAGGGCGGAGGTTTCCATGCTGCGCAGACGCATACCAACACAAGGCCAAGCACAAGCCGAAACAGAAGATACGCCCGCGATGACTGCGGAGAAAAATGCGCGCACAGATCCGCTAGCTCGTGCCGAGGCGGAAAAAGCGCATCAAAAGCAAATGGCCGGTGTTGAGGCAGCTTTCAGAAATGAGCCGAACGATTCCAAATGGTCTTCTCGCGCAGCATCGACTTTGCAAGATGCGCTCACTGGCGATGATGCGGCACGAGCAAACATGCGCAACGTCGAATGCCGATCACATACTTGCCGCGTCGAGATTATTGATGATGGATCAGGGCAACTGGCGAAATCCATGCCTTTGATTGCCCAACGGGTCGCACAAACCTTTCCAACAATGACAGCCAATCAAATCGACCAAGGAAACGGTACGTCTACTACAGTCCTTTACATGTCACGAGATAATACGAGACCGTAATCGACGCTCTGTCGGCTTAGTCAGTGCATTAAGGGCTCTTCGATTTATTGAAGAGCCCTTTTTTATTTCAAGACTAAACGTTTACTTGCCGCGTTACTCTCCTCTTTACGCTGCCCTATTTCGTAGTAATCTTTGAGAATGGACTTTAGCGCCCATCTCACTGATGAAAAAATCCTCTGATAAACGAACTAAAACTAAACCAAAAGCCGGTCAAAACGAATTTATTGCCTTAGTGCAACAGGCACAACTGTTGTTCTCACAAGGCCGGATGCAACAAGCACTTCAAATTACCATACGTATTCTGACAATCGATCCCCATAACGGCGCGTTATTAAACTTCGCCGGCGTTTGCGCCATAAGACTCGATGATTACGAACAAGCCGAACACTTCTGGCGCCAAGCGATTATCAGCAATCCAGAAAGTCCGGAGGCGTACTTTAATCTGGGACTTTTGCTAGCGAAGCGAGAACATAAAATCGAAGCGGAGCAATGTTACCGCCAAGCCATCGAGTTCAATCCGAATTACCCTGAAGCGTACTGCAACCTCGGTAATCTTCTCGATAGCTGGCAACGAAAAATTGAAGCGGAAGAATGTTATCGCCAAGCAGTTACGCTCAATCCGAATTTTGAAGAGGCGTATCACAATCTTGGCAATATGCTGATACAGCGCAATCAACCCGATGAAGCGGAAAAATGCTACCGGCAAGCAATTTCACTGAACGCCCACAACACGCAAGCGCTCTCTAATCTCGGACTATTGCTAGCCAAACGAAAACAAACGGAAGAAGCAGAGCGCTGCTACCGGCAAGCCATTGCAATCGACCCTAGCGACGCAGAGGCGCATTCCAATCTTGGACTTCTATTAACAAATACGAAACAGTACGACGACGCCGAATATGCTTTCCGGTTAGCCATATCTATTAACTCCAACGTATCGGAAATACACGCCAATCTGGGAAACCTGCTAGCAAAACGAAGGCGAAACGAGGATGCGGAAAAATGTTACCGGCAAGCCATTACGATTAATCCCAACTCTGCCGCTGCGTATTGCAATCTAGGTGTTCTGCTAGCGGATCAATGGCGGGACGAGGAAGCAGAGCGGGGCTTTCGACAAGCAATTGCCTTAAATCCTGACTACGGACTTGCGCGCCTCAATCTCGGTTATCTACTATTGTCTCAAGGTAACTGGGAGGAAGCTTGGGCATATCACGAGGTACGTTATGTGCGTGACTCCCCCGATCAAGAAACAATCTTTCCAGACATTCCTTTTCCGCAATGGCAAGGGGAAACACTATTGGGAAAATCATTAGTAGTGTGGCTTGAGCAAGGCTACGGCGATGTGATTAATTTTTGCCGCTATATCCCATTGCTCAAAGCCGAGGGCGCCACACATATTACGATCGTTTGTCGGCCATCGCTCAAACCTTTGCTTGAAACATTAACCGGCGTCGACACATTACTTGATGCCGACAATGCAGAAGCACTTCCACTGCATGATTACTGGACGTTTCTGCTCAGCATTCCCTACCGACGTAAAACAACCGTAGACACTGTCCCCCATCAAATTCCTTATTTAAGCGCTTCGCCCGAACGCATTGCAGAATGGACTCCTCGTTTGCCAAACAATGGCCTAAGGGTCGGCTTGGTCTGGAAAGGCAATCCAACGCATAACAACGACGCACAGCGCTCACTATCCCACTTTTCCGTTTTAGCGCCGCTTTGGTCCGTACCGGGCATCAATTTTATCAGTCTGCAAAAAGGACAAGGCGAAGACGAAGCGCAGTATCCTTCGGAAGAACAACCACTACTACATCTGGGCTCCGATGTACGAGATTTTTCTGATGTTGCGGCGATTGTCACGCAGCTCGATCTGGTTATCTGCGTAGATACCGCCATCGCACATTTAGCGGGCGCGCTGGGGAAACCATGCTGGGTGATGCTGCCGATTTACAAAACGGATTGGCGTTGGTTACGTAATCGCAATGATTCGCCTTGGTATCCCGCGACAATGCGTCTTTTTCGGCAACAAAAACCGGATGACTGGGCGGCAGTGATTATGAATATCAAAGAAGCGCTGGTTGCCCTTAAAAGCGCATAGGCAATATTTTCCCCAAGGTGTGTGATTTTCTTAATACAGGCAGCAACACCTTAAAAGTGATCCTAAATCCTAATTTCGTGATGTCGGCGCATCGGAGGCAGGAGCATGATTTATACAATAGACAACGAAGACTTTGTATGTGCGCTTGAACATCAAACGGCGGGTAATTCCTCCTATCTGGTGGAAATCCATGCCGATTCGCTGATGAAGCAACTATTCCAACGAACCTTCCAACATCCAATCTTGGGTTGTAGATGCGACCTAGTGTCCGTTGACTGGTTACTCGGTCTGGCAAACCCCAATCCCACCGCATGTACCGATCTCGTAAATTGGCGCCAAGACGAATTGGTCACCATGGATGAGCTGTTTAGAAATTTGTTAGCTGAGGGCATGCGCGATCCTCTCTTAATCGGCGTTGGCCGCGTATCGCGGATGATCCGCCTTGAGGCTGGAAATCATCGCGTCAGAGTATTTCATGCGCGAGGAATTAAATACGTCCCTGCCATTGCCTATGTCAGTGATTCCGCCATTACCCATGAAGAGAATGGTACGCATCCAGGGAGATACGCCGATCTCAAGCTTCCAATATCGCCAAATATAATGGGGCCTTATCCAGAAGCGGTCTTTGCAAGGCCACAGGACGTAATCGTGGATTGTCCGGCAGTTTCTTTCTCTGGTTGGTAGTCCTGCAGCGCGCGGCCACCGTTACCTCGACTCTTTACGATGTTCAACCAAAAACCGGTCCAGTCGGTTAGCAAACGCTTGACGATCACTTTGCGCAAACGGAGCGGGACCACCGGTATCCACTCCACTAGCGCGCAGCCCATCCATAAAATCTCGCATGGATAGACGTTCTCGAATATTGTCTTTGGTGAAGACCTCCCCTCTAGGATCGAGTACATGTCCTCCTCGCGCCAGTACATCCGCTGCAAGAGGAATATCAGCGGTAATGACCAAATCACCAGGCTGAACAAGCTCCGCTATTTTGTTATCGGCCACATCGAATCCCCGTGGCACTTGAAGTGCTTTGATGTACAGCGAAGGGGGTGTGCGGATTAGTTGATTAGCGACCAAGGTAACGGTTACTTGTAATCGCTCCGCCGAACGGAAAAGAATCTCTTTAATAACGTTTGGACAAGCATCTGCGTCCACCCAAATTTGCATTACCAATTTTTCTCCTTATAACTATTTCAAATAAGATCCTGATAATGAGCATACCACTCACAACCTCATCTCTTTTAGGCATTAAGCAAGCGCTGCACTACGTCGCCCCGTTCTCGTCCAAAATGATTAGAATCGGTTTCAGGAAGATCGCCTCGCCTGTTAAAGTATTTCTGAGGTATCCTGACTTCGCCGTAAGACTTTTAGAACTAGGTCTTTTGCAAAAACATCCCAGCAAGGCACGACGACGCAAGCAGCACGAATTTATACGACAAGGAGTTGCAACGCCGCTGGGGTGATTTTGCGTAAGTACTAAGAAAATGAGGTCACAAGTGTTCGGGAAACTTTCAATCAACGTTATTTTTTGTGAAAGACGCGCACGATGTGCCGCCGTTTAATTGTCACGTTCTTGTGTCTACTATTTACGGCATTTTCTGCTAATTTCGCCGGCGCAGCGGAGCCGTTAAAAATTGGTATTTCCCTAGGTCTGACAGGCAAGTATGCCCAAATGTCGGATATGAGCCTCAAGGCCTACAAACTATGGGAACAAAATATTAATGCCAGAGGAGGACTGCTAGGCAGAACGGTCCAACTCAACATTCAAGACGATAAGAGCGATGCTGCCACGGCTCGGGAAATATACAGGCACTGGATTGAAGACGAAAAAATCGATCTAGTTATTGGCCCCTACTCAAGCGAGATTACAGCAGCAGTATTGCCTGTTACCGAAGAACATCGCTATCCGCTATTGGCAGCGGGAGCAGCAGCTGATGTATTGTGGCAACGGGGCTATAAATACGTGTTCGGGATATACGTTCCAACAAGCAAGTATATGGTCAGCTTCTTGGAGCTGCTGGCGACTGAAGGCCTGAATAAGATTGCTATGGTGGGAGCGGATGATCTGTTCTCGAAAGAGATCGCTTTAGGCGCGAAGGAATGGGTAAAGCGCTTCGGACTGACTATCGTCTTTTCCGAGGAATTCAAAAATGGGACCAAACCACTCACCACCGTAATTCAAAGAGCGCAGGGATCGGGCGCTGACGTATTAGTAGTATTTGGATATTTGGATGAATCGGTGAATGCGCGGCTGGCGTTAAAAGAGATAGGTTGGTCTCCTCGCGCCTATTACGCCACCGTTGGCCCAGCAGTCCAACGGTATCACGATATATTAAAAGATGACGCCGAAAATGCGTTCTCCTCATCTCAGTGGGAGCCAACTTCATCTTTCCCTGGCGCCAAAGAGTTTACCGAGCAATTCTTCAACGCCTACCATATGCTCCCCTCCTATCACGCAGGAAGCGCATACGCGGCTGGCCAGGTAATGGAGACGGCGATCAGAAAATCTCGTAGCATTGATCGCGAAAAAATCAGAAGCGCCCTGTCTTCTCTCGACACTATGACTATCATGGGCAGATATGGCGTCGATCGAACCGGCCGGCAAGTGCGCCACTTCGGCTCCACTGTTCAATGGCAAAAAGGGCGAAAGGAAATCGTCTCCCCCAAAGAATTGATGACCGCAAAACCTGTATGGAAATAAAAAGAAAGCCACCTACCGTCAGTCTGCTGCGTAGCCTGAACTTCAGAATTACCGCGCCAATTGTCATTTTAATGATCGTACTTTGGGCCAGCGCCAATTTCCTTGTCTTGGCCTCTATTTCAAATTCCGTCAAAGAACGGATCCACGAAGATCTTCAACGCGCTTCAAACGACGTATACAACGCCTGTGATACCGCGTTGCAAAAGCTGATGATGACTGGTCGACTTAGCAACGAAGTGGAAGCAAGAGTACAAAAAGGTAAAGTCCTTGGGGAAATAGAACTCTATGCCCGTCAGAACAATAATCTGCAAGCTATCGTTTATACGAGCGAGGGTAAGAACGTTTTATTAAATACCGGGTTGCTATCTGAAGAAGCCACTGTCATCGCAGCCACCAAGGAAAACGGCGAAGAAGTTTCACTGTTACGGCTTGGCAAGGAAAATTATTATGCCCGCCGTTTTCAGTTCGAACTTTGGAACTGGGACATCATTCTGTTATTGGAAGGAAAGGCTTACGAAGGTCTGATCTATGAAGTGCAACGCACTTACGCTGCCACCGGCGTAGTGCTACTCATCGCGTGCTTTCTATTAGCTTATTATTTGAGGCGCGTGATTCAAGCGCCAATCCAGTCCGTTATTAAATCGATACAGACCAACGAGGTTCCTCGATACAAGGGCATCTACGAATTCGAATTTCTTAGCGACAACATTCGCGAAGCAACGGAAAAACAACGAGAAGAACAGTTAAAAATATCGTATCAAGCGACGCATGATGCGTTGACGGGGTTAGTCAACCGTGGAGAATTCGAGCGTCGCTTGGAGTCAGTCTTACACAACCCGGCAACGGAAGACGATAGGCATACGATACTTTATCTTGATCTCGATCAATTCAAGATAATCAACGACACATGCGGCCATATTGCGGGTGACGAACTACTTCGCCAAGTGACCGACTTGTTGCAAAGCAAAGTACGGCAAAGCGATACCTTAGCGCGCTTAGGTGGTGACGAGTTTGGCGTGCTATTGGAAAATTGTCCACTGGACCCAGGGATGCGCATTGCCGACTCGCTACGCACTCTGTTGAATGAATTTCGCTTCACCTGGACTGACAAAACTTTTCCGATGGGAGTCAGTATCGGCGTCGTCAATTTCGGCAATGATGAAGTGTCGCGAACAAATGTCCTAAGCCTTGCCGATTCCGCTTGCTATGTTGCAAAGGACAGCGGACGAAACCGTATCCATGTTTATCACGCCGATGATAAAGAAGTCGCTCGGCATCGCGGTGAAATGGATTGGATTGGACGCATTCAAAAAGCGCTGGATGAAAATCGCTTCGTTCTTTACATGCAACGGATCGCGCCGCTACAGGAAGGAGACAAAGACGGCGAACATTACGAATTGCTCATTCGAATGCTCGATGAAGAAGGAAAATTAATTCCGCCGATTGCTTTTATTCCCGCAGCCGAACGTTACAACTTGATGCCTGCCGTTGATCGCTGGGTGATAAAAACAGCATTTTCACAATACGCAAAATCCCACGGCAATACGCGCTCCCTCCGATTCTTTGCCATCAATTTATCAGGCGCCTCAATTGGGGACAGCAATACGCTGGCGTACATACGAGAGCAACTAGCGCTATATAAAGTACCGCCTGCTACGGTTTGTTTCGAAATTACCGAAACATCAGCGATCGCCAATATGAGCAAGGCCGTGGTACTCATTGAAGAATTAAAAGCAATCGGCTGCCGCTTCGCGCTTGACGACTTTGGTAGCGGTATGTCGTCGTTTGCATACCTGAAACATCTCGCCGTGGATTTTCTTAAAATCGACGGTGGCTTCGTGAAGAATATGGTGAATGATCCGATAGACCGTGCAATGGTCGACGCCATCAACAATGTTGGGCATGTTATGGGTATTCGGACCATTGCGGAGTTTGTTGAAAACGACGCCATTTTGCAGGAATTGCGAAAAATGGGAGTCGACTATGCGCAAGGATATGGAATCGCGAAACCATGTCTATTTGTAATTGACTCCACACCAATTGTGACAGCGGAAATAATGCCAAAATAAATTGCAAAATTTACCGACCACTTCACTTTTCTGCCTTATCTTACATAAATACAAAAAATACTTGTCAGTCATAATTCTCTCTATAGACATGCTCTTAACACCAACTTACAGCGAATAAAACCTATTGGCACAGGAGTTGCTAGCTAGGTCTATGTGTGCGAGTTCGGTGCTGTATTACTGTCAATCGAAATTGCCAAATGAATATTGCACCACCACTAAAAATCAAAAGGAGTTCTATATCACCCATCGAAAAACGCGATAGGCATCAAGAGAAATCTAACCCGCATTAAAACAACTTAGTCATAGGACAAGGAGAAAACGCAATGAGGAATCTACCTACCTTAAACGCGAGCTACCTCCAGAACCGTACCAACAGCGGAAAGATGATTGATTTACAGTGGGCGGATTTAGATCTTGACGATCAGTATCCGGATTTTCATTCTGTTGAGCATAGAACGCTTGCCGATGCAGAGAATGACGAGTTTTTTTTAAGAGTATGGGTGTATAAACCTTGTGGCAGCAAAAATCGTCCCCTATCGCGTATGGACAAAGTACGCATTAATGAACAACGTTGGATTCGGGATTATTAACGTAACATTAATTTCACCAATAGCGCTGACTCATTGCGGTCTACTGCATCTCAAGTCCTGCTGCGCTATCGCCAATGAGGTAGATCAAGCACTCACAAGTTTCCATCCAATGTGGAGTACCGAGTATTCAATATACGCGATCGATACGTTGACTTTCGTCCGACCTCAGGCTGTGAAGCGTGCGCACCTGACACTTAATCAAGAGCGCTAACTTTACCGTTGACGGTGACTACTTTTAAAGAGTGCGGATGTGGTTTCTCATTGACATCACACGAGGCAATATTTATGTGATGCCGATCAGAATCTATGTCTTGAATGACGCTTACAATTGCTATCAGTTTTTCGCGACACGCTACATTATCTTGTCCACCAACAATTCTTATCTGCAAACTGGGATAAGGATCGACCGTGTCTGGTGATAGCAATGAGTTTATTAAATATGAAAGAAGTTGATTACTAGCATCTCTTGCCAACATTATGGTTTTTGTTGCCGGGTTAAATGCAGTAACGGCAATATCCTCCCCTAACTCAAATGTTGACAGGGCCGATATACCGTCAGTAGATAAATGGCCTGGATTGTATTTCAATAATTTGCTTCTAGATTCTTCGAGTAGACCAACACTCTCTTCATTCTGTTCGCCTAGTTTTATCTCTGTTATGTGATTTACTAGCGCATCGCATAACTCTGTCAGAGCACTTTGCAAACCATGCAAATCATCTGCGCGAACATACTCGTTTTTCTCATACTCGATTCCGTAGTTTTTTCTGTTTGACAACCTTGCGAATGGCAGAACGGGG
>JAZKCF010000014.1:0-24264 GCA_040388195.1 Pseudomonadota bacterium
GACTTGGCAATGGCCTAGGACAAAATCACAGTGAATTCAACGAAGCTCCAAAAAATGAAATCATTGGAAATCTTGGAGGCGAGAGGAAACCAGTTACCTGTACATGCCGCAGCATCAATCGGAGTACTAAAAGAATTGCGGCGATTAGATGTTAGCAACAATGAACATTTTTTTGAGGTTTATGAGGGTCCTTTACGCGACATCCATGCTGTAGATGAGCTAATAAAACTGGAAAAATTATCACATCTTGGTGTGAGCAAGACTGGATTAGTAGATGACGAAATGAGGGACTTGCTTAAGCGGGGCGAAAATTCTTATCTACCTAAGCTGAGACATCTGCACGCATCCCGCAATCAGGTCACGGAAGCAATCGTTCCTACGCTTCAAGGCCACGCAAGCCTGCGTGAAGTAAGTCTGAGAGATAACCCGAGTATTACTGAAGAAACTGTGAAAAATATGGCTCTCAGCATGCCTGGCTTGCGTAAGTTAAATGGTCGTGGCATCGAGAACGGCGTGCTAGCGCCTGACTTTACAGCCAAGTCCCAAGCGTCTGCTGCTCAGACGGGTCCTGCTACGTCGCGGTCCTCCCGTGGAGGACGGTGAAAAATATGTCGTAGGCTACGCTATCGTCTGCCGAAGCCCTTATTTTTTGCATTCCCGATTGAAAGTAGTGAAATGCTTGAGAGACTCGCACATAAAATGGATAAGACGGCAAACTATTTTGAGCACGTTATTCTCAGGCCCCGTAATGCGGGGCTTTTGTTTTTTTGCCACATTGACTACGCGCTGATCTTTCACATTTGCAAAATGCGGCACGGTTGTCTTTGCTGGATTATTCATTATTAGACAATGAATCAATTGCTTAAAAATCTGATTTGCAGCCACTTTGACGGCATGATGCTTGCTTATCGGTTCAGGTATTTGAATAGCCGTTCTAACAAGGAACCGTGATGACCCTTAGCGAAGCATCTTTCAATAACCTGTTGGCAAGCTATTCGTCATTAACTGCTGATCAAATCGAGGCGAAGCAAAACCAGATTGTGGCTGCAGTGAAAACCTGGCCGGAGGAGCAGTTCAATCAGTTCTTTAATCCGTTATATCCAGAGCAAACGCGCGCGAATATCGATCCCGGGAATGAACGGGCATTTTTCCTTGACCAAATAAGGGAAATGGACGCCTTACGCTTTTTAGCCTTTGACATGGTGGTACGCGGAGAGTCACTTGACGACGTCCAATATTTGCTGCGTGTCAGTAACGTTGATTTTAAGGCTGCGTGGGATCGTTGGTACAACAGTCCCCGCCGCATCACGGAAGAGACCATTCGGACTTATGAGGCGCTGGAAGAAATCAGTCAAGAAAAGGGCAAGAAAGGAAAGATACTCGTCATTGCGTTATGTGTGATGCAAAGCCATGACACCGATAATCCGCATGTGGGTAAACCAGGGATCTTTTATCAGCAGTATGAACTGGACATGCAACAGATCGCTAAAAAATATCCTAACCAAACGCATACGGAATTGCTTTTATATAAAAACGGCAACTTCAGTGATCAAACTATTCCCATGTATGTCGACATTGAAAAAAAAGGCCTCCCGCTTACTTTGTCGCCAGATCAACGCGACTTAACCGAGATTGTCGTTCCGGAAGACTATAAGAAGCGGATGGTAGATTTCCTGGATAGAAAAGAAACTGCCGCAGATAACGAAGAAGAGCTGACCGTTTATGTATTGATTGCCAACGTTCCTAACGACGATTACGAACGCTTGGGCGCGGCTTTTCGCGTTGGCCCGGTGGCCAAAATGTTGCGTGATTTGGGAGTACTCAATGGCCGGCAATTTAAGCGGGTGCAGACCAATATGCTCTCTTGCAACGTGGGTTATTTTACGTATCCCAACACCGCTGGCAAAGATATTGCCGGGAAGGTTGCCGATGATTTTGCGACCGTGGTAAAAATGCTATCGGGAACCTTATCGGACGATCAAGCAACCAACATCGTCAAGTTACTACGGGCGCGAGACGATCGTGCAATCGATATCGCCATCCCCGAACGGCGGGCGAAAGAAGCACAGAAAGAACTTAGGGCAAAGTTAAAACCTGCCACAGGAGAAAAGGCCAGCGAGCTCACCGACGCTGAAATAACCGCGCTGAAGCAACAAGAAGCCGAGATCGCAGAAAACATCACTCAACTGGCGGCTAAGCGGGCATCTTTTTTTTCCCAAGAGAAACCGCGAATAAGAAAGGAAGACGAAGCGCTGGCACAACTCGTCTCAAAGACACGTCCTGCTTTCTTGCTTAGCGTACGATTTCCGAACTACGTTTTTTGGTTCCAGGAATTTACTGGCAATCGTGTATACATGATGGTCAGAGATAAACCGACGTTGTTTTTGCGCGGAGAGATGACGGCAGGGGAACGGCAGCAGTACAAAGGTATTTATGTGTTGCTTCCGAACGGCACCTTCTTGAAAACGAGTGGATCTCTTGCCAAGTCGAATTGGGAGTTGCTAAAAGTAAATGCAAAAATAGAGCAACAAATATTAGAAGGACGGCCTGATTTAAAAGAAGCGCTATCGATCGTGCACACAAAGCCCGCTGCATGGATAAAGGCGATGGGCAATGCGGTAGGGAAAGTGATCGCGCTGAGCGGCGAAAAATGTTATGCCGTAAAAACCGACGACAACAGTCAGGTGGCGGATTCCGGTGGGACGGTAAAAATTGGGCTTTTACAGACCAGCGATTTTCAACAAGGCGGCGGAGTAGGACAACAATTCCAGGTTGCCGCGCAGGGGAAGGGAAATTATTCGGTCACGCTGGTGGGCGACGTTATCGAGCCACAGTCAGCAGTGTTATCGTCCTCACCGACGATCCCATTGCCACTAGAAACCATCAGACAGCAACTGGCGCGAAAGACAAGAATCGAAGCAGACGTCATTGATGTTATTGCGGTAGATAAACATAAAAATAATTGGGAAATGAAAGAGATTGTCGCCACATTTAACCAAACTGCTTACGCGGACCATGCGAAGATGGATTGTGCTTATAGCTGTGTATCGTATGACGACGACAGCGTTTATTTACTGCAGCACTTTCCGTTGACGTCGCCTGAACGCCGAATTCTGCAGCTGACTCGTAGCCAATTTCCAGAGATTTTCGGCGATCGCCACAGCAAAGAATCGACGCATCGAGAAGTGCACAGTGCGTTACGGGAGAATCAATTATTTACGCTGCAAGTGGGTGGAACTGGGCAAGCGATAACGTTTTCTAGGCGGCGGCCATATCAGGAGCAAGGCCAGACCGCTTTTCAATCGGGTCTTTTTACAGAAAAAATCCTCCAGGTTGCGAGAAATAATTTGCCGGAGCGACTTCAGCAAGAATGGCATGCGCTAGCCGAGACCATATCGCCAGCGATAAGGGTATTAAGTACATGGCAGGATTATTTAACAGCCGACGCGTTGTTCGCGGATGAACGGTTTACACCCTTAAAAGAGATGATTGTTTCATCCCTTGCTAACTTTGCGCAGCATCAAGAGGCATTGTTATCGACAGCGTTCGATGGCCATGCACTATGGAAGATAAAGCAAAGCCTGCGGCAGGAAATCAAGCGCTACGAAGATAACTCGCTGATGCTCGCGGCAATGGAAATCAAGAAACAGTCAATTGGTTCGCTTCATCATACGATTAGCAAAAATTTCGACGCAAGAATTACCCAGTTTGCGCAACGCATCCTTCACGATCAAGACCTGCAAGAAATAGAAGCGATCGCGCGGCAAGAAGGGATGAGTATCAGGGATTACATTTTAACGGTTGCTAACAAAGGTGTTTGTCAGTATGTAGACGGTGGTAGTGGCGTCATTGATCTTCGGCGTAATCAAAATGCGGCTTTTTGGTCTAATTTTCCGGATTTTCAAGCGGGCGGGAATAAATTGAACGAGAATCGTTATGGCACCATTGAGGCAAGCTTGCGTCTGCAAGGTCCCAAGATCGCCGGTGCCGACGGTGAGCGTGAGGGCGACACCACGTATATCGTGGTTCTCAACCGCACGTTTAATGGCGAAATCCGTAGCGCCCATGTTCCCTCTGCAGTAAATCCGGCGCTAGATGCGTTGTTCGGCATTCCCAAAAAACCAACGCATATGGAGCCATCTGAACTCGATCACGGGGCAATCCCGGATGACGGAGAGACCATGGTTATTCGTCATGGCGAAACGTTTTCAGCAGAGCAAATCGCGGCGCTAAAAAACAGAAAGTATTTTTACGGTATCGATGAGCGCGGCAACTTGAGCATCGGACCGAACGCAATATCAATAGGACGAGGCAAGAAAATACGATTTGCCGGCGAGGTCGACTATGTGAAAGACAGCAAAGGGACAAAAGGCGTTTTCCAGATCACCAATCGTTCGCGCTACAGTCATGGAATAAGAGAGGCGGTGCTAAAGAATGCCTTCGCATTTTTTTGGCATGCCGGGATCAGTACCGCGACAGGGAATCCGCTGGAGTCGCTATATTTTGCCGACCAAGATCTGGGATTTGCCGCTACCGTCACGCGATCGTTTAAGCCAGCCTTTATTATGCCCCTACAGTTTGAAGAAAAAAGTGGGCAGGGTGTCATCGGCTTGCCAGGCCGCCTTGCTGTAGAGATAAGTAAGGAGGACATAGCAACGGCCTTCGAAGCAATACAGAAGGGGCGGCTGATCAGCGATAGTACCGAACTGTATGAGCGTTGCCTGGCATTAAATACGTCATATCTTAATGCCGATGAATTTTACCGCTATATCAGTATTCTTCAACAAGGGAATTCCTTGCTGCTGGCAAAAATAGGAGTCGCTCTTGCTGATGAAAAACGGCAAATGCTACTTCGGGAAACGACATCCCGATTATCGCAAGAAGCAACACATTGTGAAAAGAATTTCAGTTCACTAACTGCAGGATGCTCTCCTCGTGAAGCAATTGAGCGATGGTCAGATTTTCTGATTGCATTTGGCGGGATCGGCGAGAATAACAGTACCTACCTCGCGATAGAAAAGCAGATTGCAAAAGTCATGACCAAATTAGCTGTCGCTGATTTCGAACAAGCGGATTATGGACGGTTGATCGAGATTGCAGGTCGCCTCAGTAACAGACACGTGAAGGCAGTAGACAAAATTAATGAGTACTTTTGTTCGCTCGAAATAGTTAATCATCCATTCGCTAGTTTAAAAGGTGAGGGCAATAAAAGTTACACATCAGCAGTCGCTGAGTACTGTACCAAGCACTTTATTCCTGCCTTTTCAAATCGAGAAAAAATTTCATTAAATGAAAAAATCGACTTGTGGATTACATTGACGAAGCAGTTTGCTGAACTTCGTGTAGACGATAAAAAGTTTGCTCAACCAATCATTAGCATTGCGAAAACATTTTCGCATTTAGATGATGATCAGCTTTCTGCCGCGACGCTGGAACGCTTATCGATTTTAGCGGAGGCTTTCGGGCAATTGCATCCGGAATTGAATAGCGAGAGTGTGCTTCGTCCGATCGCTAACTACATTGCACGCGATGACGTAATGCCGCAACTGACAGATCCTTTAATCGTCGGTCGGTTTGCTGGAGCCATTACACGGGCGACTAAAAAATCGACTACAAAAATAGAAAAAAATTTCTACGGACTTGTCGGCAAAAATTTGGGAAAAGCGGCAAAAGTGGCAAATCGTTCGTCGGAAGCACAGAAGTCATTGGCGCAAGCCGCTTCGCTAGAATCTTCTCAAGGCGCTACCGCCGTTGAAAATAAGCAGGCAATGGGAGAAAAGCTGACGCGAGAAGTTGTCGAGCTTGCTAATTTACGTCCGGCGACGCCAACGCATAATGAATTTTTTGAAAGATTCACTGTGGTGCTGGCGAAAGAGAATGGGGAAACAATTAGAGGCGAAGCAATTGAGGCTTTGATGCAAGAGGCCGTCAAGAACGGATGGATAAAAAGTGCAAAGCGAGAAATATTTTTCGAATGGTTGGTTACAGAAGATCATTGGAACAATATAAATCCTTCTGAAGATAAAAAAACGTTACAGGATGCTATTGATAATGCGAGAGAGAGGCTGCGAGGTAAAGAGAAACCCACAGACGTAAAAGGTCAGTCGGCTTGCGTGGCGCTGCTAAACAACTTCATTGAATTTTCCAAAAAAGATCCCCAGAAGGCTAATAGTCGATCGGAAGTTAATTTAAATAGAAGTACGTTGTCTGCAGAACAAAAACAATACCTCCGAACATTACGAGGTATGTTACCCAGTATCCCGCCGCAAGGCATGGCAAAGCTGACGGATCTTAATGATGCGGAAGATAAAGCCCTTCGCGAAGTGGCGCGGCAAAAACGAATTGAATGGACCAAAGGACTGCTATCGCCATTGCTGAATAGCATAAAAAAGCCGGCGCCGGTTATAGCACCAGTCCTCGAAAGACCACAGATATCGCAGGCTACGATGCCTGAATCTGCAGAAGTGAAAAAAGACGCGAAGCCGTCACCAACAAAACCAGAAGCAGCAGTGTCACAGATTTCGCCGGTCGTCTCCGAGCTTCCGACGGTGTCACAAGAACAGTCGAAGGGCGCTGCCTCTAAAGGGAAAGCTGCGGCGGCGCAAAAAAGAGGCGTCGATGACGTCGTTGCGGAAATTGCTGCCGCATGTGAAGCGGGAGACGGCGCGGCAGTTCAATCTAAACTTCTTAGGGAACTCGAAAGCGATGACAACAACACGCTGTTGATTGACCGCCTTTCGGAAAATGTTGAATGGAGAAATTTCCTTGGCAATTGGAAAGGATTCGGTCGCGCAAAAAATGACATTGATACAAAGAAAATTGAGTTAAGTATTCCTGCAGGAGTGCAGCGTGAGAAAGTTGATCAGTGCATTGAAGTAATCAACGGCTATCTTAAAAAAATACCAGTCGATAACGAGGATATTGAAGCCGCGATAGGGGATGATTATGAGTACTTTACGGAGATTGAACGGATCACGTTGGAAGTGCTGATTCATGGCCTTCGTGACGCAAAAATTAATCAAATCGATCGATTGGAAGAAATAAACGATTTGCTATTTGTACCCTATCAATCAAGAGTATTTATTGAATCAACTCGGCAATATATAACGGAAGCACAGAATGTGACCCGTGTGTTCGAAGGTATTAAGGCGATTGAAAAGGGAAAAGTAGCAGACGCGAGCGAACAATTCAGAGTAGCTATAGAACGCTGTTTAGTAGATGACCGCGAAGATGTAGAGCGAAGAATAAGCGACCTGGCGAAAACGATTGTTCAAAAGAAAAAATGGAAGACATTTGAAAATGAGATGTCGAAAATATTATCTCCAAGAGACTTGAGTCAGGACTCGCAACAGAACTTGGAAAGAATGCGAGGGGAATTGAAAAGATGGGAACGTGGACAGCAACTGCTTAACAAAAATTTTGAAGGGGGCGTGTCGCTTGCCCGTGGTTTCGCGCAAGCGAAGGAAGCGGTAACGTCCGGTGCACGGGTTACTTCACCGTCGGACGAGAGTACACGGGACAAGCTGGATTTCATAGTTGAACTTCATGGTAAGTTTTCTAATGGGGCTGACGCCCCATCAACGCTTGCCGCATGGGAAAAATGGGGGAGATCGAAAGCTCCTCAGATATCCGCAGAAATATCCGACGGTAGAGAGAATTTAGCGAAGGCATATTTATCGACGTTAGCTCACTCTTTGCATAGTGAGAGACAAGAAACGACGCGTCAATCCACCGCACGGAAGAATGCCGAGCAAGTCATCCAAGCATTGGAGACATTCGATAACAACGCGATGCATGACATATTGGAACGCGTCATTAGGGACAGCGAATACACATCCGAATTGATAGACGCGTTAGTAGCAAATAAAGGCTGGCGGGTTACATTGCTTGCGCAATCGAATGCAGACGCAGCAAATGAACTAATTCAGGCGAATAGTAAAGTATTAGATCAAATTGATTCAATAACAGGTAAAGCGGCGGAAGATTGTCTTGAGGCACTTGCGGCAGTGTATACGCCGGTCGGCGGTGAAACCCAGCGTGGTGTGGATCAGGCAATCGAAATGTTGCACCACGTCGAATGGTCTCATATTCACCGAACGCACATTCTGCATTTAGAAAGAATGCTGGAAGTGTTTTATAAAACAGGCGAATCAATCGGGGAAACGCTTCAACAAACAAAGGAAAAATTAGACGAATCTTTTAAAAGACACGTCGTTAGAGAACTTACAAAAGAATATTTAGATAATTTGTCTATTCGGATAGACCATGAAAATGTCGGTCAACGAAGAGGCGATGTAAAGGACTTGCAATTAAGTATTAAAAATGCAGCTCCCGGGGAATATGTGGATGACAGATTCATTCGCACATATTACGAACATTTGAGTGTGTTGGACGCGCATGACAATCCGCAGTTTTATTACATGAAGCCCGCTGCGGCCGCATTGGTTATGCACGCGGCGATATCCGGATTACAGGACGGCGTAGATGAGGAGCTGCTTGCGGAGCGGAAAATACAAGCACAAAGCGTGGTTGACAGTATTCCTAAGGCAGCGACCATTCTTTTCATTCCACTCAACGACTTGATTGTCACGATAGGAGAAGAGTTAGCAGATACGGCTGGTGGAACGCATTGGACTACATTGGCCGTTTATGAACCACGTCCGGGAGAGCTTGAGTGTCATTTCTATGATTCCTTAGGTCTCGGAAGGATAGACGCCAAGCGCGCGCAACGTGTTGCGAGATGGTTAGGTGAAATAAAAGGATTACGTAGTGAGGCGCTTGATAACGAATCGTTCTTTGAGGAGCATAAAGCACCGCTGCAAACAACAGAGGCCGACTGCGGTCCCATTGGTGTCGGTGTAACGCTAGTGCTGAGAACGCGATCTATCGCCAATTCCGCTACGGCATTCCGAGATATTAGCCGTGATGAAATCCAGTTGCCAGCAGAGATTCGTGGGAATTTTGTCGAGGTATCTGCGCAAGAGTTAGCCGTTGCTGTGTCCACTTCAGTACAGGGCTCAATGGTTAAGCGGCACCGATTTGATCCGAAAAAAATTACATTTGAGCTTATCAGCAAAGTCGAAAAGAAGGATTTAGATGGAGCGAAGAAATTACTTGGCGATGTCGTTACGAATGCATCAGCTCAGCAGAAAAATGATCTTGCAAGCCACCTCGCTAAACATCCGCTTTGGAACACATTTGAAAATAATTTTGTTAGAGGCGCTTTCGATTTACGTTTGTCTGCGGACGGTATTGTTGTAAGGACGCGTCTAGAGATAGTAGAAAACGATTCCAGATATTTAAGTGGCATGGCAGAACAAGAACATATAGCGACGCAGCTTAAGAACGCCTTTCAAAGGCCTGACAACGAATTGGATGTAAATGAAGCACGCGGGCTTGGTACAGACCAACGAGAGTTATTGCTTGCCATGCATCATGGCCTCTTGCTATTACCCTCTGAAGAGAGAGGGGAATTACAATTACAGGATGCCAATTATGAAACGTTAAAGGCCGTTTCCCTCAACTTATTGGCGCGGGAGATGCTCGATCACAGGATCAAACTCCTATCCCGGAGTTTCATAGTAGCTCAGCTCTATAAGGTTGCTTCTGATATTTTTCACCAAATTGAGAGTAAGAACTTGCTTGAAGCCGGCGCATTGATGAGGGATGCCGTGCGCGCTCAGGGGAAGGAATCAAAGGGCGAGCTAGTGGATGAAGCAAATGGAGGCTTGCTGCTACAAACAGCGATGCATCCAAAATGGAAGTTGTTAGAGGACAGTGCGGAAAAGATACTACCCGGCATAAAACTAAGGGACCTAATACGAAATACCATCGCTGACTATGAGGAATATGACAAGGTTCTAAACAATACGGCGATTTCTGTTAATGGTAACCAGCAGGATGAAGTGGCTAAGGCGATAAAGATAGGAATACAACCTGGCAGTGTTCTGCCTCAGCTTGCCGCCTTTAGCGGCAAAATCCCTCAGAAAAAATTAATACTTGCAATGTGGAACGTGCTCAAACTCATGGATCTGAAAGACAAAGGACGTGAAATTGCTGTCACGGCAAATTTTGGGACGTTAAGAAAGCTGGCTTGTAATCAGGTTGAACGGTTGATCATCACGGCGCGCATGCTGTTTGCTGTCGATTGTTTTAGTCATATTGATAATGTGTTATCAGCTGAAGATCGTACAAACACCGCTAATGTCAATGTGTCGTACGAACAAAAGAAGATCGTTTCGCTCATCTTTCTCGCCATTAGGGACAACGATTTCCAAAAGGCTGGAGAGCTTATGAAAGATGCAGCGCACCCAGTACTGTCAGGACCACAAGGAGGGGTTCTTGCACTAGTATCTCTGTCGAATTACATGAGCGGTCATGCGGAATGGAATACGTTTGAGGAGAGTATCGATCGAATATTTCCGGAGATAACGGCCGAGGCGATGGAGAGTTGCACTCTGCTAAAGAGGTTTTTAGGCTCTTTAGAAAATAAAAATACATTGATTGAGCATGCGCATCGCAGGGCTATAACGGCGATGATCAAGAGGGTGGCAAAGGAGAAGAAACAGACGCTGGAAACAGTCCCAGGTTTCACGCCGACTACCGAACAAACTGAATTGTTAAGAGCAATGATCGGAATTCTTCTCCTTGCCCTCAAGACTGACGGGAAAATGCCTTCAGAAACTGATTTCGACGGTCTAAGAGCACACTTGTTGAAAGTCACTGTTGACAATTTAGCTGATGCGCGACGTGCTTTGGCGATTGAAAGTTTTCAGTATGCCTATTATGCATTTCAGATCCCATCCAACGATATTTCTCCTCCCTCGAATGCCGCGCCAGAAAAATTTGAAGATGCTATTTCTCATATCTTCCGTGAGATGGAAGGTAAGCGTTTCGAAAGCGCCGTAAAGCTGATGAAAGGCGCAGTACGTAACGCAACGCAGCAGCAAAAAAGTGTCCTCGCAAAGCAGCTCATTGAACACCCGGAATGGAAACAGTTTGAACGTGCATGTGAGAAATTGATCTCCGCTGCGCCACAGTCGGCGTTATACCGGAAGATAAACAGCCACCGGAATATCTTGGAGGACGATGCGAACTTTGCATCCCTTAGTAACAAGCAAAAGAAGCGGTGGACTCCATTGCTTCAGAAAGTAGCTAAAACGGGTGAGAAGTGGAAGTCGAGTAATGAGGGGGAGGTAATGGACGCGATGTATTACGGCGTCTTGATCCTTACGCAGAAAAATGAAAAGGGCGGTAATTTAAAGGCGGCAACGTTTGACGTGTTGAGGAGGGATGCATTAACCGCACTGACCGCAAAGGAAGCTGATGCGCGATTAACCATAGCATCACGCATTATAGATGCGCCACTTGCTCTAAAAAGCGTTTCTGACTTTTTCGATCAAATCGAGAAAGGAAAGTTTGCCGAGGCAGTTGAATTGCTAAAAGCGGCAATTCGTGATGGATGGCCGGACGTACCAGCAGGAGAAGATGCGAAGCGAAGTTTGGCCGCGCAAATAGTCGTGCATCCAAAATGGGAATCGTTTCAAGGTGCCATGGGAAAAATATTTCCCGGCATGAATATAGAAGATCCGGCAGAGCACGCACGAGCAACTCTCGCTACATATAAAAGGAATCTAGAGTGTTTGGCGGATGATTCAATTGCGATTGGGTTTGATAGAAGAGTTGCTGTAACCGAGGCAATACTAGGTGCAATAAAAATCGGTGCCGGGCTGGCGCTATCCACTCGTTTAGCACTGAATCCCGATGAACGGGACTTAATTAACACTATGGCATCTGTGCTCCGAACTAGTGCGGTGAAGAACGGAGGGGAAATTACGTTGCCTGCAGGGGCCGACTTCGTGACGTTGAGAGAAAAAGCTATTGTCGACCTCGAAGAAATGCCAGTTGCGCCGCGTAGGTTAATGGTAAATGACTGCCTTGAGTATGTTGATTACCTCTTAATGATGGACCAAGCCGGAAAGGTTGCGGTCGATACCGTAACCCAAGGCAAAAAAACCATAGACGTTATCCCTCTGATCTTTAGAGATCTTGAAAGGAAGCGCTTGGACCTCGTAATGCAGTCGTTGACTAGCGCATTGCTAGAGGCAAAAACGGTCGAACAAAAAGAAGCTCTGGTAGCGAAGCTTACGGAGCATGGGAATTGGCAATTGTTTGAGGATGCCAGTGACGACATATCGCCGGGTATACCAAAGTCAAAAGTGTCCGACGTCATAAAGTCATATTTGAAAGTCTTAGAAGACGAGTCAATTGAGATTCCTCCTGGCACATGGAGGTTCGTAATGTCGGCGGTAAAGACCGACGTAGAAACCGGTGAGGAGCCGGAATTGTATGGGCAGGACATCTATGACGACCTTTCGTTGGGTGAAGAGAGCCTAATGATTGCAATGGGGTACGGACTTAAGCAAATGCTTAAGGTACAGAATCAAACGGAATTGCCTGCGAAGTTGGATTATAACAAGGCAAGGGAAGATGCAAAAAACGCGCTTAAGGATCTGCAAAAGGACTTGCGGATAAAGTGCGGAAGACTGACCTTAGCGGCTTTTGACTCGCGAATGTTTATAAAGCAGGAAGAGTCGGTTGATGAAGCTACTTCTCTTTCCCCTTCGAATAAAGCAAACCAATATTTGCAAAAAATGTTCGGTGAAATTGCGAAAAAAAATCTTAATAACGCGCAGCAAGTTCTAAAAGACGCAGTCCGAAATGCATCCAGTCAAGAAATCGAGGCTCTCGCACTTCAATTAAGTAATAACCGAAATTGGCTGCTGTTTGAGGGCGTGCATGACAAACTAATGCCCGGCCTAGCTAAGACACCAGAGTTTAATCGTATTCGCGAAGATATCGTTACCATTGACAGTAACGTCGTTGCATTTGCACCTGGGAAAAATGACGCATTGGTCGCTGTACTTCAACGAGCAGCGACAACAAACGGTGTCATTGCGATGGATGATCAATCATCGTTACACCTAACCCTTGCGGAGACAGCGTTTCTGAACACCATTGCTCGTATTTATTTTCAGTCAGAAAAACCGGTTCCTTCTTTGCCAATTGAAGTCTTACGCGTGAACGTACAAAACGCGTTGCAGAAGGGATATGCCGATTATCGGTTGAGTTTCGTAAAAAGCTATCTTGGATACGTTGCCGGTATAGCGAACGCTGAACAAGTGCAAAGGATGTCTCCAGATTCTTTGAAAGCGGTGGAATCACTTGGTGAAGCAGTTACCAGCATCGCTGCTAAGAATTACCACATTGATATGCTTCCGAAAGTGTTTACGGACCCGGAAAAAGGGGTGATTGGCGTTGAATTGCTTAATACGCATTTGCAGAGGTGTCGGACTAATCCATCGTTAAATTTGAACGAAGCAGGGAAAACGTTCGGGAATGAAGTGAATGGACTCGATGTCAGTGCGCCCGAGAAAAATATTCTCCAGGATTTATTCGTTCATTTTTTTAGCCACCCCGTTGATTTTCCAATAGAGAGCATGTCAAGTGCGTCCTACGCGTTACTACTCTACGCCATTCAGGTGCGGGACGGCCTCGTCCACACGCTTGGTACTCAATTGACAACGGAAGGGCTATCACCGAGCTCGATTCGTGGTTTGCATTCTGTTCTCAAACAACATCGGGGATGGATGCCGCTTATTCGTCTCATTGAAACGGCTGACACCAGCGGTGACATTCCCAATCAGGGAAAAATACAAGCGTTGACGCGTAAGTTTACGTCTGCCGACGAAATAATGGGTGCGGTTCACGTTTTAAAAGAATACTACGCAATTAAGCGCGAGTTTGGCCCGAGGGAAGCGGATCGTTATTGGAACAAAGAGAAGGACGAGGCTAAGAGGTTGTCTAATGACGCATTGGCGTGTTGTATAGAAATAAGAGACTTTTGGAATGAGGCTGCGTTACCGGAAGATATCGAGAAGGCCCGAACAGTTGCTCTAGATGCTGCGAAAAAAGAGTGGCATGAAAGACTGGCATTGTCTGCGTTGGGGAAAGTAGCGGAGTTAGTTGACGCTTCATTGAAATTGTCTACATCTTTTAGCAGGCCTCCAAAAGATGGTGGCGCGCCAGAACCACACGTAACCCCTCACAGCAGTAAGTCGGAGAGCAGTCAGCCGGTCATCCTAGATGATGACGAGCTGGACGAATGCGTTTTCCAAATTGTGGCGTTAGAAACCAGAAAGAAAGATGTTGAATTGTTGTCGGCTGTTGACTTTGCCGCGTCATCTGACGTTGGTGAAAGGTGTATCAAGGTAGTGAGCGAATTATTAAGAGACATTCGATCCGGCAAGATTAAACCATCGAGTATCGAGAGTACGGTGGCGGCGAAAATAAGTCAGTTCAAATTTACCGACTTACAGGAAAAATGTATTGACAGCATGGTGCGTCGCTGTGTGGACGCGGACGTGGATATTTCGAATAAGAAAAATATCGAAGACGCCAGAAAATACATGCTACAGGATTGCGAAGCAGAATTCCTTCAGCTCGACGGTGAACTTTTTGAAACCATTATTGGAAATGGTAAGCAAGGAAAACAGCTTTTATCGCAATTGGAATCCGCATTGTTGGTGCTTGATAGTTGGGACAAATATATTTGTACCAACATTGATGATGTGGCGTCGATCATTGATGCGTGTGAAGAGAAAGGTTTAACAACAGTATTAAATCCGCTGGCGGTGAAGCAATATAACGCTGCGCGATTAAAAATCTCTCAGGTTATGAAAACAAATAACGACCCGAAGGCAATTGCTGCTTTATGGAATCGTTCGTTCTCGCAAAAATTAACTTCAGATAACCGATCATGTTTGATGGAGATAGGGCGGCAGTTGATAGAGGCGAGAAAGCCCTTTCCTGAAGATCCGGAATCCGCACGAAAAAATATGTTGAAGATTTTCGAAGATAAGATTGCCGCAGAAAAAGTAAAGGTAACGAAAGCGCATGTAAAGCATTTGGTAGAGCGTTTGCGTGTAGAGAGGATATCCTCCGCGACGGAACGGGGTGATATTGCCAAAATGGCAATGCTACTGTCCGATTTTTATGGCGTATCTGTCGATGCTAAGGTTACAGCTGCAAACTCAGCGAAAAAATATAAAGCACATTTTAATTATGCTGAATTGCCCTCGTTACTCGCCAATAACGGTGAAGGCAGGAAGTTCCTAGATAACTTCTTTGGCGTAAATCAGCAGATGGAAACGTGGAAAGAAAAGTTGACTGGTAGCATTAAAAAGGAAGACGGAATTAGGTATTTGGAAGCAATTAAACGCGATATGGAAGATACGTCGTCTAGCCAGGACCTGGTCGCTGCAACATTGTCGTTAAGGAGTACATTTAAAACAAAGAAGGACGCTAAATGGGGGAAAGACGCCGAGTCATTTTTTAATTATGTTGGAAAAAACTTTTTAAACAATCCAGACGAAGCGTGGGAGCTCATAACGAATGAAGAAAAACGTGACAATTTGGTTGCGACGTGCACCGCAAGACATTGCATAGAGCAATTTGAGTCGTTTGTTTCTGATCTACAAAGCGAGTCGCTCGGCACATCGGCACTACTATCTGAAATTGACAGCGCTGAGTTTGCCCGTAGCTATAAATTGTATTTTGAGTCAGATGCTAGTTCGACTCAAAATGTTGGCCTTCTGATGCGATTGACAAAGCAAAAACAAAAATGGAGCAACAGTGAGTTCGCGAAATTGCTCGTCGCTAGCGATGCTTGGAATCACGTGATTGATGACGACAGTTTGAGCAAAGATGTTAATAAGATGAAGGATGGAATCAGTCATCCGATCAGCATGCAAAAGGGGGAGCGGTATTTACAAGTATTATGGAATGATATAAATCACAGTAGAGATCCGAATAGTGATGCGGCTCTTAGTGAGATATTGGTGGAGGTGGGTACGCGTGATGGCGATGCCGCTGACATTGCCTGGTATGAGGGAATGCACATGCTTTATGAAGAGGCCAAGCAAGCTCCTCCCCGGAATCCGAGCGCGGCCGTGACAAATGTGTTAGGCGATCCAAATGTACTACGCCAACAGTCTAGGAAAAACATCACGAGCGGGTGCTTGGATGAAATCGATGAACGCGTCGCGGGCGTTAAGGAGGAAAACGAGAATCTCGTTAAATTAATGGGGCTGCTTGCGCAATTTAGTGAGAGCACGAATGACAATGACCGGGTCAAACTTGCTGAAGAAATAGCCAAGCGGCAAGGGGATATCGACAGCGATATCTTGATTGAAGCTATTGTGCATCACCCCCAGAGCGTCCATAGCGGAGATCAGGCGTTACAAGTTCTGTATAGATTGCAGGCGTCTAGCTACTTGGAATCGGCATCGCAGGCATTAAAGAATCCTGTTGCTGCGGAATACGGTAAGCGATATCTGTCAGAAATTGAATCACTGCGATCCAGCGGCGAACTCAGCGCGATACAAGATGGGACGGTGTGGTGGCAGGAAACTTTTCCTGATTGTCCTTCGAAAGACCGTGGCACTGTATTTGCAATTAAGAAGTTTTATGACGTTTTTCCCTATCTACCAATCCCGCACACCGCGGATATAAAAGAAGTTCAGCTGTATATTTCTAATAATCTAGACAGCTATCTACGTAAGTTAGTAGAGGCTTTTTTGCAAGAGAAAAAACGTAAATCACTCAAAGAGTCTTTTAACCTTATTAGCGAGTTTACTAAGAAGCGTCGCGACCTAGATCCGCAATCTAGCGAATCATTGGAAGCGACTATAGTTCCTGCGCTAGAGTACTTCCCGCAGTTGCCCTCCAAAAAGCCGTTAGCGCTTACCGTATCAGAGGCAGGGCTTTTAGCGGCAACGGATAAAGAAGAGCAAGAGCAGTTAAAAGCAGCCCTTATTAAATCCATAGAAATAAATGAGGGTAGGAGTGTATTAGTTATTCTCTTCAATGTAGTAAAGGCAAAACCCATTGAGTTTTTAGCGGCGTTGGCGGAATCACTGCAGTCTAATCAGGTCTGGAGCGACTTTGTTGCTCTTAAGGCACCAATGTTAGGCTCGGGACAGGTGAATCCGCCATTTCAAAGTGGGCGGCAAGAAAAAGCTGATGTATTCGAAGACTCTTCCTTAAGTGATAGTAATAAGAGATTCTTCCGCGAGGTGCTTACTATGGGTTTACGCTGGATTGGCGCAAGTGAGGTGGCCGAGAAAGTCATCGGCGCATTGTCTACTCAGCCCAACGCCGACACGCGCCGTATCCTTAGTAAGGCGATAGAAGGCACAGACAGCTTATTTAGGACAGCGATAGCTGAACGTTTAACGGGTAACCCGACTTGGGATAGTTTTCTTGTACAAGAGCAGGGGGAGAGCGAGTCCCAAAAACGTCTGGCGGTATTGGGAACGGGATTTAATCTTTCCGAGACCGAAATGAAATCCCTTTCGGGAATGATGAAAAAGTTTCTATCTGGAAAAGACAACAAAGTGGATGGGATTGAGTGGAAAGGGATGTTTCCTGCCTCTGTCGACAGCAATTTCAATTTTCGCTTGCGAGCCATCGCTCAGCATTATTCTCAGTGGCCCGCTCAGTATCCAAATGATCTGGAGGCGGCGAGAAAATTCGCGCTTAAAAGCGAACAAGAAATGTTTCAGCCGTGGGTACCAACCTATGAATATTTTCAGAGCACATTATCGAGAAATATTGCTGCCGACGCTGCGAAAGCTGAGCAAGCTAAACTTGTGGATACCATTCTAAAAACGCTTAAAGAAAATAACCCAAATGAGCAAGATAAAATTAAGAAGATGCGCAGGCTTCCAGCGTGGCGCGAGTTTCTTCGGGCGGCGCTAAAAGAGGAAGATAAGCTTCACGCAAATAGAAATGATGACCAACTCAAGATATTGGGTAGCCCATTTAAGATCGATGAGAATAAGGCGAACGAGTACTGGGAAACAATAAAAAGTATTGCCGCTGCAGTCGGCGCAGATCAAAAATTAGATCTGAAACAATTGAACGTCAGCCTGAAAGCGTCCTTACCTGATCTCGACAAAGAGGAAGTAATGCGAGCGACGTTAATAGTCGGCTATCTTCGTAAGAGTCCAGGCTTAACTTTCGATAGCTTGGAGTCGGCACGATCGCAAGCGTTAAAAAATTATAAAGAGCGTGTGGACGCATGGTGGGAACAGAGGACAGATGGATATTTGGCTTCTGCTCGCGCTGAGGAATTATCAAAGCAAGCATTAAGAAATTTTATTGAGGCCCTCACCGAAGCGCTGCAGTTACCTTCTAAGCTGGCAGATGAGCATGCCGCAAAAGTGCGTGATTTTAAAGTTGCATTTCAAGACAATGAGTCATTAAAAGATCTAATGCTTAAAGATCCTAAATGGATAGAAGCAGTAGACAAGGGAATAAAGCAAGAAGTCGAGAATTTCTTATCGATGGATCTAACTAAGGAGCAAGACGGGAATCCAGAAGATGTTATAAAGGATTTTGATCGGTGGTTAAACAATCCTGTGGCGGATGGCGAAAATATTGATCGGCAGTATCGTGGTTTGATTGTGGCAATGGGTGATTTTTATGCATCGCTCAAGTTGCCGTTTCCCAAAACGATGGCTGAAGCGCAAGCCTTTATGGCGACAAACAAAGGACGCTTAACGCAAATAATCAGAGAAAGCACCACGCTCGGATATTTGCAAAACATAGATCAGGGTGGCGCAGTCTGTATGACGATGCCGCCTTCCGACAACGAAGAGTTCATTGATCACTATAAGATATTCATGCGGGCGGTAGATGACGAGAAAATGTTGCCGGCGAAAGAGGCTGTTCAGTTTAAAAAAACCACCACCAATGCAGTACTTTCTAGGTCTTTAGTTAAGAGCCAGGCGTGGAACGATGCGCTTGAGGAAAATGATAAGGTCGGTGCGGTTATAGAAGAGTGGAAAGGTAAATTGCATACCTCAAAACAAAATTCCTTTTTAGGTATTTCTTTAATGGCTATTTGTCAATATATGGAGAGAAAATTAGACCCGCAGCAAAACAAAGACGAAGCAGAAATTGCATGGCGAGCGGGATTTCCGAGCGAAGCAGATCAACAATGGGCTCGGAATGTAGAAGCATTTTGCGAAAAATTCGGTCCCGAGATTCTTTCCGATACGAAAAAGGCGCTGCAACTGTTTTCTAATCCCAGCAAATTAGCTCGGGTTATTGGGACTCGCATCACGGAAGAGCATTTAAACGCACTAGACGATTACGTGCATGATTTAAATGCCACTATAGATGAGTTTATTGACGCTTATAAACGTTATGACGATGCCCGCTCCGACTCTGCGAATGAGACGCTTCCGCTTGCAAGTGCGGCTTTAGAGAAAAAGCCTGATCTTAGCAATTACAATCTATCACTACAGCTCGTCATGACGGATAGGTGGAACCAGATTGTTAATGACTACTGGGTGGTAAAACAAGACATCGAAAACGCTACACGCGTTTTGACGGCTGTTGTGCGTTCGGCAGAAACGGGAGATGAAGAAAATCTTATAAAGTATAGGAGCTATCTAGGGGCAGTGCGGGAGGACGCTAGATTGCGTGAAGGTTCTGAAACCGAGAAAAACGGTGCTGAGGATGTATGGAATGAAAGAATGGCGTCAGCGTCTGACGATGAGGATGCATGGGCGAGGTATGTTTCTAATTGTTATGGTAGGTATTCATCTGTTCATGATTTCGCTGTGGCAAATGAAATAGAAGAAGATCCTGCTGCGATATCACGTTATCTGCTGCAGTCGTTCGATATGGTCGAATCGACGATAAAGGAGACCCAGACTGACGAATACTTACAGGATTTGTCGGTTGCGGCAGCAACGCACAAGCTAATTCCTATATTGCACGAGTTCGAGCACGCCTCAAATGACGGCCGCGATAAATTAGCTAAGCGGATAGAGTCGATTCAGGACAATTTAGCAATCGACGACATTGTTGAGATAAGTCTCCGGTATCACGGATGGAAGTTGGATGAGAGGACGCGCCATAATGTTAGCGAAGCAGCACAACAAGAATTCAAAGACTGTATTACGCTATTAAGTAAGCCTCTCGCCACAGAAAATGCCGAAATATTTTCTCCCGATATTGTGGATTCATCCGATTTTTCTCAAGACACTCAAGACATCGTTTTAGCTATCGAGGCATTCTGTTCTCGTTTTCCGTACGAGTTCAGAGAGGACATCGTATCAATCGGCGAAATACGGCAAAACATTTTGGATAATCAAGCGAAGTATCAGGCTGATTGGATAGAGAGTAAGTTGGACACCGCTAGAGAGGGCGAAATTCGAGGTTCTTTCGAGAAGATATTTACCCACACCTTCATAACGATGTTAAAAACGAAAAATAAGGCGGAACTCGCAGTGCTCGCGGCTAGTGTCATAAATAGCGAGTTGACTGAAAGTAGGGAGGATGTCGCCGCATTGCTCGCGACACACGACGAATGGAAGGAGTTTGCGGTAACCACGAACGAGGTGGCGCGGGGTAGACCGGCGCTCGCTTTAGCGTATGAACCTGAAGAGCGGTCTAAGAAGGTATGTTTAGCTGAAATCAATAGAGCGCTGGCAAACTGCCAAAAAAATGGTCCTGAGGCAGAGTCGGGAAAAGTTGTTATCTGGAAAGGAAAGGCGGCTACGCTGCCGGCTGACGCAAAAAAATTCATCGTAGAAACAAACCGTCTCGTTGCATCCTATCTTCAGCATGCTCCCCTTGAGTTCAAAAAGTTTGGTGAAGTTCGATCTTGGGTAACAGATATATATCAGACGCAACATGGACCAGTTTTATTGCAGATGTACACTAAGGTTGGCCTTCAAACGGCACAAGAAGCACTGCCGGCAGGAAGAGATGCGCTTGACCACGCAGTCAATATTGTAAGCGAAGATTTTAGCAACCATATCAGAGGGTGCGAGAGCGACGTGATCGCATTGCTTAAAAAGGACAGGCGCTATCCTAAAGCGGCGCGTGAGAAGGTTAAAGAGTTGCCGAATAAGACGGTGGAAATTCAAGATCTACCCAAAATGATGTTCGAGAGGGAGTGCGAGAAGCTTGGTGTTCAAAAAGAGGATTTTGCTAAACTCGAGGTCGTCAGGGAATACTACGTTCGACACCCCGAACAAACACAGCCAAATCGTTTAGATGATGCAAAAATACAAGCGGCGAAAGGAATAGACGAAGAGTTAGATGCAATCGACTATGCAATTCAAAAATCGGCACAGTGGACGACAAAAAGGTCGCCTGTCGTTCCAGATTCGCCTGCTGTCGCCAAGCCAACGTTATCGATAATTTCCGCGAGCTCTGCACCTCAACGTCAAAAAGCGTTTTATGAGGAAACGTTAAAGCGATTAGATCCCGTGCAAAGATCGACTTATAACAGCGCCGTCGGAACCAATATGGTTGAGGACTTTAAAACGACTTCTCAGCTTTCTGTAATTCCGAGGGAGAAATTTGTATGTGAAAAGGCCTACGGTAAAAAAACCACTATATGGTTGGTAGAACATGCATTAGATACTGGTGATAAGAAAACGATGCACTTGATTCCCGTTGATTGTGTCACCGCGAAGCATCGGAATAAACTGGAAATTGGAAAACGAGTATCAATCGGTCTGACACAAAAGAGAATTGAAAAATCAGCAGCAGAAGATCCCTCGCAGAAAGTTGGTTCAAGAACGGTGCGATAATCCCGGAAGATAGTTTGTCTATTTCTTATTGCTCTCGTTTCGATGCGGTAACTTATCGCTGCGAGAGCATTCTTTATAGTGGTTTGCAGATTTGTGTGCGGCAGTAAGGTCGACCGTTTCGAAAAAGATTGTCGAATTGATGGCCGGCATAACAAATGCAAGTGCACTCACTCCTCTAATTGATATTGCAATTCTCCCTGCACAAAATTTCCGTATACGCGTGAAGAGGATTGTCACAAGAATTAAAAAATCCGCCGCGTGTGCACATCATTTCTCATATCTTATTTTTATCCGACTATTCTCTAATCGCGTTACTTCGTTCTAAGCATTGGGACGTGATTACATGCGAGGTGTAAATTTTTCCAAGCGTCTTAATACGTTGCGCTTCGAGACTGAGGATAAAATAATATAGTGAGGCGCCAGCATTCCGGTCTAGGGTGCGGTGGTATGTATAAAAAATACGTCAAGTACAAAAATATCCAATATAGAATTTCTTCCTCGGTATGCGTGGCATTAGTCTTGCTGCTTCAAACTTACACAGGACTTACGCAAAACCGCCCCGTCGTCATTGCTGTACAGCGTTGTATGGTCTGCATCGTCACATCTTGCTGGGACGGTTTTTCATAAGTCCTATTACGGTAAAACGTTTATCGCAAATGCGAGGAGATTAATGATCATGGCCACTCAGCAAGCAATATCAAGTATTCAATCTATTGGTAGTCAAGAGCCGATGGTAAGTCAAAGTACTCGGCGTCTTGGCACGAATCAACAACAAAGACAAACTGGATTTCGAACAGTCTATGAAGCACGTTTTGCACACGCGCTGGGATGGCTCAGCATTGGTCTCGGGCTTGCCCAACTGGTTGCACCACGCAAATTGGGAAATGCTATTGGCGTTAACAACCACAAGACATTGATGCGGATGGTTGGGCTTCGGGAAATTGCCAGCGGCGTTGGCATTCTTATCAATCAGAAACCGTCGAACTGGCTCTGGTCCAGAATCGGCGGCGACATGATGGACTTGGCGCTGCTCGGCATGGCACTTAGATCTCATGAAAACAGTCGAGGCAAAGTAGCTGGTGCTGCCTTCGCTGTGGCGGGTGTAACGGCGCTTGATTTGATTTGCACGCAACGGGTCAGTCGTCATCCTTACGCGATTATGGAAAACGTCCAGCCGGATGGCGCTATTTTGGTGGAGAAGAGTTTTAGCGTGAATCGTTCGCCAGCAGATTGTTATCAGTTTTGGCGTAGCTTCGATAACCTGCCGCGCTTCATGCGTCATCTCAGATCAGTAGAAATCACCAGCGATACACATTCTCACTGGGTTGCTGAAGCGCCTGCCGGAACGACAGTCGAGTGGGACGCCGAGGTTATTAACGACAGACCAAACGAGTTGCTGGAATGGCGTTCGTTGCCCGGCGCCGATGTCGAGAACGCAGGTAGCCTGCGCTTTGAGGTAGCTCCCGCAGGGCGCGGTACCGTGCTCAGAGTGCAGCTGTTCTATCGTCCACCCGGTGGGGCGATGGGAGCAGCTGTTGCCAAGCTATTTGGCGAGGAGCCTGAGCAACAGGTGCAGGAAGATCTGCGACGCTTCAAGCAACTGATGGAAACGGGCGAGATCCCGACGACTGAAGGACAGCCAGCAGGTCGTCGTAGTGTAATTGGACGACTACTGCCATTTTAGTAGGACTTACGCAAAACCGCTCCAGCGGCGTTGCTGCTCCTTGCCGTACAAGTTCGTACTATCTGCGTTCTCCGGGGCAAGCCCGAAGATAGGCTCGCGCCTTGCTGGGGCGGCTTTGCGTAAGTCATATTTAGGAGGTTGTGATGAAAGCGAATTGTTGGTATGGAAAGAACGATGTACGGGTCGAACAAGTTCCTGACCCAAAAATTGCTAACCCGCGAGATGCCATAGTAAAGATTAGTTCGACGGCTATTTGCGGTTCCGATTTACATCTTTACGACGGATTTATTCCTACGATGAAGGAAGGCGATATTCTCGGACATGAATTCATGGGTGAAATAGTGGAAACAGGAAGGGACGTGCGGGATTTAAAAGTGGGTGATCGGGTTGTGGTGCCGTTTCCTATTTCTTGTGGCAATTGTTTCTTTTGCCAGGAGGGGCTGTTTTCCTTGTGTGAGAACTCTAATCCTAACGCTTGGATGGCTGAGAAAATGTGGGGACATTCGCCGTGCGGCATTTTCGGGTACTCGCACATGTTGGGCGGTTATGCCGGCGGGCAGGCGGAATATGCGCGAGTGCCGTTTGCCGATGTCGGCCCTATAAAAGTTCCTGATGGTTTGGCGGATGAGCAGGTACTGTTTCTTTCAGACATTCTACCGACGGGTTATATGGCGGCGGAGAACTGTCAGATCAAGCAAGGCGATACGGTTGCTGTTTGGGGCTGCGGACCGGTGGGTTTATTCGCGATTCAAAGTGCTTATTTGCTTGGTGCAGAGCGGGTAATCGGCATTGATCGTTTTCCGGAACGGTTGCGTATGGCCGAAGAAAAAGCCAATGCAATACCGATCAAGGCTCTTTATGTGTTTCAGCGGCTTGAACTATGGAGAAGGATCAGCTACCAAG
>JAZKCF010000015.1:0-79167 GCA_040388195.1 Pseudomonadota bacterium
AAATGCTTGTTGTTACGACAGCTCGCGTCAGAGCGTGCTCAACCAACGAGAATCCCAGTGGCCTTGGTATTGTTGAATACAACTTACGATTCCCAGGTCATATTAAAGACAAAGAGACGGGGCTGAACTACAACTGGCATCGGTATTACGATCCGCAGACGGGTGCATATCCGCAGAGTGATCCGATTGGACTGGCAGGAGGAAGTTTCTCCACTTATGTTTATGCAAACAACAATCCATTAAGTTTTACTGATCCTACGGGATTGATTGCGGGCGTCGATGATGCCGTAATTATTGGTGGCGCGCTTATCATCAGCGCAGCGATGAGTTCGCCTGCAGGTCAAAAAGCAATTTCTAGCACGATCACTGCGGTCAAGGATTTTTGCGGATCAAACGACGACGATCTATGTGAACAAGCAAAGTCAGAGGCCAAACGGCTTGCTAACGATTTAAAAACAAAACGTATTCCTCAGTATTTGTCAGGGGGTACACGTGGTTCTGATAAGGGACATCACGACACAATCGGTCAAAGGCAAAAAGCGCTGCAACGCGCGATTAACCGCGTGAAATTGCACTGCAATCCTTTACCGACGGAACTAACTGAATGGGAAGCGATAGCCAGTCAAGTTATTCCGATTTTGTACTGATAGTTATGATGAGTATTTTTGATCAAAAGATTTTACCTGCTGTTTTCATGAACTCTTTGGAGTTCAAAGAGCTTACTCAAAAGCAAGTCTTCAATCTTGAAGCTCGTTTCCGATATGTAGGCGAAATAGTGGAGAACGTGGAATCATGGCTTCTAAACGATGGAAACGACTTTAAGGGATTTCTGGATAGTCTTGAGCTTGATCTTTCTGTGAATCAGAATTTACCAGATGAATCGGAGGATCGAGAAACCAGTCATCTTATCCATTCATCATGGACATTCGATACAACAGTTGCTCAGTTACGCCATGCGTTGTCACCGTCGATAATTGCTTGGCTTGATCAAAATTTGCCACGTGTAGATTGCTCTTTGACTGAATTCAATGCTTGGCTTGCAATTCAATGTAAAGCGCTAAGAGAAGTGGTCACGGAGTTTTACGGAGCGCAGTCATTCTCAAGCACAATCGCTCATTACATTGCGATGGATATTCTTCTGGCTAATATGCTTGCTGGAGTTTATAAAGCTCGTTTGAACGCTGATCTCTTACAGCAAGCGTAGCCAGGATTGAGAAATCGAAATCCTGGAATGAATAGATAGATAACGCCCACCCAAGCAAGTGGGCGTTGTTGCTATTTCTAATGTCACGCTTTCTCCTTCTCTCCTTTTGCCGTTTTCTTTTTAGAAGCGGCTTTCTTCTTAGCCGTTGTCGCTGTTGACGTTGTCGAAAGCTGCCGCACCGCGCCGGCGACTTGATTCTTCAAGATGATCGCCTCCAGCATCGACTTAGCGAGCTTCCTCTCTTCGGCGGGCATAGCCGAGAGCGCCTCGAATTGCAGCCGCAAATCATCATCCGGGCTGTTGCGTGTCACACTCTGATCGAACTGCGTTCCAAATTGCCATCATACGATTTCGAGAAGATAACGCATCTTGTACCAAAATAAGTGGGGATCAAGCGAAAGATTATGCCTGCCGCAAAGGGTGAAAATTACAAGAAACAGAACGTTGGCTGGCGCCGGTGTTAAACTACGCCCCTGCTTAAGGGATCGTGAATAAATCTACTGCACGGCTCAATCTTGGCTCTGTGATGCTCGCCGTACTTATTGTACAGTTGCGTTTCTTGCCCCAATGTTGACGTTCGCTACGATTGCTTCACAACCTCTGGCCTCATACGAGGTAGGCAAAATTTGTTCAATCTGATTATGTAATGGAAAAATCCTGTCTCTAATTACTTCAATAATTTCTATTTTCATCTGCGCTGGTTTAGCTAGTTTGCTTTCCCATCTGCTTGTTGTCGCTGTAGGCTTACAGGGGGGATGGAGCGTACTTGTTACGCTGATCCTTTCCATGTTCTTGGCTTTTGCGTTTTTTGTTATTTGGATTGTTGCTTTACGCTTTTTCCGAACCCGAAAAATGGATTGATAACACATATGGCTAATCGACGCCGCACCGATCCACCTTCTATTATTGAACGTCGTCGGTCGCTCGTTGATCGGCGCGCAATTACTCAACCTCTACCCCGCCTGCATCTGCCCACTCGGCAGGAGCAGGCGTTTCAGTTTTTGACGCGCTACCTGTTTGCGCTGCTTGGGCTGCTATTCTTTAATTTGTCTGCCGAGTTCCATGCTAAATGGATGGCGCTTTGGCAAATCAATGTGTGGCTCGTCGCCCATATTTTGGTCAATACCGTTAATTTTATTCATGCTTGGCTAAAGCCGGTCTCGCCTGCCCGTTATCGTTTCGCGCTCTGGGTAGATATCTTTACCGTGACAGCTTGCGTGGCCAACGATCCTTACGAGATTCCGCCTTCCTTGGTCGCTTACATTGTCGTCGTCCTCGGTAACGGCATGCGTTATGGCATGCGGTTTTTTGGCGAAGCCCTTTGTGGGTCGCTTTTGGGTGGCGGATTCGGCATGGGAATACGGTATATGAGCATATCCGGCGGAATCTCGCTGGGAACCGTGTTTCTTAGTCTCTTCGGCGTGATCATTGTTGTCTACGCATATATTTTAATGGGACGAGTGGAGCAGGCGCGCTATCGGTCGGAAGAAGTGAGCCGTACTGATCCGCTAACTGGCTTGTTTAATCGCAGAGGTTTAAACGAGGCTATCGATAGCTGGCTGGTAAATGCGCAGTGGAAAGAACACAAACCCGTAGTCATGTTCGCTGATTTGGATAATTTCAAGACCGTCAACGATACCTATGGGCATGCCGAGGGAGATCGCGCCCTTACGGTCGTCGCGACGCTGTTACAACAGGCGGTCCGTTCTTCGGATTTGATTGCTCGTTACGGCGGCGATGAATTCGTGTTGCTGTTGGCCGACGCCAATCCAGTGGAGGCGGACGTGATCGCCAAGCGTATCCAGCACAAAATCGAGAATTGGTTTTGCGGTGAAACACTGCCTTGCGGCATTAGTATCGGTTTTGCCGAAGTGTCATCCAACAATTGGAATCTGGAAAAAGTCCTTCAATCGGTCGATCAGTTGCTTTATCAATCCAAAGCAGAGCGCGCCGGAAAAGGGTTGCGCGGTGTTGGGCTTGCTTGATATCAAAGGCACTGTCCACGAAAAACACGAAAGATTTACAGCGCAATTTGTTTGACACCTGCTTTCAGATGGCGGTTGAAGTAGGTTAACAAACCAAAGCGCATTTGTGATTCATCTTTTTCGTGTCTTTCGTGCTTTTCGTGGACCATGCTTTTCTCTGTTATGGACGTGCGTAACACTAGTTATTTTTAACCAACACTACCTGAAAAATGTCCGTCACCCTTGACGATATTCTCGCGGCGAGCACTCGCATTGCCGATGAAGTAAGCGTTACTCCTTGTGTCGCATCCATTCCGCTTTCGGAGCTGACCGGCGCAGAAATCTTTTGCAAACTTGAATACCTGCAACGTACTGGCAGTTTCAAGGAGCGTGGCGCGCGGAACGCATTGCTACTGCTCACTGATCAGCAACGTCAGCATGGCGTAATTGCCGCATCTGCCGGTAATCACGCCTTGGGCTTGGCTTATCACGGGGGCTTGTTAAAAATTCCGGTGACTGTGGTGATGCCGCAATTTGCGCCGCTGATCAAGGTCGCAACGTGCCGCAAGCTGGGCGCCAATGTTTTGCTGCACGGGGATAATCTCGCTGAAGCAAAAGCGCACGCCGAAAATTTAGGGGCGCAGCAGCGGCTTACTTATATTCATGGTTATGACGACGCGGCGATTATCGCTGGCCAAGGAACCATGGGGTTGGAAATAATCGACCAAGTGCCGGACCTGGATGCTGTCATCGTACCGATAGGAGGCGGCGGTTTAATTGCCGGTGTATCGCTGGCGATAAAGCAGCTTAGCCCGGATGTGCAGATTATCGGTGTGGAAGCAGAAAATGCCGGTTGTTATACAGCAGCGTTATCGAATGGTTCGCCGGCTAGCGTCATAGTGAAACCTACGCTTGCAGATGGCCTTGCTGTTCCTCGTATTGGCCCCCGTTCTTATAACATTCTCAAAGATCGCGTCGATAAAGTCGTGACCGTCAGTGAGGAATCGATTGCACTGGCGATACTGCGTTTGATGGAGCTGGAAAAAAGTGTAGTCGAGGGCGCCGGTGCTGCGAGCCTTGCCGCTTTTCTTGCCAACAAAGTACCGGAATTGCGAGGGAAAAAAGTTGTTCTCGTTTTATCCGGTGGCAACATTGACTTGAATATACTGGATCGAGTGATCGAGGTAGGCATGGTGGCCGATGGCCGCATGTGCCGTTTTACCGCGCTTGTTTCCGATCGTCCCGGTGGTCTTGCTAAACTGGCGGCACTCATCGCTTCAACCGGCGCAAGCGTTAAGGACATCATGCACGATCGCGCTTTTTCCGGGCCGGATGTGTCGCAGGTGCGCGTCGTATGCGTTGTCGAGACGACGGATCACGATCACATTGAGCGGTTACTGACAGCATTGCGTAAAGCGAGCATAGAAATCGTATAGTTTGAGGGGGAAATATGCTTGGTTTTGTTGCGAACCAACCGGTTCTGCTTGCGGTACTTGGTTTGATCGCCTCTAATCTATTCATGACGTTTGCATGGTACGGTCATCTTAAGAATTTCAATCAAAGCCCGTGGATCGTTGCCGCACTAATCAGTTGGGGCATTGCGTTGTTCGAGTATCTTTTACAAGTGCCGGCCAATCGCGTTGGTTTTACTGTGCTGACGCTCGCACAATTGAAGATCATTCAGGAAGTAATTACCTTGGCGGTATTCGTACCCTTTTCTGTCCTCTACATGGACCAATCGATTAAGCTGGATTACCTATGGGCGGGTTTGTGCCTGATGGGTGCCGTTTATTTTGTTTTTCGCGCTTGAGACGATTATGCATATTCACATTCTTGGTATCTGCGGTACTTTTATGGGCGGCATTGCGGTGCTCGCGAAAAAAGCGGGGCACAAAGTTACTGGCTGCGATGCCAATGTTTATCCGCCAATGAGCACGCAGTTAGAAGCACAGGGAATTGCGCTCACTGAAGGATTCAATGCCGCACAAATCGATATCAAGCCAGATGTATTCGTCATCGGCAATGTGGTGTCGCGTGGTAATCCGCTGATGGAAGAAATTCTTAATCGCGGGCTGCCGTATATTTCCGGCCCCCAATGGATGGCGGAAAATATTTTGCGGGGGAAATGGGTTCTTGCGGCGGCAGGTACTCACGGTAAAACCACGACTTCTTCGATGGTGGCGTGGATTCTGCAATACGCCGGGTTACAGCCAGGTTTCCTGATTGGTGGCGTGCCCGAGAATTTCGGCGTATCGGCGCGTGAAGGAGACGGCAAATTTTTTGTGATTGAAGCAGATGAATATGACACCGCTTTCTTCGATAAGCGGTCTAAGTTTGTCCACTATCATCCACGCACTGCAATTCTCAATAATCTAGAATTTGATCATGCCGATATTTTTCCCGATCTCGGCGCGATCGAAACCCAATTCCATCATTTGGTGCGGACTGTGCCTGGTAACGGCCTATTGGTTGTGAATGGCCGCGAGGAAAGTCTCAACCGCGTATTAACGCGTGGTTGCTGGACCTCAGTGGAAAAATTCGGCGTACATGACGGATGGTCGGTAGGCGATAGCGCGGATGACGGCAGCTTCGAAGTATTGCTCGCGGGTCAGTCGCAAGGACGTGTTCATTGGGAGCTGTTTGGCGAGCACAATCGACTCAATGCATTGGCAGCGCTGATAGCGGCACGTCATGCCGGTGTTTCGTTAGATGTTGGCATTCGCGCATTAGCCGAATTCAAAAATGTGAAGCGCCGAATGGAAGTTCGCGGCACCGTCAACGACATTACCGTTTACGATGACTTCGCACATCATCCGACAGCGATAGGGACAACGGTTGCTGGGTTGCGGCGGAAAGTGGGCAACGCGCGGATCATCGCTGTGTTGGAACCACGTTCGAATACGATGAAATTGGGCGTGATGAAAAACGCGCTGCCGGGAAGTTTGCGTGATGCCAACATGACCTTTTGCTATACCGCGAATCTTGGTTGGAATGTGCAGGAAGCGCTGGCACCATTGGGCGCGAAGGCTGCGTTATTCGATGATGTGAACGTTCTGGTGCAAGCAATCACGGCTGTGGTTCAACCGGGAGATCATGTGCTTGTGATGAGCAACGGCGGATTCGGCGGAATACACGGAAAATTGCTAGATGCCTTACGGGCTAAATAAAGCATGAACGACCAAAAAGACCTCACGCTCATCATTCGTTCCCAGTTTCCTATCGTCGTGGTGGAAACCCAAGAAGAGTTGCGTCTTCTCGGTTTGCTAGAGCGTATCGCGAATCTGGAAGGCCAAATGCTTTTCGTATGGAGCGTGGCGGATGGTCTGCGCAGACATGAAAAACCTGATCCGATACCGCAGACTTATCAATTATTCGACACGCTGCGCCACATCGACAAAACATTGCAAAACGGCATATATGTTTTGCTGGATGCGCATCCGTTTTTGGAAGACCCGGTCATTCGCCGTCTTATCCGAGAAATCTCGCTGGAATATGAAAAGACCGCGAGGACGCTGATTTTCGTCAGTCCGAAGATTCAAATCTCGCCTGAACTGAAGCGCATGAGCGCCCGCTTCGAACTCGCCGTTACCGATATGAATGATATCCGGGCTATCTTCAAAGAGGAGGCGGATCGCTGGGTGCAGTTGCAGGGCGCACCTGTTCGCGGAAAACAGGAAGCTGTCGATGGATTGACGGCACATCTAGTTGGTATGTGTCGCGACGATGCAAGGCGGTTGATACGTCAGGTTATCCAAGACGATGGCATGATTACCGGCGCCGATTTGGAGCGTGTACTCCGTTTCAAACGTGAAGCATTAGGAGATCACACCGCTGTATCGCTGGAGCTAGATACCGGAACGTTCGATGATGTGGCCGGTTTACGCAATCTGAAGCGCTGGTTGGATCTGCGGCGGAATGTTTTTATCGGCAAGGTAAGCAGCACGACATTAGATGCACCGAAAGGCGTGTTGTTGCTCGGCGTTCAAGGCGCCGGTAAAAGTATGGCGGCGAAAGCCATCGCCGGCAGCTGGGGCGTGCCGTTGCTGCGGCTCGACTTCGGTGCGTTATACAACAAATTTCATGGTGAAACCGAACGCAACTTACGCGATGCTTTGAAAGCCGCCGAGGCGTTGGCGCCTTGTGTGCTGTGGATCGACGAAATCGAAAAAGGCATCGTGAGTGATGTGTCCGGTAGCAGCGATGGCGGCGTATCGGGGCGGATATTGGGCACATTGCTGACCTGGATGTCGGAGCGGCATTCCAAAGTATTTCTGGCAGCGACTGCCAATAGCGTGACTCAGTTGCCGCCGGAATTGCTGCGCAAAGGGCGATTTGACGAAATTTTCTTTGTCGATTTGCCTAGCGCTCCCACGCGTCAGGAAATTTTCAAATTACATCTCAGCAGGCGTTCTCTGAATGCTGCTGATTTTGATACCGACACACTCTCTCAAGCATCTGATGGATTTTCCGGCGCTGAAATTGAGCAGGCGATCGTATCGGCACTGTATGAAGCGATGGCTGTTGAGGCCAGTTTGAATACCGGTCATATCACACAGGAACTGCAGCGGACTAAGCCTCTTTCCGTGATTCGAGAAGAAGAAATTACCGCGTTGCGCACTTGGGCAGCTGAGCGGACTTTGATGGCTGAGTAGCATTAGCTGTATAGATCATGGTGGTGAATTTGTAGTCCGAAGATATCGTCGCATGATGGGATACAGTAGAGAGAAATTTAGTTTTCATGATTCTTTATCTGCACGGCTTTAACAGTTCCCCTGACTCCTTTAAAGCAAATTTATTCAAACACCATCTCATCGAGCTGGGCCGTGGCCGGGAATTTCTATGTCCCCGGTTACCGTGGCGTTTTTCCGACGCGGCGAGATTGATCGATTCCACGCTGCTTAGCCTCAGAGGCCAACCGGTGTGCCTTATTGGCAGCTCGTTAGGCGGGTTTTACGCCACTCATTTCGCCGAGAGATATCAGTTGCCGGCGATTTTGGTGAACCCGGCGGTCAAGCCGTATCAAAACCTTGCTAAGTACGTAGGTCCTCAGCGGAATTTTTATACGAACGAGGAGTACTTGCTGGAAGCCAGTCATGTCGGCGAACTTTTGGCGCTCGATATTCCACACATTACTCGACCCGAGCGCTATCTATTGCTGACACAAACCGGCGATGAGGTACTGGATTATCAGGAAGGCGTAGAAAAATTTACCGGCAGTGAACAAGTGGTCATCCAAGGCGGAGACCACGCATTTCGCGATTTTGCCCTTTATTTCGATCGAATCATCTCATTCGCTGATACCCACGCCATGCAAGGTCTAATCCTAGAAACCGCAGTTGACCGCTTATTGGCTGTTGACGGAGCCGATGAACATTGACGTTAAGTGGTTTTGGAGCCTTCATCAAATAAGTGAATACGCTACACACCCGATTGCACATTTTTGAGACCGCCTGGCGTTGTTGCTCCTTCTCGCATGGAATGGCCATGCCGCGTCGTTGCCCTTGCAGGGCGCATCTGCGCTTGCATGCGCAGACCGTTTCGCAGGCGAGCAGCGTGCTGCTCTAAACCCCTGCTCAACCCTAGCCAGACGATCCCAAAAATGCACCCTTGCAGGGGCGCATATCCGCTTGCACGCGGATACCATTACACAGGCGAAGGCACGCCATCCGAAACCCCTGCTTCACCTCGGGTGCGTTTCACTGCGGTTTCTAGGATAATGCCGAACTACTAATTTGCACTGAAGTTACCCATGAATGTTTTTTACGAAGACGACGGTCACTTCAAGGTGGGCGCTATCTTCGCCGACAATAACACCTCTTTGCAGGTGGAAGCCCCTCACGGTAAGCGTGCCAAGATCAAGACGCAATCGGTGCTGCTGCGTTTCGAGTCGTCATTGCACGAATTTATGTCGCTTGCTGAGAAAGTAGCTGACGAGATCGATCTGAATTTTCTCTGGGAAGTCAGCGGTCAGAACGAATTCGGTTTTGAGGATTTGGCTAAGGAGTATTTTGGCCGTTTACCGGTAGCGCATGAGTACGCGGGTTTGCTGCTTCGCCTGCATGGCTCGCCGATGCACTTTTATAAAAAAGGGCGCGGCCGTTACAAACCCGCACCGCCAGATGCACTCAAGTCGGCGCTGGCCAGCGTAGAAAAGAAGCGTCTGCTAGCAGAACAGCAAGCGCGTTACGTCGCGCAGCTCAGCGAGTTTCAGCTACCGGCTGAGTTCACGCCGCATCTTAATCATTTGTTCTACAAGCCCGATCGTAATTCGCTTGAGAACAAAGCGCTCGAAGCTGCTTGTGAGGTGCTGCACCTCTCTCCTGTCCGTCTTTTGGAAAAGTGCGGCGCGATTCCTTCGGTTCACGATTATCATGTAAATCGATTTTTGTTCGAGTATTTTCCGCGCGGCACGACGTTTAACGGCAATCATAGTGGCGAATCACTCAGCGATTTGCCGCTTGCGGAAGTGAAGGCATTCAGCATCGATGATGCAGCTACCACGGAAATTGACGACGCCTTTTCTATAACGCCGCTTGCCGATGGCAAACGCCGCGTTGGTATACATATCGCAGTGCCGGTATTGGGGTGTGAGGCTGGGTCGGCGTTGGATGCCCTTGCTCGCGACCGTATGTCCACCGTCTATCATCCGGCCGGCAAAATCACCATGTTGCCGGAAGAAGTCATTGCCCAATTTACCCTGGCTGAAGGGCGCATCTGCCCGGTGTTATCGCTATACGTCACCGTTGATCAGGACTTCCGTATCCTCGACACGGAAAGTCGGGTAGAGCGAGTGGCGATTGCGCATAATCTGCGCCTCGATGCCCTGGAAGCGCACTTTACCGAGGAAAATATTGCGACTGGCGCAGGAGATTATCCCTACAAAACCGAATTGGATTTTCTCTGGCATTTTGCGTCGGTACTTGAGGCCGGACGTGGCAAAGCAGACAACGGCGGTCACGGACGAGTCGATTACGCATTTCACGTTGAAAATGACCTCGTCGTTATCGAGCCCCGCCGCCGAGGCAACCCTTGCGACAAGGTAGTGTCCGAATTAATGATTTTAGTGAATAGCGCCTGGGGCGACTATTTGGCAAAACACGAAATTCCCGCACTCTATCGTGCCCAGCAAGCGGGGAAAGTTCGCATGACTACGCACCCGGCGCCGCATGAAGGTTTGGGGGTCGCGCAATACATCTGGGGAAGTTCACCAATTCGGCGTTATGTGGATTTGGTCAATCAACGTCAGATCGCCGCTCATGTACAGGATAAGCCGCTACCCTACTCCGCAACCGCCGAATTATTCGAAATCATGCGAGCTTTTGAGTTAGCGTATGACGCTTATGCGGAGTTTCAGCGTGGTATGGAACGCTATTGGTGCCTGCGTTATTTACAACAAGAAGCGATTACCTCGACGACCGGCACAGTGATTCGCGACAATCTGGTTCGCTTTGATCAATTGCCACTGGTTGTGCGGATAAACGATCTGCCTACTCTGCCGTCGGGAAGCGGCATAGAGTTCGAAATCGACGCTATCGATTTGTTGGACCGTGAGGTAATCTGTCGTTTCCGGCAGACTAAAATAACTGCTGTTTCCTAATGCGCCGGCAATATCGCGAAGCGCTTGCCGCATTGGCTCTTAAAAAGTTTGGGGGGGGTGAGGGGTGACTAATTCTAACTCGGCCAAAGTGGTCTCAATCTGTGAACGACGGCGTTCATCGCTTGGGCCGGAAGCTCGCCGAGTGCAGCGACCCACACTGTTGGTACCGGTGTTAGATTCCCTCGTATCCCCTATATTCAACAGTGCGCTTGTTCTTTCCATCGCGTTTCACATTGCGTTGGCATTTGGCATCACTTTTGTATTGCCGGATTTGCGTACGATGCGCGCGCCTAGTACCTCCTTGGAAGTGGTATTGGTCAATAGCAAATCAGCTAGTCAACCGCTCAATCCCAAATTATTAGCACAAGCTAATTTGGATGGTGGCGGCAATACGGATGAAGCGCGTCGAGCCAAGACGCCGCTGCCTATGACCGCAGAAGAAACCGATGGTGCAGACGACTCGAACGCCTCGCGTAACAAGGTCAGCGACCTTGAGCAGCATGCGCAGGAACTGATGACAAAACTGAAATCCGAAAAGCAGTTGGAAAGGCAAGTTCCTCAGCATGATCCATCCGAAAAACAAGATGACTCATCGCCGACAGATCTGGTCGAAAAGAGTATGCAGATGGCCCGGATGGAGGCGCAAATTGCTCGCAACATGGAAGCTTACGAGCAGCGTCCCAAGCGGCAGTTCGTCGGGGCTCGCGCCAAGGAGTTTCGTTTTGCCACTTATGTGGATCAATGGCGGCAAAAGATCGAACGTGTAGGCACTCTCAATTTTCCGGAAGAAGCGAAAATCAGGAAGCTCTATGGCCGCTTGCAGTTAACGGTCGCTATTAAGTCAGATGGAACCGTGGAGCGTATCGACGTGAATCGTTCTTCTGGTTACCAAGTATTGGACGAGGCAGCGAAGCGTATTGTTTTCCTCGCAAGTCCGTATGCTAAATTCCCTGAAGAAATCCGAAAAGACACAGACGTTTTGGAAATTACCCGTACTTGGACCTTTACACGGGAAGATCAAGTTTCCGCTGAGTAATTCATTTCGCGTTCAGCGAGATGAATTGCCCTTCGAGAGGAGGACGGAATGTATGCAATAGTCATTCACGGTGGCGCAGGTACGATTAGCCGCGCTTCGTTGAGCCAGCAACAAGAAGGTGCTTATCGCGCTGTGCTGGAGCGCATTGTCCGTCAGGCGCATGACATCCTTGCCCAAGGCGGCACCAGTCTGGATGCGGTTACAGCCGCAGTAGTCGAATTAGAAAACCATCATCTTTTTAATGCCGGATATGGCGCGGTCTTCAATGCCAGCGGACAGCATGAATTGGATGCCGCCGTTATGGATGGCGCGACGCTCGAAGCAGGTTGCGTTGCCGGCCTGAAGCGAGCAAAAAATCCAGTCCTCGTTGCGCGAACGGTAATGGAGAAAACCCGGCATATCATGCTGGCGGGCGAAGGCGCGGACACGTTCGCCGAATCGCAGGGATTGGAAATGGTATCTCCCGATTACTTCCATACCGAAAACCGTCAGCGGGCATTCGAGCGCGTCCAGCAGCAGCTTCGCGCCAACCAACCAAAAGCAGCCATCAGCGACGAAGACAAGCATGGCACCGTCGGTGCCGTGGCGCTGGATGCGGCGGGTAATCTCGCTGCAGCAACATCTACAGGCGGACATACACACAAGATGGTCGGGCGTATTGGAGACTCGCCAATTATCGGCGCGGGTACCTACGCCGATAACGAAACTTGCGCCGTGTCATGCACGGGCGACGGCGAATACTTTATCCGAATTGCCGCCGCTCATGATGTTGCGTCGCGTATGCGATATTTGAGTGAATCTATACATGATGCGGCGTTGCATGTAGTTACCAAAACACTTCCCGATCTTGGCGGCACCGGTGGATTAATTGCGATTGATCGACGCGGAAATATCGCCATGCCTTTTAATACTAGCGGTATGTACCGCGCTGCGATTGATGTAACCGGTGATTTGTCGATCGGCATTTATCGGAGCTGAATGGTCTTTCCAAAACGGCCTGTTTTATTTTATACGTCAACGCGCTCTAAAAAACCTCATTTCCCCCAGTCTTGCCTGCGGTTTTCGGCGAATACGTCTTACTACGCAGGTCAATCAACCCAATCCCGCCACTCCACCGCAGCTCAATTTTAATCCGTTGACTCAGCGCTTTTTGCCGGCCAACAATGTGGTGCTTGAAAATCAGACCGGCGGACATGTATGTGGAAACAAATCCGATTTGGTAACGAATAGGAGGCGGGTTGTGTGTTGACCTTGCGATGTTCCGGTACTATTTCACGGCGGTGTACATCTCCAGTACTTTTTGTCGCTGGACCGCATGGTCAACAATCGGCTGCGGATAATCACGGCCAATAGCAATATTCGCGGCTTGTTGTTGCTGTGGGGACATCATCCAGGGAGTGTGAATGTATCGATCCGGCACCTGGGTGAGTTCCGGTAGATATTTACGAATGAATTTTCCGTGCGGATCGAATTTTTCCGATTGCGTCACCGGATTGAAAATTCGAAAGTAAGGCTGCGCATCGCAACCGGTTGAAGCCACCCACTGCCAACCGCCGTTATTTGCAGCGAGATCGAAATCGTTCAGATTGTCGGCGAAGTATTTTTCTCCCCAACGCCAATCAATAAGTAAATCCTTCGTTAGAAAAGAACCCGCTATCATCCGCAGTCGATTGTGCATGTAACCGGTTTCGTTGATTTGTCGCATCGCGGCGTCGACAATTGGATAACCGGTACGGGCTTCGCACCACGCCTTAAACAGGTTTTCATCGTTTTCCCAACGTAATTTGTCGTATTCAGACTTGAATGCCGCGCTGACCACATGAGGATAGTGATGCAGGATCTGAAAATAAAATTCCCGCCAAATCAGCTCCGAGAGCCAAGTATCAGCGCCGACATTTTGTTCGGCGCGAGCTATCCTGACTAATTCGCGAATGGAAATGGTGCCGAAGCGCTGGTGGATCGATAGGTACGAAACACCTCTTACCGCAGGGAAATTTCTTGCTTCTTTGTACTCTGCGATGTGACTTCGGAAATCGGTAAATAATTGCTTCGCGCCGGACGTACCGGCGGGCAACAGAGTATGAATATTGGTAGGCTCAAAACCTATTTCTGCTAGCGTGGGTGCATGCGTTTTCTGTGTGTCCGCAGCAAAGCGGTCACGATAGATTTCAACGTCATGAGGCGCTAGATCTTCGTCGGTAAGTCGCTTCAGCCATGCATTTTTATAAGGCGTGAACACACTGAACGGTTTGCCTGATTGTGTCAGAACTTCGCGCTTTTCAAATATAGACTGGTCTTTAAACGTGTAAAAGGCAACGCCGGTTTTTTTTAATTGCGCGGCTACTTGGCTGTCACGTTGCACCGCTAGGGGTTCATAATCATGATTGGTGAACACCGCATCGACATGCAGTTCTTTCGCCAACGCAGGAATTTCAACACTTGTGCCGTTATGGCGCATAATTAAGTATCCGCCTAACTTTCTCAGCGCTGTATCCAGTTCAAGTACGGAACGGTGGATAAAATCTACCCGGCGATCATGTTTCTTCGGCAACGCATCTAATATTTCGCGGTCGAAGACAAAGACGCAGTAAACCTGATCCGAATTTGCGAGTGCCGCGGCAAGTCCCGCGTTGTCGTAATCCCGTAGATCACGGCGGAACCAGAAGAGTGTTTTTTTGTATGAGGCCATTTATATAAGGGCTCCCCTAAAAATTCAGATTTCTAAGCAAGACTAGGCGGGAACAAAAAAAGCCGACGCCGCATATAGCTAATATGTAAGAAGGATTTTTTTGTAAGCCAATGTAACAGTGCGACGAAATGTGGATTTTTAGAGGCGCCCACCAGTGAAATTGTCTCGTATACAGCGCCAGAGTTACAATAACCCAACTTTTAGTAGCCACTTAATGAACCTAACCAACCATTTTCTCATTGCCATGCCTGCCATGGCTGATCCCTACTTCGGCAAAAGTCTTACGTTCATTTGTGAACATAACGACCAAGGCGCGTTAGGGGTCGTCGTCAACCGTCCGGTCGATATGACCTTAAAAGCCTTATTCGAGCAAATTGATGTGGGCCTTACCGATCCTAGTTTGGTAGAGCTGCCGGTTTATTTCGGCGGGCCGGTGCAAATGGATCGTGGTTTTGTCCTGCATCAACCAATAGGCGAGTGGCAGTCTACACTCGTTATAGAGAATACAGTCGGTTTGACAACATCCAAGGACATTCTGCAGGCGCTTGGTGATGGACACGGGCCGGACAAAGTGCTGGTTTCGTTAGGATATGCCGGTTGGGCGCCCGGCCAGCTTGAGCATGAGATTAGCCAGAACGGCTGGCTGACCGTACAAGCGCAGCCAAGTGTGATCTTTGATCTGCCTTCCGAAGAAAGATATGCCGCTGCGATGCAAATGCTCGGCGTCGATTTTGCCAGCCTTTCCGAAGAAGTGGGTCATGCTTAGAGGCTATAGCCAAAGCTCCAGCGCGACTGGCGTCTGGGGATTTTGCCACCAACTTCTAAAAATGAAGGTAGAAGAATGAAGGATGAGGAAAGCGCGATTTCTCGTCCTGCTCAGTCGCCCCCCGCTTCTGTAGATATCCCACAACTAGGCGCGGTATTAGCTTTCGATTTCGGCGAGAAGCGTATCGGCGTCGCTGTTGGCGATCTAAAACTAAAAATCGCTCATCCATTAACGACCATTATTAGCGAAGTCAACGATAAACGATTCGCTGCCATTACCGAACTCATTTCCGAATATCGGCCAGTGTTACTGGTCGTCGGCGTTCCTATCCATTTGGATGGCGCAGAGCATGACATCGGCCGTCTTGCTCGCAAGTTTGCGCAACGGCTCACCGGTCGATTCAACTTGCGGACCATGCTAGTGGATGAGCGGTTTTCTTCGACCGCTGCTTCCGAAGCGCTTGCCGAATCAGGTGTGCGTGGCGCTCGGCAAAAGCATTGGATTGATCAAGTGGCGGCCCAAACAATATTGCAACAATTCTTCGATGATCCGACATCCGTATTATGACCGCCCCTCAATTGCTTGACGCAGAGAAACTTCTCGCTCGCTTGACTGATTTGCTGCGTCCCGCAGTGAACGCCAATTCTGCTTTGGTCGGTATTTACACCGGTGGTGTTTTGATCGCCGAACGATTGCATGCGGCGTTATCGCTTACCGTGCCGCTTGGTACCTTGGATGTCAGTTTTTATCGCGACGATTACGATGTGATTGGACTGCATACGCAACCACGCCCTAGTGAAATCCCGTTCGAGGTGGAAGGCCGCGATATCATTTTGGTTGATGACGTGCTTTATACAGGGCGGACAATACGTGCAGCGATGAATGAAATATTCGACTATGGCAGACCAGCCTCGATGCGCCTCGCTGCATTGGTTGATCGTGGCGGGAGGGAACTGCCGATCGCCGCGGAATTTGTGGGTACAAGCATGATGCTTCCCGCTGATGAACTGCTTGTACTGAAAAAAGATGCCTCGGATCGCCTGCAATTGAGCGTCCAACCACGGAAGCGCCAGGCTTGAGAGCGCTATCAATAAAATTACTGCGTCGCTTACAAAAAAACTATCTTCAATGATCCACAATCCCCAACTTAATAAAAACGGCGAACTGACTCACCTACTGACTGTTGAAGGTTTGTCCGCGGATATCATTCGCAACATTTTGAACACGGCGGAATCTTTCGTCTCGGTGACCGAGCGGGAAGTAAAGAAAGTGCCGTTGCTACGCGGTAAATCCGTGTTCAATTTATTCTTCGAACCTTCGACGCGCACGCGCACAACATTTGAAATTGCTGCCAAGCGGCTCTCGGCTGATGTGTTGAATCTGAATATCAGCGCTTCGAGCACGAGCAAAGGCGAGACCTTACTTGATACCGTGGATAATCTCTCGGCGATGCATGCGGATATGTTCATCGTGCGTCATGCACAAAGTGGCGCGCCGTTTCTCATCGCTCGTCATGTGAAGCCTGGAATTCATGTGATCAATGCCGGTGATGGCAGGCATGCGCATCCCACGCAAGGGTTGCTGGATATGTACACCATCCGGCACTACAAAAAGGATTTCTCGCAGCTTACCGTCGCGATTGTTGGCGACGTCTTGCATTCGCGCGTTGCGAGATCGCAGATTCACGCGCTGACGACGCTGGGGGTACCGGAATTACGCGTGATCGGTCCGAAGACACTGCTCCCAACTGGCATCGAAAACATGGGTACCCATGTTTATCACGATATGGCCAAGGGCCTGAAGGGTGTTGATGTCGTCATCATGTTGCGGTTGCAGAATGAGCGCATGAATGGCGCGCTATTGCCTTCCGCGCAGGAGTATTTCAAATACTACGGCCTTACTCAGGAAAAATTAGCATTGGCCAAACCCGATGCGATCGTGATGCATCCGGGGCCGATGAATCGCGGTGTTGAAATTGATTCTGCCGTCGCCGACGGCGCGCAAAGCGTGATCTTGCCGCAAGTGACTTTTGGCATCGCGGTGCGAATGGCCGTGATGAGTATTCTTGCAGGAAATTAATCAGCCATGACGTTACGTGTTGTAGTGCAGCCTACTGTTCTTGATCCGGAGGATGTACCGGATAACACCGGCACCCTCTATCCAGAACCCTTCAAATCGCTTGTCAAAGGCCGGATTCGCAAAAAGCTCGGCGATGCTTTGGGGCTTAAAAATTTCGGCGTCAATCTTTCGACTTTATTGCCCGGCGCGCAATCATCAATCCGGCATTGGCATTCGAAGCAGGATGAATTTATTTATGTCGTCGAGGGTGAACTAGTTCTTGTTACCAACGCAGGGAAGCAACGTCTCAGCGCAGGAATGACGGCTGGGTTTCCCGCCGGTAAACCGGATGGACATCACCTCATCAATGAGTCGGGATCTCCCGCTTGTTATCTTGAGGTGGGGGATCGAACGGTCGGCGATGAGGGGACATATCCTGACGACGATTTGAAAGCAGTAAAAACAGAAACCGGTTGGGTGTTTACCCACAAAAACGGCAAGCCCTATTAATTGTGATCCTTAGATGAAAATACAAATCAAAAACGGCCGATTTATTGATCCGGCCAATAACATTGACGCAAATCGCGATCTCTTTATCGCCGCCGGTAAAGTCGTCGGCATTGGCGCGGCGCCAGACGGTTTTCACGCCAACCGAGTTATTGATGCGACGAATAAAATCGCCTGCCCCGGTTTTATCGATTTGGCTGCAAGGCTGCGTGAACCGGGTCTTGAATACAAAGCAACGTTAGAGTCGGAAATGTCCGCTGCCGTTGCGGGTGGTGTCACTAGTCTTTGTTGTTTACCGGATACGGACCCGACGTTGGATGAGCCAGGTTTGGTCGAGATGCTGAAGTATCGCGCGAAGGGGCTCAATAAATCGCACGTTTACCCAGTTGGCGCGTTAACGGTCGGCCTTAAAGGGCAAAAGCTTACTGAGTTGGCGCAACTCGTTAACGCAGGTTGCGTTGCCTTCTCGCATGCTGATTATCCGCTTACCGATACGCAGGTTCTGTCGAGAGCGCTGGCTTATGCATCGACGTTTGGTTTCTCGGTTTGGCTACGGCCGCAAGATGCTTTCTTGGCGAAGGATGGCGTCGCGCATGATGGCGAAGTTGCTAGCCGCATGGGGTTGCCGGCGATTCCCACGACAGCCGAGACCATCGCCATCGCGACTATTCTGGAGCTTGTCCGCGCTAATAATGCACGAGTACATTTTTGCCGTGTATCTTCGGCGCCCGGCGTACAGATGATCCGTGTTGCCAAAGCGGAAGGCCTGCCGGTTACCTGTGATGTTGATATCCATCATTTGCATTTGTGCGACAGAGATCTTGGTTATTTCGATTCCCATTGCAATCTAATGCCACCATTGCGCGGTCTTCGTGATCGAGATGCTTTACGCAACGGATTGAAGGACGGCGCCATCGATACGCTTTGCTCCGACCACACGCCGGTTGATGATGATGCCAAGCAAGTGCCATTCGGCGAAGCGGAACCCGGCGCGACAGGATTAGAGCTGCTGCTGCCATTAATGCTGAAATGGGCTACGGAAATGCAATTGCCGTTATTGGATGCATTGGCCACGATTACCAGCAAACCGGCAAAAGTGCTTGGCTTGCCTATCGGCCATCTAGCGCTTGGTCGCGCTGCCGACGTAGTGGTTTTCGATCCGGCCCAAGCTTGGACCGTGAACCGAGAAGTGTTACGCAGCCAAGGGAAAAATACGCCATTTATTGGATTGGAAATGATTGGCCGGGTGACGAATACACTGGTGGACGGGCAAGTCGTATACGAAGGGTGAACAAGTAGGACGCTGAGCTAAAGTTGTCTTCTTTGGAATGCCGTCTCAAGCAATAAGACTATCGCTCGCATTCATATGAAATCCGCTCTAAAGGTGGTAAACAGCAGATTCTTCGCTGCACTCAGAATGACAACGGAAACATTGTGCATAAAAAACTAACCCGGTCTTAACAAACTCAATGTGACTGACCAGTAGATAAGGTAAAAGAAAATGTTGCGCCTTGACCCAGCGCTGCGTTCGCCCACACTTTTCCCCCATGGCGCTGAATAATGCGTTGTACATTCGCTAGTCCGATACCGGTACCCTCGAATTCGGTAACGGCGTGCAACCGCTGGAATGTGCCGAATAATTTATCAACATATTTCATATCGAATCCCACGCCGTTGTCGCGTACAAAATAGACCGTATTGCCCATGTCGGTCGTATTTCCTACTTCAATTCGCGCCTCAGCACACTTTCCAGTGAACTTCCACGCATTGCCAAGTAAATTTTCCAGTACGGTTCGCATCAAAGTCGCATCTGCGTGGACGATTACATCTGGCGCGATGGAAAATGTTCCCTTACGTTCGGGGGCGGCATCTTGGAGCTCCTTGGCAACCGCTTGTGCCAGTTCGCTTAAATTCACAGTGCTGAAGTTCATCTCGCTGCGTACCGTGCGCGACAGTTTTAACAAATCGTCGATCAGATGCCCCATGCGCTGAGTTGCGGCGCGTATCCGTTGGAAATAGTGTTGCCCTCGTTCATCGAGTTGTGCTGTATAGCTCTCCTGCAAAATCATGGTGAAGCCGTCGATGCTGCGTAATGGCGCGCGTAAGTCGTGCGATACCGAGTAGGCGAAGGTCTCCAGTTCTTTATTGACGGCCTCAAGCTGCATGGTGCGCTCGGCAACGCGCCCTTCAAGGGTTTGATTGAGCGCTGCCACTTCCTCCCGTGCGGATTGGTGCTCCGCGATTTCCACTCGCAGCGCTACTTCCCGTTGTTCGATCTGGGCCAGCATCTGATTGAAAGCGTCTACTAATACCCCGACTTCGTCTTCGCTTCTTTTTACAACGCGACCCGAATAATCCTGATGCGTAATGACATTCCTCGCCATTTGCGTCACTGCCAAGAGCGGCGCCGAAACTAATGCCTGCAGTTTTTCTGACAACACCAGCGCCACCAAGAGTGATCCGACCAATACCATTAGCACAATGGCTGCGTAGCGTAGCAAGCGACCCTCAAGGTCAAGGCTTGCGCGCAGATGGATCGTGCCGACAGTCTCATGTGACGTGCGGATGCTTCGGAATAACAATAAATCACCATTCTCCATGCGTTGTCCATTGGCCTCCACTGCTGGAGGATCGAACACGGGGCTATCGGTTGGTTGGTAAGTTGCGAATATCTTGCCATGGTTGTCATAGAGAATCGCGGAGATCACGTCCGGCCTCTCTTTGAGTGTAGATAAGTATTCCCGTGCGGCTTTGGCATCATTGAATACCAGCGCGGCAGTACTGATGGCGCCGAGAATCGCAGCCTGCGTGGAAAGATCGGCAGCGCGTTGTTGGCGAAATGCGATCGCGTCATAAGTTACGATGGCGAGGCCCGCCACCACCAACGCGGCGCTACTCGTCAATAGAATCACCCACAACAGCTTGGCCCGGATTGATAGATCGTTTAACCAAGGCATAGTCATTTTTTTATCGGCTGCTTGTCGGTGTCGACCACCTTCGCAAGGGCGAGCAATTTGGAACTAACCTTTAAGGCAGCAATATCGGCCGCTTTCAGGTCGATTACAAAACGCACCTTGTTTTCCTGGACGACGAAATTGATAATGCTGCCAGTCTCAAACGACTCTTCGCTTACCGTGAGGATATTACTGCCACGCAGGCTTGCGAATATTTGTTCGCTGTACTCTGTTTCGGCTGCACTGATATACAGAATGTGCGCGCCTCTCGCTTGATCCAACTGTTTGTAACGCTTGATAACGACCGGTCTTCCTTGCACCTTTTGGTCTTGGACAATTGCATCCAATTTGGCGCCGAACGGATCTTCACCGAGAATGCCAATAACAAACGGTGCGGCATCGTTAGCGAATGCGGACAGTGGCCATTCTATATAGGCGCTGAATTTGAAGAGAAACGCGCCCTTGACCGCGTATTCGAGGGAGTCCTCCGCTTCTGTCTTCGCTATGCCATTTCCCATATCAAGCACTCCGATCAACGCAATCAAGGCGAACAATCGATAGCAATACTTGGCGAGGCGGGTACATCGCTTTGTCGTAGTAGCACTCAATGTGGTGATGTTTGATGTTTCCATATGATCCTCACCGACGTGCGCTGTACAACTTTGCTGACTGACTTTGTCAGCTCAAATTTCGGATGTCACATATCGAGCGGGTGCTGCCTGTAGAGCAAGACTGCAAGTTGTTGTGTCTGCTTCGTATTGCGGTGTAAATCCTGCGCCATACCGGCGCACTAAATTGGCGATGCATTTCATAAAGACGGACGCTAAAATTGACTAACAATCTTAAAGAACACACTGCGCCCAAGTTCGGTCCGAGTCGATATATCGGCGAATTCCGCATGTTCACTCCCGAATAAATTTTGCCCCGTAACAGATAGCTCAACCTCTGGGCGTGGCTTCCAGCCAAAACGAAGATCTATCGTTGTGTAATCTGGCACGGCAGGATTAGATAATGAGGCAACATGACGCACCGTCATGTCGAGCTCCGTTTGTTTGGGCAGATCGAGAGACGAACGAAACAACCAGCTCTGTGCGGGATCGTGCCCTTGCTGTGCCTGTGCTGCGGTCACATCGTTACTATCTGGTTTAAGCTGTAATCGTTCTCGCAATCCGCTGAAGCCGGCGCTGAGTCGCCAATTGCGCGAGGCTTGATAGGCGCCCCACATTTCAATCCCGTTTGTGGAACCTTCCATCCCATTTCCATAGAACACGAAGAGCTGATTAGTAGTAAACACGATTTCCTGTGTGCGTAAATGGTCATAATCAGCATGAAATAACGTCGCCGAATAGGTGAACTGCGGAGTGGGTTGTCCGCGATAGCCGATCTCGTAGATCTTCGCAATTTCGGAGCGAACTTCAGGCCCGCCCACCAGCAGGAACGGTGGCTTACCCGGCACGAACGTGTCGTGATCGAGTCTTGATGGCGCACGCACGGTGCGTGAAAAGGCGGTCCATAGCAAATGCTCCGGAGCAAATTTCCACGCGAGCCGCGCGTTGGGAAGAAACTCGTTGCCGGTGTAGTCGTTGCGTTCGAGCCTGCCGCCAAGCGTCAATCGTAAATCTTTGCGCAGCGTCATTTCGTCTTGAATAAATAAACTTATCCACTTTTGATTTTGGCGTGCCGGAAGAAATGCGACGTATTGGCTATTTGTAACATTGTCCATCGCATATCGGTACTCCGCCCCCCACGCGGCAGCATGTATCGCAGTCGGCTGTAGCGAATGCTGGATTTGCAAATCAAAAATGTCGAGATTTTCGCTAAACGTCGGCGGAACGCTGCGCTCGGTGCGGTCGTAATAGGCATGCATACTAAAGCTTGAGCCATCGGCTGAACGGTGGTCCCAGCCGGTAATCAGATTCACGCCTGAGAGATCGATAGTGCCAAGCGCGAGATTAATTCCTGAGATTGCAATAGTGCCTGGCAGGGGTTGATGTTCGGCGCCGTTATAGGCATTACCTTGCAACGTGAATTGATCGGTTGAGCCGCCCCAATCGGCTCGAAATCCGATCTGGCCTTTGTGCCAGGCATCGTTTTTCACATCGCCGCTTTCCGTCTTTGTTGAGTCACGGTCGAAATATTTGCCGTAGACACGATAGTTGCCATTCGCACCTAACGTTCCGCCATAGCGCATTGCGCCATTTGCCTCACGGTTTCCGCCGCCGGCAGCGATGAGCGCGCCTTGGGTATTTTTAGCAGACCGGGTCACTACGTTGATGACGCCGTTCACCGCATTTACACCCCACAGGGTGCCACCAGGACCACTGATTACTTCGATGCGTTCTACGTCTTCGAGCATCACGTCCTGCACATCCCAGAACACACCTGAGAATAGTGGCGTATAAACCGAACGCCCGTCGATCAATACCAATAATTTATTAGCCGCGCTGCTGTTGAATCCGCGAGCGCTAATCGCATATCCACTGGCGCTGACTTGCGCTACTTGAACATTGGGCGCAAGGCGTAGTGCATCGGGTAGGTTCGCTACACCTGAACGCCTGATATCTTCCGACGTGATGACGAAAACTGATGCAGGCGCGTCCGAGAGTCGTTCAGGGCGTTTCGAAACGGAAGTGATTTCAATGTTGCCAAGTTCCTCTAGGCTGAGGTTGGCAAGGTTTTCGGAGATGGATTTTGCGTGTGCAGATGCTACGAGTGTTGTCCCGAGTAGTACGACGGTAGTAATTGTCGTGCTATACCGCTTCTCTGTTATCGAAGCTGCTCTGCTCAGGCTCATACGCTGCCTCCGCTATTCGTCCTTGAGTACGATTGATCATGGCCAGCATAGACTCTCTTTCTGGTATGTCAATCGGGGAAACCCTGAAGCTGTATTGCCGCTGTGATAGGCCAAGATGATTTCTGACTATTAGCGCTTATTTTCGACCTACGGCTTAATGTTTTACGAACATATAAAATAAGCCAATAAACACGGGCTGATGCACCATGTAAAGAAGCAAGGAATACCGGCCAGCGAGCGTTAAAAGATTGCTGATTCCATTGGCTGGTTGCCACGTTTTGATCGATGCGAAATCCGCTAACACCAAACGCTTTCCCAAAAAAATTCCAATTAGCACCACCCCAAACCATGGCAGCAGAGGCACGTAATCTTCCGTGTTGGGTTTGTGAGTCATCAGACCAATCCATTGGAGTGATGGCGCATCGAATAATGGCAACTTCAGCAATGTGCCAAGTATGATCAGCATCAATCCCAAGATCAGATTCGACCAATTGAAGCGCAAAAATAACAACCCTATTACGCTTGCTACGACAACATGGTGCAGTACGCCGAAATAAATCCAGCTTTTGGGAAACATGAAATAACTGCCGGCGCTCACCAACGCCGCGCAGCTTCCTACTTGCGCGAGACGTCGGCCAAATGCCGGCCAGCGAATTTTATTTTGGTTGGCGAGAACCAAGCTGATACCAACGAGTAGCAGGAACGAGCTGAGGATGAAGGTTCGGCTGGCGATCCAAAAAAAACCATCGTAAAAATTCTGATGAATCAAACCAAAATAATTAAGGTCGAAGCTAAAATGAAATGCAAACATTGCCATTAACGCCATGCCGCGCAGCATATCAATTGCTGGCCAGCGGCTAATTAGCGGCGCATTTGCTTTTGCTTCTTCTCGGCGCTGTTTCGACATCATCAAGGGGGCTTCTACAAATTGAAATTTCTGAGTAACGCCGTATGGCGACGAAATATCAATTTATAGCGGCTTGTATAAGAAATGGATTGAATCGGCGCATATAATATCCTGGTTAACTCTTCGGACTCCGTTAAATCTTATGAATCCCTTGCTCGATACTTCTGGCTTGCCCCGGTTTGATTTAATACTCCCAGAACACGTCACGCCCGCCGTCGACGCTTTGCTCGCCGAAAATCGCAGCATGGTGGCCGCGATGGAAAAAGATACTGCCTTACCCACATGGGACAATTTTGTTCGCCCACTGGAAGACACTGGCGAAAAACTCTCCCGCGCCTGGGGGCAAGTTTCCCATCTCAATGCAGTGATGAACAGCCCGGAATTGCGTGAGGCTTACAACGGTAATTTGCCCAAGGTGGCGCAATTCTCTGCGGAGATGGGACAGAATCAGCGGTTGTTCGAACGTTACAAAGCATTGCGGGCGTCTGCTGAATTCGAAAGATTAACGCCTCCACAAAAGAAGGTCATCGAAAACGAACTGCGTGATTTCCGCCTCGGTGGTGCTGAATTGCAGGAAGCACAGAAGAAGCGCTTTCTCGACATTCAAGAGCAATTGGCAAGCATCTCCTCACGATTTCAGGACAACGTGCTTGATGCAACCAATGCTTTTTCGCTTTACATTGAAAAAACTGAAGATTTGGCCGGTGTGCCGGAGGATGTTCTGCAAGGTATGCGCGAGTCGGCTGAAAAAGACGGTAAGCCTGGCTGGAAAATCACGCTGCATATGCCGAGCTATCTACCGATCCAGCAGTACTGTAGCAATCGGGAGCTGCGTCAACAGCTTTATTACGCATACGTAACGCGAGCTGCGGAATTCGGTAAACCGGAGTGGGACAACGCGAATCTCATTAATGAAATATTGAAACTACGCACGGAAGAAGCGAAGTTATTAGGCTTTGCTAATTTTTCCGAGTTGTCTTTGGCTACTAAAATGGCTGAATCGCCAAAACAAGTTTTGGATTTCTTGAACGAGCTTGGTACGCGAGCTAAACCTTATGCGCAACGGGATATGCAAGAGCTTCGCGATTTCGCTCGTGCCGAACTCGGTATTGAACAATTGGAATCGTGGGACGTCGCCTATGCTTCGGAAAAATTGCGGCTAGCACGCTATGCGTTTTCTGATCAGGAGGTGAAGCAATACTTCCCTGAAACAGTCGTATTACCTGGCATGTTCAAGGTTGTCGAATCCATTTATGGCGTTCACATCAAATCAAAAGATGTTGCGGTGTGGAATCCAGAGGTGCGGTTTTTTGAAATTACTGATCGCGGTGGTCAAGCTATTGGCCAGTTTTATCTGGATATGTACGCTCGTGACTCGAAGCGCGGTGGTGCGTGGATGGACGACGCGATTAACCGGCGTAGAAAAAGCGGCGGCATTCAAATTCCAGTGGCGTATCTCACCTGTAATTTCTCTCCACCTGTTGGGGGTAAGGCTGCGCTATTTACCCATGATGAAGTCATCACCTTGTTCCACGAATTTGGTCATGGTCTGCACCACTTGTTGACTCGTGTGGAAGAGTTGGGCGTGGCAGGAATCAACGGAGTCGAATGGGATGCGGTCGAATTGCCTAGTCAGTTCATGGAAAATTTTTGCTGGGAATGGGACGTGTTGCAAAGCATGACACGCCATGCCGAAACCGGCGCACCATTACCGCGTTCGCTCTACGACAAGATGATTGCCGCCAAGAATTTCCAAAGCGGTATGCAAACGGTTCGGCAATTGGAGTTTGCGTTGTTTGATATGCAACTGCATTACGATTTCGACGCTGAACAAGACACGCCTCAGCAATTGCTAGACCGCGTGCGGAGTCAAATTGCTGTCTTCATTCCTCCCGCTTATAACCGGTTTACTCATCAGTTCTCGCATATTTTTGCGGGTGGCTATGGTGCTGGTTATTACAGCTATAAATGGGCGGAAGTGCTTTCGGCGGATGCGTATAGCCTGTTTGAAGAGAACGGCGTATTGTCGGCTACAATTGGTGAGAAATTTTTGCGGGAAGTTCTTGCTACTGGCGGTAGTCGCCCAGCGCTGGAGTCCTTCGTTGCTTTCCGGGGGCGCGAACCCAAAATCGAGGCGTTGCTTAGGCATAATGGAATGTTGGAAGCGGCATAAGTCTTCCGCTCATAGGAGATCTGAGAATGCGAGCACATATAATATTTGCAACTGCATTATTGGTAATGAGCACAGCGCATGCAGTCGAGGTTTATCGTTGGGTGGATAAGGACGGTAAGGTGCATTACGGCGATCAACCGCCACCATCCAGTGTAAAAGATAAAGACATGGAGCTGAAAAAACTCGGCACCAACGCCATTGAAGTCGACAAACTGTCCTACGCTACGCGCGATGCAGCAAAGAAAAACCCCGTGACGCTTTATGCCAATAATTGCGGTGTTCTATGCGATAGCGCTCGCCAATTGCTTGCTAAACGTGGCATTCCATTCGTCAGTAAAAATCCGGAGAGCTCAAAGGCTGATTCAGAGGCGTTAACGAAAGTGGCCGGTGGGCTGGAAGTGCCCGTTTTAGTGGTGGGTACAAATATTTCAAAGGGTTTTAATGCGGATGTTTGGGATGCTGCGCTCGATGCCGCTGGTTATTCTAAATCTGGTGTGCTGCCTTCGAAACCTGATGTGAAGTCCCAGCCAGCTGCTGTACCGCAGCCTGACCCTACACCGCAACCTGCTGTTTCTGAGAGGACGGAAAGTAAGCCGGTGACTAAGTAATAGTGGTCTTGATTGATCTTGGTTTAGATGGTGTAAGTAGATAAGTATGCTGGTTTGTCGATAACATGTTGTGCCTCTATTAACGAGTCATATCTTGGGCGAAAAATGAAGGTATTGCCTAATATATGACTCGTTATGTTCAAGATAACGCCCTCGTTTCAGTTCGCGATTAAGGCGGATCGTAAGCGCTTGTGGGGAAAGTAAACAGAGCGCCTCTTCCTGTAATACTCTATATCGAATTTATCGCTGAACATATTGGTATTGGCCGTACCATGCATTATTGGTTAGAGAAAGGTGATTCGGCTTTTGGGAGTGCGGGTGGTTGATATTTTGGCCCGTAATTTATTTGAAACGAATGTTTAACTTCTATATGAAAATCGCCACCTGGAACGTCAATTCCCTTAAAGTTCGCCTCCCGCATGTTCTCGATTGGCTCGCCCTAAATCAGGCGGACGTTTTATGCCTTCAAGAAACCAAACTCGAAGATCACAAATTTCCGATCGCGGAGATTCAAGCGGCCGGTTACCACGCAGTCTTCACTGGCCAGAAAACCTACAACGGCGTAGCGCTGATTTCCCGCGAGCCATTGGAAGACGTCAGCATGAGCATTCTCGGTTTTGAGGATGAGCAGAAGCGCGTCATTAGTGGGACGCACAGAGGCGTGCGTATCGTTTGCGGCTATTTCCCCAATGGCCAAAGCCTGGATTCGGATAAATATCAATACAAGCTTCGATGGTTGGCAGCCTTACAGGCTTGGCTAAAAGATGAAATCATAAAATATCCGCAGCTCGCATTACTGGGTGATTACAACATCGCGCCGGATGATCGGGATGTTCATGATCCTAAAGCTTGGGAAGGTCAGGTCTTGGTATCTGAACCGGAGCGGGAAGCATTTCGTGGGCTTGAGCGGATGGGGTTGAAAGATAGCTTTAGGCTTTTCGAACAACCAGAGAAAATCTTTAGCTGGTGGGATTATCGAATGATGGCATTTCGTCGCAACATGGGATTGCGCATCGATCATATTTTGTTGACACCGCCATTGGCCGAGAAATGTACGTCGTGTGTAATCGATAAGTTGCCGCGTAAATTGGAGCGCCCATCAGATCATGCGCCAGTGATGGCGGAGATTGCAGTTTAACGAATTGCCAAGACCATGAAATCTTCATGGATGCTTGTCGCGGGTTTGCTATTCGCGGGAATGGGCATGTGCGTCAAGCTGGGTAGCCAGTATTTCTCCACGATGGAACTGGTTTTTTACCGATCGTTATTTGGACTGTTTTTTGTCGGCGCAATCGTGAAGATGCGTGGTGATTCTCTTGCCACGGTTAATCTGCGCATGCACTTATCCCGTGGCCTTACTGGCCTTGCTTCTTTGTCCCTTTATTTCTATTCGATGACGCAATTGCCGGTGGCAACGGCAGTCACATTGAATTACACCTCATCAATGTTTTTGACGCTGATTACCTTGTTGTGGTACCGGGAACCGATTCGGCTGCGCTTGGTCTTTGCTATTTTGCTCGGCTTTGTTGGTGTGATGCTACTGCTGAGGCCAACCATAACAGGAAGCCAGTTACCAGCAGGCTTGCTTGGATTGGTATCTGGTTTTATATCGGCGCTCGCTTACCTCAACATCAAGCAGCTTTCTGCGATTGGGGAACCGGATGCACGCGTCGTGTTTTACTTTTCTTTTGTTTCCACGATCATTTCCGGCGTAGTTCTTTGTTTTCACGAATTTCACCCAATTAATGCGCAAGGTGCTGGACTGCTATTGGGCGTCGGTCTTTTCGCTACGCTCGCACAATTGGCGATGACTAGGGCCTATCGAGTCGGGAAGACGCTGATTGTTAGCGCGTTTGCTTATAGCACGGTGGTGTTTGCTTCCATATTGGGCGCGGTGTTTTTGCGAGAGTTGTTATCACTGTCTAGTTGGATTGGAATCGTCGTCATTGTCGTTGCAGGTTTACTGGCCATGCATGAGTCGACGGGCACTAGTGATTAAGAGTAGGACTTACGCAAAACCGTCCCAGTGGCGTTGCTCCTCCTTGTCGTAATTTGTACTGCCTACGTCGTCGCCCTTGCAGGGCTCGTTTGCGCTTGCATGCGCAAATCGTTTTGCAGGCTCGCAGCATGCTGCTCGAAACCCCTGCTCAACCCTTGCTGGGACGGTTTTGTGTAAGTCCTAAAGAGTCTATTTCCAGTTGTTAATATATGGGTTGAGAGCAAGGCGATCACCGCAGACAGCACAACCAAGTTGCCCGCCTATAACGCCGATTGAAATAGGCGCTAAGTGCGTTGCTCAGAAACATGGTTCTGGCCTATGATGGATCAAAACCCTGAGGCGAAAAATAGATATGATTACTGTCAATCCTGAGTACCATCTGATCACTGCTACTGCTTTGGGCGAATTTACGCTTGCCGATTATCAGGAATTCGAGGCCGCTGCCTTATCGGCTTTGAAAGCGGGTCGTAAACCGAACGTGCTGTTCGATCTTAGTGAAATGAGCGGCTATACGGTGGATGTTGCTTGGGAGGAAATTCGGTTTACTCGCGAGCATGTGCAAGATTTTCCAAAAATCGCGATCGTTACTACTGATCAATGGGTCATCTGGAGCGCTTGGTTGTCCCAACTTTTTGTGGAATCCGATTTGCAGATTTTTGAGGATATCCCCAGTGCGCTTATGTGGCTGAACGAGGAGCATGTCTAAGGATGTATCGCACTCTTATTTCTACCGATGAATTGGTGCCGCATTTGGGTGAATCGGATTGGGCGATTTGCGATTGCCGGCATGATTTAAGTGATCTTGAGTTCGGACGGCGCGCTTATGCGCAAGGCCATTTGCCCGACGCCTCTTTTTTGCATTTAGATGAAGATCTTTCTGGGTTCAAAACCGGACAAAACGGGCGTCACCCTTTGCCCGATCCCGAGCAGTTGGCGGCAAAGTTGGGCAGCCTGGGAATTGGTAACAACACACAAGTAGTGGCTTACGACGCGCACGGCGGTATGTACGCAGCGCGTCTTTGGTGGCTCTTGCGCTGGCTTGGGCATGAGACGGTAGCCGTATTGGATGGTGGTATTACCAAATGGATTGCTGAGGGTAAGCCGGTAAATAATGAATTGCCTAAATTTACGCCGCAGCTGTTCGAACGTAGTCCCGGCGTGTTACCGGTCAATGCAACTTTTGTGTTGACGCATGTCGATGGAAAAGCCATGCAACTGATTGATGCTCGCTCGCCTGATCGCTTCGCTGGTCAGAACGAGACGTTAGATCCGGTGGCTGGTCACATCCCCACTGCCATGAACCGCTTCTTCAAGCTGAACCTTAACGAAAATGGATTTTTCAAGCCGGCTGATCTCATACGGCAGGAATTCAAGACGCTTCTTGCAGACAGAGATTCAAGCGAAGTAGTGCATCAATGTGGTTCAGGCGTTACTGCTTGTCATAATCTATTGGCGATGGAACATGCGGGGCTTACAGGGTCAAGGCTTTATCCGGGGTCTTGGAGTGAGTGGTGTGCAGATCCTGGTCGTCCGATTACTAAGAGGGTGGTTTAAGGGCTCTTTTAACTTGACGCAATTAGCGTTGAGGGATGCTTCTTGCTTCCCGTAATCTCTAGTACTTTTTGACGCGCTGATTCACCACGTAATAACCTTACTTGTTTAATTGGCACATCAAAAATTTCCGCAATAAAAGCAATTAGTGCGGCATTCGCTTTGCCTTCCACTGGCGGCGCGGCAATTCGAATTTTTAACGCTGCGCCATGCAGGCCAAGGATTTGACTATTCTTAGCGCCTGGTTGTGTGTGGATACTGAGAGTTACTGTTCCATTCGCTGGATCGCAACGAAACCATGATTCGTTCATATAAAACGGCCTACGCGTTTCGGCGACCCACGCGCGCCTCAGATCCTTCTCGCAATTTACGGATATTTGCTTTGTGTCGCCAGATAAGTAGTAAAGCCATGGCTAGTACCGCTCCAGCCATTGCACCGTAGCCAAAGAAGTAGATTGCTAAAAGCGGAGATGCGGCTGCGGCGGTGATGGCGGCTAACGAGGAAATCCGGCTGAAATAAAATACTGCGCCCCAAATAAAGAGTACACATAAACCGAGTGGAACATAGAGCGCTAACAACACGCCCAACGCGGTTGCGACGCCTTTACCGCCGCGAAAGCGATGAAACACCGGATAAAGATGACCGAGAAACACAGCTACCGCTACTGCAGGAATAACTTCTGTGCCAATCCCATATTGCGGCGCAAATTTCCCGGCAAGTAAAACCGCAAACGTTCCTTTTACTGCATCCCCTAATAAAGTAAACAACGCCGCCAGTTTGTTGCCGCTGCGTAGGACGTTAGTGGCACCGGGATTGCCGGAACCATAGGTGTGAGGATCGGGCAGTCTCGCTAGTTTGCTTATTACTACCGCGAAAGAAATTGACCCTATAAGATAAGCCGCTACTATGAATGCTGTTGCCATCATGTCACATATCCTACAATGCGCCTTTGGCGCGCCCAACTAAACCCAAATTTCGATTGACACAATTAATCATCATTTATGGACATCATTTACATTAACGAGCTAAAGGTACCGGCAAATCTCGGTGTTTACTCATGGGAAAAACGTTTGCCGCAAACCATCGAGATTAATCTCGAATTTGCAGTTGCCGACCAAAAGGCAGGCGCGACCGATAGTCTTGCCGATACCATCGATTATGCGAGTGTTACCGAGCGTATTCAGGTAGTGCTCGCGACGCATCGATTTGAATTATTGGAGGCGTTGGCGGAGTGTATCGCTAATTTGCTGCTCCATGAATTCGGGGCGTCTTGGACAAAGATCAACGTTGCTAAATTGGGCGTGCTTCGTAACGTGAAACGAGTTGGTATTATCATCGAAAGACGTCGAGTTTAAACTTGCGTACGCGAAGATTTTAAGCTGCTTATAGCATCGAGTTGCTGCATTCTATTGTATCTAATCCAGATATTTAATCCATTTCGCGAGCATTAGCCGCGTGGATGATGTTGCGCATGCAATTTTTTCAGCCGCTCTCGGGCTACATGGGTATAAATCTGCGTCGTGGAAATGTCAGCGTGCCCTAATAATAGCTGCACAACGCGCAAATCTGCACCATGGTTAATCAAATGTGTGGCAAACGCATGCCTGAGAGTATGTGGAGAAATCGCTTGTTTGATGCCGGCTGCTAGCGCATATCGTTTAATCAGATGCCAGAACGATTGACGAGTCATGGCGCCGCCGCGATTGGTAACGAAAATTGCATCCGATAGCCGGCCTGATAGAATCAAGGGGCGAGTTTCTTGTAGATAGCGTTTTAGCCAATCAACCGCCTCTTCTCCTAGAGGTACCAGGCGCTCCTTGGAACCCTTGCCCATAACGCGAACAACGCCCATATCCAGACTCGCTTGGTTCAATTTCAATTCAACCAGTTCCGATACCCGTAGCCCACTTGCATACAGTGTTTCAAGCATCGCTCGGTCTCGTAAGCCAAGCGAAGTCGTGACTTGTGGGGCGGCGAGCAATGCCTCGACATCGGTTTCAGTGAGGCTTTTTGGTAGGTCGCGTGGTAATTTGGGGGAGTCGATATTGAGTGTGGGGTCAGCGCCGATTAGTCGTTCTCGCACTAAATATCGATAAAAGCGCTTGAATGATGACAATGCTCTGCTGCTTGTTCGCGCCTTCGTCTGCTTAGCAAAGAGATGGGCTAGATACGCTTGCAAGTTTTTTGCATCTGTCTCGGTAAAGAGAACGCTGTGTGTCGCAAGCCAGATATTTAACTGCGTAAGGTCGCGTCGATAGGCGTCCAAGGTGTTGCGGGAAAGGCCATCTTCTAGCCAAAGGCAGTCACAAAACTGGTCAAGCAACGCTTGATCGGTCTGATTCATCAAATCAAATAACTTTCGTGCTTTAAAAGCCAGCGCTTGATACTAAGCGGCTCGCTATCTTCAGTACCCATAAAGCCGCCCAGCCCGCCACTAGCGGAGATTACTCGATGGCAGGGAATTACTACCGGGATAGGATTTTTACCGCACGCCTGACCGACTGCTCGCGGAGCCGAACGCACTTGCGTTGCTAGTTCACCATAACTAAGGGTTTTGCCGCTTGGAATGGTTTTTAATGCTTCCCACACCTTAATTTGATGCGCGGTGCCGGCGATCCGGATCGGTAGATCAAATTGAAAATTTGCATTATTTAGGTAAGCGTCCAACTGCACGCAAGCGAGATAGGCAATGCTATTTTTTGGCGGCATTAGAATTGGTGTAGACAAAGGCAAAAAATCGATGCCGGTAACAAATTTATCGTTGGTACTAATTCCTAGTACTGCGAAAGGGGCTTTAAGGCGCGCCTGACAAGGCGGAAGTGAGGCTAGGCTAGTAGCGGGCATTGTGTTGGCCAAGGTGAATAAGAGTAATTCACAAATTCTCGCGCGTTTTACGTCGTGTGCAAACTGCTTATGAGTACTCTGATACAAATAAAAAGGAGCGGCACGCCGCTCCTTTTCGATCAGTAGAAAACTGAATTACTCGGACTTCGCTGCAGCTTGTGGCGTATGGCGTACTGCCAGTTTTTCTTTAATACGTGCCGACTTGCCGGAGCGTTGACGGAGGTAATAAAGCTTTGCACGACGCACATCGCCTTTGCGTTTCACCTCAATGGAGGTAATGATCGGCGAATAAGTTTGAAAAGTTCTTTCGACGCCTTCACCGCTGGAAATTTTACGGACGATGAAGGAGCTGTTTAGGCCACGGTTTCTTTTTGCAATTACAACACCCTCGAAAGCCTGAGTACGTTTACGTTCGCCTTCAACAACAGCTACGCTAACCACAACGGTATCGCCGGGGGAGAAAACAGGGATAATTTTGCCTAGTCGCGCTATTTCTTCCTGCTCAAGTTTCTCGATTAGATCCATGCGTATGCTCCTTTGATAAGATTGTATCGATCCGGATAACACCGGATTTAGCATACAGCGCAGGTCGCCACCTGATGTATGCGGTTTGTTATGGATGGACTCTTACGACATCTTTTCCAGTCCATCTATTTAAGCGCCCGTTCAAGATCTTGCTGCATCGGCGCAGTGATCCTCATGTAATGCGAAGTACATTTCGGCTTTTTCGCCTTCCCGCGTTTTCGGGCAGCTGTTTGCTAAAGATCTTTAACGGACTCTCAGTTGCTAGCCAAGACCCGCCCACTCAAGGGCTAGTCTTTACCGCAGCTTCCATATCCTGTTTGAATTCCTCAAACAGGCGTAAATCTTCCTTACTTAATTTTTGGCTATTGAATAAATCCGGCCGCCGTAGCCAAGTGCGTCCTAACGATTGCTTTCGCCGCCAACGTGCAATCTCCGCATGGTTACCTGACAGCAATGCTGCGGGTACTTGTTCACCTTCGTATATTTCAGGCCGGGTGTAATGGGGATAATCCAAGAGGCCATTAACAAACGAATCCTGCTCGGCAGAGTTTATGTCGCCTAAAACACCTGGTAATTGTCGGACAACAGAGTCAATCAATGTCATTGCTGGCAACTCTCCGCCGGAAACAACAAAATCCCCAACCGAAATTTCTTCATCCACTTGACGTTGGATTAATCGTTCATCAACGCCTTCGTATCGGCCAGCGAGTAGAATCAAGCCTTGCTCGGCAGCCAATTGCTTTACGGTCGAATGATTTAATGGCTTTCCTTGAGGCGATAGGTAGACCACTTTCGATTTTTCCACGCCGGCATTTTTTTGCCGTTGCTTTGCCTCTTTAATTGCAGTTTCGAGCGGCTCTGCCAACATCACCATTCCCGGCCCGCCTCCATACGGGCGGTCATCAATAGTACGGTAATTATCGATGGTGAAGTCACGCGGATTCCACAATTGTAACGACCATAATCCCTGTTCCAGTGCTCGCCGGCTAATACCATGTTTGGTAATTGCTTCGAACATGGGGGGGAATAACGTGATGACGTCAAATAGCACTAATAATCCAAACCCCAGTCCACTACGATACGGCGACTTGTTAAATCCACCGATACAATAACTGTCTCGATATAGGGGATCAAACGTTCAACTCGCGCTGGCTTTTCACCTGGAGAGGGTACTGGGCTGTGTGAGCTTTCTTCGCAAACTACCATTACATCATTGGCGCCTGTTTCAATGAGGCCATCCACGGTACCGAATAATTCGCCCTGTTTGTTTATTACTTCAAGGCCAATGAGATCCGTCCAATAGTATTCGCCTTCGCTTGGCGCTGGGAGTTCGGAGCGAGGAATGCCCACTTCCATGCCTTTTAAGGTTTCAACCGTCGTTCTATTGTCGAAACCCTCAAAACACGCGACCAATCCAGACTCGCGCCATTCCGCATCATTTAATTTGTATTGCCGCCAGCCGGCTTGGGTATTTAGCCACCACACCGGGTAATCCAACAAATTGTCGGGGGCTTCGGTGAAAACTTTTATCTTCACCCAGCCTTTAACGCCATGTGGAATAGTGACTCTTCCCATGACAACAATGTCGTTATAAGCCATACGCTTATCTCTCATCCGGCTCGATGCCAAGTTAGCGGCGTCAGCGGGGAAATTTTCTGATAAAGCTTCCCCAGAGCGGCCTTGTGCCGGATACGACACTTTTATTAGGCGCTAGCTACTGGGGCGATAGCCTTAGTGCCACGCTTAACTAATTTTCTGACTGCATCAGACACTTGGGCGCCCTTGTCTTGCCAAAATGCTATGCGATCTAGATTGACGCGAAGTTGATCAGGGCCTTCTGGTGCGACAGGGTTGTAAAAGCCGACGCGTTCGATGAAGCGACCATCTCGGCGGTTACGAGAGTCGGCGACAACTAGGTTGAAGAACGGCCGATTTTTAGAGCCACCGCGTGAGAGACGAATAACTACCATGGTTGAATCCTGTTTTGGTTTTTGCGAAAAAGTGCGGAATTTTACGCGAGTTACTGATTTTATAGCAAGCCTTAAAGTGCCTTGGTTATTCGGTGCCCGGCATTTGGCAGTTTTTCTAAACACATTATATATGAACGATTTTGTGAGAATTGTCACAGCGCTGCTTTTGGTATGCACGTACGATTACGGGTTTTTAGGGCCTTCCAAGCCCTTCGCAGTCCTCCAAATAAGTTAAATTAATAGGGAAAAATATGTTGAAGCCGGTAGGTGTTCGTCTCGTATCCGCATTATTGCTAGGCCTTCTATTTGGTTGTGGAGGAGGTGGCGGCAGTGGGGGGGATGCTTCTGGGGGAGGCACTTCAAGTAATGGAGCTGTGGGACGCCCGCCCACAGGATCGCCTACTTCTACGGCGGTGTACCTTGCTGGTCAAGCTGGTAGTTCGGTAGCGACGAATGTGATTGTTGACGGTGTTTCAACTTCAATTGCGCAGTCCGATTTAGTAGTTTTTGATCCACAGGCTCCCTCGGTTCGGACCGTGGTGGTGGCGCAAAAGGGGCAATATTCCAATGAAGTTAGTATTGAATATGGTTCTTATGATGCCACCTCTAAAATTTTGTTAGAGCCGTATATCCGTCACCTGGTTTTTGCTCAGGGAGGGCATTTCTTTGGTGTGATTTTGGTAAATAACGGTACGATGCCTACACCCGTACAAATATCCAACGAATCTGGCGCCAGCAGCCTGTGTTCTTTCAACCAAAAGCAGCTTGTCGATTATACAAACGCTGACAACACTACTATTGTGTACTCACGTCCGGGTGCGGATAACGTATGTGGAACCAGTGATGACGAATGGCGAGCTATTCGGCTTGGGATGGGGGCGGCTGATGCTCCTATTTCTGCAAAGCAGCCATTAACAGGGCTGATCAATTCCTCGGGTGCTGCAGTTGGTTGGTTGGCTATTGAAGGCAATGCGCTTAAGCGGTATGACATTAATTTTCAAAATGCTACTTTACTTACGACATTTTCCGGTTCAGCGGAGGAGCTATCCCGAGCAATTGGTGGATTTGAACAAGTAATCGTGCGCTTGGGGGCAGGTCTATATCAGTACAACGCAAACAATGGCGTACTTAATCCCCTTTTCACTCTTTCATTTGGAGCCAGTAATAACGGAACGTTGCAAACTACGACTCGTGACTCGCAAGCAGTGTACTTAGCTGTTGGCAATCCTGTGGATGGAACAACTAGGCTTTATCGAGTTCCGGTTGCGGGGAATAATTTTGCCGAGATCGCATCAGAATTAAATACAGTTGTTTCGATGGAGACTAGCGCAAACCGATTGTTATATGTGTTAGAGGTGGGGGCCAATCTTCGGCAACTTAAGTCGGTGCCTAAACAGGGTGGTGCCACGCCGGTGACCTTACCTATTCTTGGATTGCAAACATTTACAGGCTTAAATGGAGTTGTGGCGGCATCGGGCAATAAGGTCTATTACAACGTTAAACGGCCTAATGATTCACCAGTGGCGGGCGTAATTGATGATGATGGTGCGAATGTAACTGACACCGATGGCGCGCGCTGGCTGAGCATTGCCTTTTCCGATACTTTGCACAACGTTTCCAGCATTTCTGCCTTATCTCGGATAATTCGTGCCGACGGCGTTGTTTCGGTTGTTGGTTCCCTGAATTATGCTGCCGTTACGATTAGTTCTTTTAATCCGACCACTGGTGCGCTAATCGCTAATTTAGGTGTGATGCCGGCCATTTCGATCGATTATCTATCGTTTGATAAAAACAAGAACTTTAGTATAGGCCAGGCGGCGAAGTCGGATGGTAGCGGCGGTTACACCGCAGATTTATTTGTGGTGAATCCAGATGCTACTGGCATAACACGAGTAACTAATAATATCTTTTGAGTAGGAGTGCGCAAGGCAGCCGCGCGATATTGGGCTGCCTTGCTGAAGTTGCGACGACTTCTAAGTCATATTCGGAAATTTTCCTTTCATCGCGCGCATCATTTTCGCCAGCCCCCCTTTACTCATCTGTTTCATCATTTTCTGCATTTCCTCAAACTGATTCAGTAAACGGTTTACTTCCTGGACTTGCACGCCTGCGCCGGCAGCGATACGCCGCTTGCGAGATGCTTTGAGAACTTCCGGTTTTTGCCGCTCCTGAGGGGTCATTGAATTGATAATGCCTTCGATGCGTCGAATGGTATTGTCATCCGCGCCTGGGGCGGCTGTTGCGGCGTTAGCAAATTGGGCGGGAAGTTTATCGAGTAGCGCTGAAACGCCCCCCATTTTTTTCATTTGAACAATTTGTGCCTTGAAGTCCTCCAGATCGAAGTTTTTGCCTTTCTTCAACTTGTCTGCAAGTTTTTTGGCTTCTTCTTGATCGATATGGTCTTTGGCTTGCTCGATAAGGGATAGCACATCACCCATACCCAGAATCCGGGAGGCCATGCGTTCAGGGTGGAATGGCTCAAGGCCGGTCAATTTTTCGCCAACGCCGGCAAATTTAATTGGTCTTTGCGTTACATGCCGCACTGATAATGCCGCCCCGCCACGGGCATCGCCATCGAGTTTTGTAAGAACTATGCCTGTCAGTGGTAGCGCGTCGCCGAATGCTTTGGCGACGTTAACCGCATCTTGACCTTGCATTGCATCGACGACGAATAAAGTTTCCACTGGACGCAGCGCTGAATGAAGATCCCGAATCTCGGTCATCATCGCTTCATCAATGCTTAAACGTCCGGCGGTATCGACGATGAGGACATCGCAAAACTGCTTGCGTGCGTAATCTAATGCGGCATTTGCAATGTCGACTGGTTTTTGGTCAATGGTGGAGGCGAAAAACTCAACATCCAATTGCTTTGCCAGTGTCTTTAGCTGTTCGATAGCCGCAGGGCGGTAAACGTCACAGCTTACTAGCAAGACTTTCTTTTTCTGTTGTTCTTTTAAAAATTTGGCGAGTTTTCCGCTGGTTGTCGTTTTGCCTGAGCCTTGTAGGCCAGCCATAAGAATAATCGCGGGGGGCGTCGATGCAAGATTGAGTGTTGCGTTGCTCTCGCCCATTAGTCGCGTGAGCTCTTCATGGACGACCCCAATTAATGCTTGGCCTGGCGAAAGACTTTGCACGACTTCCTGACCAAGTGCCTTTTCTTTGACTGCGGCGATGAATTCTTTAACTACTGGGAGCGCTACATCGGCCTCTAAAAGAGCCATTCGAACTTCACGAAGCGCATCTTGGATGTTCGTTTCGGTAAGGCGTGCCTCACCGCGTAGGGTTTTGACCAAATGGCCAAGTCTTTGTGTAAGGTTATCGAACATGAGGAATCTCTATGTACTTTCGATTGGGGGAGTCTGCTGCGCGGAGTGAGATAGTGTAGACTTCGCGAATAAATCGCTGTAAAGGCAAGTCCACGCCGCTACGCAATGTCTGAACTATCATTTTATTTTATCACTGCCTTGCTCTATGTGGTGCTCGCTGTTTCCTCTTGGCAACGAGCGCTTCAATCACGCTCGTCTTCCGTATTAACGGCTTCCTTGGTGCCGATTGCTTGGCAGCGAGGGGCATTGGCTATTGTGCTGTGCCTTCATGCATTTTTGCTCGTGCATGACATGTTGGGTGGGATGGGATTCAATCTGAATTTGGGTACGGCGTTGTCTCTGATAGTTTGGTTAACGGGCGTCATATATTGGATAGAGAGCTACTGGGTCCAAGTAGGCATATTGCAGAATTTTATTCTACCCGTTGCAGCGATTTGTGTATTTCTCCCATATTTCATGAGAGAGCAGCACGTATTAACCTATGCCAATATGTCATTATTCAAGTCGCATCTAGCTATTTCGATGTTGGCTTATGGGTTGCTAACGGTCGCTGCTCTGCATGGTTTCCTCCTGTCAGTGCTTGAGAAGCGCTTGCACAAGGGTAATTTGCCGGCGCTGCTGAATAATCTGCCACCGCTTATGTTGCTTGAGCGGCTGACATTTCGTATTTTGTTTGCTGGCTTTGTGCTGCTGACGTTGACGCTATTGAGTGGTGTTGGTTTCTCGGAGGCACTGTTTGGTAAGCCGTTTCGTCTAAATCATAAAGTGGTTTTCGGTTTTATCGCCTGGATAATTTTTGGGTTCTTGCTACTGGGTCGACATTTTTGGGGATGGCGTGGACGTACAGCGGTGCGTTGGCTGTTATCCGGCTTTGGATTCTTATTGTTAGCTTATCTAGGCAGTAAATTTGTGTTGGAAGTAATATTACAACGCTATTAACTCTCTACAGCCTAAAAATCCCTTTAACTTAACGAAGCCCCCTTGGACGATATCCCTATCAGCGCGATGCTCATCGCGCTTGTCACCTTACTGATTGTTTCTGCTTTTTTCTCGATTGCTGAAACCAGCATGATGGCGCTAAACCGTTACCGGCTGCGGCATCTAGTGAAAGCGGGTTCTCGCGCAGCACGGCTAACCGCACAGTTACTCAGTAACACTGACAAGTTATTGGGCGTGATCCTTCTTGGCAGTAGCCTAGTTAACGCTGCGTTAGCCGCGTTGTCGACTATATTGACCGTTCGTCTGCTTGGCGAGAGTCAGTGGGCTCTTAGCATCGCGACGCTTAGTATCACTTTCTTGATTTTGGTTTTTTCAGAAATTACTCCTAAAGTCGTAGGCGTTTCGTATGCAGAGCCGATTGCTCTTGCCTCTAGCTTCGTATTAACGCCGTTACTTAGGTTGGTTTATCCGCTGGTTTGGTTTGCTAATCTTTTTGTCAGGATGCTCTTGTGGATGTTTCGGCTTAAGCCGAACCATACCGCCGATACGAGTTTGACCATGGAAGAATTGCGCACACTCGTAATGGAGGGCGGCCACTATATTCCCGCTAAGCATCGTAACATTTTGAGCAATTTGTTCGAATTAGAAGACATCACAGTCGATGATGTAATGACGCCACGTGCACAGATCGAGGGTGTCGATATTGATGCGCCGATTGAAGAAATTAGAGAGAGTCTGGCTACTACTAACCATACTCGATTGCCGGCTTATAGCGGCTCGTTGGATAGCGTGGTCGGAATTTTGCACGTGCGCCAAGTGCTGCATCAGACAAAAAATGGCGAATTGTCACCAGAAACATTGCGAGAGATTTTGCGGGAGCCATACTTTATTCCGCAAGGGACGCCTCTATTCACACAGTTACAAAATTTCCAGGAGAACCAATCTCGACTGGGGTTGGTTGTAGACGAGTACGGTGAAATTCAAGGGCTCGTGTCGCTAGAGGATATTCTGGAAGAAATCGTCGGCGAATTTACTAGTCACTCGCCTTCACGTGGTGGATTCGTTGTCGATAAAACGGAAGACTCTATCCTCGTGGAGGGGCGGACGCCTTTGCGGTTACTAAATCGAAAATTCGGATTGGCGTTTCCGTTAGAAGGGCCAAAAACCTTAAACGGACTGATTTTGGAGCGCTTAGAAGACATACCCGAGCCTGGGACTTCGTTAAAGATTTCTGGATGCCCTGTGGAAATTGTCCAGACCCAAGACCGTATGGTCCGCATGGTTCGAATTTTTCATCGGCATCGGCCTTCAGCCTAAGGGAAGCCTTCTAATCAATTACATTTGAAAAAACGTGTAAACATTGGCATTATAAGGATATTTGTAGCCTTGAGATTGTCTCCCTATGGCCGCTACAGCACCTCCGACCTTAAGTCCTTTTGCCCGCGCCCTTGTGCTTCAAGGCAGGCTGCAGGAGGCTGATGCCAAGGCGATCCAGGCTGAAGCAAGCAAGGCTAATATCACTTTCATTGAGCAGCTCACTCATTCCAAAAAGCTTAAAGCAAGTGAGATATGCCAATTTGCCGCTCGGACTTTTGGCTATCCTCAATTAGATATTGCCGCGGTTGATTTTGATGCGGTTCCAAAAAATCTTGTTGAAACAAAGCTTATCGTTAGCCACCGGGCCTTTCCGCTTGGCAAGCGAGGCAATAGGCTTTTCCTTGCTGTTTCAGACCCCACTAATCAGCAAGCCTTAGACGAAATCAAATTCGCAACCGGCTTGGTTGTCGAGCCAGTGATTGTTGAAGACGGCAAGTTAGCCAGTATTATCAAAAAGCTGGGAGAGTCTGGCGCAAAGGCTCTGGAAAACATCGCGACCGAAGACTTCGACCTCGGCGAGGGGGCGCTGCTGGAGGAAACCGCCTCTACCGAAGAGGTGAGTGAAGTAGACGATGCGCCGGTCGTAAAGTATCTACAAAAAATTCTGCTTGATGCTATTCATGGCGGCGCCTCAGACATCCATTTCGAGCCGTATGAGAAGTTTTACCGCATCCGTTATCGTACCGACGGCATTTTGCACGAAGTCGCCCAGCCACCTCTGATAATTAAAGAAAAATTGGCATCCCGCGTCAAAGTCATTTCCAAGATGGACATTTCGGAAAAGCGCGTACCGCAGGATGGTCGTATGAAGCTTGTCTTGTCCAAATCGCGTGCAATTGATTTTCGTGTAAGTACTTTGCCTACGTTGTTCGGCGAAAAAATCGTGATGCGTATTCTTGACCCTTCAAGTGCGACGCTGGGAATCGAGGCGCTGGGTTATGAGCCGAATCAGAAAGAGGCGATTCTCAATGCGATTAGTCGCCCCTATGGCATGATTTTAGTTACCGGCCCAACCGGTAGCGGGAAAACGGTTTCGCTTTACACGTGCCTGAACCTCTTGAATACCCCAGATACCAATATTTCCACGGCAGAAGATCCGGCGGAAATTAATTTGCCTGGTATCAATCAAGTCAATGTGAACGATAAGGCGGGTCTGACTTTTGCTGTTGCTTTGAAGTCTTTTCTTCGTCAGGATCCGGACATCATCATGGTGGGTGAAATCCGGGATATTGAAACGGGGGAGACCGCCATCAAAGCGGCGCAAACCGGCCACTTGGTTTTATCTACATTGCATACAAACGATGCGCCGACGACGTTGACGCGGCTTTTAAACATGGGAATTGCACCATTTAATATTGCCTCCTCGGTGATTTTGATCACTGCGCAGCGGCTCGCACGACGGTTATGTTCATGTAAGCGTCTGATTGAGCTGCCGCCGGAGGTTCTATTGCAAGCGGGATTTACCGAGGATGACCTCGATGGATCCTGGGAGCCGTACACGCATGGTGGTTGTGATATTTGCAAAGGCTCAGGCTACAAAGGGCGGGTGGGTATTTATCAGGTAATGCCGATTTCTGATGAAATAAATCGCGTTATCATGACCGGTGGCAATGCGATCGACATCGCCGACCAAGCGCGACGGGAAGGTATTAAGGATTTGCGCCAATCGGGTTTGTTGAAAGTGAAGCAAGGTCTTACATCACTTGAGGAAGTTGAAGCAGTAACTAATCAATAAATGGAGTAACAGATGGCCACAGCCGCAGTACGGAAAGAAGCAAGTTCTGCCAAACTTTACAACTACCAGTGGGAAGGTAAAGACAAGAATGGCAAACTGGTTAAGGGCGAAATGCGCGCTGGTGGTGATGCCGTCGTTACCTCTACGCTGCGTCGACAGGGCATTAATGTCGTCAGGGTAAAAAAGCAAACCCTTAGATCCGGCAGCAGCATTTCCGAAAAGGATATTGCGCTATTTACGCGTCAGCTAGCCGTTATGATGAAGGCTGGTGTGCCTTTACTGCAATCGTTTGATATCGTGGCGAAGGGGCATAGTAATCCCCGGGTAAGCCGCTTGCTGTTCGATATCAAGTCGGATGTGGAGACGGGAAGCAGTTTGACGCAAGCGTTTCGCAAACATCCACTTTATTTCGATGCGCTGTTTTGTAACTTAGTTAGCGCGGGCGAGCAGGCAGGTATTCTCGACAGTTTGCTGGATCGTCTGGCGACCTATAAGGAAAAAATCCTCGCGATTAAGGGTAAGATCAAATCAGCGCTGTTTTATCCAGTATCAATTATCGTGGTGGCGTTTGTGATTACTGCCGTTATTATGATTTTCGTAATCCCAGCGTTTAAGGAAATGTTCAGCGGATTCGGCGCAAATCTACCCGCGCCGACTCAAATTGTTATAGATCTTTCCGACTTCTTTGTAAATTATTGGTGGGCTATATTTGGAAGTGTCGGTGGTGGTCTTTACGCATTTTTCTATACGTGGAAGCGTTCGACGAAGATGCAGGCAGTTCTTGACCGCTGGTTCCTCAAACTACCTGTATTCGGTGCGGTTCTCCAAAAAGCTGCTATAGCTCGTTGGGCGCGTACCTTGGCAACGATGTTCGCTGCGGGTGTGCCACTTGTCGAGGCGCTGGATTCGGTTGCCGGGGCATCGGGAAACTTCGTTTACTATGAAGCAACTAAGAGGGTTCAGGGTGAAGTCAGTACGGGCACGAGCTTAACGGTAGCTATGCAAAATGCCCAAGTGTTTCCCAACATGGTCCTGCAAATGGCGGCGATTGGAGAGGAGTCTGGTGCGCTTGATAGTATGCTTGGAAAGATCGCCGATTTTTACGAACGGGAAGTGGATGAAGCCGTCGACGCGTTGGCAAGTCTTATGGAGCCGCTCATTATGGTGGTGTTAGGGACACTTATTGGTGGCCTAGTAATCGCCTTGTACCTACCGATCTTTAAAATGGGATCTATTGTTGGTGCTTAATATCATCGCTGGTTGCGCCCCTTGAATTTTTTTCAGGTGCTAGAGCATTCGCCAGTGGTATTTGTTGCCATGGCGGCGATGTTTGGCCTGATCGTAGGGAGTTTCTTAAATGTTGTGATCCATCGTTTGCCCAAGATGATGGAGCGCGCATGGCGGGAGCAGTGTGCCGAAATTGATGGCAATGCAACTTTAGTTCCGGATGAGCCGGTTTATAATCTTCTTACGCCGCGCTCTGCTTGTCCGTCGTGCGGAGTTCAAATCACAGCACTGCAGAATATACCTGTTCTAAGTTATGCCTTTCTGCGAGGTCGATGTGCAAATTGTCGCGCATCTATCGGAGTCCGCTACCCCTTAGTTGAGCTGATAACCGGTTGTCTTTCCGGATTTTTCGCTTGGCACTTTGGTTTTGGCATACAGGCTATTGCTGCAATTTTCTTCGGATGGGCATTGATAGCCCTTACCTGCATTGATTTTGATACCCAGTTATTGCCCGACAGCATTACCTTGCCGCTGCTTTGGCTGGGCTTGCTAATAAATACTTCAGGAGTCTTTACTAGTCTTCCGTCTGCCGTTATTGGTGCGGCCACAGGATATCTTTCGCTATGGTCGGTCTATTGGTTATTCAGGCTGGCAACTGGTAAGGAGGGAATGGGATACGGCGACTTCAAGCTGCTGGCTGCAATTGGAGCCTGGCTAGGCTGGCAAATTTTGCCACTGGTAATCCTGCTTTCCGCTGGGGTTGGGGCGATTGTTGGTATCTGTCTGATTGTTCTAGCCAAGCATGGGCGAAACGTGCCAATTCCGTTTGGGCCATATCTTGCCGTCGCTGGTTTGGTTGCTATGCTTTGGGGCGAGCCCATTATGCGAGCCTATTTGGGTGGTTAGAAATTTGTCGGATTCAGCTCTATTGAAACTATCAAAGCCGATTATCGGTCTTACCGGAGGAATCGGCAGCGGTAAGAGCACAGCGGCTAACCTGTTCGGTGAGTTGGGCGCCGCAGTGATCGATACGGATGTTATTGCGCATGAGCTTACGCAGCCACATGGCGCGGCAATGGCAGAAATCTCGACAGCATTTGGGAAGGTTTATGTGGATTCGCGCGGAGGACTCGATCGAGCCGCCATGCGTGAATTGGTGTTTTCCGATGCGCACGCTAAGCATAGATTGGAAGCGATTATCCATCCATTGATTTGGACGGTTGCCAGGGAGCGCGTAGCGCAAGCAGGCGGACTATATATTATTTTAGTAGTGCCTTTATTGATTGAATCGGGCAGCTATCATGATAGGGTCGAACGGATTTTGGTTATTGACTGTGATGAGCAAACTCAGTTGGTTAGAACGATGGCGCGTGGGGGGATAACGGAAGATATCGCACATGCCATTATGCGTTCTCAAGTAACACGATCTGAGCGGCTCGCTGCAGCAGATGACGTGATCGATAATGGTGGCGATATCTCTTTATTGGTGCCCCAGATTCAAAAATTTCATCGATATTATCAAGAGCTGGCTTCGAAATCGGCGACGAAAAGTCAGGAGTAACGCAACCCATGACTGAAATGGTTTGTCAAACGACGTTTGTTGCTTCAAAATTGCCCCATTCATCGATACGGTCGACTGGCGTGATCACTTACGAGTACCCTCTTAATGAGCGCATAAGAACGCTGCTGCGGTTAGAGGACCTATACGATAAGGTGCTCTACTTCGCCGCGAGTGCCGGCGGGCAGGACCATCATGTCGCTTTGGTGGCTTTGTTTGAAATTCTCGACGTGGGAAGCCGCGCCGACCTGAAGTCTGATCTTTTACAGGAATTGGATCGTCAGAAGCACGTTCTGGAATTGTTGCGTAACAACCCAGCAATTTCCGTGGCTGCCTTGGATTCAGTATTAGCGGACACCGATCGAATTTATTCCACTCTGCTCCACCTACCTGGCAAAACGGGGCAGCACTTGCGTGACAATGAATGGTTAATGGGCATCAAGCAGCGCACTGGTATTCCAGGTGGTGTATGCGAATTTGATTTGCCTTCCTATCACTATTGGTTGCATCAGCCACCAGAAGCGCGTCGTCATGATCTTGATCAATGGCTCGGGCCAATGCTACCGATCGCGGAAGCGTTGCGGTTAGTGCTTAAACTGTTGAGGGAGAGCGCTCAGCCAATGTTGCTGGTGGCTTCGCAGGGCGCATTTCGGCAAATGCCGGCAGGCAAGCAGGCGCAAATGTTGCGTATCGTTTTGCGGCGCGACTTCCCGTGCGTTCCTGAAATCAGCGCCAATAAATACGCATTGAACATTCGTTTCATTGCTGCAGAAAAAACGCAGCGTCCCAAACAAGTCGAACAAGACATCGAGTTCGAGCTTACGTTCTGCAATTTATAACTCGCTATTTTTTTGCGGCATCAGCCGCTCGTTACATCTCATGGAACAATCGAAACCTAAGTTAGTTAACTGCCCTCAATGCAGCAGATCGGCGCCTTACACTCCTGAAAATAAGTTTCGACCATTTTGCTCTGAGCGTTGCAAGATGATCGATCTCGGTCATTGGGCTGCAGAAGATTATCGTGTTCCGGGTTCTCCGCAAGCGCCTGAATCCTCTTCTGAAGAAACATCGGATTAAGTGTGTTTTTAAGCAGAATAAGACGTGACGTAACTTGTCACTCAACAGCGCGCTATGCTATCTTTGCGCGGTTTTCCGATTAGTATGCGATAGGTATTATGCCTGTCGTCGAGGTGCCATAAAAATGGATTCCTCATTTTCGGGAATGCCGGGAGAGTATTCACGAACGATTGCGTTCAGCCGGTCTTTTTCTCCCGTCGGTCGCCTTATCTTTCCTGGCGCTGGTTTGCTCTAATATTTTAATAATCATCGTTGCCGGATTGCGTTTTCCGGCGCTTGATTAGTATTGCCTTTTGCGAATGAATGACGAACAGCGTTTAAGCTAGTCCAAGAAATTGAGGGCTAGCTCAGAATTGTGAATCAGTAAAACTACGGGGCTATGATGCAGAACAAGCTATTCAAGTGGTGTCTTTCAACCCTGTCGCTGGCGATGTTTTCTGGGATATGTGGTGCCGCCTACGACATTAATATCCCACCTCCAAAAACTGTCATTGCCCATCAGATATACGGTCTTCACCTTTATATCTTGATCGTCTGTGCGATCATCTTTGTTGTTGTTTTTGGCTGGATGTTTCTCGCGCTTTTTAAGCATCGTAAATCGGTCGGGCACAAAGCAGAACAGTTCCACGAAAACACAACAGTCGAAGTTATCTGGACAATCATTCCATTCCTTATTCTAGTGGCCATTGCGGTTCCGGCGACTAAAACAGTGCTGGACATGAAAGATTCAAGTAATGCCGACATGACCATTAAGATCACCGGTTATCAGTGGAAATGGGAATACGATTACCTGCAAGACGGTGTTCGTTTTTTCAGTAATCTGAAAACACCCCGTGATCAAATTGGTAGCCCTGACGCACCGGCTACTGCCGCGAAAAATCCAGATTATTTGCTTGAGGTAGATAACCCAATGGTAGTACCAGCCGGGAAGAAAGTTCGTCTCTTAATAACGTCTAGCGACGTAATTCATGGCTGGTACGTGCCGCAACTTGGCGTTAATCAATACGGCATTCCGGGCTTTATTAAAGATGTTTGGATCAATGTTGATAAGCCTGGCGTCTACAAAGGTCAATGTAGCCAAATTTGCGGTAAGGAGCACGCTTATATGCCCATTACCGTAGTTGCTAAAAACGAAGACGATTACAAAGCCTGGGTCGATGAGCAGAAGAAAAAAGCAGCCGTTGCTACCGAAGATCCCAACAAGATATGGGCGCTGGACGAACTGAAGGCAAAAGGACAACAAGTCTACGCCGCCAATTGCCAAGCATGTCACCAAGCGAATGGAATGGGTGTCCCTGGAGCTTTCCCGGCACTTAGCGGTTCCAAAATCGCCACCGGCCCGAAAGCGGATCACATCAATATCGTGTTGAATGGAAAAGCAGGTACTGCAATGCAGGCTTTCGGCAAACAGCTTAGTGATACTGAAATCGCCGCTGTGATTACCTATGAGCGCAACGCCTGGGATAACAAGACCGGCGAAGTCATTCAACCCGCTGAAATTGTCGCGGCACGGAAGTAATTTTTAGGATACGGAGAATCGCATGTCGGCCAGCCACGCTCATACACACGATGACCATAGTCATGATCATCACGGACCAGAAGGCTTTTTTGGCACGCTCAAACATTATTTAACGACAACTAACCACAAAGATATCGGCTCCTTATATCTATGGTTTGCGTTGATCATGTTTTTCGTGGGCGGCGCGATGGCGCTGCTTATCCGTTTGGAATTGTTTCAGCCAGGATTGCAATTTGTTCGCCCTGAATTTTTTAATTCGTTGACGACAGTGCATGCCCTGGTAATGATCTTCGGTGCGGTTATGCCGGCGTTCGTTGGTTTCGCCAACTGGCTTATTCCGATGCAAATCGGCGCGCCCGATATGGCTTTTGCTCGCATGAACAATTGGAGCTTCTGGCTGATGCCGCCTGCAGCTTTGTTATTGTTCGCTTCGTTTTTTGTGCCTGGCGGTGCGGCTGCTTCCGGTTGGACCTTGTATCCGCCCTTGAGCGTTCAGCAAGGCATCTCGGTGGATATGACGATTTTGGCAATCCATATCATGGGCGCTTCTTCGATCATGGGCTCGATCAACATTATCACCACGATCCTGAACATGCGTGCTCCCGGCATGACGTTGATGAAAATGCCGCTGTTTGTCTGGACTTGGTTGATTACCGCCTACTTGTTGATTGCTGTGATGCCTGTGTTAGCTGGATCGGTCACTATGCTGTTGACTGACCGTCATTTTGGCACACACTTCTTCAATGCTGCTGGCGGTGGCGACCCAACCATGTTCATGCACATCTTCTGGTTCTTCGGACATCCAGAGGTGTACATCATGATTCTGCCTGCCTTTGGTATTGTTTCTCAGATCATTCCGGCCTTTGCTCGTAAGCCGCTGTTTGGCTACGCATCGATGGTTTATGCCACTTCATCGATTGCAATTTTGTCCTTCATTGTCTGGGGACACCACATGTTCACGGTGGGCTTCCCGGCATCGGGCCAACTTTTCTTCATGTACGCGACGATGTTGATCGCGGTGCCAACAGGCGTGAAGATTTTCAATTGGATCGCCACGATGTGGAAGGGGTCTATGACTTTCGAGACGCCGATGCTCTTCGCACTCGGATTCTTGGTCATGTTTACTCTTGGCGGTTTCAGTGGTTTGGTGCTTGCGGTTACACCGGTTGATATCACGTTACACAACACTTACTACGTTGTTGCGCATTTCCATTACGTGTTATTCGGAGGCGCTGTGTTGTCCATCATGGGCGGAGTTTATTTTTGGCTGCCAAAATGGACCGGCCGGATGTATAACGAGAAGCTTGGCCAATGGCACTTTTGGTTAACCACCATTGGCTTCAACTTAACCTTCTTCGTACAGCATTTCCTGGGGCTTGCTGGAATGCCTCGTCGGATTCCCGACTACGCCTTACAGTTCGCGGAATTCAATGCGATTTCAACTGTCGGTGCGTTTGTTCTTGGCATTAGTCAGCTATTATTTTTCTATAACGTGCTGAGTTGTATCAAGAGCGGTGAGAAGGCTAAAGATAAACCATGGGAAGGTGCCGATTCCATCGAGTGGACATTGTTACCTACTCCTGCGCCGTATCACAGCTTCGAAACCCCACCGGTTATTAAATGAGATGTGAAAGGCATATGAGGCGGGATTAAATCTCGCTTCATATGCATGACAACGATGGCAAAGTTTCACGGTAGATATTTCACCCTGGCAATATTGTTGATTGTTGTGCTTGCGATGTTTTTGAGTGTTATTTTGCAACGGTTATAAAGATCTGAAATGTCATCGGTAACCGCTCAAAATCAACTCATGATGCGTAAGCTTTTGCTCATCGTTTTATTGATGGGATGTTTTGCGTTTGCGCTGGTACCGATGTACCGCAAGATTTGTCAGGTAGTAGGCATTAACGATACCCGTGACGTTAATTTTGCAGTGAATAATTCCCGAGTGGATTTGTCACGCAGCGTTGCGATCGAATTGGTTGCGGCGGTTAATCAGAGCGCGCCGCTGCGCTTTGAGCCGGTTGATCGGCGGGTTCGCATTCATCCTGGTGAAGTGACGACGATTCGGTATCGAGTAACCAATACAACAGACCGTATATTAGTGGGGCAAGCAGTTCCCAGCTATGGGCCTGCTAACGCGCAACAGTATTTAACGAAGCTGCAATGTTTTTGCTTCAACAACCAGACTTTCCAGCCTTATGAAACAAGGGAAATGCCGGTAGTGTTTGTCGTTGCTCGTGAATTGCCAAAAAATATCGATACCATCACGCTGGCTTACACGTTTTTCGACATTACCGCAGAAAAGCGCAGCTAACCAGACACAGCTTTTACACTTATTAAATATGGCAGTACCCAAAATATGAGGGAGTTTGCATGAGTGCTCAGAACGCAGGCGGTTACTTTATTCCTCAACCATCCCATTGGCCGATTGTCGGATCAGTGGCGCTGCTTACAACAGCAATAGGCTTTGTCTTCTATCTTGCTGGCTCCCAGGCTGGTCTTGGCGTAGTGGGGTTGGGACTTCTAATTCTATTTTTTATGATGTTCGGTTGGTTCGGAAGCGTAATCCGCGAATCCGAAAGTGGTAAATACAATGCGCAGGTAGATTTGTCTTTCCGCTGGAGCATGAGCTGGTTTATTTTCTCTGAAGTAATGTTCTTTGCTGCCTTCTTTGGGGCACTTTACTATGCGCGAACAATGTCAGTGCCATGGTTGGGCGACATTGATAATAGTTTGCTCTGGCCTAATTACAAGCCAACGTGGCCTACAGTGGGGCCGGGATTAGAAACTAGTTTCCATCCCGTGAGCTGGGCAGGTATTCCAGCCATCAATACTGCGCTGTTGCTTACATCAGGCGTAACGGTTACTTGGGCGCATCATGCATTACGGGCTAATCATCGCGGTCAGTTGATAGCAGGCTTGTTCCTGACAGTCGCGCTCGGCATTATCTTTCTTGCCTTGCAGGTGCATGAATATGGCGATGCATATGGTGAATTGAATCTGAAACTTTCCAGCGGTATCTACGGCGCAACGTTTTTCATGCTGACAGGCTTTCATGGTTTTCACGTGACCGTCGGTACCATTATGTTGATCGTGATCTTGCTGCGGAGTATGAAAGGGCATTTCAAACCCAATCACCATTTTGCATTTGAGGCTGTTGCTTGGTACTGGCACTTTGTGGATGTGGTTTGGTTGGGCCTGTTTATATTTGTTTACGTCCTATAAATACTCAGGCTTGCGGCTAGACCGAAATTATAGATAAAGCTAAATCAGAACGCCGCGCGAAGCCAGTGCGGCGTTTGATTTAAAGAGCCGTCGTTTAATACGCTAGATAGAGTTAGGGTTGAACGCCGTGGATAGGAATAAAACCGAAGTACGCGCCAATCATAACAAGCAGAAAAGCCGTGATTGAAATGCCAATGCGCCAAGTAAGGGCTTTGGCGGTGCGACCGGATTGACCCTTATCTTGCATAAGGAAAAATAGCCCACTTGCTAGGCTGCCTATAGCAAGAAAGAGCAGCAAGATGACAAGAATTTTCATACTGCGTTCTGAGGGCTGTGCGGTGCGCCAAGTGTAAGGGATCGTCCAATGTATTGCTATCGCCGGATATTGCCTAAAGGGCATGTATCGATGTAAAGCGATAAAAGCTGTAGTTTCAATAGAACTATTCGTTGAGACAGTTTCTAAGAGTTTGGTTCCGGTAATTTCCATGTCGCATTTTAAGCAAGATGCGAAGCGTTGCTGTCACATTACAAAATGGTACGGCAAGCGACTGGTGAAATGATGCATGGATTAAGAGGTTTTAGATTGCTATTAGGACAGCTACTTTGCGTTTTGGGCACTTCGAGTTTACACCGACGCTAATTCCCACCATCGCTGCAGTAGCCACTATTGCCTTAACCGCGTCACTCGGCCAATGGCAATTGCGTCGAGCAGAGGAAAAGCAGGCATTACAGCGCCAGTATGATGCTGTGCGTGCGAGGCCAGCGGTAATGTTGACTGGGCGGGAGGGTGTAGGCGCTAAAGATTTGCAATTTCATCAGTTGATTGCAGAAGGTGAATTCGACGCGACCAAGCAGGTTTTTTTAGATAACCAGGTAAACGATGCGCGTGCTGGTTATTACGTGCTGACGCCGATGAAACTTCGTAATGATCGGCATTATGTATTAGTGAATCGTGGTTGGCTTGCGCGTGGTTCTGACTATCCGGCTCCTCCTAAAGTCACTGCGCCAGCCGGTATAGTGAAGGTGCAGGGATATGGCGCACTACCCGTTAAGCGATTCCTGGAATTATCTGCGGATACCGTGCAAGGGAGCGTATGGCAGAACGTAACTTTTATGCGTTACGAGCATGCGATGGAATTGCCACTGTTGCCAATTATTTTAGTTCAGGCAACCGATAACGCTGATGGCCTTATGCCAGTCAAAGAACAAGTTGAATTTGGTATTTCGAGACATCAGGGATATGCCTTTCAATGGTTCGGATTAGCCGCGGCTGTTATAGCGATTTATCTATTTGTGAACACGCAGTATTTGAAAAAAGTAAGCCAATGAGCCCAAGAATTAAATTGCTGTTAATCATTTTTGTCATGGTTTCGCCGGTGTTTGCGTCTTACCTGACTTATTATTTTTGGCGGCCTGCCAATTCCGTTAATTACGGAGAATTGCTGCCAACTAAACCGTTGCCTTTAGCGCAATTGCAAAACATCGGTAGTGAAAATATTGAGGCTGTGAAGGGAAAGTGGATTCTACTGACGGTGGATTCCGGCACTTGCGACACGACTTGCAAAGATAAACTCTACCTCATACGCCAAATTCGCACCGCGCAAGGCAAACATATGGATCGCATTGCACGAGCGCTTGTGGTGGACGATAACTCCCAGCCCACGCCAGAAGTCATGAAAGATTACGCGGGAACAGTAGTGTTGAAAGGCAATTCGCAGTTACTCAGCCTGCTACCAACTAACGGTGGCTTGCATGACCACGTGTTCCTCATCGATCCCTTAGGCAACCTGGTATTACGTTATCCCCTGAATCCGAATCCTAAAAAAATGATCAAGGATTTGACTCGATTGCTAAGCGTATCAAATATTGGATAACAGATCAGAACAGTTAAAAGTCCAGGTATATGTATCGAAAATTTGTAATTTTGGCGGCGCTACTCACCTTTGCTGTGATTGTGTTGGGCGCCTATGTAAGATTGTCTGATGCCGGTCTTGGCTGTCCTGATTGGCCTGGTTGCTACGGCCAGGTAACGCCGGCGCACGCTGCCGAAGAGATTGCAGATGCCCACGCGGCTCGTCCTCACGGTCCTGTCAGTCTTCATAAAGCGTGGAAGGAAATGATCCACCGTTACCTTGCGAGTACCTTGGGTCTTCTCATCATTACCATTGCCGTTATTTCTTGGCGAAAGCGCGAAGAATTAAAACAATCCCCCGTTTTGCCGCTTGCGCTTGTAGGTATGGTGATTTTTCAAGGAATGCTTGGCATGTGGACGGTCACATTGCTTTTAAAGCCTGCCGTTGTCACAGCTCATTTGCTTTGTGGGCTTACCCTCCTCGCGTTATTAACTTTACTTGCGCTAAGGCAGTATCAAACCGGCGTGCGTATAATTGCGCCTTCATCAACGCGTCGGTTAGCCGTTGCGGCTTTGATGACACTTGCTGCGCAAATCGCCCTTGGTGGATGGGTAAGCACTAATTATGCCGCCCTCGCATGCCAAGACTTCCCCATGTGCCAAGGCATGCTGATGCCAAAAATGGATTTCAGCAACGCCTTCCACATTGTGCGGGAATTGGGAATGACTGCTCGGGGAGAATTACTTTCCTTAGATGCACTAAGGGCTATTCACTGGATGCATCGTGTTGGTGCGCTAATAACCGCCGGAATCGTGGGCGCACTGGCATTTCGGCTAATGTTGAATGTCCGCGCGCGCCGGTTGGGAATACTCCTTTTGATGATCCTTACCCTACAATTACTCCTCGGCATTGGGAATGTTTATATGCAGCTTCCTTTGGCGCTAGCTGTGGCGCATAACGTTGGCGCCGCGTTGTTGGTTGTAGGACTAGTTACCGTGAATTTTGCTTTACGTCGTATACCAAGTGAAGCTCAACAAATTGAAGTGCAAAGCGGCGCTAGTGCAATAGCCGCTGTCTAGAGTAAAAACAGCAGCAGGATGTAAAGGCTCTATAAATATGCAAAACATTTTGGCAATCGAACCCCCTAGTAATATATGGATGCAATTCTTTCAGCTGACTAAACCTCGCGTTGTTTCCCTCATTGTATTTACTGCAGTGATCGGAATGTTTTTGGCTACGCCGGGTATGGTGCCTTGGACGATTCTATTTTCCGGGACTTTAGGAATCGCATTAGTCGCCGGTGCCGCTGCGGCGATCAACTGTCTAGTGGAACAACATATTGATGCTAAGATGGCCCGCACTCGGGCTCGTCCTACGGTGCAGGGCAGTATTACGTCACCCCAAATTTTATTAATGGCCATCGTGGTTGGTGGGGTGGGTCTGGCTCTGCTGGCAATTTATGTAAATATGCTCACAGTGTGGTTAACACTTGCAACCTTTATTGGTTACGCAATTATTTACACAGTCATTTTGAAACCTGCGACTCCCCAAAATATCGTCATTGGCGGAGCGTCCGGCGCAATGCCGCCGATATTAGGCTGCGCCGCCGTGACCGGGCAGGTATCGAACGATGCACTACTGCTTTTCTTAATTATTTTCGCCTGGACTCCACCGCATTTCTGGGCGTTAGCTCTGTACCGACGGAAGGAATACGCGAAAGCCGGTGTGCCAATGCTGCCGGTAACGCATGGTGAACGTTACACGCGGCTTTCTGTACTGCTTTACACCTTTATGTTGGTCGCTGTAACGCTTCTTCCTATCGCTACCGGCATGACGGGTTTGGTGTATTTATTTATTACACTAGGATTAAACAGTTATTTCTTGTATTTGGCTGTAGGCATTTATCGCGTTTATAGCGATGCATTAGCAAAAAAGACATTTGCGTACTCTATTCTTTATTTAGCCTTACTCTTCGCCGCATTACTAATCGATCACTATTTTCGTTTCTAGTAATCGTTTCATATGTTGACTCTTAAATCTCGCGTCGCCGTTTTTATTACGCTATTTACACTAGCGCTGGCTGGATGCGACATGGTGCAGCCCGCTTCCAAAGGTAGCTTTAATGCAGTCGATATTACCGGCGCTGAATACGCTAAGGATTTCCAGCTTACCGATCACACCGGCAAGGCGCGCAGCTTAGGGGACTTCAAGGGTAAAGTGGTTTTGCTTTTCTTCGGATTTACGCATTGTGCGGATATTTGTCCGACCACATTGTCAGATGCTGCCAAGGCTATCAAGAATTTGGAGGGTGATGGTGGTCGAGTGCAGGTGCTATTCGTAACCGTGGACCCTAGGCGTGATACACCAGAAGTACTGGCGAAGTACGTGCCCGCCTTTAATCCTGGTTTTTTAGGGTTATACGGTAATGAAGAGGCTACTCAAAAAGCAGCAAAAGATTTTCGTGTTTTCTATCAACAGAGACCGGTCGCGGAATCAGGGGGCGACTACTCGATGGACCACATGGGCGGGACTTTGGTATTTGATTCGCGGGGACGACTCCGTCTTTTTATTAATTACGGAATGGCTGCGGATAAAATCGCTGCGGATTTGCGTAAACTTCTTACCTCATAGTTTTGATTTAATCGGATTTAATACTATAAAAAAAGGCGCCTTAGTAGGCGCCCTTTTTGTTATATAAGTTCAAGCTGGATCCAGCAGTAACCCACGCATTTTCTGCATGGCTTTTACTTCAATCTGACGTATGCGTTCAGCGGATACCCCAAATTCATCGGCTAATTCATGTAGCGTTGTACCGCCTTTATCTTGTAGCCACCGCGCCTCGATGATACGACGGCTACGAGGATCAAGCGTATTCAGCGCTCCATCCAAGCCCACTGCCTGACGGTTTTCCGACTGTTCAGTTTCCAGCAACTGAGAGGGTTCTGCATTAGGATCGGAAAGATAGGCAATTGGACTAATCCAATCTTCATCATCGTCGGATCCAGCTTGGAGCGGTATATCCTGGCCTTGAAGTCGAGTTTCCATTTCAACGACTTCCTCAGGCTTAACACCCAGAGTTTTAGCCATTTCCTGGACTTCCGTCGGACTTAAAGTACCTAAACCGCTTTTCATGCTACGTAAATTGAAAAAAAGCTTGCGTTGAGCCTTGGTCGTGGCAATTTTAACCATTCGCCAATTTTTCAATATAAATTCATGGATTTCAGCCCGAATCCAGTGAACGGCAAAAGAAACCAAACGCACACCGCGGTCTGGATCAAAGCGTTTCACGGCTTTCATTAAACCGATATTGCCCTCTTGGATTAAATCCGCTTGTGGTAGGCCGTATCCCATGTAATGACGGGCAATAGAGACGACTAGGCGCAAATGCGACAGTACGAGCTCCCGAGCTGCTTCCAAGTCGTTCTCATATTTCAGGCGCTTGCCCAAATCGGATTCCTGCTCCGGGCTGAGCATGGGAATACTGTTTACTGCTGCAATATAGCTTTCAAGGCTGCTTGCAACAGGTACCGGAAGGTTCAAAGCTGTCATGTTGGGGCGCTCCTTTTTCAGGAATATATTAGCACTCTCGATTGAAGAGTGCCAAGGGCTGAAAAAGTTCATTTACGGAATCGCTAGTTAGCGGCTGAGAGGAGTGGCTTAACGGGGCGTTGCCCAGCGTAATTGCGCCATTTCCCTGTCAGACTCGTTTCAGGGGAAACGGTTCAAGTGATACTATAGAAGGAGATTTATGCTTTGGCTCTACTCCCCTAAACGTTGATGGCGCGTTCTACCGAACGAAATGCCACAACACCAAAATCGCTCGCCGATTTGTCTCGTCTGTTTTACATGCCTTTTTATCTTCATTTAAATAGAGGAAAATTACGGTATGTAGTCGCGGTCTAGTGCTCTTGGAATTATTAGGAGATGGTAGCCAAAATATGTGCGACCCTAAAAATTAATTAAATTATGTGGGCGGGATCTCGCCAAAAACTAGTCGGTGAGAACGGCGCAAGCCGAAAATGTTTTAGATTAGAAAGATACAAATATGAACGAAGAAGGAAAAACGGCATTTGCAACAACTAAAACCGCAACCGAGCCAAGGGGTGAAGTCGCGGCTTCAATGGGCCTCATGAGCGCTCATGCAAATCGCACTAAAGGTTTGCATCATATTGTGATTGTGGGCGGAGGTGCGGGCGGTTTAGAGCTTGCCACGCGTTTAGGTGACAAACTTGGAAAGCGCGGGAAGGCGAAAATTACGCTGATCGAAAAGACCCGCACGCATCTGTGGAAACCAAAGCTACACGAAGTCGCCGCCGGAAGCATGGATCTCGGGCAACACCAGCTCGATTATTTGGCGCAATCACATTGGCACCATTTCAATTACCGCTTCGGCGAGATGGTGGGCCTTGATCGCGCTAACCGCAAAGTCCATATAGCGCCTTCTTTGGATGACGAAGGTAATCAAATTACCCCAGCACGTTCCATTGAGTACGACACTTTAGTGATATCGGTTGGCAGTCAAACCAATGATTTTGGGACGCCCGGCGCGGCGGAATACGCCATTTCGCTCGATACTAAAGCACAAGCAGAACGTTTTCATCGCCGATTGTTAAATGCTTGTATCCGCGCTGATACGCAAGTTGAACCGCTGCGTCCTGAGCAATTGCACGTTGCAATCATTGGTGCGGGAGCTACTGGCGTAGAGCTAGCGGCTGAATTGCATAAAACCACGCGTGAACTAATTACTTTTGGACTTGATGCAATTGATCCAGAGAAAGATCTTAAGCTTAGTATCATCGAGGCGGCGAATCGAGTGCTGCCTGGATTACCGGAGCGTTTTTCGGAAGCGACGGATAAACTTCTTCAGGAACTCGGTGTTCGTGTAAATAAAGGTGCACGTGTAACCCAAGTTATGCCCAATGGTGTGCTATTACAAACAGGAGAGCTTATTCCTGCAGAGCTTATTGTGTGGGCGGCAGGCGTAAAAGCGCCGGAGTTTCTTAAAGAGATTGATGGTTTAGAAACTAATCGCGTTAATCAATTGGTTGTAACTCAAACGTTACAAACAACGCGTGATGAGAATGTTTTTGCTTTTGGCGATTGCGCATCATGCGTATGGTTAGGCAAAGACCGCATGGTGCCGCCACGAGCTCAGGCGGCGCACCAACAAGCTTCGCATCTTTACAAAAATTTGCGCAAACGTTTGAAGGGTAAAGCGGTCAAACCGTTCCAGTATCGGGACTTCGGCTCTCTTGTTTCATTGGGGCAATACAGTACTGTTGGAAGCCTCATGGGCGGCATCATTGGTGGAAGTATCATGATTGAAGGATATTTTGCTCGCTTAATGTACGTGTCTCTTTACAAGATGCACGAGTTGGCACTTCATGGATTCTCAAAGGTGGCATTGGATACAATCGCTCGCTTGATAACTCGCCGAACGGAGCCGCACGTCAAACTGCATTAATCCGCGATTCATGCGGTAAATGCACTACAAGTTTACTTGTCTAGGAAATCCAAATGGCTATACAGCCGAATGATCCAGCGCAATTCCTGGCGCATATATTTCAAGCAGGCCAGGAAATGATGCGGCAGTTTAATTTACCTGATACCAACAGCAAAACCACACCAGATAACACGGTTACTGGTTCTGCTGCGCCATTGGTGGGGGCCTCCTCGCATTACGTTGGAATGCAGAAGGCCTACTTCGATCAGATGATGGGGGCATGGTTGAACGTGCTTACTTCGACGGGCAAAGCGCTTCAACTGAGCGAAGATAAGACACAAAAGGACGACAAACGGTTTAAGAGCGAAGCTTGGCGCGAAGATCCGCGCTTCGATTTGCTGAAGCGAACCTATCTTGCCTATTCCACCATGCTACAACAGTCGGTTGAGTCGTCTTCTCTAGACGAAAAAGCAAAAGGTAAGATGCGTTTTGCGGTTCGCCAATTCGTCGATGCGGTAAGCCCAGCCAATTTTTTCGCCACAAATCCCGAAGCAGTTCAGCTAGCAATGGAAACAGGCGGACGGAGTTTGATTGAAGGCGCCGGTTTATTTTTCCTAGACCTGGCCAAAGGCCGCATCTCGATGACGGATGAACGCGCCTTTGAAGTTGGCGTTAATCTTGCGTTAACGAAAGGCGCTGTCGTTTTTGAAAACGAGTTGGTTCAGGTTATTCAATATAGCCCCCTCACTGATCAGGTGCATCAGCGGCCTTTGGTAATTATTCCGCCCTCCATCAACAAGTATTACATTCTGGATTTGCAACCGGAAAACTCACTTGTACGTTACGCAGTTGAACAAGGGCATACTGTTTTCATGCTTTCTTGGCGGAATGTTACGCCCGAGCTGAGCTACCTGACTTGGGACGACTACATAGAAAGCGGCGTGATGGATGCTATCAATGTCGCGCTTGATATTACCGGCGCAGATAAAGCAAATACGCTTGGCTTTTGCATTGGCGGCACATTATTAGCTTCGACGCTGGCGATTATGGCTGCGAGGCATGAAGACAAAGTTGCCAGCATGACGCTATTGACGACTATGTTAGATTTTTCTGATGCTGGCGAAATAGGTCTGCTTGTAAGTGAAGAGAGCTTGGCGCCACAGGAAAACGCAGTTGGTAAAGGTGGCGTAATTCAAGGCAAGGAATTGGCGTTGGTGTTTTCTTCTTTGCGTGCGAACGATCTGGTATGGCCCTATGTAGTTAATAGTTACCTTAAGGGAAAAATTCCGCCGGCTTTTGATATGCTGTATTGGAATTCCGATGGCGCCAATTTGCCTGGCCCAATGTTTTGCTGGTACTTGCGTAACGCTTATCTTGAAAACAATTTGAGAGTGCCGGGAAAGACAGTCCAATGCGGCGTGCCGGTAGATTTTTCCAAAGTCACCGTGCCGACCTTTTTGTATGCTTCTCGAGAAGACCATATTGTTCCCTGGCGTACGGCCTTTGGATCTGCACGATTGCTCTCAGGCGAAATAACTTTCGTGTTGGGAGCAAGTGGCCATATTGCTGGAGTCATCAATCCGGCATCGAAGAACAAGCGTAACTATTGGGCTAATGGCACGTTGGGCGGTGAAGCCGAGAAATGGCTATCTACGTCACAAAGCATCCCCGGAAGTTGGTGGACGAATTGGAGTGGATGGCTTGAGCGACATACTGGCCCGAAGGTGGCCGCACGTATTGAATTGGGTAACGCCATACACCCAAGTATTGAGCCGGCGCCTGGGCGATATGTGAAGGCGAAAGTAGACTAGGTTTTCAAAGGGACTTGGAATAAAACGCCCTATTTGAATTGATTCGCAACATAGCTGAAATGGAGAACAAGATGGATGACGTCGTAATCGTTGCTGCCGGCCGGACTGCGGTGGGTAAATTTGGCGGGGCATTGGCGAAGATTCCTGCATCTGATTTAGGTGCTCATATCATTAAGGGTTTACTCGAAAAAACTGGCATTAAACCTGATCAAATTAGTGAAGTGATTATGGGGCAAGTGCTGGCAGCGGGTTGTGGACAGAATCCAGCTCGCCAAGCGTCGATTCGCGCCGGCGTTTCTGACATGGTTCCAGCGATGACTATCAATAAGGTGTGCGGTAGCGGACTGAAAGCAACGCATCTTGCTGCACAGGCAATTATGTGTGGCGACGCCGACATCGTTATTGCAGGCGGGCAAGAGAACATGAGCATCTCTCCCCACGTTCTGCCTAATTCTCGGGATGGTTACCGGATGGGCGATGCCAAAATCGTCGACACGATGATTAATGATGGTTTGTGGGACGCGTTCAACCAATACCACATGGGCACTACCGCCGAGAATGTAGCAAAAAAATATGAGATTTCTCGTCAAGAGCAGGATGAGTTCGCCGTCCGGTCCCAAAACAAAGCCGAAGCCGCGCAAAAAGCTGGCAACTTCAAAGCGGAAATTCTGTCGTTAGAAATTCCCCAAAAGAAAGGGACGATTGTTTTTGATGCGGACGAATACATCAAGCCAGGCACCACTCTCGAATCGATTTCTTCGTTAAGACCCGCGTTTTCTAAAGACGGCACAGTCACCGCAGCCAACGCTTCCGGTATTAATGATGGCGCAGCAGCCGTGATTATGATGTCGGCAAAGAAAGCAGCGGAGCTGGGTTTGACGCCACTCGCGAAGATCCGCGCATATGCCTCGGCAGGCGTTGATCCTTCCATCATGGGAATGGGACCGGTGCCGGCAAGTCAGCTTTGTCTTAAAAAAGCTGGGTGGACGGCGAATGATCTGGACCTGATGGAAATAAACGAAGCCTTTGCTGCGCAAGCGATCGCGGTCAACAAACAAATGGGCTGGGATACCTCAAAGATTAACGTGAATGGCGGCGCGATTGCGATTGGCCATCCTATTGGTGCGTCTGGTTGCCGCATATTGGTTACATTAATTCACGAAATGATTCGGCGCGATGCTAAGCGAGGCCTTGCTTCACTTTGCATCGGTGGTGGCATGGGTGTGGCGCTGGCGATTGAGCGCTAAGTTTAGTTGTTGAGGTGCTGCGTCAAAGTGGCGGTGGCTGAGTTGCGCGTGCATGCGCTGTGCTGAGCCATTTCGTTTCATTTTTGACGCAGCTTCTTTCATAAGGAGCCTCTGAAAATCCTCATTTCGATGAACGTATTTTAAAGTCCCGGCATGCGTCATTCTTGGACTGCAATGCGCGAAGTCTTAGTTATGACGGCGTTTGCGTTTCTCACCCAACATTCACGTATGTAGAAAGCATGTTTTATAAGGCATGCTTGTTTGACACCAGAGGCGCCCTTAAATAAAACGTTGTTAATTAAGAGGAGACAAAAATGACAAAACGCATAGCACTCATTACGGGCGGCATGGGCGGCCTAGGTGAGTCTATTAGCACCAAGATGCATGATGCTGGTTACACCGTTGTGGTTACGCATTCGCCAGGTAATACCAAAGTGGGCGAATGGCTGCAAAACTGGAAGTCGCGAGGCTATGATTTTTATGCATACGAGGCGGATGTAGCTGATTACGATTCTTGCCAGCAATGTGTGGCTAAAGCTGTGGCAGAAGTGGGGCCGATTGACATTCTGGTCAATAACGCTGGCATTACTCGCGATATGACTTTCAAAAAAATGGGAAAAATCGATTGGGATGCAGTGGTGAAAACCAATCTTGATTCCGTCTTCAACATGACCAAGTCAGTTTGCGATGGGATGGTCGATCGTGGTTGGGGGCGCGTTATTAATGTTTCTTCCGTAAATGGCTCAAAAGGTGCTTTCGGCCAGACGAACTATGCAGCAGCGAAAGCGGGCATGCATGGCTTTACGAAATCTCTGGCGCTTGAAGTGGCAAGGAAAGGCGTAACGGTAAATACCATTTCTCCCGGTTATATCGGCACGAAGATGGTTACCGCGATTCCAAAGGAAATTCTTGATACGAAAATCATTCCGCAAATTCCAGTCGGCCGCTTAGGCAAACCCGAGGAAGTGGCTGGGCTTATCATTTATCTTTGTTCGGAAGAAGCGGCTTTTGTCACTGGTGCGAACATTGCCATTAATGGTGGTCAGCACATGCAGTAAGGTAGCGAGGGGCCATTTCAAAAATGACTGCATGAAAGTGTAGGTATTTTGCCTTTTTGAGATGGTCGGAATATTTCCGCTTTATATGAGACCGGGCTAGCGACATTCAACATTCGCTGGCCAGCGTTTCCTGTTAGCGAGGTCTTATCTGACGGAGATACATCGACACGGACGCGTACGCGCCAAGCCAGCCAAGAATAGTTGGCAGGACTATGACGGTGGCCCCTGTCTTCCAAGGAACAACGCCCGGTCGAAAATCAGGCGCATAAACCCTAATAATTTCGACGAGATTGGTCGATAACCAAAGTAGTCCGACGACTGCTAATGCCAGCGCTAGGACACCACCCAGTAATCCCTGAAGAGCGCCAAAGTAAAGATAAGGGCGTCGCACGTAATCGTCGGAGGCACCTATAAGCCTACCAACTTCGATTTCTTCACGTTGCGTAAGAATCTGTAGCCGAATAGTGTTTCCTGTAACCGCAAGTAGCGCGGCACCTAATGCAACAGAAAGCATGAGAACAACTTTTTCTCCAGCATTACTAAAATCGGCTAGTCGCTTAGCCCACGCTGAGTCGAGCTGAATATGCTCTACTTTAGATAACATAGCGAGGTCATCGCGAAGCGCTTCTAATACTGCCGGATCACTGGATTTGCTGCGAATGACAAACGCATCTGGTAATGGATTTTTATCTAGCGCTTCCAAGGCGTCGCCGAAACGAGTTGCGGTACGCATTTCTTCAAACGCCTCTTCCTTCGAGATGAATTTGAATTGTGCGACGGCATGATGCATTTTGAGCCGAGTCTCCACTGCTTGAACATCACTCGGCGTGGCTTCTAGTGCAAGAAAAAGGCTGATCTGCGGTTCCGCATTGATACGTCCGGCAATCCCATGCAGATTTAGCAATGCGAGATAAAGGCCAACTGGTAACGCAAGCGTCACGGCAATTACCAGAATGCTGAGCGATGTGGCGAGTGGAGTCCGACCGAAGCGCTGTAAAGTTCGAACTAATGCATCTTGTTGATGGCGCAGCCACACGGTCATGCAATTGCCTCTACTGCTAATTTACCTTTGTCGAGATGCAATCGGCGTGGATTATAACGAGTGGCTAGCGCTTCATCGTGGGTGGAAATCAGCATGGTGACGCCGACTTGATTGAATGATTTGAATAGATCCATGATGGCTCCTCCGTACTCGGCATCAAGATTGCCGGTAGGCTCATCGGCAATCATAATAGCCGGACGGTTGACGATCGCGCGGGCGATACAAAGGCGCTGCTGTTCACCGCCGGAAAGCTGAATGGGATTTTCTTTCTCGCGGCCAAGTAGCCCCACTTTATCCAAGGCGGCACGTACTCGCCGCGCCGCATCCGCGCGCGAATAGCCGTTAATAGACAACGGCAATACAACATTCTCAAACACGTTTCGGTCAAAGAGCAGTTTGTGGTCTTGGAAAATCAAACCAATATTTCGCCGCAGAATAGCGAGCGCTTGTGATCGCAAACGGGAAATATTTTGACCGGCGACGATAACGCTACCTGACGTTGGATATTCGATTCCTGCAGCCAGTTTGAGTAAGGTCGATTTACCAGCGCCCGAATGACCGGTGACAATGACAAGCTCACCCTCGCCGACTTCGAAACTTACCCCTTTCAGGGATTCGAAGCTGTTGGAGTGACGTTTAGTGACATTGGAGAAGCTAATCACTCGATTAGCGCCTCAACAAAATCGCTGGCAACGAAGGGTCGTAAATCATCGATTCCTTCCCCAACACCGACATAGCGAACCGGTATCGGTCGTTCGGCGGCAATTGCTGCGATGGTGCCGCCTTTGGCTGTGCCATCTAGTTTCGTGATCACGAGCCCTGAAAGTTGTAATGCGTCGTCGAATGCTTTAACTTGTGCAACCGCATTTTGGCCGGTGTTCGCATCCAGTACCAGCAACACTTCATGCGGGCCTGTGGGTTCGGTCTTCGCGATAACCCGTTTAACTTTTTTGATTTCCTCCATTAAATGGAGTTGAGTGGGCAAGCGCCCTGCCGTATCAGCTAGAACGATATCGATCTTTTTTGCGCGTGCCGATTGGATCGCGTCGAAAATAACAGCAGCCGAGTCGCCTTTTTCTTGAGCAATGACCGTTATGCCGTTACGCTCGCCCCAAACTTGTAACTGCTCGACAGCAGCGGCACGAAAAGTATCTCCAGCAGCAAGAAGAACGCTTTTGCCTTGCCCTTGGAAATATTTTGCCAATTTGCCAATGGTCGTGGTTTTGCCTGCGCCATTCACGCCCGCCACCATGATAATAAAGGGAGCATGGCCGTTGACGTCGAGAGGCTTTTCCAGTGGCAGTAAGATGTCAGTGAGGGTAGTCTGTAAAGCTGCTTTAACGTCAATGCTCTCTGTTAGTTTGTTTCGTTTGACGTGAGTTTTAAGCGTGTCGAGTATTCTTTCCGTCGCGGTAACGCCGATATCGGAAGTTAATAGAACGGTCTCCAGCTCTTCGTAGAGCTCGTCGTCGATTTTTCCTCGTTTGAAAACGGCGGCAAGTTTGCCTGAGAGTTGCGTTCTAGTGCGGGAGAGACCGGCGCGAAGGCGCGCTACCCAGCCTTTTGACTCGGCTGGTTTTTCCTCTGCCGGAGAATCGGGCTTCGGGGGGGGGGATTTTTTAAAAAAACTTAGCATGCTTGGGGGTTTTTATCGACTTCTACAAAATTTAAAGAATTGACAGCGTTGCGTAGCAAAAAAATTCTGTCATTCTTGAGGGTGGAATAGATGGGCATTTTAACTTTAAACGTAAACCACGGCCATTGCCGTATTCATTCATTGGACATGCTTTGAAAAATGTATCGCAAAAAATTGTTCATATAAATTGCTGGTGCTTTGTTGAAATCGAATAAGAGCGCCAATCGGATTCGCATTATTGGCGGCGACTGGCGAAGCCGGATTATCACGTTTCCAGCCGTAGAAGGATTGCGGCCGACGTCGGATCGCGTGCGTGAGACGCTTTTCAATTGGCTCGGCCAAACACTATATGGCAAGGCGTGCTTGGATCTGTTTGCTGGTAGCGGCGTACTGGGTTTTGAAGCGCTATCGCGGGGAGCCGAACGCGTAGTCATGGTGGAAAACACAAAAACCACGGTGGAATCGCTTAAACAGAACGCCGCAACCTTGAGTGCGGAGCGATTAGTGATAACGAACAGTGACGCTTTGTCGTTTCTTAAGGTGGCTGGAGAGCGGTTCGATATAATTTTCCTTGATCCGCCGTATCAAGCCAAACTGCTACCCACGCTATTTCCAATGCTTTCAAAACGACTGAAACCGGAAGGAACGGTATACTTTGAAAGCGATCAATCTGAAGAGTTGCCACCAGATTGGAAAATTATAAAAGAAGGGCGTGCGGGGAGAGTTCGCTTTCAACTTGCTCGGTATATCGAGGCGGATTCCGATAGGACGCTTAATCCGGATATTTCATAAATTACGCGAGCCCTCGCTTGTCTTTTGATTTGTAGGAAAACTTCGTTCAATTGGGCATATGAATAACTACGCCCCTTCCACAAAGTTTCCCCGCAAATCAAATCCGGCGCGATCATCTGGCGACGTTATGGAACCTCCAGGCTAGGCGGAACACCAAGCCTTATGTCATTATTAGTGTAGAAGCGGCGTTAAACAGCTCGAGCGATGTCGTATCTTGGTCGCTATTGATTGGCGCTTACTCCACTACTCTGAAGGCAAATTCAGTCATGATCAAGGCAGTATATCCGGGGACATTCGATCCAATTACGCTTGGCCATGAAGATTTGGTGCGACGCGCCTCCAAGCTTTTTGGTGAAGTGGTGGTGGCAGTCGCGGATAGCCAAAAGAAAAGTCCTTATTTTTCTTTGCAAGAGCGAGTAGAACTTGCGCAGGAAGTATTGGCCGACTGCGATAATGTACGCGTTTCAGGATTTACCGGTTTGCTGTCCGAGTTTTTGAAGCAAGAGGAAGCTACCGTTATTTTGCGGGGATTGCGTGCAGTGTCTGATTTTGAGTACGAGTTTCAAATGGCGGGAATGAACCGCGCGCTATTGCCTGGTGTCGAAACCTTGTTCTTAACGCCTTCAGACCAATATATGTTTATATCAGCGACCATGGTGCGGGAAATTTTCACGCTTGGAGGGGACGCCGATCAATTCGTCAACCCCATTACGGCCAAGCGTATTAGAACAGCACTGGCGCATAACAAGTAGCAAGCGAATTTTATGGCTTTAATGATTACCGATGAATGTATCAATTGTGACGTTTGCGAGCCGGAATGTCCCAATCAAGCGATTTCCCAAGGGCCGGAAATATATTTAATCGATCCGGGAAAATGCACTGAATGCGTTGGTCATTATGAAACGCCGCAATGCGTAGAAGTCTGCCCTGTGGATTGTATTCCCAAGAATCCTGACGTAGTGGAAACCAAAGATCAATTGCATCAAAAATATATCCTTCTTACCAGCGAAAAATAACTAAAACTGACGCATTTTGATCTAAAAATGAAATAAGCACTTATATAGAAGAGGCTTTGCCCTCTTTTTTTATGCGCTATCCAGTGTCAAAATAGCGAGCTTTCCGCAATTGCGACTTAAATTATATAAAAGGGTGTAAAGATGAAAAAACCATTAATCGCTTTGTCTCTCTGCCGCTGGCAGCTCAAGGACCGCGACGAAGGTTACTACCATTTGGTCGGCGACAAATACGTACGCTGCATTACGGGTTTTGACTGTTTTCCATTAATGATTCCTCCTATCAAAGAGGAATTGGATATCGATTTCGTGCTCGATAACGTCAGCGGGATTATGTTCACGGGCTCGCTCTCCAATATCGATCCAAAACATTACGGCGTAGTGGAAGAAGGCCCAGACTTTAACGATCCGGACCGTGATGCAACAGTATTCAAGCTGATCCCTGCAGCTATTGAGCGCGGCATTCCAATAATGGGGATTTGTCGTGGTATTCAAGAGCTGAATGTCGTTTATGGCGGGACATTACATCGCAAGGTCCATGAGGTACCGGGCATGTTGGATCACCGTGAAATTCCAGGGCTTGAGGATGCTGAGTGCTACGCGCCAGTGCATAGTGTTCGTTTTGCCGAGGGTGGACTGCTGCATAAGGCATTTGGTGGGAAAAGCGAAATTAGAGTGAATTCGCTTCACTCACAAGGTATAAACGAGTTAGCTGATGGATTGGTGGTTGAAGCTACCGCTGAAGATGGCTTAATCGAGGCGGTGAGCGTTAAGGACGCAAAGGGATTTACGCTGGCAGTGCAATGGCATCCAGAGTACCACTGGTGGGAATATCCCGAATTTAAGCTGGTTCTGGATCTTTTCTTTGATGCTTCACGTGAATATCAAGCAAAAAAAAATCTTAAGTAGGTGGGTTTTGTTATACCGAGGAGCCTTATGTGGTTCCTCGGCGCGTGCCGTTTGATTCGCCGCGAAATAGTTTGCGCGTGCTCTAGCGTTGACACGTTGCGCAGTAGTAGGTTGCTCGTCCGTTTTGGCGAATTAGTTTGATAGGAGTCTCGCAAATCAGGCAAGGTTTAATGGCTCTTCCGTAAACAAAATATTCTTGCTGAAAATATCCCGGATTACCATTCGCATCGCAAAAATCACGCAACGTACTGCCCCCTGCTTCAATGGCGCGGGAGAGGGTGTCTTTAATTGCCGAAGCAAGTCGCTCTAGGCGTTGAAGAGAAATTTGTCCGGCAGGACGGGTTGGGCGAATGCCAGCTCGAAATAAAGCTTCGTTCGCATAAATATTGCCAATCCCGGTAATCCGCTTTGCATCCATAAGCCATGATTTAATAGCGACTCTAGTTCCTCGAGTGGATGTATAAAGCCAATGCGCGGACAAGGTTTCACTTAACGGTTCTAAGCCCAATCCAATAAGCAGTCGATGGGTTTCCGGCGCTTCGTCTGTCCACAACATTGCGCCGAAACGTCTCGGATCGCTAAAACGGATTGCAGTATTGTTGCCTAGCAGGATATCAATGTGATCATGTTTTTTTGCGGGGGTGTTACTAGGGATAATGCGTAAATTCCCAGACATACCTAAATGCAAAATTAGCCATCCGGCTTCGCAATCGAGTAGCAAATACTTACCTCTTCGGCTAGTGCCGCCGATAATTTTGCCAGTTAATTGCTTTTCCATGTCTGCTGAAATTGGCCACCGTAGGCGGCGGTCACGTATTACTACGCTATCAATGCGTTGCCCAACAATGTGCGGAGCGAGTCCGCGGCGAGTAATTTCAACTTCTGGTAGTTCTGGCATTTTTAAACCTAGTAAAAACAATTAAAACTATAGGCATCTCAACAATAGGAGAGCAAGGCAACAGAGAAGCAGTTCCTTGGTGTTTTGGTGTTGTTACGTTTGACCACTATCTCTCGTCCGACTGCTTTTCGGTTAGCTCTATGGTTCAACGCCACAGGTCCGCTTGTGTAGTGGCTGAAATATACCTAAGATAACTTCGGCACTCCAGGCTTGCGGATTCTTTGATTGATTTAGAACTATCGATTAAAGAATAAGTCCCAAGGCAATATATTTAAAAAGGCTAACCCATGGCTTTCCGAATCGCGGCCGTTACGCTTGCCGCCGCGCTGATCAGTACTCCTGTGCTTTCCGAGAAGGTTATTGAGAAAGTAGATCCTGTCATCGTAGGCCAAAGCGAGTCGTCGCCTTCTGGCGGGATGACGGCCGATATGCTTTACGAATTTCTGTTAGCCGAAATCGCGAGCCAGCGCAATCAGGGGGAAGTGGCCGCAGAGGCGTATGCAGAGCTCGCCCGTGAGACGCGTGACCCACGAATTGCACAGCGTGCCGTGGAAGTGGCGCTGGCGAACCGCGACGGCGGTATGGGGTTAGCCGTAAAAGCCACTAATCTTTGGCTAGAATTGGAGCCCAATTCTATTCCGGCGCAGCAGACGTTGATTGCGTTGCTGCTAACTACGGGCAAGATCAGCGAAGCAGTTAATCCGGTCCAACGGCTATTGGCGGCACAGCCTGACAATGCAGGCCGTGTTTTCTTGCAGCTTGCCGGACTGATGACGCGTTACCCAGATAAGCCCGCAGTATTAATCCTGATGAAGGATTTGGCCTCCAGTTATCAAACCCTTCCTGAGGCGCGCTTTGCCACTGCCCAAGCCGCTAAGCTTGCCGAGCAACCGGAACTAGCGTTGTCGGAAAGTAAGGCGGCTCTTCAATTGCGCCCCGATTGGGAGCTTGCCGCTCAATTGCACGGAGAGGTGCTTTCTAAATCTGCGCCGCAGCGGGCGATCAAATTCTATCGTGAGTTTCTAGCGAAACATCCGCAATCGCGAGAAATTCGTACCAATCTTGCTCGTGATTTAGCTAATGAAAAGGATTTTGCTGGCGCGAGAAAAGAGTTTCAATTCTTGATCACTGCCGCCCCCAATACTGCGGAATATCATCTTGCGTTGGGTATTCTTTCTATGGAAATGAAAGATTACTCGGCAGCGGAAAAGCACTTAACTCGCACGCTTCAACTGAATTTTCGCGATCCAGATGTTGTGCGCACTTATCTAGGCCAATTGAACGAAGATCAAAAGCGCTATACAGAGGCTATTGGATGGTATCGCCAGGTAGAGGAAGGTGACGGCTATTTTGCTAGCCATGTACGCGTGGCTTTTTTAATGGCAAAGCAAGGCGATCTTAAGGGAGGGCGAGCGTATTTAAGCTCAGTGAGGACAGCAAGTCCCGAACAAAAATCGTTATTGGTGATTGCCGATGCGCAGTTATTGCGTGATGCCAAGCAATACGAAGCCGCATTGGACGTGCTTAGCCAAGGCTTGAAAAGTCAGCCCGATTCGCTGGAATTATTATATGACCGCGCCATGACAGCAGAAAAGCTGGATCGTATGGATATGCTCGAGGCCGATCTGCGCAAAGTGATGGTTCTTAAGCCCGATTATGCGCAGGCATACAATGCCCTTGGTTATACCTTTGCGGAGCGCAATATCCGTCTTACGGAAGGCTTAGAGTTGATTGAAAAGGCCAACCTGCTAGAACCAGAGGACGCCGCTATTCTAGATAGTATGGGTTGGATTCAATATCGTATAGGGAATTTAGATAAAAGCTTAGACTTCCTGCGGCGAGCGTTAGCGATGCGACCTGATCCAGAAATCGCAGCGCATCTTGCGGAGGTGTTATTGGCGCGAGGGCAGCGAGGAGAGGCGAAAACTGTTTCTGAGAAGGCCCTCCATGATAATCCTGACAACGAGGCCTTGTTGGCGGTTGTCAAAAAATTAGAACTTCATTAGCCAAGTATTTGTATTGGCTTTCTGCTGCTAAACAACTATTTATCTTCACTAAAGATTCTTGAATTTCTTTTCCTTTTTTTGTGCACTGATTCTTGCCATAGCATCTGGTTGCACCACAATTCAACCATTAGGATCAAGCCCGCCTGTCTCTACAAACGATGGGCTAATTCAACTTGTTAATTACGAATTTACTGGGCGTATTGCCGTCAAGCAGGATGAGAAGGGCAATTACGGCAATATTCGTTGGATGAAGCGTGGCACTGATACTGAAATCACACTTTTTTCGCCGCTAGGCCAAGTTGTCGCGCATATACATAGTCAATCTGAAACCGTCACATTAACGGTGGCAGATCAACGAAAATTCTATGCGGAAAATGAAGAAGTACTGATGCGGCAAGTATTGGGATATAGCGTTCCGATAAAAGGCCTTAATTATTGGCTATTAGGTCGTCCTGCGCTAAGCTCACCCGCGGAACAGAAATTTCGGCCGGACGGATTGGTAGGCGGTTTTCAGCAGGATGGCTGGTCAATTGGCTATACCGATTACATGGCGGTCGGAGGGTTAGAGTTACCACGACATATGGTACTTAACCGGGATGGGCTAGAAATTCGTTTGGTTATTGATCAATGGAACTTAGGCACCGACGCAAAATGATTCTTGATGGTCCCGATTATCCTGCCCCAGCCAAGCTGAATTTGTTTTTACATGTGGTTGGTCAACGGCCTGACGGCTATCATTTGCTGCAAACGGTGTTCCGTTTACTGGATTTTGGCGACGTGTTGCGTTTTCGAGTTCGGCCAGATGGCGTTATCAATCGCGTTAATCCATTGCATAACGTTCCCGTTGAGGTTGATCTTACGGTTCGCGCCGCCTACTCTTTACAAAGAGCCGCGAATATTTCGATGGGTGTCGACATCGAACTAGTAAAGCATTTGCCTGTGGGCGGTGGTGTGGGTGGAGGGAGCTCCGACGCTGCGACGACATTATTGGCGCTGAATCATTTGTGGAAGGCGGGTTTGTCTCGAAGCCGGCTAATGGAGATTGGGCTTACGTTAGGGGCTGATGTTCCAGTGTTTATATACGGACGCTCCAGCTTTGCTGAGGGGATCGGCGAGCGTTTACAGCCAATCGATTTGCCGGTTGCATGGTATGTGGTCCTTACACCGTCAATAAGTGTTTCCACGAAGGAGATCTTCACTGATTTTGAATTGACACGAAACACGAAACCCATTACATTTACCGGCTTTTCGGCGGGGCGAGAAATGTCCAACATTGGGCATAACGATCTCCAGCTGGTAGTAGTAAAGCATTATCCTGAAATCGGTCGTTATCTTGCATGGCTTCGCCAGTTTGGCGATGCGCGCATGACCGGTTCTGGAGCTAGCGTTTTTTGCGCCTTTGACAGCAAGTCGTTGGCAAATGAAGTGCTAAATAAATTGCCGCCTGATATGAAAGGCTTTGTCGCTGCAGGCTATGATCGTCACCCGTTGTTTGGGTTGGCGGAAGACTGAAATGCCACGTAAATAATAGCGACGGTCTGATGTTTGGGGGCTAGAGACTAGAATTTTGGGGAGTCGCCAAGTGGTAAGGCACCGGATTTTGATTCCGGCATTCGTAGGTTCGATCCCTACCTCCCCAGCCAAATATAAAAGGCACCTCGCTCTGAAGAGCGGTTTGAGTTTGAGCCGTGTATCAGATTTACGAGGGGCCTGATTGGATTACCGGATTAACCGGTACCCGGCAAGGGCGGCTAAATGCCGCCCTTGCAGTTTATCAAGCATATTAAAATGTAGAGCGGAGTTCGCCTGGTGGCTTACGAAAACCTGATGGTGTTTACAGGGTCAGCAAATCCCAAGCTGGCAGAAGGGGTCGCTAAGCACCTAAATATTCATATAGGGCGAGCGACCGTAGGCCGTTTCTCCGATGGAGAAGTGCTGGTCGAATTGCTGGAAAATGTGCGTGGGCGAGATGTGTTTATCCTCCAATCCACCTGCGAGCCAACCAATGATAATTTGATGGAGGTTCTGCTGATGGCCGACGCCTTGCGGCGCTCTTCAGCTGGTCGGATTACTGCGGCGCTCCCCTATTTTGGTTACTCACGGCAAGATCGCCGGCCGCGTTCGGCTCGCGTGCCCATTAGCGCACGCGTCGTAGCCAATCTGCTTACCGAAGTCGGTGTAGATCGCGTGCTTACCATGGATCTTCATTCCGACCAGATTCAAGGTTTTTTCAATATTCCAGTCGATAACATTTACGCCGCGCCGTTGTTGTTGTCCGACGTATGGAAGCATGATTACAAGAATTTAATGGTTGTCTCGCCTGACGTTGGCGGTGTGGTTCGCGCACGAGCCATTGCTAAACGATTGGAAGCAGATTTAGCCATCATTGATAAACGCCGTCCGAAGCCAAATGTCGCTCAAGTGATGAATGTGATTGGTGATGTAACTGATCGTACTTGCGTCATCATGGACGACATGGTGGATACCGCGAATACCCTATGCGAAGCCGCGCAGGCCTTAAAAGTACAAGGCGCATCACGCGTTGTGGCTTACTGTACTCACCCTGTGTTATCGGGCAAAGCCGTTGAGCGAGTCACAAATTCGGTGTTAGATGAGTTGGTCGTGACCGACACCATTCCGCTTAGCCCGGCAGCACAAAAATGCAACAAAATACGTCAGCTCGGAACGGCCGAATTGTTGGCGGAAACAATTCGTCGAATCTCTGATGAAGATTCGGTTAGTTCGCTTTTCGCAGAATAAATATATAAGCGCGAATTTCAGTTTTGCGTTTTGTGGTGCCCCTATTAGAACGAATTTGCGAAGCAAAGTTTATTTGTTTCGCGTTAACCGCATCGCCTGGTCGCGGGCAGATGCACTACTTGGAGTTATATAATGCAGATCAGTTTCAAAGCACAACCACGCACGTTGCAGGGCACCGGAGCGAGCCGCCGCCTGCGTCATGCTAGCCGGATTCCCGGTATTCTTTATGGTGCAGGTCAAGCAGCTTTGCCCGTTGAGCTCGACCATAACGAAATTTACCACAAGCTAAAACTGGAAGCTTTTCACGCATCCATTTTGACGATGGAGCTTGATGGAGCAACGCAGCAAGTACTATTGCGCGACTTCCAAATGCATCCATTTCGTCAGATCGTACTGCACGTGGACTTTCAGCGCGTAGCCGCGGATCAAAAAGTTCACATGAAGGTACCATTACACTTCATTAACGCTGACATTGCACCAGGCGTGAAGCTTTCCAGCGGCTTGGTTAGCCATGTGATGACTGACGTTGAGGTAGCCTGCTTACCGAAAGATCTTCCAGAGTTTATCGAAGTCGATCTGAAAGATTTGACTGCCGGTCATTCTATTCACCTGTCCCAGCTAACTTTACCAGCAGGTGTGGAATTTGCGGTATCGAAGGGTGAGGACCCGACTGTCGCTACGATTGTGTTGCCACGCGCCGTAGTCGAGGAAGTAAATGCTGCCGCTTCTGCGACTTCTGCTGCCGAGGTTCCGGCTGCGAAGCAGAAAGTAAAGGACGCAGCGCCTGCTGCGGCTGCCCCGAAAGGCAAGGACAAGAAGTAGTTTCTTGCTCTACTTACAAAAAGCCCGTCGGTACTTTTCGGCGGGCTTTGTTTTTACTGCGATTAGTATTAGCAGCACATAATCTACGATGAAACCTATTAGGCTGATTGTGGGGCTAGGTAATCCTGGCGCGGAATATTTCGATACTCGACACAATGCCGGGTTTTGGTGGATCGATAAATTAGCTACAGATTTGCGCGTAAGTCTAACGCGCGAATCCAAATTTCATGGCGTAGTTGCACGCGGTAAACATGAAGGCCAAGACATTTGGCTTTTGCAGCCAGCCACTTTTATGAATCGCAGTGGCCGTGCCGTGCTGGCTCTGGCGAATTTTTATCGAATATTGCCGGACGAAGTCCTTGTGGTGCATGACGAATTGGATTTGCCACCAGGGGTAGTTAAGATCAAGCAAGGTGGTGGTAACGGCGGCCATAATGGATTAAAGGACATCACCGCTTGCTTAACAACACCCGACTACTGGCGATTGAGAATAGGCATTGGTCATCCGGGCGACCGAGACCAAGTCGTCGACTACGTACTGCATTCGCCGCGTAAGGAAGAGCAAAGCCTAATCGATGAAGCGATTGATCGTAGCTTAACGTTATGGCCTCTTATGGCCGCCGGCGACTTTCGAGCCGCGATGTTGAAACTGCATACTAAACCAGTGCTACCAAAAGAATGAAGTTGCGAAAAGATGGCGCCTATTTTCATCACGAATGGGACAGCCCGTCTTTAACGCCTAGCCAAGGCAGACGAGCAACTTCTTACATAATCCTAGAAACGTTACAGAGTAAAACCTCATGAGTCTTCAATGTGGCATCGTTGGTCTTCCTAACGTAGGTAAGTCTACTCTTTTCAATGCGTTGACCAAGGCGGGCATCGCTGCGGAAAATTATCCCTTTTGTACGATCGAACCTAACATTGGTATCGTCGAGGTGCCCGATACACGTTTGGACGCGCTTGCTGCGATTGTTAACCCACAAAAAATTCAACATGCCATCGTCGAGTTTGTTGATATAGCTGGCTTGGTGGCCGGCGCCTCCAAGGGAGAAGGACTGGGCAATCAATTCCTTGCCAATATCCGCGAAACCGACGCGATCGCGCACGTTGTGCGTTGCTTCGAGAACTCGAATGTCGTGCACGTCGCCGGTAAAGTAGATCCGCTTTCTGACATTGAAGTAATACACACTGAGTTGGCACTGGCAGATCTTGCAACGGTGGATAAGGCGATTACCCGCAACGCCAAGCTCGCCAAGTCTGGTGACAAAGAGGCCATTAAACTCGTCGCTATTTTAGAAAAAGTCAGTGCGCATCTTAACGAAGGTAAGCCGGTACGCAGTCTCGGTTTTGATGTAGATCAGATGAAATTATTGCAACCGATTTGTCTGATCACTGCAAAGCCTGCGCTTTATGTGGCAAACGTCGATGAGCGTGGGTTTCAAGATAACCCGTTGCTTGATCGCGTGCGTGAATATGCCGCGAAGGAAGGCGCACCTGTCGTCGCTATCTGCGCCTCGATGGAGGCTGAAATTGCCGAGCTGGGCGAAGAAGACAAGTCAGTATTTCTAGCAGACATGGGCTTGGAAGAGCCGGGACTGAACCGTCTCATCCGTGCCACTTATTCACTTCTTGGATTGGAAACCTATTTCACTGCAGGAGTGAAGGAAGTGCGCGCCTGGACCGTGCACAAAGGCTCGACAGCACCGCAGGCTGCCGGTGTAATCCATACTGACTTTGAGCGTGGATTTATCAGGGCCGAAGTAATCAGCTATCAGGATTTTATCGCCTACAAAGGCGAGCTCGGTGCTAAAGAGGCTGGGAAGATGCGGTTAGAGGGTAAGGAATATATTGTGAAAGATGGGGATGTAATGCATTTTAGGTTTAACGTCTAAAAAAGTTTCACAACTACTTTGATTGAGATAAATCAACACTTTTATCTCCCCGAACATAAATTCTCATATCTGGATTCTCGGATTCTACGAAATCTTTTATTTGCTGGATTACTTTTTCCTCAAGAAGATGGTCGGCGCTTAACAGCAATATGCCTTCGCGAGTGACGATATCTCGCGTTAGTATCATACCGGCCATTAATTGCGCTGGAGAAACCGGTCGCTCGCGGGGGCGGTAAGGTTCGATGCCGCCTTTTAACGCGACAAAAACATCGACCAGCTGCGGATCATATCGTTTGCCTTTTCCTCGCAAAATTAAAGCTTTCGCTTCCTCTGGCGTAAGGCCACGTCCGGTAGCCATACCAATTATCAGCAAGTCGTAATCATTGGCGATCGCCAGAATCCGAGCGCCGATAGGAATATTCGATCCGGCAAGTGAGTCAGGAAAACCGTTCCCATCAAAACGCTCATGTTGGGAGCGAACAATCGCGGCGGTATTGCGCAAATCTTCAAGCGGCATCAATGCTTGCTCACCACGTATGGAAGGAATGCTTTCGATATTCGTTAAGATTTTCGCCACTCAATTGGGCGAATGGCGTGGACAACAATGTATCGGAGAACCCTATCTTGCCAATATTGTGTAGTAGGCCGGCAAGAAATATATCTTGTGTCTCTCGCGCATCTAATTCGAGCTGAACGGCGATTTTGCGTGCTAAATCGGCAACGCGTCGTGAATGTTCCTGTCGAATTGCCCTCACGCATTTCAATGAGGTTCGAAAAGATTTTCGATCGATGTAACAAAGTTTGCCTTCAGCTTTTCATTGGCGTCAGCCAATGCGGCGGTGCGCTCTAAAACTTTGGTCTCTAGTGTGGCGTTAAGCGTTTTCAGTTCTTCATTTTGTTGTTGCGTTAGCGTTTCTAGGCGTCTTTTTTCCCGTTCCAGTTCTTTTCGGTCAAGAGCATGTCGTACTGCAAGGATGATGTCGGTATCGTTCCACGGTTTGGTGACGTAGCGATAAATCTCGCCTTTATTGATTGCATCAATGGTGGAGTTTATGTCTGACTAGCCGGTCAGCAATAAGCGAATTGTTTCAGGCCAACGAGCGCGTACTTGCTCAAGAAATTGTGCGCCGGTCATTTGTGGCATTCTCATATCGGAGATAACGAGGTCAATGGACTCCCGTTCACATATCTCTAGCCCTTCCGCACCGTTTTCTGCGCTAAAAAACTTGTATCCTTCGGGGCGAAACAGCCAGCGCAAGGAAGATAAAATGTTGGGTTCATCATCTACGCATAATATGGCCCACTGACCGACGGTGTTATCCGATGGCGTAGTTATGGCATCGCTCGTCATCTCATTCTCTAACCTGTCACGAGTGAACTTAGATTAAGTGCCATCAGCTCATCCGCAACCGCCTTTTTGCGAAATGCTTCTTCAAGATGGTTGCGCAATTCTTCATCGTCCCAAGGTTTGGCGAGAAACTTGTAAATAGTCTCTTCATGAACTGCATCGTTGATCGATTGCAGATTGGGATAACCAGAAAAAATGATTCGCACTGCGTTGGGGCGTATCGATTTCGCCTGCGTTAAAAATTCAATGCCGCTCATTTCCGCCATGCCATGGTCTGCGACAATGACATCAATATCATTTTTGGCTAGCAAGTCTAACCCCTCTTGGCCGCTGTTTCCGGTCAGAATTCTGTAGCCGTCGCGGCGCAGCAAACGTTTCAAGGCCGAAATGATGTTCTTTTCATCATCGATAATCAGCAAGGTCGGTTGTTTTGTACGTTCGATATAACCTTTTACTCGATTCCGTAGTTTTTATTGTTTGACAATGTGCTTTCTTCACCTTGTC
>JAZKCF010000016.1:0-27945 GCA_040388195.1 Pseudomonadota bacterium
ACTGCACCCCAAACAAACCCAGCGACACCGTACATTCATATGAAATCCGCTCTAGCTCTTTGGGGTGTTTCGATTACCCCTTTCTTACAAACTAATAGCGCTTGAAGCTGGTCGTACAACGCTTGATGATTAGGGCGCCTTTATAAATAAATAGAGGCACTATTAAGAAGAACGAGGGGAGTGTTCTATGGTGCAAACCATTACGCTTGGTGTACTAGCGCCGTTTCTTGGCGGCGGGTATCTCGGCGAACTGATGGCGCAAATTCATCGTTCGGCACAGGCGCATGGCACTCGTGTCATCGCCATTCGTACCGGCAGTAAAGGGCGTTTCGATTTGCCCATTGCATTGGGGCATATCGATGGCTGGATTATTGTTCTGAATTCGGTTTCACCACTTTATCTAAAAAGACTTTTAGGTACCGGCAAACCTGTCGTGTCGATCGCTCACGACTTTGGCGACCCTAGAGTGGTTTCGGTAGAGAGTGACAATGAGGGCAGCACCGCCGAGGTGGTTGGTGAACTAGTTCGCGCGGGCCATCGGCATATTGCTTACATGGGGCATCTCGCCGAGTACAACGTTCGCTGCCGACTGGAGGGGTATCGCCGCGCGCTTGCCGAGCTTGGACTTCCTTATCGCCCCGAATACGTTTTCGATATGGATGACTCCGGACATGTTGGTGGATTGCGAGCCGCCCGAGAAATTCTATTGCGCCGCATTCCCGTGACTGCCGCTCTTGCCGGAACTGACCGCAACGCAGTAGGCGCGATTACTTGTTTCCAAGAAGCGGGGCTGCGAATACCGGAAGATATTGCCATCGTTGGCTACGACAATTCATTTGCCGCGCGCAGATGCATGCCCCCGCTCGCTAGCGTTAACCAAAATCTTGATCAACTTGCCGAGCGGGCGGTGAGCGTGGTGTCGGATCAAATCCGAACAGGTGAACGCCGTGGCGGCAGGGAACTCGTTACTAATACCTTTATTCCGCGCCAATCATGTGGGCTTTTGTCAGGTGTTGCGGCTTTAGATCGTGGCGATTTGGCAAAGGAGATGATTACCGACGACGATCTTACAACCACGGTCGGCATCAGTTATGAAATAAGCCGAGATCTCATCAGCGCGAGCTTTGAGCGGATTCAATCGCTCATGACATTGCTGGTGCCGCATGTGCAGTGGGCCTGCATTGGTAAGTGGGATGATCCGATGGCAGAGCCGGAAAAACTAACCATACGTCATACCTATAACTATGGTGCACCAGGTTCGGACGAAGGTGAAATCACCAGTAACATCATGACTTTTCCACCGCTAGATGCAATGGGCAAAGCGGAAAGCTTCGACGAACAACATTTTATTTGCGTATTGCCGGTGCTGACTGAGAGGAGCGAACGCTTAGGTGTTATTGCTGTGTCAGGTTTAATTGGTTCTGACCCAACTGGTCGTTATGCCGGAATGATGCATTATCTCGAATTGCTGGCGCCGGCTTTTGCCCGTTCTGCTCTCGACGAAGAGCTCGCAGCCTATCAAGCTCGTCTTGAAGAAATCGTGAATCAACGAACGGCCGAATTAATGGTGGCAAAGGAACGCGCTGAATTGGCTAATCGTACTCGCAGCGTGTTGTTGGCAGACATGAAGCGCCTGGCGACTATCGGTCAGGAAATTACTACAACACTCGATACCGAGACGGTATTGAATGCACTTTATCATCGCGTTGGCGGATTGCTGGATGCATCTTCTCTTTCGATTTGGTTAGTCGATGGCGATGCACTCGAACTTCGTTTCGGTGTAGAGGATGGCCGGCCGTTGCCGCGGCTACGCGTAGCACTCGATGATCAAACGTCGCATGCCGCGCGGAGTGTTCGGGAGCGGCGGGAAATTCTTGTCGAATTCGCATACGGTCAGCACAATCCTGCGCAGGCGCCTGGTTCGCTTGCCATGTTGACTGCTCTCTTCGCGCCGTTGATTGCGGGCGGCCAAGTGCTCGGCGTTTTACTGGTTGAGTCATCCGAGGAAAAAGCCTACGGTGACCGGGAACGGCAAATCGTTCGTACCTTGTCGGCGTATGGCGCCGTTGCGTTGGCCAATGCAGCGAATGCCCAGCGTCTTGCAGCAGCGACTGCTGAATTGGAACACGAGAAGATGCGCAATGTTCTGGTTCATGCCGGCAAGATGGTCGCTGTCGGACGTCTTGCCAGCGGGGTGGTGCATGAAATGAGTCATCCTGTTGGCGCGATTTCATTATTGACGGACCACGTTGGAAAATTGCTTCAGCAAGATCGTGTCGCCGAAGCGACTGAAGTGGTGCCTGACATCGCTCACGAAGTAATCCGGCTACGCAATTTAATTCGCCGATTGCGTAACTTTTCCCGTTCCGATCCACCGCGGATTGCGACCCATAACTTGCGCGCGGTTTTTGATGATGCCCGACGGCTATTCTGGCCTCGCGTAAAAATGGAAAAGATTACTTATAAGGAGCAGATCGACGACATTGCTATTTCCGCCGACCCAGAACGGTTGACGTTGGTTATCGCCAATATCATGTTCAATGCTGCCGATGCGATGGCCGGTTCTCCGCATAAGTTGATCACGGTGTCCTCTTCTTTAGGAAAGGATGTTGTCTGGCTATCGATTCGTGATTCCGGTCCCGGATTGTCACCCGAAGCAATGCAACATTTGTTCGAGCCGTTTTTTACCAGCAAACCGGAAGGGCAGGGGCTGGGCTTGGGGCTTTCGTTGAGTGCCGAATCGTTGGTGTCAATGAATGCGCGGATCGAAGGTCATAACCATGCTGAAGGTGGCGCAGAATTTCGTCTTGCGTTGAAGCTTTCTCCAGAAGTTAATGCGAAAGAAGGCATCAATAAACAATTAGCGATGAAGGCGCTACATCCGATTGATGATTCTGCGCGCTGAGGGAAGCAGCCTGAAAAGTGCAACAAGTGAACGTCAACCGGGAACATACGGTGCGAGGATTCCAAGCGCCGCCCGGTGCCGGCTCACGTTCACATAATAATTTTCCATATGGTTTCTGAAAATTTTTTTGCAGTACCAACATGTCGCGATCGTCCACTATGGGCATGGTTACCAATCTGCGGTATTTTGTTTTTCGCGCTTTGGCGTGGAGGCTTCACGCCTGCCGATGATCTTGTTCGGCATATCACCGCTTACCAGCATCATTTTGACTACAGTCATTATTATCTTTACGCGGATATTCTAAGTAGCGTTTCAATGAGCCCATGGTTTGGCTTCGAATGGGTAGCCGGGCATCTACATTCAATAATTTGGCGCAGCTCGGATTGGCTATATCCTGATTTAGATGGATTTTCGCGCAATGTGTATGCATTAAAATTGGCGCTGAACTTTATAGTGCTGTTGGCTTTTGGTTTGTTCGGACTGATTTTCGTACCTGTTTTTCAACAGCTATTTCAACATCGCCCCATGCCTCACATCATGGCGGGACTCGCTATTACTGCAGTCTTGTTTGGAGGCGTTATTGGTCGGCTTATGCTTGCGCGGCCTGAAGCATTTATGATGCTGGCCATGTTCTCCGCATGGCGGTTGCCTCCGTGGCGGTGGGTGATGTTAATGATGTTGCTGCAGCCCATGTACTGGTTGGCTTTTATATACAGCGCTGGCGTTCTATTGATTGCTCCGTGGCGATGGTCCCAAAAATTACTGGCTGCTGGGCTGATTGTTAGTGTTTATGCGCTCTTCTGGCATTACTACTGTGGATTAGATGCCGTCGCGAATTTTTTTCAACTTACTAGTGCAGCGCTTAAAACACGTCTAATACATGCGACCGAGAATCGATCGCTTCTTGAGGCAGCGGTATCGCTCAAAGTGATATGGATAACCTTGGCAGCACTGGTTTTGCATCGTTGGGGGCAAGGAGATTTAAGTGCTCGGGAACGTTGGTCCATCATGACTTTTATGGTGTTGTGGATCATGACCAATCAAGTGCGTTATGTTGTGTATTGCGTACCGTGTTTGATTTACATGTGGGCACGGCAGTGCTTCAGTGCGGATGAGCGGCAAGAAAATATTGATACTGGAAGTTGCTATCTATTTGCGGCACTACTCACGGCGCTCGCGTCATTCTTACCGATATTGCCGATAAATGGATTTCAAGCGCCCTTATTCAAAACGCTTCCGCCCGATGCAAAGGTCTTAACGTTTTTTGATCCCAGTACATTTATCTTGCCGGCGTTATACCCCGACGTAAAAGTATCGCCGTCGATGGAGGTAGGATTTACCGAACTTTCTCTACAACGTTTTCTAAAAGAACATAAAAGAGACCAGGGTAAGGAAACAGAGAAATTTAATTGCGCAGCGCTCACGAAAAATTTTACTGCATTTACTTATGTCGTGGATTCGGCGGAGGATCGCCGTGTACCCGTTAGTGTGCCGGAATGTTTGAGGCTTGAAGAAACGCACGGAGTGTGGCGTTTATGGCGTGTGGTTGCGGTGGCACCAGCGGATCGGAAGGGTGAGTAAATTAAATAGCAAACTTTTTTCCGAACCTACTACGGGTGTGTGATCCGCGTCGGCGCGGTACTCGAAATCCGCACTTGTTTCTATGTAAACTCCGGGTTCTCCGTTCCGGCTCAACGCGGCTGACACCCGCTCGCTACGGTTCCGAAAGAAGTCTGGCTTTTTCAGGGCTGTCATCTGATGATCACTGAACCGATTCATGATTAAGATAAAAAGTACCGTCGCTCAAATTCCCAGTGGTGTCTGGGTACTCGGTTTCGTTAGTATGTTGATGGATATTTCCTCGGAGATGATCCATAGCCTGCTGCCTGTTTTCATGGTCACGGTCCTAGGCACCAGCGTCTTTGTAGTGGGGCTAATTGAAGGTTTGGCAGAAGCCACTGCGCTGATCGTCAAAGTGTTCTCCGGCGTGTTGAGCGATTATCTGGGAAGACGTAAGGGATTAGCAGTCTTCGGATATGCGTTGGGAGCGTTGACCAAACCGCTGTTTGCGATTGCACCTGTAATAGGAATTGTTCTTACAGCTCGCCTGCTGGATCGCATCGGTAAAGGAATTCGCGGCGCGCCACGCGACGCGTTGGTCGCCGATCTCACACCCCCGCACCTACGCGGTGCGGCATTCGGTTTGCGTCAATCGCTCGACACCGTGGGCGCATTTCTCGGCCCGCTATTGGCTGTCGGGTTGATGTTGTTGTGGGCCAACGATTTTCGCTCGGTGTTCTGGGTGGCTGTTATTCCGGGCTTGATGGCGGTGATGCTGCTTTTGTTCGCAGTGCATGAACCCGAACGTCAAGAAAGCGGTAAACGATCGAATCCGATCCGCAAAGAAAATCTCAAACGCCTCGGCTCGCCATATTGGTGGGTCGTCGGCATCGGCGCAGTATTCACCCTGGCTCGTTTCAGCGAAGCGTTTTTGGTGCTTCGCGCACAACAAGGTGGCATTCCAGTTGCATTCGTGCCGTTGATCATGGTGGCGATGAATGTGATCTATGCAGTGTCCGCTTATCCATTCGGCAAACTATCCGATCGCATGAACCACAAAACCTTGTTGGCGCTCGGCCTTGTCGTGCTAATTGCTGCTGATCTTGTGTTGGCGATAAATGATCATTGGAGCATCGTGCTTGCCGGTGTTGCGCTCTGGGGGATTCATATGGGGATGACGCAAGGTTTGCTCGCAACAATGGTCGCTGATACCGCACCCGCTGATTTGCGCGGCACTGCTTTTGGATTTTTTAATCTGCTAAGTGGACTAGCGATGTTGCTGGCGAGTGCGCTGGCCGGATTCATTTGGGACCGATTCGGCGCATCGTTTACCTTCTATACCGGCGCAGCGTTTTGTGTGATCGCGCTGTACGGTGTGGTTTACCGTTCCACCGTAGTTTGATTTTCAAGGTCTGGTCATACGCAAGGCTCATAAAGGGCAAAAACAGCAACACGAAAATTATGGTGGCTCTAGGATTTAAGACAAGCTTGATCAGGTTACTTCCCACCGAATGATGCTGCCGTTCCTGCTTTCCTATTTAAAGTGATTTTTATTTTGACTTCGGACCGTCGTGGTGCATTCCCTCGCGACCGTGGTGAGGCATATTTTCATGGGCGGTTTTCTCGCAAGCTTTGATCGCAGCGTGATCATTAGCAGCTTGCACACAGGATTGCAGCGTTTGGATAATTTGCTGATGCGATTGGATGCGGGTTAGCACTTTTTGCTTGTGTTCGGCAAACCTAGCAGGGTCTGGTTGTCCTTTGGGCGCATTGGTCCCGGGTGTTGCAGTGGACTGTGCATTGGCCGTTAAGATACAAGCCAACATCGATGCGCCGATAAACATTTTAGTCTTGAACATATCATCTCCTATATGGAAGGGTAGGTCAGTAGCGAACCTGGTAATTAAAACGTAGGTGGGTGGTATGTGGTTGACCTAATTATGGAGAGGTAAAACATAAAAACGATCGGCTGCGGTAATTCGAATCGGAGCGCTATTTTTGATAATAATCGATGTCGAAAAAATCAAATTAATTGCAGAGGGGGCTTAAGTGATTGGCGATTGCTGCCATCGCTTGAAGAGTTGCAGCGCTTTTTAAGTTTTGCTTACGAATTTCCAATTGAATTGGAGCGTTCGGCCAGGAGCCGTCACTAGACGCGCGTCGGATTTTCGTCGATGAGCTTCTGGTCTGATCGCAATAAAAGACATTCGGCACGATTTGCAAGCGCCGCAACAGTACAGTTTTCCCAGGCCCGACATACCGCGCAAACCAATCAATCGCCCCACCAGAACCGCACCCTTAACGTATTTGAGCAACTGTCGCGCGCGGTCCGTGTCCAGGTAGTCAGCCAATTGAACGGTTTGGCCAACCGTAAGGCTGCATCACTTCAATCGGCTGCAAAACACTATCTGCTACGACTACGACTACGGCCGGATGTATTGTTGTTACCCCCGCCCCCCTCGTTATTTCCACCTCGTGCCTCTGGCTGAACGGAAGAAGAACCCACTGTGTAGTTAGGTGGACCATTTGGGTCCACCGGCCCCACCGGCTCATATAGTGGTGGCGGCTGAGGGAAATCCTCTGAAGGATTCGCGGGCGCATGCGTCGTCTCTGCATTCGATGCGGTTGCAAAAGGAGCCGCGCTAGAAGGTGGCATAGAATGGGTCGCGGGGGAAATGAATTCCTCAAAAGAGCTTCGTTCCGCGTTGGACAGGGAATAGCATGTGCGGGAAATGTCACGGCGGATGTTATCAAGCGCGTTATTGTAAGCATCCGTCTTTTCCTTGTGCTCGATGACCCCATGGTCAGTGTCATGATGATATTCTTTGTGTTCAGGAACGATGCTTGGGCCCAGGTGCTCAGCAATACCCAGCAGGCGATCGCGCCGTGTGCCGGGATAATTGGCGTCGAGTATCTTGATCGCGTTCAAAATTTGCTCAGGTTTATGAATCTCGTTCTCCGAGCGGCTGGGAGTGCGAAATTCAGACTTTAAATAGTGTTTGATAGAGTGAGGAAGAATATCTTTTGCCAAGCCCTTCAACAAATCGAAATACAGATTGGCGTTTCCGTCCTCCGCTTTTAGAGAATGTACTCTAATATTGTCCACAATCGTCGCAGCGAAATGGCCTAGTTCCTTTTTCATCTTGCACTGTTCCAGTCTTTCGCAAGCTTTAGCTAAATGTCCAAGAATGGTTATACGCTCCCCCTCGGGAAGCAACTCGTAGCTACGCTCTCTGCTAGTGGCGGGATTACTTAACCATTCCGGAGCGTGATGCGAAGTTACTATGCTGCCCTGCGTTCGAACGCCTGCCGGATTAAGAATCCGAGAGATAACCCTCAGCGATTGATCGAGATCTTTGACAGGAGTGCTGGAAAGACATTCCGCCACATGAAGAAGATTTTTTACGATCTCTCGTTTACACGACCTAATGAGATCACCATCCGCGCCGCTATCCTTGAGATTGCCAAAGGTTTTGACCTGAGCATTCAGGTCGTCCTTTATCTGTCCCAGGTCTGTTTTCTCAAGGCGTTTCGGTTCAACGCCTGACTTGATTTCATACTCACGTCCGTCCTCATTATTCATTGCTTACGCCCTCCCTCTGTTATACGAATCTCATGAACTATCCGAAAAGCTTCGGCATGGGGTGCCCTGGATTAGCGCGGTGTAATCTGGAATCGCTGGTTCGTTGATCCTCTGTCAGTTTGGGATGTAGTTAGATGAGGTTCTCTGTGGTCAGAAAAGCATATGCCTTCACGGGAAATGCCGCAAAAGTTTCTGCCCTGGCTCGGTATTTCGTAAATTTTATAAGCCATTCAAAATCGTTGATGAAATCGTTTATCGAAAAAATTCGGACTGCAGCAATGTCTGAATAGCGGAGCACCGCTCAATCTTGTAGGACGTCTCCCAATTGAAACGAGACGGGACATTCATAGATTTGAAGAAGCTATAACCCACGTTGCAATTGCCGCTCAGTGACAATGTTACGAGACACCATTGCGCATTCGACTGTATCAACAAGCCGCATGCTTCCATTCTCAATAATATGAATGCCTGCCTCTGTGACAATGAAGTCCATCGGTATGTCGTGCGCTTGCGGATAAGTCGTCAGCATCCGCGATAATTCGAATGCCACGCCGATTTTAAGCGGCTGCGGTGCCATTGCCGCGAGCGTCCGATCGAAAAACCCCCCACCATATCCCAAGCGATCGCCTTGTTCGCCGAAGCCCACGGCAGGAATCAGTAGTGCATCGGGCATCAGAATTTTGGTATTGTCTGGCACTGGAAGCTCGAAAGCCCCCGGTTTCATCGCGACATCAGGCCACCACTCGTGAAATTGCAAAGGCGCGTTTGCGCTGACTACCGCCGGAAGCGCCAGGCGGCTGCCGTGGTTATGCAAGAAATGAGCGACAGGTCGGGCATCGAACTCGGCTTTATACGGCCAGCAAAATCCCACTACCAATTTTTGTAAAATAGGGAAGCCATGCTCCAGCAGTGCCGTTATCGTCTCATTCCACAATTGACGATCAGCGACCGCCGCGGCTTGTCTACGATTTAATAATTCGGTGCGCTGGCTTTTTCTCCACTGCGCCAGATCGGTAGTCATTTTCATCGATTCTCCATAGGAACTAAGCAATGCAACAACACGTTGTTTTTCTCGACCGGTCAACATTGAAAGCGAATGTTCGTCGACCGGTCTTCGCCCATGAATGGGAAGAATATCCCATTACAGTAGCGCCCGAGATTCCCGCTCGGCTTCAGAATGCCACCATCGCGATTACCAATAAGGTTCCATTGCGTGCGGATACCTTATCCAAATTGCCCAACTTAAAGCTGATTGCTGTCGCGGCAACGGGTTACGATGTTATCGATGTCCCTTACTGCAAAGCCAACGGCATTGCGGTTGCGAATATTCGTAATTATGCGACGCATACCGTGCCAGAACATACCTTTGCGCTTATTCTTGCTCTGCGGCGCAATTTACTGGCCTACCGCGAAGACGTATTGAATGGCAGATGGCAAAATGTCGATCAGTTTTGTTTTTTCGATCACCCGATTCGGGACTTGGCCGGCGCAACCATTGGCATTGTTGGCGAGGGGACGCTAGGCAAAGGGACCGCTGCGATTGCGCGAGCCTTTGGCATGAAGGTGCTATTTGCGGAACATGCCTCACCAAAGTCACGCGATATCGAGTTCACTCCTTTTGAAACACTATTAAAAGAATCCGACATTGTTTCATTGCATACGCCGCTCACACCGGAGACGCGGAACTTGATCGGCATGGAACAGTTGCGGGTAATGAAGCCTACTGCGTTACTTATCAATACCGCTCGTGGTGGATTGGTGGATGAGCAAGCACTTGTCGATGCGCTTCAACAGGGAATTATCGCCGGTGCTGGCTTCGATGTTTTGACTGCCGAACCGCCAAAGACAGGAAACCCATTGTTGGAACTGCACTTGCCAAATTTTATTTTGACCCCACATATAGCTTGGGCATCTGAAGGCGCGATGCAATTTTTGGCAGATCAGTTGATCGACAATATCGAAAAATTTGTTGCGGGAACGCCGCAACACTTGGTTACCTAAGCCATTCTAAATTTGCGTAAGTCCTAATCATTTTTCCGAGGAAAAATTACCAGTGAGCTTTACTAGCATCGAACTCGCGACGCCTCGTTTGCAACGATCGGAACTTGCCGTTCCCGGTTCAAACCCTCTCCTATTTGAGAAGGCCGCGAATTCTGCGGCTGATGTCATTTTCCTGGATTGCGAAGATGCTGTTGCACCCGATGATAAGGAGCAAGCGCGGCGGAACATTATTCAAGGGTTGAATGATATCGATTGGGGCAGCAAGACCATAATGGTCCGCATCAACGGGCTCGATACACATTATATGTATCGAGATATTGTCGATATCGTCGAGGCGTGCCCTCGGCTTGATATGATCCTCATCCCCAAAGTTGGCGTGCCTGCGGATGTTTACGCGATCGATATGCTAGTCACGCAAATTGAAGCGGCAAAGGGACGGGCGAAGCGGATCGGCCTTGAGGTGTTGATTGAAACAGCGCTGGGCATGGCAAATGTGGAGGCTATTGCGCAATCCAGCAAGCGCTTGGAGGCAATGTCATTCGGTGTGGCCGATTATGCAGCTTCGACACGTGCGCGGACTACCGGCATCGGCGGTGTTAACAGTGAATACGGCGTACTCGCCGACAAAGATGAGCATGGTCATCGCGATTACTTTTGGGCCGATCAGTGGCATGCGGCGCAAACGCGCGTGCTGGTCGCTTGCAGAGCCTATGGGTTAAGGCCAATCGATGGCCCGTTCGGCGATTTCAACGATCCCGATGGCTATTTGGCTGCTGCCAAACGCGCAGCGGTTCTCGGTTTTGAAGGTAAATGGGCGATTCATCCTTCTCAGATCGAACTCGCTAATCAGGTATATACCCCTTCGGAGGCCGAAGTTGGTAAAGCTCGCCGCATTATGGCGGCTATGGCACAAGCAGCAAAGGAAGGCAAAGGCGCGATCTCGCTGGATGGCAGACTGATTGATATTGCTAGTGTTCGCATGGCTGAGGTGCTGCTGCGGAAGGCAGATGCAGTCTCGGCATCTGTAACGTAGAGCTGTGTGGCTCATGTGAAACACATGACCGGCAAACCTAAATTAATTTAGAAATAGAAGCCGATTAGTCATTTTCCCTACGGGAATCTGGCTCCTGTTCCGTTTTTTTGCAAATTCTTAGCATTGAATGGGCTAAAGTTAAGGGTAACAATTCATTCTTTGATAGAAGAGGAAAAGAGCTAACGCTATAATCAAGAAAAAGCAAAAACTGTATAATTCGGTTTCTTTGGCGAAAAAATTTAAGAGGATCAGCCGCTCATGAGCGACGCAGAAGGTATAACAAGAATTCATCCAGCTCGCCCGCAGTGGCTCGGTGATGGATTTTCCGAGCGACTTACCATAGCCCCTCCTCACGGATTGCTTCAATATCCGCCACGCTCGTCCGAGTTATCGAATACACGGGCGGCCAGCTCTTCATCCGTGAAAATTTGTAACTTTTCTGAACCCTGCAAGGTCTAACGCTCCAACTAGCTATGGTGTGTCTCGACCGGTTTTAGTTTGGTCTCATGTTTTTTGCCTGGAATCTTAGTCAACTGATTGACTATTGCCTGCCATGCCTAAAGCGGTTACCGATATCAGGCCACGAAGCAAATAGCTATTTATTGTTTTAACAACTACACCAAGAAGCCATTAATGGCGACGAATTACATTTAACTGACCGGAGAATTACGTGAACGCGAAGAGACAATCCCTGCAAGACGCTTTTTTGAACACCTTACGCAAGGAGCGCGATTTAGTATCAATCTATCTCGTCAACGGCATTAAGTTGGTGGGACAAATCGAATCGTTCGACCCATATGTGGTTTTACTCAAAAACGTCGTTACTCAAGTGGTATACAAGCATGCCATTTCAACTGTTGTTCCTTCACGGCCTATTAGCGTGTCTGTCGATCAACCAGAAGACACCGAAAAATAATTGACAAAAAACGTCGATTTTTTACTGTTAGGTGGCGGGCTTGCTAGTGCAACCGCCGCTGAAACATTGCGTGCCGAAGGCGCCGAGGGGACGATTCTCATCCTATCGGCGGAACACGAATTACCTTACCATCGGCCGCCGCTGTCTAAGCGTTTCTTTCTTTCTGAGCTGCCAAAAGAACGGCTGCGTATTTTAAGCAGTGACTATTATCGCGAGCACAAGATTGATGTTCTTCTTGGCGCTCGCGCTATTGCTGTCGATCCTCATAGCCAAACAGTGCGAACTGATAGCCAAGAGGAAATTCATTACGGTCAGTTACTGATTGCAACTGGGGCGAGTCCCGTTCATTTGGTTGCGCCAGGTTCCGATTTGCCCGGCCTTCATTATTTGCGTACTGAGGACGATGCCGTAGCGATCAAAAAAACCGCTAGCACCGCCAAGCGCGCCGTCGTGATTGGTGGCAGTTTCATCGGTATGGAACTCGCTGCGACGCTGACGAAATTGGGCGTTCACGTCACGTTGATCGCATTACACGAAATACTGTTCGATAAGCTTAACGATGCAAAGCTATCCGAGCATTTTCATCAATATTATAGTCAGCATGGTGTCGACATTATTTTGGGTGACACCGTCGCTGAATTTCTCGGTAAAGAACGCGTTACAGCCGTAATCACTAAGCATGGCAAAAATATTCCCTGCGATCTAGTGGTGCTGGGAATTGGTGTTATGCCGGATGTCGGCTTTCTCGAAGGAAGCGGCATTGCTGTTGATGACGGCATTGTCGTTGATCGATATCTGCGCGCCAATCAGCCCAATATTTTTGCGGCTGGTGATGTCGCTAATTTCTTCGATCCTGTGTTTAGCGTGCGTCGACGCGTTGAGCACTGGGATAACGCCGTCAAACAAGGCAAGCTAGTTGCCAAGAACATGCTTGGTCAGCGGTTGCCTTACGATGAAATTTCGTATTTCTTTTGCGATGTATTCGACATCAGCTTTCAATTTTTTGGTATGCCGCAAGATGCGCATGAACATGTCGAAATCGGCTCACTGAAAGAAAATTCCTACGCGTTGCTGTACATGAAGGGTAATGTGCCGCGCGCATTATTCTCGTACGGTCGGCCAGCCAAGGAAACCAAGGCCATAGAAGCATTGATTCGATATCGCGTGAATTGCGATCGTATCAAGACGCGCTTACAGGATCCGAATTTTGCATTGGAGCATATTCCGACGCAGACGGTACTAATCCTGCAAGGTGGCGGGGCGTTGGGGGCGTTCGAGTGTGGCGTTGTTAAAGTGCTCGAAGAGGAAAAGATTTATCCAGACATCGTCGCCGGCGTGTCTATTGGCGCATTCAACGGCGCCATCATCGCCAGTAATCCTCGGCATGCGACCGAGGCGCTGGAATCCTTTTGGAACGAGTTGGCAATTAATGCAATTGATCTGCCCGACGAACGTCTAAGGCGAATGTTGTCATCCTGGCAAAGTTTGATGTTCGGCTCGCCGAATTTTTTTCAGCCTCGCTGGTTGCAGCCGATTTTTGATCCGTTGGGACTGACTAATTCCTGGACCAGTTTCTACGATACTTCTCCGATCAAGCAGCTCCTTGCAAAGTACGTTGATTTCCAGAGTTTGAAATCCAGTCCTGTGCGCTTGTTAGCGAGCGCGGTTAATGTAGAAACCGCCGAACTGGAAATTTTCGATAGCTATATCGACGATCTTACCGTCGATCACATCCTCGCTAGCGGTAGCCTGCCTCCCAGCTTCCCATGGACCACCGTCAACGGTAAGCACTATTGGGATGGTGGCATTGTAAGCAATTCACCCCTTGAGCAAGTAACCGAACGATGTGGCGCGGCCGGCAAGCGGGTTTTCGTTGTTGATCTGTTTTCGAGCAAGAGCGCGTTGCCGAATAACCTGATGGAAGTCATGGAGCGGCGGGACGAAATTGTTTATGCCGAGCGCATTCGCCGCGATACCGGTACACAATCTGTGGTGCGCGATTTTCAGAAATTGGTAGATGACATCTTGGGTTTCGTCGAACCACAGACCGCCTCGCAACTGAAGCAAAGGCCGCGTTACATTCAGTTAATGGGTGATGTTGCGCCGATGGAAGTCACGCGGATTATTCGTGAAGAGGAAGAGGGAGAGTCACCCTCAAGAGATTATGATTTTTCTCGCACCTCTATAGAAAAGCACAAGAGAGCAGGCTATGCGATGGCGAAAAAGGCGTTGCGGCAGTAAAGCCTCTAATAAAATGCCTCTGCCGTGGTTGTGTCTCCTTGTCGTACTCGGTGTACTGTCTGTGTCGACACGTCTAAGCAAAAGCATTTCGTTAAATACACCTAATGTTTAGTATTTTCCTGCAAATAACGGCAGATCAATAGAGTTTCTTCACCACGATGAATCGTTTTCTATGATTAAATTCATGCTGGTTTATTTTGCAGGTACTTCTACATGAGCGCGAAAAGCCGCGAAACAAAAGTAAGCATGCTGCGTCAGGTAGTTGCTGGCGTTTTCTGTGATGTGCGGTTCGTTTTGTTGGCGGGGGTTTCTTTATTTGTGCAAGCAGCATCGGTCGATGTAAACGATTGCCTATCCATTAAAGAAGATTCAGCACGGCTTGCTTGCTACGATGCAATCGCTGGGCGCCTAGCGCCAAATAGTGAGACGCAAACAACGCAGCCTGCTGCATCAAACAATCAAACGCCGACACCGCAGCTCGCGGAGGCGCCACCCGAAAACGTTAATAACGCCGTTTCGCCGCTTTCGAAACGTTGGGAATTAGATGACGCCGACAAGACGGGAATTTTCGCGATTCGGCCGTATCAGCCTATCTATTTAATGCCTTTGCATTATACGTACAGCATCAATACTCGCCCCACATCACCTGCGCCCGATCATAGTGTGATCCTACCGCGTGATTACGGTAAGGCTGAAGTGAAATATCAATTAAGCTTCAAAACAAAAATATTGGAGCGTGTACTCTTTGATCGCGCTGATCTCTGGTTCGGTTACACGCAGCAGTCGCTTTGGCAGGTCTACAACAAAAAGCAGTCGTCTCCCTTTCGTGAAACAAATTACGAGCCGGAATTGATGCTCGTCATGCCAACAAAGTATCGTTTGTTTGGATTGGAAGGGCGCTTGTTGAGTGCTGGAGTCAAGCATCAGTCCAATGGGCAAAGCGAGCCACGTTCGCGCAGTTGGAATCGTTTCTACACACAAGTTGGCTTTGAGCGTGACGGATTCGTGCTTTTACTAGAGCCTTGGTGGCGTATTCCGGAACACAATCACGACGATAATCCGGACATCACCGACTATATCGGAAGAGGAAAGATTCTTGCTTCTTATCAGAGCAATGGAAATCAATGGACTTTGCAAGTCAAAAACAATTTCAAATCCACCGATAATCGCGGCTCAGTTCAATTAAATTGGAGTTACCCGTTAGTGTCAGGACTTAGAGGCTATCTAGAATTTTTCTCCGGTTATGGAGAAAGCCTCATTGATTACAATCACCGGCAACGGACGTTTGGCTTAGGAGTTTTATTGGTGGATTGGATGTGATAGATGCTAACGGAAACCGTTGCTTATTACTTTCCGCTGTAAGTTAATTTCGTGTTCTCATTTCTATACTCTGCCCCACTATAATCGCGCACTACAACATTAAGGGGAAACAATGTCCTGGGCGGTTCTTCTATTAGCGGGCTTTTTCGAAGTGGCATGGGTCATTGGCTTAAAGTATACGGCGGGCTACACCCGACTGTTGCCTACTGTGCTGGTTGTTATCGCCATGGTGATAAGCGTATGGCTTTTAGAAATTGCTACGCGAACTTTACCGCTTGGTACTGCCTATGCCGTCTGGAGTGGGATTGGCGCTGTTGGCACGATAGTCGTGGAAATGATTTTTTTTAACGAACCGGTAAACATGCCTCGATTAATTTGCCTGTCAATTATTATTATTGGAATTGTTGGTTTAAAGTTGGTCACGTCGCATTAACGCCGTCTACAAAACCAGCCGATGGAGCTCATCGAGAATCGGCATGGCTGTTTACCAAATCTCACTTCATTAACATCGCACGCTTCATTCTTATCCATCGGTTTTGTGGATATTTCTGCTGAAGTAATAACGTCAAAATCCGCTCTAACCAGCACCAATCGTTTTTCTATCCGCATCATTTTTATGAAATCCACGGTAAACTATCATTGTGTGATATAAATGAATTTAATTTGTAAATAATTGTTTTATTTTTATCACCATACCTATTAATCCTGTGGCTTCATTTCCTCTGCCATTACGATGCTTGACTCGGCTTTTCTGAATAATCCCTATCCCAGCTATCACGCCTTACATGCTGAAGGACCGCTCCATTGGAGTAAGGAATTCTGCGGTGGTGCGTGGTTAGTCACGGCCTACGCCGACGTGGCTAGCGTACTGCGTGACCCCAATTTTTCAGTTCAGCGAGCTGGCGGATGGGTTAACAGTAGCGGACCCGAAGCGCTTGTTGAGCTACGTGAATTCAAGCGTATTTTTGCTAGAGCGATGCTGTTTCTGGATGGTTCCCGGCATGCGCGATTGCGGAAGGTAATGAACCCTGGTTTCAGGCCGGCTGTATTGCAGAGGATGGCCCCGCGCATACAGGTAATCGTCGACAAATTGCTCGACAGAATAGAATCACATGCTGAAGTAGATTTCATGGCGGATTTTGCGCGACCGTTACCGGCATTGGTAATGGCCGAGATGCTAGGAATCGATAGTAACGATCGCGCTGATTTTGTTGCTTGGTCGGACGATATTGCTGATTTTATCGGTAGCCCCACGCCGAATTTGGAGATTGCTCGCCGAGCGCAGGTTAGCCTCGTCGCGTTGAACGATTATTTCCGCGCATTGCTGCCGCAGCGCCGCCAGCATCCTGGTGACGATTTCATTAGTTTGCTCATTCGCGCCGAGGAGGCGGGAAGCATTATCACGTCTAAGGAATTACTCGCCCAGTGTTCCATGATGCTATTCGCAGGTCACGAAACAACGCGTAATCTACTGGGTAACGGTCTGCTCGCTTTGCTTCAACATCCTGAGCAGTGGCAAATGCTGAAGAGAACGCCAATGTTGATGCAATCAGCGCTCCGAGAGCTACTTCGTTTCGATAGTCCTGTTCAATATACCGGTCGGCGTTTGAAGGCGAATGTTGTGCTGCACGGTAAAGAGCTGAAAAAGGGCGAGCTTGTGATTCCGCTTATTGGCGCTGCTAATCGCGATCCCAACCAGTTTAGCAATCCTGACAATCTTGATATTACGAGAAACGAAGGTAACCATCTTTCGTTCGGATATGGGGCGCATGTCTGCATAGGGGCAACGCTCACCTATCTCGAAGCTGAGATTGCGTTCAATAGCCTCATCAAGCGACTGCCTTATCTACAGCTCGTTAATGTGAATCCGACATGGTCTACAAATGCTGTTTATCGGGGGCTAACTGCACTTCCGGTCCGGCCGATGAGCAGTTTGGTTACTCCTAAACGCGCGGTCGCAAATCAAAAACGGTAAATCTTTAGCCGCATTAGTGGATCGTCTAGATAAATTTAACGAATAGTAAAACCTGTCGTTCCCGCGAAAGCGGGAATCTAACGATGATTACCCCTTCGCTTCACGCCCCTGGATTCCCGCTTTCGCGGGAACGACAGGTTTGAGCATCCTGGAAACTCATCCAAACGATCTACGGTTATTTGCGCAGTACTAATGATCATTTAATTCATATTTGGCATCACCCGTCATTCGCGCCAGAACATGCCGTCCCATACCAAGCGCCAGTTCGTGCTCTCCCATAAATACTTTTCCGATTTTTTCCTTACGTAGAAGCGCCGCTTCTTCCTCGTTGTGCGTACGAAGTATTATTTCTATATTTGGATTAAGCGTTCGAGCAATCTCTGCCATTTTACGGACGTGGAACGTGTCCGGCGTGGCAATAACCAGCATACCGGCACGAGCAATATGTGCTTGAACAAGCACTATAGGATCTGCTGCGTCTCCTGACACAGCCGGGATATCCTGTGCACGCAGCTTCTCAACTATTTCGCGGTTCTGTTCGGCGACGACATAAGGAATACCCTGTCGGGCAAGCGTCTCCGCAATTCGGCGCCCAACGCGGCCATAGCCCACCAGAACAACTTGTCCTGAAAGATGTGCCTGATCCACGGTAGTCGGTAGTTCAGCAAGTGGATCGTCACTACGTTCTAATTGTCTTGCAAGACTAGAGCGCGAGCGAAGCCACACCTGAACCGGCTTAATGGCGGTGAAGACTAGTGAATTCAGTGCGATCGATATTAACGCGCCAGCAAGAATCAAACTTTGACCTTCACTGGAGAGAAGCCCAAGGGTGACACCTAGCCCTGCCAGAATAAAGGAGAACTCGCCGATCTGCGCCAAACTGGCACCAACCGTGAGCGCAGTATTAAGCGGGTAGCGGAATACAAGTACCAGTCCGATAGCAGCAAGTGTCTTGCCGACCATGATGATGGCGACAACAGCCAGCACTTTCATCGGTTGCTCAATCAGCACTTGCGGATAGAACAGCATACCAACCGACACAAAGAACAACACCGAGAAAGCATCGCGGAGCGGCAGTGATTCTTCTGCGGCACGATGGCTGAATTCCGATTCCCGCATCATCATTCCAGAGAAGAACGCGCCGAGTGCGAATGAAACACCGAATAGCTCGGCTGCAGAAAAAGCGATACCGACTGCTGTCGCTATAACGCACAGTGTGAAAAGTTCTCTCGAGCCGGTGCGGGCGACTAGCCAAAGTAATCTTGGAAATAGCCGGCGTCCTACGATTAGCATAAGGGCGATAAATGCGATGACTTTGCCGAGTGTGAGCCCGAGTGTTATCCAGACATTACCGCCGACTGCGTCAGCCTCTGCTTTCCCACCAAGCAGCCCCGCCACAGGCGGCAGCAAAACCAACACTAATACCATCACTAAATCTTCGACGACCAGCCAGCCCACCGCAATGCGTCCGTTGACGGATTCCAGTGCGCCTCGGTCTTCAAGTGCTCGCAATAGTACGACTGTGCTGGCTACTGAAAGCGAGAGACCAAATACCAAAGCAGGGCCAAAACTCCACCCCCAGTAAAAGGCTGTGGCGATACCTAGCGCGGTAGCAACGGTGATCTGCACAATCGCGCCGGGCACAGCGATTCGGCGGACTGCAAGCAGGTCATTAATCGAGAAATGCAGACCAACGCCGAACATCAACAGCATCACGCCGATTTCCGCCAATTGCTGGGCGAGGCCCACATCGGCTACAAAACCTGGCGTGGCGGGACCGATAATAATTCCCGCTACCAGATAGCCCACCAAAGGCGGCATCTTCAAGCGTACCGCAATGAGGCCCATGATCATGGCGAGTCCCAGCCCGGCTGCGATTGTGGTTATCAGGCTTATGTTGTGATGCATGGATTGCTATTCCTTAATAGGACTTGCGCAAAACCGCCCCAGCCGCGTTACGGCTCCTTGCCGTACTTAGTGTACTGTCTGCGTCGCCGCCCTTGCAGGGCGCGTTTGCGCTTGCATGCGCAAACCGTTTCGCAGGCTCGCAGCATGCTGCTCGAAACCCCTGCTCAACCCTTGCTGGGACGATATTGCGTAACCCCTACTTAAATGACTATTTGTTTTGAAGCGCAGCGATCCGTTGTTCAAGCGGAGGATGACTGGAAAACAATCCCATCCAACTCGAGCCGCCAGCAATACCAGACATCGCCATGTTTTTCGGCAACTCGCCTGCCTGTAATCCGCCAAGGCGACGTAAAGCTGAAATCATCGGCTGAGCCGTGCCCAGCGTCTTTGCTGCACCAGCATCGGCACGAAATTCTCGTTGGCGCGAAAAGTACATCACGATCATGCTGGCAAGGATACCAAAGAGGATATCGCAAACGATTACCGTTATGGTGTAACCAATACTAGGGCCGTTGTTCTGCTCGTCGTTTTTGCGCAGCATTTGGTCGACAAAGTAGCCCACGACTCTCGCGAAGAAAGTGACGAAGGTATTAAGCACACCTTGAATCAAGGTGAGAGTGACCATGTCGCCATTGGCAATATGGGCAATCTCATGCGCCAGAACTGCCTCGACTTCATCGCGGTTCATTGATTGCAGCAAGCCGGTGGATACCGCTACGAGTGCGCTGCTTTTAGTGGCACCTGTGGCGAAGGCGTTTGTCTCGCCCTCATAAATCGCCACCTCCGGCATTGGAATGCCGGCTAATTGCGCATGCTTGGCAATGAGGCCCATTAACCAATGATCGAGTTCGGTGCGTGGCTCTTTAATTACCTGAGCGCCAGTTGACCATTTTGCGATTGGTTTCGATAACCACAGCGAGATGAATGCGCCGCCAAAGCCCATTAATGCGGAGAAACCGAGTAGTGCCGTTAAGTTTAGCCCGTTAGCGGTGAGATATCGGTTAACGCCGAGGATACTTGCCGTAATACTTAAAACAAGCATGATCGCGAGGTTGGTCGCTAAAAATAATAAAACGCGTTTCATAAAATTTCCCTAAAAACTTGAATAAATAAATGGTTGGTTACGCAATGGAGAATGTCTTTATGTTAAGCGCTCGACCCCTTCAGCTTTTTTAGAAGCCCGTTTTTGCGCAAGATAGCCTCCGCCCACTACAGCGATCATGATGACTACGTAGATTAAGGCGGTCAGTATTGGATGCTCTTCAAAGAAAGCCTTTGAGAGAGGTTCCGTGATAATCATTTTGACTGCTGTATAAGCAAGGACAGCGGAGCCGAGATAAATGACAATCGGAAAGCGATCGGTAAGTTTGAGCACCAGACTGCTGCCCCAGACAACCAGCGGAATACTGATTAACAGGCCGAGGACAACGAGAAGAAAATTGCCGTGGGCTGCGCCAGCAACGCCGAGCACGTTATCCATGCCCATTACCGCATCGGCAATGATGATCGTGCGCATTGCGGCCCAAAGCGAAGAACCTGTCGGTGTGTGGTCGCCTTTTTCTCTTTGGTCGGCGAGCAATTGATAGGCAATCCAGATCAAAGCCGCACCGCCTGCTAAGAGTAAGCCGGGGATTTGGAGGAGCCACACTACCGTCAGCGTCAACAAAGAACGTACGGCGATGGCGCCGACCGTGCCCCACAAAATCGCTTTTTTCTGCAAATGAGCAGGCAGATTGCGAGCGGCAAGTGCGATTACGATGGCGTTGTCACCAGCAAGTACCAGGTCGATGATGACGATTGACGCAAGTGCAGAGAGAAAATCGTTAAACGGCATAGCAATTAAAGATTCCATGTGTGGATTTCCGTATAGGCAATTAATAAAAAAGCCTCGAGCACGGAACATGGAGTGAGGGGCGGACCTTTGCCGACGCACTCCGGATAAGTTCCGGTGCGGCAAAGGTCTGGCTCGACAACAGTGATTCCAAGTTACATTCAAAACGAGACGCGAAGTCTTCGCTGCGACAGTACAAACAGTACGGCAAGCGACAGACGACAACGTATCGTTTTGAATGCAACTTGGAATAAGTTGCCGACACAACCGGGAGGCGAAGCTCCGTATTGACGATTGTGTCTCCAGCAAAACGATGCTGGTGAGTTACTCCCCTTTGGAGGGTGTAGCGTTATAGCTGCTGATGCGAAGTATATCGGGAAAACGCAATTTAAGTCACGCGAGAATTTCGAGCGCCATCTCGTATCCAATGATTACTTGTTAAAAATGGAGTTCAAATAATGCAACGTTTCCTGATTATCACCGGCTTATCCCTATTGGCCATCGGAATTGTTTGGCCTTGGGTTTCGAAACTTCCAATAGGACGTTTGCCGGGAGACATCCATATCGTGCGCGAAGGTTTCAGTTTTCATTTTCCATTGATGACGTGCCTGGTAATTTCGTTGGTGGCGACCGTCCTGTTTTGGATTTTTCGACGTTAATAGCGCCACAGTCGAATATCCGATATGTATTAAATGACAATTGATTTGATTAGCAGTTCATTAATTGGTACTTTCACACTGGCGTTTGTTTGATGTTTGTACCCATTAGGACTTGTTCAAAAGGGGACCCGTATGACAAAACAACTATCCGCGACTGACACATTAGCCTGGGCGCAAGAAATGGCACAGGCTATTTCACATACGATACGTACCCATTCCGAATCCGCGAAAACACCTGAGAACACTATTCGATTCCATGACAATCGAACGCCGTATGCCGTTCATCCTATTTGGTGCGCGTGTACCGTGTTAATGGAACCTAGCCTGCCGGAAGAAACGCGGCGGATAGGTTATCAAGCGTTGCTTTGGCATGACCTTCTCGAAGACACGACGCTTGCGTTGCCGGACGGCACCAACGAGCAAGTGCGCAGCTTGGTGAACGAAATGACTTTTCATTCCTTTGCCGAAGAAATGAAGGAATTGTGGACTCGCTCGGATACGGCGAAACTTCTCAAGCTATATGACAAGGTTTCAAATTTAATGGACGGCACCTGGATGAAGTACGAGAAGTGGAATCGGTATGTTCGCCACACTGCTAAATTGTCCGATGAAATACATACCAAGTTTGGCGAACTCAATATCATAAAGTTCGCGAGAGTATTTTCCGTACATGGTAACGATGGTTTTTAGAACGCGTTCCATCATAACCGCCAGCCGCTACAGCGCGGGATTCATCACAGTCTTCTCCGCGCTGTAGAGATCTTCGACACCCACCACAACAGCGGAAATGTTGTCACGTCCGCCGCGTTTCAGCGCCATATCAACCAAGGCTTCACATGCCAGCTGATAATTGCCGGGAAATAGTGTGCTGCCTATTTCCTGTTCGCTCAGCGCATTGCTTAGCCCATCACTGCACAGTAGAAAAATATCGCCGTCGTTGACTTCCATCGTCCCTTCATCTACTTCTAATATATCGCTGGCACCGACTGCGCGAGTGATAACGTTGTGCGCTGCTTGAGGCATTGCAGATGCGGCGCTGAGGTGGCGTCGCGATTTCAATTCCTCAACACGGCTGTGATCACGAGTGAGGCGTGTTAGGCGTCCGTTTCTACTGAGATAAATTCGACTGTCACCAGCCCATAGATATCCACAATAACAATCGTAAGCGAGCAGGGCTACAACGGTGCTACCGATAATTTGCGCTTGACGGAGCGCCGCTTCTACGCGAAGTTGTTGATTGACGATTTGTAACTGTTGCTGAGCATTGGCGATGAACTGCGCAAGCTTAGTAGATGGCTGAGTTTTGCGTAAGGCCTCAATAACCATGTTGCTTGCGACGTCGCCGACAGCATGTCCACCCATGCCGTCGGCGACGGCCCATATTCCTCGCTCCGCTTGATCGAGGTAAGCATCCTCGTTTATCTCACGGACTAGGCCCACATGCGAGTGGGCCGCTGACGTCCATCGAAATTGATTAGAGTGCACGTTACGAACATTTCTAGAGTTTGTTGTTCACACTACCTTCGCTTAGCGTCACGTTGATATTCGAATTGGGCGCCGAATTATTAACATCAACCACCTGTATTTGATTAATCATCTGATCGGCGTAGTAGCTATTGTTAACCTGGTACAAATTGACGATTGGATCGGCGCTAGGAGACCTGGCAACGTAAGGGCTGATCCATCCATAAACCCAGGACGCACCGGCCCCGCTGATAGACGACATTGCTTTGCGGTCTAGTGTGCGATTTATCGGTAGGTCATTGATAGTAATTGCGGCCATGCTAGGTCTCCAAAGAGGATGTGGTGTGACTATTTATAACGGGTTTTAATATCCGCTAACGGCTTTTGTGAAAAGCCCGACGGATAATTGACGATTCGAGTGCCTTGTAACATCGTGCGCGCGAAAATGGTTTTAGCCGTGCGAATACGTGCGCCGCCTGTTATGGAAGCCATTGCTTGGTGATCGAGGTCGACGCTTTCAGATAGATCTTTGATGATGATAGTAGCCATGATATTTTCCTCGGAGTTCGATTGCTTTAGAGGCTCCCTACATTTCATTGTAGGCGACGGGAGGCCATTAGGCCTCCGTCGTTTGTCTTACTTACCGCGCTTAAAAGCTGGTGTTGATATTCGCTTTTTGCGTCGGGCTGACGTTTAAACGAAGCGGTCCGAATCCGGCGCCGATTACGCCAACATTATTGAGGGCATTTACGTTGATGTCCTGCAGTTGAGCGATGTTTTGGTTAACGTCAACGTTGACATTAGCGACGGGGCCTAACCCATCCAACCAAGAACTTCCTCCGCTAACGGCTGACATGGCTTTGTGGTCGAGGTCCTTGCTTTGGGGTATATCGTGAATCATGAGTGATGACATGGTAATTTTCTCCTTCAGTTTGATGGTGACGGGTGGAGGCCGTCAGAGCCTCCACGCCTGTTGTCGATGACTAGAAATTGATGTTGTTCTTTGCGGTTTGATCTGTGTCCACCGTGGACGTAATTTTCGATTTGTCCAAGAAGGCTAAGTTGTTGCCGTTTTCGTTGACCACAGTTTGGGTTTGTCCGATTAGCTGCGTTGCATCGAATACAAGGCCGGACTTGGATTGGCTGTAGCTAGGGAACGGATATACGCTTCCTTTCAGCGTACCACCATGCACGGCGGCCATTGCGTTGCGATCCAATTCTTCGGTAAGGGCCAGGTCTTTGATCATCAAGGTTTTCATTTCAGTGCTCCTAAATAAAAGTAAGTAAGTAAAAAATTAAGTAAATAAAACGATTAGAAATTGATGTTGTTCTTTGCGGTCTGGTCGGTGTCTACCGTGGACGTAATCTTCGATTTGTCCAAGAAGGCTAGGTTATTACCGTTTGCATTGACCACGCTTTGGGTCTGACCAATCATTTGTGTTGCGTCGAATGAAAGATCGGATTTGTATTGGCTGTAGCTGGGAACCGGATATATCATTCCTTTCAGTGTACCGCCATGTACAGCGGCCATTGCGTTGCGATCCAATTCTTCGGTAAGGGACAGGTCTTTGATCATCAGGGTTTTCATTGCATTGCTCCAAAAAAATTAAGTAATAAAAAAGTAAGTTAAAAAACGATTAGAAGTTGATGTTGTTCTTTGCAGTCTGATCGGTGTTCACCGTGGACGTAATCTTCGATTTATCCAAGAAGGCTAGGTTGTTACCATTTTCGTTGACCACGGTTTGGGTCTGACCAATCACTTGTGTTGCATCGAATGAAAGATCGGACTTGTATTGCCCGTAGCTAGCGAACGGATATACGCTTCCTTTCAGCGTGCCGCCATGTACAGCGGCCATTGCGTTGCGATCCAATTCTTCGGTAAGGGCCAGATCTTTGATCATCAATGTTTTCATTGCAGTGCTCCTAAATAAAGTTAAGTAAAAAATTTCAGATTCAAATTTGAGCGTTTTGGTTGGGCTCGCTAGAGATAGAGCATGCGCTGTGCCAACCTTGGACGAGCATCGTAAAAAAATTAATAACTGATTGAAAATTGAAAGGATATAAATCGAGATCGAATATTTCATAACAACAATTACTGCATGCGGAGGTGCGGAGTGGCGGGTAATACCCAACAGAATGGAGGGGTAGTGTTGGTGAGTTGGCAACACAAGAGAGTTCATAACAGGCTCTAGATTTGTACTATAGTTTTTCTTATCACTTGAACCTTATTCCGCGTTGCTAGATTGCAGGTTTTGCGCAACCAAACGGAATAACAGCCGCTCACCGACGAAGACCCGGAATTCACAGAAAACGTATGGCCAGTCTTACGGACGCGATACGTGCCTTTCAAAGCGGTGATCTGTCCCCCAACGAGTTTTTCGCACAGATTGACCACGTACTGGCGGCGGATCACGCCGACGGCGCACGGTTATTAGCAATTCTTGCCGAGGAAGAAGCGAAGACCTCGCTGCCGCATAGCGTATACACAGCAGTGCACCAGCGCGTCGAACACTTAGCCTCATTGCAAAGAAATTCAAACGCGGATCAAACCCGCGTTCAAACAAATCCCGCTGACCATTTTCCTTTAGGATCGTTGACGTCACCAGCGAGTAAAATCGACAAAAAATCCGCCGTCGAGCTGGAGCGAATGAAGGGAGTCGGAGATACGCTGAACGGCCGATTCCTGCTGCAGGAATGTCTCGGTTTCGGCGGCATGGGGACGGTGTACAAGGCGCTGGACCTACGCAAGTTGGAGGCATCCGACCGTAATCCATATATCGCGATCAAGGCCTTAAATGTTCAGTTTCGCGGTCATCCCAAATCACTGATCGCGTTACAACGAGAAGCCAAGAAAGCACAGACACTCGCCCATCCTAATATCGTAACCGTGTACGACTTCGATCGTGACGGAACAATGGTTTTTCTGACGATGGAATATTTGTCAGGTAAACCACTTAGTCAAACGCTGCGGACGCCAGGCTTCGCAGGAATGCCTTTTGCACAGGCTATGCCCATCGTTAGCGGTATGGCCAGAGCGTTGGCATATGCGCATGAGCGCGGCTTTGTTCATTGCGACTTCAAACCAGCCAATGTGTTTTTGACGGACACAGGTCAAGTGAAAGTGATCGACTTTGGTATCGCACGTGTTTTCCAAAGACCGGAGGACGATGGCGAAGCCACGGTTTTCGATGCGGGTAGTTTAGGTGGACTGACGCCGGCGTATGCGAGTCCGGAAATGTTGGAGCATCGCGAACCTGATCCGCGAGATGATATCTATGCGTTGGCTTGCATCACTTATGAACTCTTGACCGGACGACACCCATTCGGTCGTTTACCGGCGACGCAAGCGAGGAACGCGGGAGTAAAGCCGCAACGGCCAAAAAATATAGGGCACAAGCAATGGCGAGCCTTAAAGTCTGCTTTGTCTTTTGATCGCGAAGCTCGGACACGTACTGTAGCGCGATTTCTCCAGGAAATAAGTGGCGAGCGCCGAGCTGCGAAGTACGTCGGGATAGCGACTTCGGGACTAATAATTGCCGGGCTTCTTACCGTCGCTATTAAATATTATTGGGATTCTCCGAATGGTCAGAGCGGCCAGCAGGTGATTACGGCGCCGGTTGATCGTCCGCAAACCATGCAGCCTTCAACGCCAACACTTTCCCTCGCCAACGTCACGCCGATTCTTGCGCAGGTGCCATGTTCAGCGACGGTTGCTACGGTTCGTGATCGTGCGTTACAAGTTCAAGGATATATTCCGAAGAGTGTAGACATCACACGGTTCAAAGAAATGTTAAGTGCTATTCCAGGCGTGACGACGTTAGATGTTGATGTTCAACAGGTAAGCGAAGACAAATGCGATGTGATCAAAATATTCGCTCCATATTGGACAAACAATCGGCAAACTGGCAGAAAAGCCTCCATTCATACGAAAGCGCCAGGCGCGCAATTAACCGAAGGCGAACCATTGATCGTTGACATTACGACGCCCGAATATAATTCCTATGTCAACGTCGATTACTTTGTGTTGGACGGTAATGTTGTCCACATGGTGCCAAGCCCGCGCGCAAAGGATAACCAAGCGCCGCCAAATTATTCGGCCACAATCGGAAGCCTCGGAAACTGGGAAATTGCGAAGCCGTTTGGAAGTGAACTGATTGTGCTTCTTGTTACTCCCGCGCCGCTATTCGATAACGTTCGTCCAGAGTACGAATCTACATCGGACTATTTACGAGCAGTAGAAAAACAATTGAAGCAAATGACCGCTAAATATGGGCCGGAACGAATCGCGGTTGATTTCGTTCAAATCACAACTCAGGCTCGTGAAAAAAACTCTGTTATGTCTCCAGAGGACAAGGGAAGGGCTGGGAAGAGTTGAGCACTGCCTTAAGCGAGGAAACAGAGCCATTGGCGATTTATAACGTGCATTGCTCAAACTTAAAGGAGTAACATGCACGCATGCAGGAGAATTACCACCTACTCCTAATTTAAAGTCGGAAGTCGGAAGTCGGAAGTCGGAAGTCGGAAGTCGGAAGTCGGAAGTCGGAAGTCG
>JAZKCF010000016.1:28045-28535 GCA_040388195.1 Pseudomonadota bacterium
GAAGGCGGAAGGCGGAAACGGCTACATCTCCATCAATGGTTTTCAGCAATATTGCTGGCCAAAACAATATCCCGCACACATCCTTTTTCTTGACTAACCATCCGGTAGCTTCCCATACCGACTGGCATTACCAAAACTGAATTAACCTTCAACCTTGCTTCCCTCTGGCCGGCTGATTCCGAGTTTAATTTATGACCACAAGCGATGTTCGACAGCAATTGATCGAGGCGGCCATGGCCAAAGGCACTGGTGATGCAGGAAATATCGTCCTTAAGCTCTGGCGGCCTCTGGCGTTCCAACTGATTTCGATCATTGGCGAAGGTGGCTTCAACGCGCTGTACGCTAGAAGTATTTACCTCACCCACGCGACCTTTCCCTGGCTTATTCTCGCGGATGTGCCATGCGCGGCTGATGTACGGTTCACCGATTTAAAAATTAGGCTCTTTATGTGTTTCAGCGGCTTGAACTATGGAGAAGGATCAGCTACCAA
>JAZKCF010000017.1:0-8448 GCA_040388195.1 Pseudomonadota bacterium
ATTTCATGCATCACATTATAAACAATGAGGCTTTACTAACGTAGTTCTTAATAAAAGCCATTAGCTGAAGGTAATTATAAAACTACCTGTAACTCATCTTACTTAACGTGTAGGTCAACGTCACAGACGTCATTTCAACTTACGAAAAGCGTTGGGCGAGAAATGCGGCACTTCAAACATAGTGCCAGCATTCCCCGTTCTTCATATAACTTGATCTACTGAGGTGGTTTGCGAATTTCTCTACCCATCGCGCCACTTTAATTGAGTTGTAGATTTTTATTGTATTCAAACCGCAAAAAGTGAAACGATGCCCACGCATTGCACAACCATATTCCACATTGGCTCGTTTCACCCAACTACTATTAATTAGGTTTAAAACCAGTCTCTTTATGGATAGACTGCATCAACTCTTTACCGCCAGGAATTCGTTCCTCGGCTTGCTTGTGCGTTTTCACCAACGCACGCTTCCATTCCGCTTTTTCCTCTGGCGTCAGTGTAATGATTTGCGTCTTGCCAGATTTCTTCACTGCTTCCAGCGCATCGTCATTCTCCTTTTTCGCAATATCATCGGCATACTTTGTCGCATCATTCATCGCACCTTCCAACGTAGCACGAATATCCGCAGGCAGCGCTTCCCAGAATTTTTTATTGACGATAACCGCATAACCAAGCCAGCCATGATCTGTTAACGTTAAGTACTTTTGCACTTCATGCATTTTCTGCGTATAGAAGTTGGACACTGGATTTTCCGTACCGTCTACAACGCCCGTTTGTAGCGCCTGATAAACTTCGGAAAAAGCCAAGACTTGTGGATTACCGCCTAATGACCGCATTTGCAGATCGAGAATCTTAGACGACTGAATGCGCATTTTTAATCCTTTTAAATCTTCCGGCTTTTTAAGAGGTTTATTCGCACTCATTTCTTTAAAACCGTTATCCCAAAAAACCAGGCCGAGAATGCCTTTGTTCTCCAACTTTTTCAGTAGGCTTTTACCGACGGGGCCGTGGGTAATTTTATGCAATTCGTCATAGCTATTGAACATATAAGGCACATCGAACACCTCGAACTCACGTGCGCCTAGAGGACCAAACTTAGCCAGCGAGGGAGCGAGCATTTGCACAGCACCGAGTTGCAAGGCTTCCATTTCTTCCTTGTCTTTATAAAGCTGACTATTCGGATAAACCTCTACTTTCACTCGGCCTTTGGTACGCTCCTCAGCAAGTTTTTTAAAGTATTCGGCGCCCTTTCCTTTTGGCGTATCCTGCGCGACGACGTGACTAAATTTAATGACGATCGGCTGGTCGGCATATGTCAGGCCAGAAAGTACAAGCGCGGTTAATCCAACAATTAAATTCGATAATTTCATAGCGACTCCCCGTTTGAAAATTGATTTATCGCACTGGAGCGGAAAAATGTCCAGTATTCTCCGACATCCACGCTAGGGTTATTCCCTTGCCACTTGTCGTCGCTTTAAAAGCTACGTCCACACCAATACCTGGCACGTAGGCCAGTTCATCGCCAATATACAACAACGGCAACCGCTCCCGCTCCCACGGTGGAATTCCTGCCGTTTGCAATAGATTCTTTAACGTCTGTCTTGGGCGATTTTCGCCAAGCCGCAAGGTTTCCCCACCTTGGCGAAGTCGCACGGATACCTCATTATTCCCAACGAGTGCATCCTTGGCGATTCCGCAGCCCGGCGTCTCTTCAAAAACCATCGCACCATGCAATGCAGGAATTCGCCAATGCAATTCCCCTTGCCATTGCAATTGAAAATCGGATGACGGCGATGAGTGCGAGTGAACTACATAAAGCCAATCTCGAAAAACCCGTAATTCGATACCATCATGAGCAATGCATACCTCTGCGTTGTGCCGCACCGTCGATATTTGCCGCAAAATCTCATGCAGTCGGGCATGGTCAGGCATCTTGAGATGATGCTGAGCTAAAAAATAGCGGAGTAAATTCTTTGCTCGCGGTTCATCCAATGCGGTCAGTGCTTGCACCGTAATTCGCCCATCATTTATCGCATCTTTGGCATCGATAGCAGCTAATACCGCAAGCAATTGTTCCGCTTCAGCGAATTGCGTGGCAGCGCGATCGAGGATTGAACGATAGGTAGGGAAACGTACATTGATCCGAGGAAGCAATTCAACGCGTAGATAATTGCGCGTGTAATGGATATCGGTATTACTCTCATCATCAATCCATTGCAGTCCCTCCGCATGCGCAAAACTCGCCAGGGATGAACGTGGTTGATGTAAAAGAGGACGTAGAATTCGTGGCGCCGACGCAACCCTGGTGCGATTCCCTATTGGCGAACACTCCGCCATCGCCGCCAATCCTTTCACGCCGGCACCACGCAAAAGCCTTAACAATAATGTCTCAGCCTGGTCATCTTGATGATGGCCGAGAAGTATGAAATCAACATCTAATGTCAGGAATGCTTCATGCCGTAAGGCTCGGGCTGCGGCTTCAAGGCCCTTACCGGTATCTCGTGGAACATTGACAATGGTTTGACTGAAAGGGACGGCAAGCGCAGCGCACAGATTCTCGCAAAAACTTGCCCAACTTTGCGCATTAGGACTAATTTGATGATTGACGTGATGGGCGGCGAGTTGAAAATCGAATCGATTGCGCAACCGATGTAATAAGGATAACAGCACCACCGAATCGAGCCCACCCGAAAGTCCAACCGTCAGCCGAGCGCCACTATTGCAATGGCGCTCCAGTAAGGCGGCAACATGCTCGAATAAGGCATCGTGCATTTTTGCGAATCCGTGGGTAATTACGGTTTTAGGACTTAGGCAAAGCTGCCCCAGCGGCGTTACCCTTCAGGGCGCACTTGCATTCGCAGACGGCACCGAAGGCGCACAGCATGCCGATGGAAAAATTGCAGTTACTTAAGTAGCTTGCTCCATTCCCTAGCAAGCAAGCATAATTTTTAAACTCGCTCTTATATCTCGATTTCCTTGAACTTGCCGTATCCCATGAGCCGTTCCTGGCGCCGGGCAATCAACTCGGAGATTGACATTTCTTGCAGTGATTTGAGCGATTCTTGCAATGCTTTTTTCAGCGAATTGGCCATCGTTTGCGGATCACGATGCGCGCCGCCTAAAGGCTCGTGGATTATTTTGTCGATAAGTCCAAAACCCTTCAATCGAGTCGCGGTAATCCCCAATGCTTCAGCTGCATCTTCGGTATGCGCAGCGTTTTTCCACAAAATGGCTGCGCAGCCTTCAGGGGAAATTACTGAGTAAGTCGAATATTGCAACATCAATGTTGTATCGCCGACAGCAATCGCCAGTGCGCCGCCTGAACCGCCCTCACCGATAATCGTGCAAACAATTGGAATCTTGAGCCCAGCCATCACAAACAAATTGCGGCCAATAGCTTCCGACTGCCCACGCTCTTCCGCACCGATACCTGGATAAGCGCCCGGTGTATCGATAAACGTAAACAATGGTATGGAAAATTTTTGCGCTAGCTGCATGAGCCGTAACGCCTTGCGATACCCCTCAGGCATCGGCATGCCGAAATTGCGATAGGTACGCTCGTTGGTATCGCGTCCTTTCTGATGCCCGATTACCATGACACTCTGACCGTTAAATCGCGCGATTCCACCGACAATAGCCGGATCGTCGGCATAACATCGGTCGCCGTGGAGTTCCTCAAAATCGGTAAACATCGATTGAATGTAATCCAGGGTGTACGGCCGATGTGGATGGCGCGCGACCTTGGCGATTTGCCACGGTGTCAGCTTGCTATAAAGATCTTTGGTGAGTGTTTGGCTTTTCTTCTGCAAGCGGTCAATCTCTTGCGAGATATCGACGGCCGAATCGTCTTGCACAAAACGAAGTTCTTCGATCTTGGATTCAAGATCGGCGATTGGCTGCTCAAAATCGAGAAAACTGGTTTTCATTTCTTGTAAGAAGGCCTAGGGCAATGGCTAAAATTGTGTAGATGATACAGGATTTCGTGTTTTCGACTTGCACGTGAATTGTCTTGGTCGTAGTAATTTCAAATTCATGTGTATGGTTATAATACTCGCCCAGTTCCAAATTCCCCCTTTATGTCAAACAGACTTAGCAAGATTACAACGCGCACCGGCGATGATGGCACAACCGGTCTAGGCGACGGCTCCCGTGTTACCAAGTACAACTTACGCGTGGAAACTATTGGTGAAATTGATGAGCTGAATAGCGCTATCGGCGTCGTTCTCGTCGAACCGCTTTCCGACGACGTACGTAAAATGCTGATAGCGATTCAACACGATCTATTCGATCTTGGTGGAGAAATCTGTATTCCCGGCCGAATGGCACTCGAAGAAAACCATCTTGCTCGTTTAGATACCTGGATCGCAAAACTCACTGACGCGCTACCACCGTTAAAGGAGTTCATCCTACCGGGCGGCAACCGGGCTGCGGCGTTTGCCCACGTTGCTCGCACCGTTTGTCGCCGCGCCGAACGACGACTAGTCGAGCTTGCTCAATCGGAAGAAATAAACCAGCTATCACAAAAATATTTGAATCGCTTATCCGATCTACTATTTCAGTTAAGCCGCATCATCAATCGTGACGCGGGTGTGGCGGATACTTACTGGCAATCAAGCCGGCACAGCAATAACGTCAGTTGATCGATACCAATAAACAAATTGATGAAATACGCGCCCCTTCTGGTTGCAACCGGCAGGGGCAACGACACCGTACATTCATACATATGAAATCCGCTCTAATACAACCGACTTGTTCTGCGGCTCCAATGGAACACAATACTAACGCTCATCTTTTGCAGTCCCCGCAACAAGTTTTGCCATCATCAAGGCTTCTTCTGTTCCACTCGCTTGCAGCCCCTCAACAACTGTTGTCCGATTTTGCGCCGGCTGATTCTGGCTTACTTTCCATTTGCCATAAAGCTTGGTAATAACGATCTCGATTCCGACAATGGATCCAATCAGCTTCTCTATATATTCGTGAGGAGCATCCGCTATTTTCCAGGGTTGCGGGAAGGAGGCCTCGTTGTGAGCCGTTAGCGCTTCAAGCTGACTCCGTAACCATGTGGGATCATCGACAATACGCAGCGAACCATATGCATGGACTGCCACGTAATTCCAAGTCGGCACAACTTTTCCCGCTTGCTTCTTAGTGGCATACCACGAGGGTGTTATGTAAGTGTCCGGGCCTTGGAACACAACCAATGCCTCAACGTCCTTCGCAAAATCTGCCCACATCGGATTTGAGCGAGCAACATGGCCTTGCAACGTACCATGGGGCGAGGGCTCTTTGGATAAAAGCAGTGGAATGTGGTTTGCGTTAAGCCCGCTGGCTGAAAACGTGACTAGGGTAGCAAAGGGGCGCGCACGGATCAGCTCGTGCATTACGTCAACATTAGGCTCTTCAAAGTGTTTTGGTATATACATGCTTGATGATGGCTAGTGGTTTGTCGTAGTGAGTTTCGCACATCGTGTGATCGTCGTGCTGAGCGCAGAGACTGCGAAGGAGTTTGCCCTACGCCACAGGCGGCTTGAGTGGTACACTCGCAGGCCGTTCCCGCCTTGCTTTCGCGGTTAGCGCACCGCTGAAATCAGAGAAATTCTTGCCTTAAAATTCATGCATTGCCAACTTGTTATGCCAGGTTTTCTCCCACCGCATGGTCATTGGGAGGAATTCATTACCGGACTGGCCCTCCCCGCCCTATCTCGATTAGTTGCTAGAGGCAAAGCTCTTTCGACGCCAGCCGATCACTACGAAGCATGGCTATGCCAACGCTTTTCAGTAAGCAGGCAAAACGATTGGCCACTAGCACCGGTGACCTTAACCACCGATGGCGGCAATGCCGAAAACGCATATTGGCTACGGGCCGACCCCGTGCATCTACAAGCCAATCGAGATCAACTCATTATGGCGGATTGCGGCATTTTCAATATAAGCGAAGATGAAGCGATCAGTCTTACCGATACGTTAAATAACCATTTCCGCAGCGACGGATTCATTTTTTACCCGCTACAACCAACGCGTTGGTACCTTCGCTTTCCCTCACCTATCGATTTACATTGCACTTCCCGTAGAGAAACCGCCGGTAAAAATATCGATTTGCTGCTTCCTACAGGGAACGATGCGCAGCGATTTCGTTCTTTGCTGAATGAAGCACAAATGTTGCTGTTCGCGCATCCGCTTAATGAAGCACGGGAGAATGCCGGTCAAGTACCTATTAATAGCGTTTGGTTCTGGGGCGGAGGACAAGCTCCACGCATTGAGCGCCCAGCGATTGTCACCCTTTGGGCAAAAGAAAATGTGGCCCGCAGCCTCGCATCACTAGCATCGATACCGATCGCCAATCCAACAGCAGATGCCTTGCTCGCGCAAAAAAATGCGCAAGGTGAGCATTTAATCGTCCTTGATGAATTGGAAGTGCCGCGGCAATATGACGACGTTTATAACTGGCAACAAGCGCTGATTCAACTGGAACAAAACTGGTTTTTGCCCCTCCTCAAAGCATTACAAACGGGACGGATAAAACAATTAACGCTTACTGGTTTCGGTGACGACCGATCCGTCGAAATCAAAATTACCAGAACAAATTTATGGAAATTCTGGCGGAACTCTCGCCGATTAACGGATATATAGCCGGATCATATGCCTCAGATAACACCCCGCCTCCAATCACCAGATCGTTACCGCAATCTTATTTCGGCCAATATTCCCCCGGTAATGGCCCGCCTCTTCGCTGCAAGGAATATTGATACACCTGTTCAATTATCAACGGAGCTAACTCACCTCATCGGCCTCGATGCGATGCAAAGTATCGATAAAGCAGCCGGCCTATTGGCTGACGCGATCAGCGAGAAGCAGAAGCTACTGGTGATTGCCGATTACGATGCCGATGGCGCGACCGCCTGCGCGGTGGCCATTCGTGGGTTGCGCGCGATGGGCGCGAAAGTCGAATATCTAGTCCCGAATCGCTTCGAATTCGGCTATGGTTTAACGCCTGAAATCGTCCGTCTCGCTTATGAGCGCCGGCCCGATATGCTGATTACTGTCGACAACGGCATCGCCAGTATTGATGGCGTTGCAGAAGCAAATCGACTGGGCATGCGAGTCATCGTTACCGATCATCATCTGCCCGGTGATGCGTTACCGGATGCGGCAGCCATCGTTAATCCCAACCAACTGGGCTGCCAATTTCCGAGTAAGAATCTGGCTGGTGTTGGCGTCATTTTCTACGTGCTATTGGCGCTAAGAAGCGAATTACGGCAACGCGCATTTTTTAATTCTGAAATACCCCGCGTACCTTTTTATCGAACCACGGCATCGGGTAATCAACCTGCTGAACCTAACCTCGCCGATCTCCTTGACATCATTGCGCTGGGTACCGTCGCCGATGTCGTAAAGCTGGACGACAACAACCGTCGTTTAGTCGCCCAGGGCCTGGCTCGCATTCGCGCTGGGCGCTGCTGCGCAGGTATCCGCGCATTACTGCACGTCGCCGGCCGCCCTGCGGAGCGCGTTAGCACGTATGAATTAGGTTTTATCTTGGGACCACGCCTCAATGCTGCGGGACGGCTGGACGATATGTCCTTAGGCATCGAATGCCTCATCACCGATAACGAAGATCACGCGCTGAAAATTGCCACGCAGTTGGACGCACTGAACCGCGAACGCCGGGAAATCGAAGCCGACATGCAGGAATCCGCGTTAACGAAACTTGACGATATCGATCCGCGTGAAAACTACACGTTGGCGGTATTCGAACCTGATTGGCATCAAGGCGTGATTGGTATTCTCGCATCACGCTTGAAAGACCGTTTTCATCGCCCCGTCATCGCCTTCGCTCGCGGATCAAACGGCACCCTGAAAGGATCGGGACGCTCAATTCCCGCATTGCATTTACGCGATGCGCTCGACCTGGTCTCCAAACAACACCCCGACCTGATCGAAAAATTCGGCGGCCATGCAGCTGCAGCCGGATTAACCATCCCCGAAAACGCCCTCCCCGACTTCACTGCCGCCTTCGAAGCCGTAGCCCGCCGTCTGCTCTCGCCAGCCGACCTAACACAAATCATCGAAACCGACGGTGAGCTGAGTATTGATGAACTAAATATGACATTGGCTACCGACATTCAGCGCGTCGTATGGGGACAAGGTTTTCCGGCACCACGATTCGAAGGCGTATTTAGGATTGAAAACCGGCGCATCGTTGGTGAAAAACATCTGAAGCTACAACTCAAATATCAATCCCATTCGTACAACGCGATTATCTTTTTCGAAGAAAGATCACCGCCGGATCAAATCCGCGCCGTCTACCGGCCGGATATCAACGAGTACAACGGCAACAGCACACTGCAACTCATCATTGAGCACTGGGAGCCGGCGTAATTAACACAATGACCCAGACTAGAGCCTGTTATGAACTATATCGCGCCTGCGTTGAGAGTAAAAAAGCGCGAG
>JAZKCF010000018.1:0-88614 GCA_040388195.1 Pseudomonadota bacterium
CCTGCATCACATTTGATCCAGACGCCATCATTACTGATGCCGATTTACTAGAGAAATATGCAGTCTATTGAGCGCTTACGAAGGACTGAACAACAAAATCAAAGTCATCAAACGTCGATGCTACGGCCTAGCAAAAATAAAAACGATTTTTCAGCAGTTATTCCTCGACCTGCAAGGATTCAAAATTTACGCTTAATTATTTTCTACAGATACGCAAAAGAGCCCGATTTCTCCCAGCGTTGCTCGGTCCGCATTCGACCGTTGCAAGCGCCTGTTCAGCTGCGCACGGAGAATCCGATTTTCAGCAGCGAGATATTCGTTGCGCAGCAGCAGCTCCTGATCGACTGTGCCCGTAATGTAAGCAAGAATACGCGGCCAATTCATAACCCTGTTCGCTCTGTCCTGATTCGAATGTTGCCAATATTTTACGCGACATCGAAAGTCACACAAACTCGACAAGAGCAACGATCGCATGGATGATAAACTACCTTGCGATCAAGCCGTTTTAGTTTTTTGGCCATACGGGGCTTACTAAAATTCGGCATCAAAACAGGATAGGAGTGTTCAGTGGAAATGAACCAAGCCGAACTAAAGACCGGATCTCCGTCTAACCGGTTTATTGGTTTCCGGCCCCTGCAATTCCGTTTTAGCGGAGTAATCTCGCTTGAGCATCGCTTTGTACTCGTCCGTCATTTCCGGAACTTGAAATCCACGAACTTCGGCCTTGGGATTGGGAGGCGTCTTGCCGTCGCCGTCTCTGGCGAGCACTTCAGCCTTGGTTCTATCGGCTTGCGCTTTCACTCGGCTTTCGGGCAACTCCATCAAATAGGCGCCTTGCCGGACGACCACGGCCTTATCCGGCTCGGAGGTAAAAATGGCGGAACCGTGAACATGGAATCTTTCCACCAGCTGTCCCACTACCGCTTCGATTTTCAACCCTTGCGCGGCGGCTTTCGCTATCAACGCGGCTTGCCTTTCCTTGCTCATTTGAGGCGGCGCGATAAAAGTGAATCGATTGGAGCCCGCTAACTGTTGTTGTTTGGCATCCAATAACGGGATTGACTTTACGAATTCGACGCTCGGCGCCTGTTTCGCCGCTTCGGCCTTCGCCTTGAGCACCTGCGCATCGCCGAAGGCCTCGGCCCATTCGCGGCACGCGCCCACCGCTTCGAGCACGTCGGCTTTGGATTGGGGCTGCGCCTGCCGCGGCGACTGCGGCGCCATGGCGAGGCTCGCCGGCGCCACCTCGGCGAGCGACTGTCCTTGCGCCGGCGTTCGTTCCCGGGCGAGTTTCGCTTTGCGCTCGACGCCGGCGACTTCGGCCGCGAATTTCTCCAACGCGCGTTCTTTCGCCTGCCCGATTTGCTGTAATGCGTCCTTCCACATATCTTCGCTGTCGATCAGCGCGATGAGCTTCCCGAACTCAGCCGGCGTGACTATTTTTGCTTCCGCGAACTCCTCAGACATGCCGGGATGTTGGCGTTGTTTGAAATCCCACGACTCCTGCAAACTCTCCATCAGCGCGCCGAAACCCTGATCGATAACCTCGCACGCCGCAGAATGATGCGCCCGCAGCCAGTCTTGCCAGACTTCATGCTCGCTGGCGCGTTCGTCCAGCAGCACCCGGTCCAATCCCTGAAGGTGCGCCGCCATCGTTTCCAGTTCATCGTCACTGACTTTGGCGGCAATCTCAAACCGAATCTCTTTCGGCGCGTGCGACAACGCCACGCCCTTCTCATGGACCAGCCGCATTTTGTATCCCAGCGCGATTTGCAGGAAGTCGCCGCCCCGGTTTTTGCGGCGCTCAAAGACCTCCAGATCAATCTCATAGTCCAGCCATTCGGATTCGATCAACCCCAACCGCTTGTCCGCAGACCAGTCGTCCATGATCGCGATACACGCGTCTTCCCCTCTCAGCACCGCGCCGTATCCTTCCGCCACCCGGTCCCCGCATGCGCCCAGCGCGTGCTGGGCCTTGCCAAAGCGCATCTCGTGCAACTTGTCGCGCTGCTTCGGCTCCCGCAATTCGGTCCGCGCGACCGATTGCAGCAACCGCTCGGTCCTCTCCATCACGACGGGACACGTCTCGATATTCTTGTACTCCTCCATCTGCGGCAGCCGGTCTAGCATGCGTGAGTAATCCCGCACCCGGTTGTAGGCGTCGCCGGCTAAAACGTGCTTGCTGCGGCTCTTCGCGTCATTGGCGGCAATCCGGTAGCGGTCGATGCCGGCCAGTCGTTTCAACAGGCTGTGCCCCAGTTTGGCCTTCTTGGCTTGCAGCCGGTAACGCCGGTCGATGTCGGCCAATCGCCCCAACACGGCAGCGCGGTCGGGCAGGTCCGCCGACAGCCAGGCTGCCGCCGCTCTATCCAACGGCCGGCCGAGCTCCCGGTCTTCCTCGACGGTTTGCGCGGCGCCGGCCTGGGTCATGTTGTAATTGGGGCGAGGCCCCAGGCCCTGCCTGTTAATGTCCGCCCATTCCACTCGCGCCTCTGGAGTGAGGTTGCCGGCGGTCATTTGGAGCACAAAGCGCTTCCACTCGCGAAAATTGGACGGCAGCAAGGCGATGGGGTTGTTGGAGACATCTACCTCTGCGTTTTCGGGTAAATAACCCATGTTATTCGGCAACCTCTCCAAAGCGTTGTCGCAAACAATCAGGTCCTCCAACGTGCTCAACTCGCCAATCCGGTCGGGCAAGACCCTCAGATGATTGCGGGAAACACTCAGCCACTCCAACGCGCACAGGTCGCCAATACGGTCGGGCAAGTCCGTCAGATGATTGTCGTTAACATCTAGCGACTTCAACTTGCGCAACTCGCCAATCCAGTCGGGCAAGACGCTCAGCGCATTGCCGGAAACATTCAGATACTCCAACTTGCGCAACTCGCCAATCCAGTGGGGCAAGACCCTCAGCTCATTGTGGGAAACATCCAGATCCTCCAACTCGCGCAAGTCGCCAATGCGGTCGGGCAAGTCCGGCAGCTTATTGTCGGAAACCTGCAGCGATATCAACTTGCGCAACTCGCCAATCCAGTCGGGCAAGACCCCTCAGCGCATTGCTGGAAACATGCAGCAATTTCAACTCGCGCAACTCGCCAATGCGGTCGGGCAAGTCCGGCAGCTTATTGTCGGAAACACACAGCTCCTTCAACGCGCTCAAGTCGCCAATGCGGTCGGGCAAGACCGATAGGGAATTATTGTTAACATTCAATTCTTCGAGCGTATCTCCGAGATCGAAGACAGTCTCCGTCAATTCGGTTAATTTCAAGCCGTTCAGCAAAAGGCAAAAACCGGACGGTCGCGGCAAGCGGCTGTCGCGCGCCTCGATAATCTGTTTCCAAAGCTCCAACTCTCGCTCAGAAGCCGTTTTCCTCTCTTCATCCGGCTTTTCGTCCACCCATGCTCGGTGATAAGCCTCTATGTTCTCGAGGCTCCTTTGCTCAACGGGAATGGCGCGCAAGGTCTCGATGGCTTGGGTCAATTTTAGACTGTGCATAATTCAGCCTCTCTTAAAAAAGGTTTTGAAAATCGTTTTTTAAAGTGGCAACGAATGATGATACCCAAGATTCCCGGGTTGAGCTGGGGCGAACAATCGACGTCCCACAAAGCTCATAATACCGCCCTTCCCCCAGGGCTTACGCATGAAATTTATTCCCCCAAGGAACCTGTTGTGAGGTGAACGAGTCTGCCGATATTTGGGAGAATGTCGGTGGAGAAATTAGCAGAGCATTTTTCTATGCTGGAAGATGTGCGTTGTACGAGGAAAGTTGCTCACCAGCTGATCGACATTCTGGTCATTGCGGTCTGCGCCGTCATCGCGGGTGCCGAAAGCTGGGTAGACATGGCGCTTTACGGCCGTAGCAAAGCGGAATGGTTGAAAGGTTTTTTAGATTTGCCCTATGGTATTCCGTCGCACGACACGTTTCGCCGGGTCTTCATGTTGATTGATCCGCAGGCTTTCGAGGCCGCCTTTACGGCGTGGGCCCGGTCGCTGGCCACCCAGTTCGAGCGCGAGGTGGTCGCCATTGATGGCAAGACCGTGCGCCGTTCTTTTGATCATGGTCGAGAGCAAGGCGCGCACCATATCGTTAGCGCCTGGGCCTGTGAGCAAGGGCTGTCGCTTGGGCAAGTACAGGTCGATGCCAAATCCAATGAAATTACGTAAGCGCTCAATAGACCGCATACTGTCTCCGGCACTCGGTGCGCACAGCATCTTTTCTGCTCGCATAGCCAACAGCCGCTCGTTCTACTAGACTGCCATGCATGCCAAGCACTATCACAACCACGAATTGTTCAAGACCATTATCAACATTAGCTTAGAACATCTAATGCGCAGAAAATCCCTCGTTCTCTCCTTGCTTATCCAATAACAACCCTCGCACTTGAAACTCTACTTGATCTAGTAATCGGCCAGTACCGTCGAGTAGCGCCAATTGATGCCTACCTGACTTCGGTGGCCATTTAACATAGCTGCCGCTCTCAAAGAACTGACCATTTAAGCGCCACCGCAAACCTTGTGTATCAGGCTTTGCTTCAAAAAACACCATTTGCCTGCCCACCGGAATATCAGGGTCCAGCGCGATGATGGCACCGTTCCCTGGATAAGCGATGTGCGACGTCGTCCGCGTTTTCTCACTAGGCGTTGTCATCAATGCCATCTCCGTACCTGCCAAAAACAATTCGTTTCGTGTCGGCTCGATTCCGTGGATGAAGCTAACACGCTTAGCAATCAAACCTGCTGGCTGCGCTAGTTCCAACGTCGGTGCACTGCGTTGCAGATAATCCATTACCTCTCGCCATATCGGCGCCGCGCCCGTGACGCCCGAAACGTTATGCATCGATTCGCCGTCGAAGTTGCCTACCCAAACGCCAACGGTATAACGACCGGAGAAACCGATGCTCCAGTTGTCGCGCATGTCTTTACTTGTGCCGGTTTTGGCCGCGCTCCAATAAGTTGTCGCCAGCACATTGTCGAGGCCAAAAGTAACGCTACGAGCGGCGCGATCAGCGAGAATGTCGGCAATGATAAAAGCTGCTGCTGGGTCCATGATCCGCCTGGAGTCTTCCCGCCGGGCATCCATACGAATGCGTGGCGGCGTCCACTGTCCAGCGTTGGCCAACGCGCGATAGGCATTCACCTGCTGTAACAAACTGACTTCCGCGGACCCAAGCGCCAGCGAATAACCGTAGAAATCCGCTGACTCTGTTAGTGATTCATAACCCAAGGCTTTCAGCCGCGCATAAAAACTTTCCATACCGGCGAGCAATAGCGTGCGCACTGCAGGGACATTCAATGAGCTAGCCAATGCAGTACGCATGCTGACCGGTCCTTTGAAATCGTGGTCATAGTTTTGCGGAATGTATAAGCCAGCCGGTGTGGAAATGTTTACTGGGGAATCATCCAGTATTGATGCTGCAGTCAACAACCGATTTTCAATTGCTATCTCGTAGAGAAACGGTTTCAAAGTTGATCCCGCCTGCCGTAATGCCCGGACGCCATCTACATAATAGGCACTTGAGGTGCTGCCACTATTACCCACATATGCCAATACATCGCCGGTCGCATTGTCCATTACCAGCACCGCGCCATCGCGCACTTTCTCACCGGCAAGTGAGGCGAGTTGCGCTCGTAGCGCGCGTTCGGCGAATGCTTGCACGTTTGCATCCAAGGTCGATACCACCTTCTCACCTGGAGCATTCAACAGTTGTCGCGCCAGATGCGACGCCAGCATCGCGTTTGAAGCTACTGCCGGCGGTTGTTCCAAAGCATGCAATGCCGCACGCCGCAACGATTCGCAAGCAGTACCCATCGCGCCGCCTAACACGCATGCGCGGTGAGCAACACGCAACGGCTTGGCATTCGGCGAGGGAATCAAGGCAGCGAGAATCAACGACTCGTCAGTGTTAAGGCCGGAAGGCACTTTATCAAACAGTAATTTGGCGGCAGCAGCAATACCCTGCCCTTCGCCACGGAAGCTGACTAGATTGAAATATGCTTCAAGAATTTCTGCTTTACTCCAATCGTTTTCGATTTCCCTTGCCGCTAGAATTTGCTTCCATTTTTGGGAAAACGAACGTCCGCCATGCCTAGCGCTCAATGCCGGGTCAAGCATCGCTGCGAGTTGCATCGTGATCGTGCTACCGCCACGTTTTACGCCAACGCCGGTGTTACTCCATACCGCAGCCGCGATAGCTCGCCAGTCGACGCCGCTATGGTGGTAGAAACGACGGTCCTCGGATTGAATGACAGCCTGCTGAAGCGCAGGAGAAATATCTGCTAACGGCATCCACGAAAGCCTGCGGGCTTTGTTGTCGATTCGCAATTCGTAAAGTGTTTGGCCGTTACGGTCGAGAAGGATTGCTTCAGAGGAACGCCAGTGAGATTTGGTTTCGGTGAAGGTCGGAGTTGCGTTGGCGATGACCGAGCAACACCATAGGGTGAAGGCAGTGATGAGTAAGCGGAGCAATCGTGTTTGAAACGCTTGGTTAGCAAGCCTTTGCATAATATCCATCAATGACGATAGACGCTTCCCGCTTTGAAAAAGAAGGATGGAGGGGGATTTAACGACGGTGAACTTAACACACGCGCTTAAATCCTCCCTTCCCCCTCCTTTTGCAAAGAAGGGACCTTATCTAATTAGCAATGGGGATTAGAAGTATTTCCTCTTAAAAAAGTATGGGCCCATTACGGTTTAACAACAATCGCCTGATTCGGTACTTCACCAAACATCTCCGGCGCATACATCGCTTCCACTCTCGTCGAGGGCAACAAGAACGATCCTGGATTGTTTAACCGCAGCGTATATTCCACCGTCCATTTTCCTTTCGGCACGTATTCATAATAAGCACGAAAGCCATCGAATTTCCGTTCTTCGAATGCCGGCCACGCATATCCGCTACGCTTCTCGTTTTGCGTAAGAAGCTGTGAATCGCGGCCGAGCCCCGAACCCAGAATAGCTGCGCCGGTCGGAATCGGATCGTTCACCACCACCCACGTCATATCCGATTGCGCTTCAATACTCAGCTTCACGCGCGCTACATCGCCACGACTCCAAACACCATTCACTTTCCGCTCAACAGGCGTTACCGTCCGTTCAATTCGGTACCCCGTGGATAGTGGCGCCTTGAGTGGGATCGCGGCGTGGCTGGTCATGGTCACCCATGGTTTTCCGGCGCCTTGATGCGTAATAGCAAGCTTGTCTTTGCCGTGCGGCCATGCAAAATTCAGCTCGTGCGCTTTCTCTTCCGTATTGGACCAGTCGTACGCCGCTTTCTGCCCGGCCAACGTCGCCATCGTAGCGCCGCTCAACGGTGCAGCTTCAAACGCATTGGAGAATTTTTCCATTGCTAATGTGCCCCAGGCATTGGCAACCGTGGTATCCCAATGGCCGCGAAGACGCCGCTCCAACGCACCTCTCGCCATGCGCGGTAAATCCGGCCGCCACTCAGCTTCATTTAATAAAGCAAGCACGGCGCGATTAGCATTGACGTCGTTGGAAACCATTAACCACCACAGCGCATCTTGGTGTTGCGTGGAGAATGTCATGATCGTGCCTTGGAAGTTTAGGCGCGAACGTAATATCTGTTGCGCTTCGACAATCCGCGAGTCGCGGCCGGGAATATCAGAAACACGTTTCAGAATATTGAACCAATCGAGCACGGCTGATGTTGGCCATAAATTCGGCGCGATGGTAAAGCTTGCCAGCAACTCTTTATCGGCTTTCCCATGGCGCGACAACGCGTCGATGGCCGCTAGTTTGCGAATGGTCAGATCGGCGGTTGGCAAGCTGGAAGGTCGCGTCACGCGTCCATTCACAAAACCGGTCAATCCCGCAATCATGCGGTTTTTCGCGCTCTCAGGAATTTCCCAACTACTCTCCTCGGCAATAGCCAACAGATAAGTGGTTAGCACATCGCTACCATGCAGCCAGTCGGAAGCGAAGTACTTTGCCAGCCCATCTCGATCCAAATAATCGGGCAAGCTCGCCATCACTTTTGCCCACATCGCCTCATCACGCGATACAACTGCAATTGAAGAGCGTTGCTCCAGACAAGTGTAGGGATACGACGACATATACTCCTGCACGCCCGAAAGATCCTCGGCCAGCTTCGCTTGCATCGCCAACGATATGCCGCCGCGCCCCGGAATTGCGTCAACGGGTATTTGCACATCCACCGTCTTCGGCGCGTCTAATTGAAATAACGTCGCTTGATACACTTGCACCGGATACGCGGGAATTACCTTCTGGTTAAGTTTTAGACGATCGGTCACCTGTCCTTTAACGTCTGTTGCTGTCACTTCCCAGTGGAGCTTATCGAGATCCATCGGCACTTTGACATCCCAAGCCAATTCGCGAGATTCTCCTGCGCCCAAGGTCGCATCGAGGATTGGTAGGTGGGCTTGTTTCGAGACGAGCTTGCCATCGTCATTGGTCGACCATAAAGTCGCGTTCAGTGTTAACGGTATTTTCTGAGTGGTCGTATTACGCGCAACAAACAATGCACGATAATCATCCCCCTCGCGGACCACAGGCGGCAATCCGCCAAACAGCATGACATCTTGCGTGGTTCGTACCGTGACAGTGCCGGTGCCGAATAACCCTGTGCCACCGGTTGCGATTGCGGCCAACTTGAACGCCGACAGCGAATCATTGAGCGGCACATCGAGCATTGCTTCGCCCTTGCCATCCAGCACGACGGAAGCCTTCCATAGCAACAGCGTATCGAATAACTCACGTGCGTTTTGCCGTCCGCCGCCGCCACCTGGCGGCAAGGCTTTGCGACCAAAGTGGCGACGGCCGACAACTTGCATTTGCGCCGTGGACGTCGCCACTTCCATCGCGCGCGGTTGCATCATGACATCCAATAAATTCCAAGAGTCGTTAGCCTTCAATTCCAATAACGCTTGGTCTACGGCAGCAAATGCGATATCGGTACCCGCTGGGAGCGGGCCACCGTCAGCGCGTTTCACGCTTACCTTTACGGGTATTTTTTCACGGACTTTATAAGTTTCTCGCGGCGTTGATACAGCAACTTTTAATTCATGCGGCTGCCAGCCGACTTTAACTTCGGTTATTCCTAATTTAAATGCCGGCTTACCCAGATCGACCAACGCTGTCGGTTTAACTCCTTCGACACGACCACGCACCGCCAATACGGACACGAATACATTAGGCGCGTAATTCGGCTTCATCGGAATTTCAACCAATGGCGATTTGCCGGAAAGCTTAACCACAAAACTATCGATAACACCTTCCCGCTCGACCGTGACTAAGGCGGTTGCATTACGGAAAGGCATGCGCACTTGCAGCTTGGCTTTTTGTCCGGCTTCGTAGCGTTTCGCTTCTGGAATTACATCCATCCGATCGTTATCGGTTACTTCAAACCACCATTCGTCTTTACCGGCCACCCATACTGATGTGTTGCTGGCGGATTCATTCCCGGCGTCGTCCTTAGATGCGGCACGCAACACAATTTCACCCGATATCGGTGTCTTCGTATTGCAATGAAGCAGCCCCTTGGCATCGGTCTTTCCACGACAAGCTTCACCCAGGCGCTTTGTTTCCTGAATATGCTCGTAAGCATAAAAACCACCGATAAGACGCCGACGATGAGAATATCGCTGCACCGTAAACATATCTACTTTGATCTGCCGATTCGCTATCGGCTTGCCAGCAAGATCCAATGCCAATGCCTGGAAACGCACGCCCTCCTTGCTTGCCGCCCAACCATCGGTACGCAAACCGATATGCACCGCCGCTGGGTAAAGCGGAATGCTATTCGCACCGGTTAATCGCTCGCCGTTGGGGTCGCTATATTCCACTTCGGCGACAATCGATTGCGGCTTGGTAATGCGGGGAAGTTTTGATATCACGTGCCGTACCGTTCCGGCACGATCAAGCGTCAGCGGCGTGGTTTCTGCAACGCGGTTCTCGGCGTTACCAGATGTTTGTGAATCGTCTTCGCCGGTTGATTCGTCTTGATCATATTCCGATGAATCATCGCCACTGCGTACGATGCCTTCTTTCACATCGTCTCCGTAAAAATGGAAATCATCGTAATCGGAGAAAGATACATTGCCAGGCTGCAGCTGCGTACGCAATTTCGCCGGCAATCCTGCCGCACCACCGCCGGAGAGATATGCCACCATGACATCGATTGGCACTTCCTTTGGATTCACCAATGGCTTAGTCGGACCGGTAATCTGCGCGCGCATTGTCGGCAATCGGAATTCTTCGACACGGAATGTGCCCATGTAGATTGAATCAGATTCTTTTCCGCCAATTTGCGCGCTTACCCCGTATTCGCCTAACTTCGCATCCTTTGGTATTGGCCAATCAATTAATGCGATGCCTCGCTCGTCAAATTGAACGTTCACATCATGTTTCGTGCTACTGCCGCCATGCTCAACAGTAATTTTTTTCGGTAAATTAACAGCCGGCACAATCTCGAATCCACTCATGGTTCGTTTACGCGCGATAAGCTTCATGTGTACTGTTTCGCCAGCGCGCAGTAGTGTGCGATCGAACACCGCATGAATCGGATCTTGTGGTTTCGACCTGGTGTAATTCACCTTGAAACTCCAAGGCTCGATCCCATTCGCCCATGACGTCAACGTAAACGTCATATCTTGTGCCGTGCGAGCGCTGACGAAATATCCTTCTGGCGAATCGGCGCAATGTCTCTCGTCCGTGATGCCAGGTAATCGCACAACTCCATCGGCGCCGGTTTTTCCACGCGCAAGAATCTTGCCTTTGCAATCACGAATTACCACTGCCGCGCCATTCACCGGTTGGGCGTTATCCAAGTTTGTCACCCAAACAGCGGAGGACTCACGGCCGATTTTCACGTGCGCGACAAGATTAGTAACCAATACACTGGTACGCGCATAAAAAGGAGCGTCCTTATCCAAAAGCGCCGCGCCTAAACGTGGGCTAGCAAGTTCGACGATATGAAACGCATGCTGCGGTAACGGGATGCCGACGATTTCGAATGCTTTTTCGCCGAGTGGTTTGGGAACCTGAATGTGCTTTATTTCTTTCTCATTAGTGAAAATGCTCTTGGCACCAGCATCTTCACGCACCGAATGCTCGCCGACCGTCTTCCACTTATCACGTTTCGCCACTTCGAAGCGCGACAGCCAGCGTAAAATTTCCTCGTCGCTGGTTACGGAAATAACGCTGCCTGCAATGCCGGTAGCGCGCGCTTTATTGACTGCCTCGCGCGCTTTCGGCGCTACCTCGCCGGCTTCCAAGTTGCGCAACGTTACCGGCAATACAGCATTGCCCTTGCCTTCCAGAATGCCGAAATCCGCCGGAAATTTGGCTAGCGGTGGGTACTCGTCTGTCGCGACTTCCAAGGGAAAACCGGCTGCGTTCGCAAGATTACGAGCTGCGTCATCCAGTAAATCCGGCGGCATTTGAACGGTAAATTTGGTTTTTTCGGGGAAAGGCCCATCGAACCTCACCTGACTTACGACATTTGTTTTTTCTTCGGACTTTGTTGGCGCATACAGTTTGCCTCCAGCATCCCGCAACCGAATCTTCATCGCATCATCGGTCGGCACGCTAGCGGAAAACGTGACCGTCATCGGCAGCACGGGAATACATTGCGCTTTGACGTTAATTCGCTGACAGGAAAACCGCGCGGTAAAAGCCGGGCGAGTTTGATAGGTAAGTGTTTGCGCTTCGTTCGAGGCAATTCCACTCACGGATTCGATGCCAGCACCCCAGACGACTTTAACTTCAGTATCGTCAGGCAAGCGGCGATTACAACCGAGAACAACAATCAGGTCGGACTTGCCCCGCTTGGCGTTTGCCTTGAGCGCGGATAAACGATCGCGCAAGTAACCTAGAGAAAATTGATTAGTGCGTTTGTCGAACAGCAGCGCTCGAATTTTCGGTGATTGTTGCTCGGCAAGTATTTTTTCCCGCTCGGCACCTTCGATAACGCGTACTGGTATTTGTTCATTGATGCCCTTCGCTTCGCAACGGGCGTAGCGAGAGATTGTTGCCGGCTTTGCCGGCGCGTCAGATACGAGGATAAAAATTTGCTCCGCATCGATTCCGGAGCTGCCATCGCGTGGAACCGAAGCAGTAATCGCCGGACCGCCAGTATTAAACCGGAACACCCGCTCACCACCGACTTCCTTGCCGTTTAATGCCTTAGTCCCTCCTTTAAGAATAAAGGTACAAGTAATGCCGGCAGGCAAATCATGATCAAAATCGTAAACCCAATTATTCGCATCCGCCCATCGCCCGGTACCCTTTTCAGGGCACATGATATCGAATGGATCGGTAAGCCGAGGATCGCCAAACGCGACCATTGGTTCGCTGAACCGAACAGATGTTTGGCGCACCGATTTGACGGTACTTTGCGGGGTAAAAACGGAAATATGAGGCTGCTCTGGCGCTGCAGCGGCGGTCAGAATGAGACCAAAGAATAAAACGACAAAGCGTAGCATTCCCTCTCCTAGTTATTAGAAGTCTGTTCAAAACCTGTAGTGAGCAGAGCAAGGCTAAAGCGAGAAGCGGAGCCTCAGCCTTACCCCGCGCAGTAAGATTTTGACAGACTCTTAGATATTGAAGATGCTTTAACGCCTATGTATTCGCCACAGCGTCAAGAATGGATTGCATCTAATGTCAATTTCATCTTAGCGGCCTACGATTATTTATTGCTTAAAATTCGGCCCTAGCGGTCCCGTATTAATAGTTAGCCAATAGGTTTTAATCGTAGTTATCAACTTCACAAAATCCTCGAAAGTCGCCGGCTTGACTAGGAAACTATTCGCTCCCAGTTCGTAGGCTTGCGCGACATGCGATGCTTTTTTGGAGGACGTCAGAACAATGACGGGAATACGCTTTAAATCGGGCGTGGCTTTGACTTGACGCAGCACTTCGATGCCATCGGTGTCGGGCATTTGTATATCAAGTAGAACCAGATTGGGTAAGGGATGCGTTTTGCGATCGACGTAAGATCCTCTACCGAACAAGTAGTCTAGTGCGGCTTGCCCTCCGATCGCCGTATGCACTGAATCCCCAAAATTAGCCGTACGAAAAGCCTCAAGGGCTAAATCGATATCCGAGCGGCTATCATCGACCAACAGGATATGCGCCGCCTTCGGCATATGATTCCCTCTTCCTCAAGACTGTGGATTTTTTACAATGAAAAACGCAGAGCATTATAGAGTGCTTTTCATGATGGTGTGCGAATGCAATAGGCGCCTTTTTGAAAATGTTGTAATTTCAACCACTCTTTTTTTGTCGTCATCGAATTGTTATGTGAGAGTTCTTATGTGGCGCAGCGTGTTATGTGGCGGCAAGACTGGGGCGCCGGATAAAATGCGATCGGGACAATACCCCACCACCACATGATTTTCTGCTTCATAGGGCTTGAAGAAACTCTTTCGCCAGTGTTTTCATGATCCAGATTGACTGGCCTCGCAAGTCGCTAGCGCTTTCGCTTTCATTTCAAGATCGACTTCCGATCATCTCATCAATCAACACAAAAAATTCCATCACTGTTTTCAGCGATAACGGGCATCGTCGTAACTTATTACCTCTTCCGCGAATCTAAACCGAAGAATAATTTCGCGACGGTGCGGGCGCCAAATTCAACGTATCGCAATCTCACCGCTGTAACAGTTACTGGCACAATTAAAGAAAATTACTGACGGCGTTACGCAAAGGCGGCAATTACTATGTATTTCTCTTGTGTGCGTTACCGAACAGAGCGGAGACCACTGTCGGCACATCATACGTTCTAGCCAATGGTGTTTTGCAATTCACTATTTACACCTGCTCAAAATTGAACGTTGGTGAATGTATTCGGCAATGTGGTGTAGGCAATCTTGCTTCTATCCAGATATAGAAGGTTTCCCATGAGAATTCGATTTATAGCATTGTGTGCGAAGTTTTTTCGGAAATATTACTAATGTCTTACTTGCGACGCCATTCGCAACTTCTGGCGCGTAATCCCTGAACTAATTCGCCCTTTTAACAGAGGTTGCCCATGCCCAATACATCTCGCGATCTCGCTATTCTCAACCAAGTCACCGGTGCCGCAGAAGACATCTCGGAAGTCCAACGCCAGGAGTCATTGATTAAGACCGGGGCTCTGCAAAGTGCGATTTTCAATAGTGCGAACTTCTCAAGCATCGCTACCGATGCGAAGGGTGTCATCCAGATTTTCAACGTCGGCGCCGAGCGTATGCTGGGCTACGCTGCAGCGGAAGTGATGAACAAGATTACACCGGCCGATATTTCCGATCCGAGAGAAGTGGTCGCCCGTGCAAAGGCATTAAGCGTCGAACTATCCACGCCGATTGCGCCAGGCTTCGAGGCGTTAGTGTTCAAGGCCTCGCGCGGCATTGAAGACATTTACGAATTAACCTATATCCGCAAGGACGGTAGCCGTTTTCCAGCGATGGTGTCGGTTACTGCTCTCCGTGATGCGCAAAGCGCCATTATCGGGTACCTGTTAATCGGTACTGACAACACCGCCCGTAAACAAGCTGAAGCCGAGGTTGCCGAGCAGCGAACCAAGGAGTTGGAGCGGTTGGCAGAGCTTGAGCGCTTCCAGAGACTTACCGTCGGTCGGGAGCTTAAGATGATTGAGCTCAAGAAAGAAATCGCCGATCTCAAGAAGCAAGTCGAAAACGTTCCATAAACCCTGGTAACAGGGTATGGCAGCGAATGGAGTGCAAAGCATGGAGACTCAGCAGCCGTTCAGTTCATCTGACTATGCAAAGGCAGTTCTCAACATCCTCGAGGACGCCGCCGAAGAAAAAAGCCGCTTGCAAAATACGGAGAGAGCGGTGGTAAATGTTCTGGAGGATGCCGCCGAAGAAAGAATCAAACTACAGCTGGCGCAGAAGGCCGTACTTAATATCCTCGACGATCTCGCTGAAGAGGTGAGCGAGCGTACGCGCCTTGAGGAGCGATTCCGTGCGTTGTTGGAAACCGCCCCTGACGCAATCGTCATTGTTGATGAAGAGGGTCGTATGGTTCTGGTAAATGCGCAAACAGAAAAGCTGTTCGGCTACGCTCGCAGCGAGCTGCTTGGAAAGATGATCGAGCTACTCCTGCCTGAGCGGTTTAGACAAAATCATCCTCAGCATCGAATGAGTTTCAGTGCAAACCCACAGGTTCGTCCGATGGGCGCAGGGCTTGATCTCTATGGACTACGCAAAGACGGCAGCGAGTTTCCGACTGAAATTCTGCTGAGTCCGCTGAAGACGGATGAGGGCATTCTCGTTTCGGCGGCCATACGCGATATCTCGCGGACGAAGGACATCGAGCATCAGATCCGCACTTCGCTTAAGGAGAAAGAAGCGTTATTGCAAGAAATTCATCACCGGGTGAAGAATAATCTGCAGATCATCGCCAGCCTGCTCTCACTGCAATCAGGCTACATTAGCGATCCCCAGATGCTGATGCAATTCCAGGAAAGCCAGGGACGCATTCGTTCCATGGCCCTCATTCACGAAAAACTCTATCAGTCAGAGACGCTGGCGAAAGTTGACCTCGCGGATTATGTGCAAAGTCTGGTGAGTATTCTTATGCGTACTTACACCACTAGTACTAAGGTGAGCATGGAGTGTCTAGTCCAGCCCGTGACAGTCAGCATCGATACCGCAGTACCCGTGGGCTTGATGCTCAATGAACTCGTGACCAACGCGCTCAAGTACGCCTTTCCGCATGGCCGTCCGGGGCATCTCCTCGTGGCGCTTAATGCAGAAACAGATGGAAAAATCGCACTACGCGTACAGGACGATGGCGTCGGCATGAAGCAGGACTTTCAATTGGAGCAGGCTGGCACGCTGGGTCTGCGCCTGGTGCGGATGTTCGCCAAACAATTACGCGCCGATGTGACACTGCGCTCTGCGCCTGGCCACACGTCATTCGACATTCACTTCAAGGAGGCGGCGACAAAAAACGCCGTGACCAACCATGGAATCACCACCTAGCAAAATTCGTATCCTCGTGGTGGAGGATGAAGTCGTGGTATCAGAAGACCTCCAGCAACGGCTGGTGGCGCTGGGTTTCGACGTTGTCGGTACAACGGACACCGCTGCCAATGCCATCGGGCTCGCCACTGCAATGCAACCTGACGTAGCGTTGATGGATATCATGCTGCATGGCCGACCTGAGGGCATTGACGCCGCTGCGCACCTGCGCGGCACGCTAGACATCCCGGTCGTCTACCTGACAGCGCATAGCGATTCAGCGACGCTGCAAAAAGCCAAGATCACCGATCCTGCGGGCTATATTGTCAAGCCCTTTGAAGACACTCAACTGCGAGTGGCTATCGAATTGGCGCCCCATCGACATGAGATGGAGCGCAAGGCGCGCTGCGTTGCTCGCTGGCTGACCGCAACGCTCACCAGCATCAGCGATGCGGTTATATCGACCAACGCCAATGGCGAAATTCTCAGCTTCAATCCCGCGGCGGAGAAGCTAACTGGCTGGACGCAGGATGATGCCACCGGAAAACGTTGCGCTGAAGTGATCCGTGTGATGAACCGCAGCACGGGTCAAATTCTGGAAGACCCCGCTACACGCGCGCTACGCCTCGGCCTAGTCGTTCGTTTGGACCTTGATACCGTGTTGATCAAGCGCAACGGCGAAGAATGCTTTGTGGATGACAGTGCTTCGCCCATCATCGACGAAACCGGCAAAACCCTGGGGGCTGTCGTGGTGCTAGTCGATGCCTCGGATCGGGTCACCGCGCAAAATCGCGTACAGTGCTTGACGCATCAGGTGATGGATCTGTTAGCGGAGAAGGACAAACAGGAATTGATCGGCGCCGATCTCGAAGCCTTCGCCGCTGCGGTGAGCCACGACTTGCGCGCACCACTGCGAGCCATTGCGGGCTTCGGCACCCTGTTGGCTGAGTCGAGTCGCGATCAACTGAACGCCACAGGACAACACTTTCTTGATCGACTGCGGACAAATGCGCAACAGATGACCAGCATGGTGGAGGATTACCTGCTGTTCCTGGGCTCCGGTCACCAGCCCTCGCCTCGGTTCGCGACAGTGAATCTAACGCACCTGGCACAGGAGGTGTTCACCGACCTAAGCTTGTTGCCAGACCAACATCCGCCTCGGTTCGTGTGCGAAACACTGCCGTTGGCTTGGGGCGACGTGACTATGCTGCGGCAAGTCCTGGCGAACTTACTCGGAAACGCACTCAAATATTCGGCGAAGCGAGAACTGCCGGTGGTGGAAATCGGTGCACTGCCAGGGGAGAACTTCGATACTTTCTTTGTGCGTGATAACGGTGCCGGCTTGGATGTCGCGAAGGCAACAAAGCTTTTCGAACCATTTCAACGTTTCCACAGCGCAGCCAGATTCGCCGGCACCGGCGTGGGACTTGCCATCGTCAAGCGCATCGTCGAACGCCACGGCGGCCGAATCTGGGCGGAGAGCCAGCCAGACGCCGGCGCCACCTTTTTCTTTAGCTTGCCAACGATAGCGTCTGGCGAGCGACAGTCAGCGTGACTTCGGGCATGCCATGAAGTCAGCCACACTTCTGATTGTTGAAGACCAAGCGGTGATCGCAGCCGATTTGGAGGAGCGGCTGCTGCGCAATGGATATAGGGTTTGCGGCATAGCCGCTTCGGGAGAGGAGGCAGTCTGCCTGGCGCGTGAGCATCGGCCTGGGCTAGCGTTGATGGACATCCGGTTGCAAGGCGAGATGGACGGCATCGCGACTGCCAAAGTTCTACGGCGTGAACTCGACATACCAGTGATCTTCCTCAGCTCGCATTCCGATAATGCAACACTACAGCGCGCCAAGGCCGCCGCACCTTATGGTTTCCTTGTGAAGCCGTTCGAAGAGCGTGAACTACAACTCAATATCGAAGTGACACTCCACAAACATAAAGGTGACCGCCAGCTCGCTGCCGCTCATCATGAAATCTGCCGTCTCAATGCTAACCTTGAACAAGGTGTTCAGGAGCGAACTGCGGAACTCGAAGCAGCGCTGGCAGAAATCGAGGGGGTCGTGCATGCCGTCGCTCATCACCTGCGGTCCCCGCTGCGAGCCATGGAAGGTTATTCGCATTTGCTAATGACTCATACCTCTGCCCTTCCCGATTCGGCCTCGCGTTTCCCCGAAGCGATCAGCAGTAATGCTCGGCGCATGGCGTGTTTGGTGGACGACTTGCTGGCGTTTCTCAACATACGCAAGCAACCCTTATATCCCACGCGCGTAAACATCGCCGATGAGGTACGTGCCGTTCTCCGTGAATTGGTCGCTGCTGAGCCCGGCCGTGTCGTGGAAATTCATATCGACGAACTGCCCATGTGTCAGGCCGACCCTACGCTTCTGCGGTGCTTTCTGATCGAGTTACTATCTAACACGTTGAAGTTTACCCGCGAGCGTGTACCGGCGATTATCACCGTGAGTTTTCGACCGCATGCGGAACAGCGGAACCACCATGTCTATTTCGTTCGCGACAACGGCATCGGCTTTGATGCTCGCTATGCAGACAAGCTATTCAAGCTGTTTAGTCAGTTGAATCGGCCCGAGGCATATGAAGGCACAGGCGCCGGTCTCGCCATGGCCCTCCGCATCGTTGAACGTATGGGTGGCCGCATTTGGGCGGAATCACCTCCTGAACGTGGCGCCATATTTTTCTTCACTCTTCCTATCTCACCATGAACATGTCAGCGCCGGATATTTTATTAGTTGAAGACAGTCAGAGCGACATCGAACTCTTCATGTTTGCCCATCAGCGGAACAAATCAACTGCGGTTATCAGAATCGTGCGGGATGGCGTGGAGGCGCTGGATTTATTACTCGGTAATGAGAACCGAACTGAAGACGTTTTGGCTATCCTGCCTCGATTGGTATTGCTTGACTTGAACATGCCAAGGCTCACGGGTTTTGATGTATTGGAGCGTCTACGCACGGATGAACGCACACGGCGGCTTCCGATAGTGATCTTCAGTTCGTCCGATCAAAGCGCGGACAAACTTGAGGCACACCGACTTGGTGCCAATGACTATGTTCGCAAGCCTGCCCAATTCAAGGACTTGTGCGCTATCCTAGCGCAGTTCGAACACGACTGGTTGAGCGTAGATGTTGCCTCGTAACTTGATGCCGTGTGGTGTAACCATTTCGCTAAATATTGCCGCGTTATCATGCGACAACATAAATACGTTACGCGACCGCGTCTAATTGGCGGCCTATTCATTAAAGGCTGTGCGCCTCCCGATGCATCGGAAAACGCACAGCGCATACGGTGAACCGTGGATTCAAGCGCAGCGTTATCAGCGCCCAAGCGAGCTTCCTCCATTTGACCCAGAGCTGGCACTACCTGGCCCACTGGAGCCGCCACCGCTTTCGCTTCCGTAACTGCTACCGGTCCCGCTCCCCGAAGTGCTGCTGGCGCCCGCGTCGCTACCCGCGTTGCCGCTTCTGCTCTCGCTAGTGCCGCTACTGTCGGTGTTCGTTCCGGCACCCGCCCCTATGTCGCCGCTACCAGCACTAGAGCTGCCACCACCACTACTAGTGCTGCCGCTGCTCGAACCGGTATCGGAACTACCGCTGGTGCTACCTCCACCCATACCGGCGCCAACATCGGCATTCGGAGAAGTACTGCTGCCGGTGCTTCCTGCACTACTGCCACTGCTATCGCTACTACTTCCTCCGGCACTACCACCACCAGCTTGCACCGAAGCAACTGATGAGATAGCCAATGCGGTAACACTTACTACAACACCCAATGCACGATACAGTTTCTTTTCGCTTAACATAACAATCCTCCATCAAAGGGTAGAACAATAATTAATCGACAACGAAAATGTTTGCCGATTAATCAGCCCTCGCAAAGGCTATGCCATTGCTGATTTTGCTGCGTAACAATTCCACTATTCGACGTAAAGTCTCATAGCGCACAGTAATAATTACTGGCAGACGGAAATCTTTACTGACAATCTATAGCCACCTTTCTAGGGTTTACTTCTATCGGAACTACCAGAAGCGCCGCCTCCACCCGGCCCTTGATTACCACCGGTAACTGGAGCGCCCTGTTCGGTGCCAACACCTTGTGTGGCACTCGCGCCGCCATCGGACTTGCTGCCTGTTTGAGAATTTGGCGACACAGGACGCGATGTGGAACCAGCGGGAACATTCGCCCGTTGCACATCAGGCTGGGGCGCTGCTTGCGCTGCGTAATAAGCGGTAACAGCATTCGTGTCTTCATTGTTTAGCAGCGAGGCGATTATGTTCATTTGCCGGCTGGGATCCGTTGTACGCACATTGTTTTTCCATTCAGCCAAGGCTGCTTTCAAATAAGCCGCGTGTTGTCCGGCAAGATAAGGAAACGTTGGCGGTTTACCGATACCCCCCGGACCATGACAGTTAGCACAGCCTTGAATGCGCTTGCCATTGTCGCCCACCGTAGCGAGTTGACGCCCTCTTTGTAGAACTTTGGCATCTGCTAGTTGAGAAGGTGTAGGAAATGGTGCCGAGAGAGATCCGTAATAAGCGGATACCGCGTTCGTTTGCTGCAGCGTGAGCGCTTTGGCAATCGGACTCATGACGGCGTTATTTCGGCTGCCATTGGTAAAATTTTTCATCTGCCGCGCAAGATAATCTTCGGATTGTCCAGCGAGGCGAGGAAATCCGGCGGCAGCATTACCTTCCCCTTGCGCGCCATGACAACTCGCGCATGCAGCCACTCCGTTTGCCCCACCGCGTGTTGCGATCTGAGCTCCAAGGGGGCCAGTATTTTCAGTATTGCCGGCTGCGCTGCTACTGGTCGTAGTTTGCGCATGTGCTGTGATAGCAATCATTACTCCGGCAACGAAACATAATGAAATGTACTTCATACATGCACCAATGGTCCTGGCGATTTAAGGTATTGCTTCACAATCGTGTCTGCTGCCCAATACGCCAACGCACCGACAGTACCAGTTGGATTATAAGAAGCGTTTTGTGGAAAATTCGAAGCGCCGATCACAAAGACATTAGAGACATCCCAACTTTGTAAATAGCGATTCACAACACTGGTAGCAGGTTCGTTACCCATCACCGTACCGCCGGTATTATGCGTAGTCTGATATTGGGTAATCGTATAAGGACCTTTGCGTGGACTGCCCGCCACTTGTTGCCCACCCATTGCTTTGCCAATGTCCAACGCCTTTTGCGTGACGTATGCCGACATTTTCAAATCATTTTCGGGAAAGTCGAACGTCGTGCGCAGCAACGGCAGGCCCCACGCATCCTTGTAAGTGGGGTCGAGATCGAGATAATTTTTTCTATTTGCCACCGAACTGCCGTGAATCGATAAAACGCATGTGTGGTTATAGTGCCTCACGACTGCTTTTTTCCATTCTGCCCCCCACGCCGGCGTGCCCGGTGGGGTGGGATGAAATTCTATCGGCCTGCCGTTGGTCATTATTTCACCGATATAGGCGCCGCCGATAAAACCGTGCGTACCATGATCAAAATTATCACTGACGAAATCGGCAATGACGGTTCCGTTCGCACCCGAGCGCATGAACGGATTAATGTTGACCTTTTGATCATAGAACACTTGCACGCCACTCATGGTTTGGTACGCATAGTTGCGTCCCACCACGCCCTTCCCGGTCTTGGGGTCGTAAGGAAGGCCGATTCCAGATAGCAGTAACATCCGCACATTGTTCAATGCGAATGATCCGAGAATGATGAGCCTTCCTGGCTGTTCGAATTCTCTTCCGGCAGAGTCTACGTAGGTCACGCCGGTAGCATGTTTCTTGGTTTTGTCGAAATTAATGCGCAGCACTTGGCATTGGGTACGCAGCGTAAAATTTTTGTCCTTCAACAACACTGGCAACAAGACAGTCTGCGGTGAAGATTTAGCGTAATGCTCGCACCCATACCGCTCGCAATAACCGCAGAACATGCAGGTATTCATCGTCAACCCTTCCGGATTGGTGTAGGGCTGACTGAGTTTTGCGGATGGTTGAGGAAATGGATGATAGCCAAGACTATCGGCAGCCTTACGAAACATTGCCGATCCGTAAGGCTCCTTCATCGGCGGTGTTGGGTATTCGCGGGATCTTGTATCTTCGAAAGGATTACCACCGGCGTTTTTTGTTCCCTTCACATGACCGGCCTTGCCGCTCACGCCTAGCAAATATTCGAACCGATCATAGTACCGTTCCAAATCCACTGCGGTAACACCCCAGTCCTGGATCGTTAAATCTTTGCCGACAAAATTCTCGCCATAGCGCTCCAGCACCTGCGTACGCAACCGGAAATCCGAATCTTGAAAGCGGTATGTTTGACCGTTCCAATGCACCGCCGCGCCGCCGAGACCGGTACCGGGAAGAAAACTTTCCCAACGGCGAATCGGCAGCGCCGTCTGCTCAATGGTATTACGAAACGTCACCGACTCTTTCGTATTGTCTTGCATTAGCGCTTTGCGAATCGAATAACGTAGTTCGTCATGCATCTGCGGCCCCTGAAAATCGGGGACGGTAAATCGCGGTTCGCCACGCTCACGACCGACCACCTTCAAACCAGCGCGAGTCAACTCACGACCGAGCATGCTGCCGACCAATCCAACACCAATCAGGATGGCATCTGCTTCCGCTAATTTGGTTGCCATTTATTTGCTCCCTTGCGATGGTGTTGCGGGAATGTCGGAATGAATGTGTATCACTCCCCTGCCATCTTCCGCCAAGCTCATCGGCGGACGGTTGTAAGCGATGCCATGTTGATCGACTAGGTGGTAGTACGCCGCGTAAGCACCGGGAAACCCAATCATCTTCCATGCCGTCATATCTCTGTTGCCACCATAAACCGGATCGCTGAAAAAGCCCTCGATCGTTAAGCCCAATAGCGATTCGAAAAAAACCTTGGATGGTACGCCGGCCAAATCAATGTTGCCGCTCTGGAGAGATTTCAAATAGGCGTCCTGGTCTTGCGCGGATAGTTTGGCAAAGGCTGCTTTTCCGGCTCTGCTGAGATTTTCATTGATACCGCGCAGCGCATTACGGAAGAGTTCCGCTGGCGTGAACGGCAATTGATAACCTTGTGACGGTGTTCCTGAATGCCAAGGGCCGCTGCGATATAAACGCTCGCCGGCACCCCATGCTCCACTTAGCTGCTTGTCGATATAAGACGGCACTCCCGCATCTAATGCACCAGGGCCATTTTCATCGGCGGGGATTAAGCGTTCTACTGCTGCTGCGATCAAAGCGACTTCGGCAGCATTGAAAAAAGTATAGGTGGTATGGGCGGAAGAATTTTGGGAAGGTGCTACATTTTTGTCCGGCGTCAGGCCGTATGCTTCAACAGCGGTACTTGCAGCGGCAGCACCTGCTGCCTTGAAAAAAGAACGTCGCGATATCTTGTCCATTGGCAGCTCCTGCTAGTTAAATGCATGAGCGTAGCAAGCAAGTTATATTCCACGATGGCATCTATTCAAGGTGAATAGACGCTTTAAGAGCACAACGAAAACTCCCTCCACTTAGGTGCCTTTTGAACAATACCTCCCTCACGCCACAAATATTTCACCAGTAAGAAAAAAAATCGCGATCATTCAATCGTTTCTTGCAAATCTGCAAGTCAATAAAAACAATTCATTTGTAACAGATTGATAACTAAAGATTAAATAACCAAAGAAATCGGTATAAATTTTGCTTACTTCTCTAACAAGAAACCCAATGCTTTTTAAGGAGGATGGTTATGTCTTATGAAAAATATTGCGAATTGATTGACCAAATCCATACGCAATACGGTCTTCCTGATTCGGAATTGAAGTACGAAAACTGTAATTTAATGCTTTTAGATGTCCCCTTTACGCTTGCGCACGGTGGACAAAAGCATCCGAATAAGCTGCTTGTGTTTTGTGATTTTGGTGAACCCCCGGAAGAAGATCGCGCTGCTATTTTAGCCAAGGTGCTAGAAGGCAATATGGAATTATTCGCCGAAGATGCGGGACACTTTGCTATCAATGCGGAGACCGGGCATGTCTTGCTTATGGTGAAACTTTCATTAGAAGACATCGTAACGGACAGTGTTATGCCAGTGCTCATGATGTATGCGGGCATCGCTACAGAATGGGGCAAAACACACTTCCTCCGCCCCATGGAATTACCGGATGAAAATGGAATCTTTCATCCCGCGTATACGGCAAATGATCCTTCGACCGTCACAGGGGCAGAGCCGCACTGAATTTTATCCAGAGCAAATGTTATTGCTTAATTTTCGATCACGACATTAAAGCACTTATCTAAGACACAAAAAGGCAATCTTAAAATAATACTTTGAAAGAATAATGCTATGGCAAACGATTCAGCGTCCACCCCACCTGAAGAAAATACCCTTCCGTCGTTATCTGATGCCGATTGGGATATGGTAGATGATCTGCATGCAACACTAAATTCAGCCTCTGACTCTCCAAGCCTTATTACAGACCGAGCTCTTATGCGGGTAAGGCAAGAAGAAATACGGCTTCGGTTACCGGCTAATACTCTCCTATCTTGGTTTGAAAATAACGCGAGTTTACTGAGAGTCGATTCCCCGCAAAGTAGGCTTTTCTCTGCGGCTGAAAATGCAGGCGAAGTAATAGGCACTCCAAAAGACATGCCCCTTCAATTGTCGAAAATGTTGGATTTGTTAATCGGCATTAACGCTGCGGGCAATTTAGAGGAGGATTCAATTTCCGAGAATAGCAAACCTGAACTGGAAAATATCGCCGAACAAAAAAAACAATTTCAGCAAGCTGCAGCTTTACGGCGCAGTCAAATTGACTCTTCCCGTCGGAAAGCTACATTCCTAGCAGGTAGTAGCGGCCCATCGGATATAGAAGAAGATCCGCTTCCGTCGTTATCTGATGCCGATTGGGATATGGTAGATAAGCTTTATAAACGACTACATCAAGACGATGATTCTCCCTCCTCTGTAATGACCTCAGTCCTTGAGCGCGTAAGGCAAGAAGAATTACGGCTTGGGTTACCGGATAAAACACTCCTATCTTGGTTTGAAAATAACAGAGATGCTCTGAGAACTGACTCCTCGCAGAGCAGGCTTTTCTCTACAGATGAAGACGAAGATAAAGCAAAAGAAATTCCAACGGACATGCCCGATCAACTATCGGCAATATTGGATGAACTAATCCGTCTTAATGCTGGAGTTGAAATAGATGATGAGTTACCAACGAGTGAGAATGAAGTTGAAATAGATAATGAGCTATCAACCAGTAACGATGAAGAAGCTATTCCTTTCACCAACAACCTTACTCATTATCAGACCACATACAATCTTCCACTCGAGGTAGTCAGCGCATTACTGCTTCAGGCAATACCAGATGGTCAACAAAACAGTGGGCATTATATTGAGAAGCTAGCTTCTGTCGCGGCAGACTCAGACTATAGCAATCGCTACAATCTTCCACAAAATGTTGTCATGCTTTTAATGTTTCACGCAATGGACAATCAGGGACAGAATATTGGGCCTCATATGGCGCATATGGATCAGCCACTGAACGCCGCAGTACAGCATTACAGCAATCTCTATGACCTTCCAGAAAGCGTCGTTGCCCGATTAATGGTTGCGTCAGTGGCTAACCAGCAACCGCAACTTGGCGATTATATCGAGGAACTCGGAGCGCTCGCAGCGCGCGAGGCCACAACGCCGAGAAAGGCTATTTTGAGCGGCGTTGTGCCCCCTGCTCTTTCGACATTAGTTACCGATTTACGCAACGCTGTCATTCGAAGCGAACAAACCACCGCCGCCCCCGAGGCCGAAACACAAGCGAGAATACTCGCGCTACTACCCTCGCAATTAAAAAATTTACACCCCCTTCAGTGGCAAGGCATGCCACCGAATATACCGCAATCTGGCAAGCAACCCGTGATAGCAGCGCCGTTAAATGTTCGTCCCGACGGATATCGTAATAAGCCGTCGGTAAGCCAACGTTACCTTGAAAGAGTAAGTGGCAATAGACTTCCCATAGATAGAGGAGATCAAGACCTTGGAATGGTGCAGAGCGAGCTAGAAAGAAGTCAACGGGAACGGATCTATACCGAACAGAGTTACGCGCCTGATTGGAGCGCAATGCTCAAGCTTGAAAAGGAAAAATACATACAACTAGATAAGGAGAGAAATAAGAGGCAGTGGGATGTAGCCGCACAACACGGTGCAGACGCATTCAAAATCTCGCGGGACGTTGCTTCCAAGCAAGATCGGAATGGCGCCTGGGTATCGCCAGCACTTGAGGTTACGACCAGCGCCCTCACGCTATTACCGTTTCTGGCGATATTACCGTATGGTCATAATGGCAATAAAAGCCTTATGAACTCATTGAGCCCATACGCTGCTTATGGAATCTTTATTGCCCTGCAATTTGCCGCGCTTGCTGCTAAAACAGCTGCAACCCCGCTCATTCGTATTTATGGTTCCTCCACGATCGCTCTCTCACAGACAGGAGGTGCGACAGCGCCAATACAAGATGCAGCCAAGAGTTTGGATAAATTGACAACAGATCTCGAAAGAGCGAGAAATTTTGCAGCTTCCGCAGAGAGAGAGCTGGACAGTGCACGCAAGCAGCGTGCACATTTTTACGACAGAATCACTGATACCCCTGAGAGCAAACAAAAGAAAATCGCAGCCGCGAATCAAGAGATGTTACGCCTAACAGCTGCCGGCAAGGCGATACCCAATGATCTTAGAATGCAAGCGATGGGTGCAGTCGGTGGCATGGCGGTTACTCGAGATGAGGCGATAGCACATCTGGAAATAACGGACTTTGATATCTCCACTTGGGAAGAAGATATTAAGCATCTTAATGAAGGAGACAATACAAAAGTCAGCCCAGGGAATCAAAATAAGCCTCTGGCAGCATTAATTAGCGAGCTAGACGACATAAAAAATAAGATTCGCAACGCGCCTGCTTCTGTACGCAACATATCGCTCAGGGAACGAGACGCCAGAAACGCCATTGCGCAGCTCGAAGCTGCTCAACGCCAATACGACATGCGCGACGAGAAACAGAATGCCGCGCTTCTTGAAACAAGGGCGGACTTCGGAACTCGAACATTTAAAAACGCCGCCCTCATGTTCGCAGCGTTGCTTAGCTATCAATATGGCACTCGCTTCACTGGGTTTGGACTGATAGCAGCAGCCGTGATGCTCAAACCAGTAGCAGATGCTTTTTTATATCCATCCGACAAACAAAGCAGCGAGGAGAAAAAATTTCACTCGAGCGTCGAATTTTTGGATTCCACGCTAAGCGAAAATGGCAAGGCGGCGCTCAAACGTGTCGATCGGGAAAGAGAAAACCTCAGACAAAGCCTAGCGAACGGAAAAATAACCGCCGCCACATACGAGACCCAATTGCGAGCCGCTCTTGACCAACACCTTGCCGCCGCCGATTGCCACTTTTATATCAATACCGAAATAGCCGAAGACAATGTTCGGAACCAATATCAAAGATATGCCGACATCAAGCTCGGCAGCGCCGGGGTGAGCGCTATCCTCGAAGAACAAATTCGCCAAAAGCAAGGGAAGATCGCCAAACTGAATGGCGTGAAGTTGGATGAATGGCTGGCGCTAAATGACCTCAATGAACGGAAGCGTGGTACTCCCGCTAATGCGGATGCTCTGACTAATTATCGAGCCATGGATTGGGATGGACTGGATGAAATTCTGTATAAGCAAGCCCGAGGAATTAACATCCCAGATCAAGTAACCTCAATCCAGACAGAGCAAGGGTGGCTGTCTGGCGAGCGCGTGCAAAGTGAACTACGTCCGGGCGAAAAAAGTGAAAAACAAATATTGAATGATTGGAGCGCTTGGAAACAAGCGGAAAAAAACCAACCATTGGGGAATGATGAGGTTGTCTTGAATGGCAATCGTATGACGTCTACAGAGGCGTACGCTGATCTTAAAAAAAGGGCGGCGCATCCATGGATGACCGTAACGATGTGGAAAGATTATGACGCTTTAAGGAACGAGTTAAATATACCGGCAAGAGGAAATATAGACTTCGCAGCAGTAAAGCATCACCTCAATATAGACGATGCCACTATCAATCATTTACAGACAGACATAGATACGGCCGCCACCCCCTTCGTACCGGTCGGCGAAGATGAGCAAAACGCATTACGCTTCCTACAACTACAGGATCTCCATTACAAAGCATCTCATTCACTTAGGCCGCATGAATGGCGGCTACTGGAAATCTATGAGGCAAGGAATAAATGCACGCCGAAAATAGAAGACAAAAAGCTTGCTGACTTCAAGATGAACTTCGTTGAAAAAGTCCTTAGTGAAAGCGAAAAATCATGGGGAAAAAAGAAACACCCCGACGTAGAAGCAGCGGAGGAGAAAAAGCAAAAAAAACTAGAAGAAGCAGAGAAAACGGAACTGAATTCGATCATCGAAACTTTACTGCTGGAAAATCGCTATACGACGTGGCGTGGCGCGACGGGTGGTAGAACTAACCTTGGGAGCTTAAGAACAGAATGGCTGCATGGAAAAGAAAGTAAACGTTTTGATAAATTGAGCGAAGAGAAAAGACAGGCCATTGCTGATTTCGTTAGAAGCTGCGGTAGTGGTATCACGATCCGATCCGATACGATTGAAACGCTTATTACCCAGAATGTTGGAAATGTATTGGGGGGCACAACGAGTAATGCAAGCAACAACGTAACGGCCACTGGGGCCATGTCGTTTGCTGCTTTGCAAACAAACGGAATAGCGGCAGATCAACTCCAGGAACTAACTTCATGGACGCCTGCACTCCAGGCAACATTCGCCGAATATATTGGGGATTGCTGCCGGGGAATTTCAGCTGAAAAAGAAGAAAGACGAGCTGAAATTGAGGGAAGAATAAACAGCGAATCGAAGAAATCCACTAGCGATAGGGCTAAGGAAACCCTGCTCAATACTGAGATTGAACACATCAAAGAACAACAACGTCGTTTGCAATATGATTGGCAGAGCTTGCCAGAGTTAAGCCCTGAAACCAGTAAGCTGGTATGTCGAGCCTTAGAAGGAAGATCGAACGCCAGTACCGCTCTCGCCATTACCAAAGCCAAAATAAACGATAAGGCCCAATGGCGCAGTGAAGAATACGGAGGGTTTGTCGCAGATGCCCAGGGCTTTTCCCTCGTGGGTGACATGGCTCCATTTGTTGTTGAAGCGGTCTGCGGATGTATTGCCGCTTATCTAGTAAGTAAAAATCTTGGTAGCCATAATCACGCGCATGTCGCTAAAAACGCCATTGAAGCTGTAACAAGTATCGTTTCCACAGTGTCGGGCAATAGCACCGAAATGGTTCACTCTGTTTATGGACGTCAGATTACCCAGACCATAGAAACCGCATTGGCTGAGAGTTCCGCGCTCTCTATTATGGCCGTACCTATTATGGCTGCCTCTGTATCGGTATCCGACATCACGTCCAGCTTAAACCAAATGCTAGGTTTTACCGTGGCGCCAACACCGACACAAAGCAACCATCTAGATCCAAGTTTTCTGCCTACGCTATCGGCTTCCGACCTCCACATTTCATCAATTATCGATGCCCCACATCCCATGATTACGAGTGGCTTTTTAACGGTCACTCGGCCGAGAGGCAAAATAGAGGAAATATCTGACGAGGAAGCAGCACGCATCACTGCGTCCGGAAATGATTTATCGAAACGAGCTGCAGATAGCACTATCACAAAAGACGGAAAAACATGGTACGTTGGGGACAGTGGCACGATATTCGTTGACCCCACAGGAGGCGTAGTGCAGGTAGGCCCTGCCGGCACCATTCCAGTAGGCGCCACAATAGAACCGGTGCCGACTGAGACGGATCAGTCCCAAACAGCAACCACGACTACCCAATCGACACTTGCGTCTTCAACCGCTACACCTTCAAGTGACACATCTTTAACGACTTTACCTGTACCCACTACGTTTTCTACCTCCACCAAAAGCGCTAGCGCTAGTACACCGTCTACTACCACAGCCCCGACATCTTCATCTTCGCCAATTATTCCGGCACCGACATCAACCACGACAGCGAGTCCGCAACCTCCCCCTTCTACAACATCACAATCAGGAAAGAACGATCCAGGAGCGAATGATCAATCGTCAATCCCTCTCAAATGGAGAATGGGGGTAAATGTTGGTGTTTTTATTGCCCAAACACTAGGTGCGGTGGCGCTGAGATACGTTAAGTTCAGAAAAGATGAAGTGCAAATAAATCTGCAAAAATTAGTCGAAGAACATGAATTGATACCTGAAAAATACAATAGATTTGGTGCCTGGAAAAAACTCACGTGGGGCGGTCTATATTCAGACGCTACTTACCCGCATGTGGATCTGCTGCGCAAGGTGCTCAAAGCATACGGAAGAACGGAGGCCGCAACACAAACACTTAGAACACTAATGAGTCAACGTACAAATCTGCCACCATTGCCTGCCCTTGGTGGTGAGCAGGATGGCGGCCGTCCATCTGGCAGCGAACTGGTCGTTAGTGGAGCGCTTGATACAAACACTTCGTTTGTCGCTCCGCCTCCTGAAGGTGTAGGCGATCCCGAGCCCTCTAATACTCAACCCCTCACACCGGTTAATCCTAAGGGTAATCAACTAGGCAACGACACGACGGCCCTTCAAAGTGGGCCGCATGCCGAGAGCGAGGACGCCCAAACAGCATTCCGCAATATTAACTGCCCTGATGACCAATACCTCCAACACGCCAATCAAAAACTCAGTGAGTATGGCTATACGCCACTTCAATTTGGCACTATCGCCATAAAAAACAATGCCGACCAATTAGGTCTTGTGGTTTCTGCCATACAGCAACCCGCAAACAGCGAATCACATTATGAACAGCCCATTGAGGCCACCATGTATTTGACCGCCGAACAGGAAGATAAATGGGCGGCCGTTATGAAGCCTTACGTCGCCGCTCTAGGCGAAAAAGAGACATCAGCGGAGGATAGTAAGGAGCATAGAAAAAATATCGAAGCTTTCGAAGAAGAAATACAGGTTGCGGCGGCAAAACATTGGGTCAGGGTTCACGTTTTAAACGAACCAGCCCAGAAGATGGCGCCGAAACAGAATGCTGCGCAAGCATTGTCCATGGCATCAGCAGCAGAGCCATCCTCTACTCCGCCAGAACCTGCGGAAAATGAAGATCGTATAGTGGCTTATGTGCTGTTCCGCTTTATCGAAAAAGGCCTAAAGGGGCGTGAATTCGACGAGCATGAATGCAGGACATCGTTCAATGATGCTATCTACCCGGCGTATGAAATCCGTAAACAAGCCGAGCCCAATATTATGTTCGAAGAATCACTGATGAGTGATTACCAGGCGACTTCAGATGCACAAGGGGCAACAGCGGGGAAAGATGAAAATACAACCCCTCCTCTGCAACGCGTGGAACAACTTCTAATACAGAAAAAGGGTTTAGATCAGGGTACAAAAATGGCGCCCCACTTGTATCAAGCAGCAGAGGCTGCCGGAAAGATTTACGACGAGGACTCCACATTAACTGCCACAACACTCTACGCATCATTTCTTACCAACCTATACACACGCCCTGATACCGAGCCGGAAGATTTTGTCTTAGACAAATATAGAACTGCTCTGGAATCAGGGGGGAAGTCAAATCACGATAAGTTGGGGGAAATAACTCAGGCATTAATGACTCTTAAACAACAACGTCAGTTAAGCTCTCAGCAAAAATCACAAACTCCCGAGCAGCAATCCTTATTGTCACAGGCTGACGCCGAGGAAACTCGAGAAACACTAAAAGAGTTGAAAAAGGATGAAATTTCCCTAGAGCCGCCCAGCCCTGCTTTCGCAAGGGAAGCACCGACGACAACTCTCGCGCCTCGGTTGTTTCCTTTATTAGACAAGTCCAGGGGAGTAAGTCCAACTTTCAATAGTAACGCACCAGAAAAAACACCTTTATCTCCTTTACCACAACAGGAGGATGACAACACTAGAAAGAGCGAGGAGATCCAAAGAGAACAACGATTAACAAAAGACCTACTAGAGCGCGAATTAAGAAAAGCCACAAAAGAATTATATGACTCAGTAAATCCAAAAACAGCATATCAACCAAAAGAAGAGACTCTCGCCCCACAACAATTATCGGCGCCTCCAATAATCGCAACCGCATCTTCAAAACCCATAACAACAAAAAGACGGGCATACAATAGTTTCATGCGATATTTGCTGCCCGGTAATCCACGCTATAGCAAGACCGCGACCTCGCAAAATGTAACCAGTGACTCGCCTTTAGGTAACGCCTCGACAGTACCAACCGCAAAGAAAAAAAACAAAAAACTTAGAAGCTTTAAAATGCTTAGCGGAAAATGGCCGACCCAGTGGCTTAAAGCAATGCAAGAGAGAAAAAACAGCAGGTCAAAACCTAGTAAGGCTGCCGCCTCTCCTGAGGAATCTTCGGTTCCGGTGTCTCAAGTAGCACCCTATCCAATGCCATCAACGGAGATGCAAAAAAACCTTGCAAGGCGGGAACAGGGCCGGGAGAGTGACTTAGCCGCACTGGCAACCGAGCTCCGAGATACCGAAGGAAGAATGCCCCTGCTAGACATTCCTATCGCGAATATTTCGACAAAGCTGGGAGAGGTAATGTCGCCCAGTCACAAAATAATCGAGGCGGCAAACAGCGGCGATGCATCCGGTGTTACGAACTATTTTTCTCCCTTATCTGAAGCTTTCAATGCAATGAATATGTTAAAGGAAAATAATGAAAGATGGCGGCGGCTTAGCGGCAACCAGAAGACTGCTATCGAATTAGCGATAATATTGAGCAAAACAAGCATCGGAGGAATTTCCGTGCGTGATTGGGGTAAAGAAGGGGTATTACAAGCAGGATTAAATCATGAAGCTCTACCGCAATTCGCAGCGTGCTGCCAAAAGATTATCGAAATAGTTCCCGAATTGCGCAAGCCATTTGCTTCCGATACTGCTCTAAACGACACTGCAATCCGAGCGGCTATCGGCTTCATCAACGATGCAGAAAAAGACTTCACCTTGCGCAATCATATGGGGTTAAGCGAGGAGGAAGTGAAAGAAGTCGTCAAGGGTTTCCCAGGCGATGATTCGATTGCTGCCGTACCTTGGGGAGGCCGCTGGGATGGAAAGTCCAGTTTAATTGGGGCAATGCAAGTTCTTGAGCCGAGGGAGAATGGAACTGGTGTTCTGCTTAGAAACATGAATAAAATAACGCTACAGACAGAGCTTATTCATGTAACGCAACGCCAGCTAGAGGATTACCTTGATATACAACCTGCAATTCATAACCGTAATGGGCAAAACAGAATGATGGTGAAGCTAATGACGCCTCAATGGATAGATGAATTTAAAAAGCAGCAGTCGCAAGGGCAATCCAATTCTCCCAAATCCGGTCGTAAATAGAAAATCCGGCAAAGCCCCTCTCCCGTCTATGGGAGAGGGGCTTTGCCGGATTTTATGTAGATAGCTATACCTTAGCTGGGAGGAGATCGAGGAAACATTTACCGATACATTGAGAAATATTTACCTCTCTGGAACATTTAAATTGCCAACGCTTGCGTGAAATCTCCCAGCAAATCATCAAAATCTTCAATACCAATCGATAAACGAATCAGCGAATCAGCGATGCCCATTTCCGCCCGGCGCTGTGCTCCCATTTCCCAATAAATGGTGTGTGCCACAGGAATCGCCAAGGTCCGATTATCTCCGAGATGGCTAGACGAAATAACCAACTGCAATCGATTGAGAAAATCAAAACAATCGATGCCATCAATCAATTCAATACTCAACAACGCGCCATACGCTTTAAACAACTCCCCGGCTAGCCGATGCTGCGGATGATCTTCAAGCCCTGGGTAATAAACTTTAGCGACGCTGGGATGCGACGAAAAAAAACGCGCCAAACGCAGGGCGTTATCCGACGACCGCTCTATGCGTAACGCCAATGTCTCAGCGCCCATTGCCAAACGATGCGCCGCCTCGGCCATCAACGTCGCGCCAAAATCGCGCAATCCTTTCTTACGGATTTGGGTAATGCCCCACATCTCAGGAGCCGCTTTTTTATAACTATCTAAAATATTCGGGAAACGCGACCACTCAAACAAACCCGTATCGGTCACCGCGCCGCCCAATGCGTTTCCGTGGCCGCCGATATATTTGGTCAACGCATTAACAACCAAGCTTGCTTTGACTTCCTTAGGACGAAATAGATAAGGCGATGTCATTGTGTTATCGACGACATACAGAAGCCCATGCTGCGCGCAAAGCTCGCCGATACGAACCAAATCGGCAATTTGGGTGCGCGGATTTGCAATGGTTTCGATAAACACCACACGCGTGTTCGGTTGAATCGCCTTCGCTACATTTTCCACATTCGTTGCATCAACAAAGGAAACCTCGCAGCCAAATGCGTTGAACGTTCCCAACAAACTATTGGTGTTACCGAACAAAAACGCGCTAGATACGATGTGATCGCCAGCCCGTAATAACGCGCTAAATGCGGCGGCGATCGCTGCCATGCCAGAGCTAAAACAAGCCGTGGCGATACCATCTTCCATTTTGGTGACTTTTACTTCCAGCGCCGTCGTCGTCGGATTGCCTTGACGGCCATAGGCGTAACCAGACATTTCGCCCTTGAACACCTTCGCTAAATCCCGCGCATCGGCATATCCAAACGCCACGGCAGCGTGCAGCGGCTTATGCACGGAAAAATGCTCAATCGGTGATTCCAAATCGGAATGAAGAATACTTGTGGTGAAACCTTTTTTCATAATGCGTTCTTTAATTTGATATTACAGACTGTCCACGAAAAGCACGAAATATTAATTCTTTGTATAGGGATTTTACAGATAGCAACTGACTGAACAAATTCAAGCGTTGTTACTTTTAGTGATTAAGCATTCATCTTTATTTTTCGTGCCTTTCGTGTTTTTCGTGGACTGTGGTTTTCTCTGCTGAAGACATCGGCAACTCATCCCATCTTAACCTTTTATAGTCGAAACCGCTCTCGATCGTCGGCTTCACGATTTTAAAATATGGCGATATATCGAAATCACGCGGTGCATATAAGCTGTGATGCCGCTCCCGCAAACGTTCTTGCTGCAGACGCTCCGAATCCGCAACGCTACAACCGAGGACTTCTTCAGGCGTTACCAACGGCAAGATCGGATAACGAACCGACTCGAACGCTTGTGCGATCAGCGTCGAGCAAATGGCCTTCGTCGGATCGCCGCTCCCCAAGGTCAGCAGACTCCGCCGCCAACGCACGGGAATGGGCGGTGTTGGCAATAAATAACGGGCTAAATCGATAACATTCTTCAAATCATAAGTATGGCCTAGCCGTGAAATCACATATTGAATCACCGTTTGTAAATCAGCGTCGCTCAAATTGATCGGACGGCAAATCCGGGTGTGCATCCAAGAATATTTACTCAACGGCACCGCGATTACCCCTGCGATCACATCAACCTCAACGAGGACTGGCTCACCCTTTGCTTCGTCAAGAGTGATGGCGTCGCCTATGCAAATCGCCGAATGCGACCAAGTAGACTGGGTAATATATTTGACCGCCGTGCTGAACCGCGTGTCGCCTTCAACCAGTAAAACGTCGCCTGGCTTTATTGTCGAGGCCAATTTGCTAGGATCGTTGGTTGTAAGTGGGGTATATGCTGAATTCGGCTTGCTTAAATAACGAGCAAGCACACGACCAAGCATCGCGGAAATGCGTGAAATCATCGTTAGCTTCTAACGCTTTTCATAAAATCGCCTTTAAATAAACGATCCCGCACATTGAGGCAAAACCCGCTCTAAATGTAACACAAGGAAAACGAAGAGAGGCATTCGCTCTCATTGTCTTGACAGTGACTAGCGACAACTTTAGGGTTACGACTTCTAAACTTGGAGGGACGATGCCAATTCGCCCGATAACGCAGTGTTGTATCGTATGGCTGGTCTTGACCTGCGCAGGCTGCTCTACAACGCCTATTCCATTCCTCACAGAACCGATTGCAACGATAAAAAACTGGACTATGAGCGAAAGCGAACGAGCCCTTGATAGCGGAATTAAAAGCTATGACGAAGGCGACTATAAAACTGCTGCCAAACAATTCCAAACCAGCTTAGACCTCGGTTTAACTTCTGAGCACGACGAAAGCGATGCACACAAATACCTCGCTTTTATCTACTGCGCTTCCAGCCGGAAAAATCTTTGCCGGGGCGAGTTTCGCAAAGCATTCGATAGCGACCCGACGTTCGATCTAAAACCAACGGAAGCAGGACATCCAATGTGGGGGCCGGTGTTTCGTAGTGTTAAAGCGGAAATGACCAAACAAGCGAAAAGGCATCCTTAGAGGACCTCTCTCTGGAATTGCTTCAAAAAGCCTCGCGTCGTTTGAGATAGTAGACTAACAATCAATCCTTCTTTTTAGCACCGTAAGGCCGTAACGCATCCACCTGCTGACCGGTTGCCTGAGCATAAAGCGGTAACACCTCTGGCATATGCTTTTGCATGGCGTTAATCCGGTTAGTCCCCGAAGGATGAGTCGACAGCCATTGCGGAGGATTATTTTTACTTGCCTCGCTCATTTTCTCCCACAACCGAATGCCGGCGCGTGGATCGTACCCAGCGCGAGCAGCAAGATCGAGCCCGACAACGTCCGCTTCAGATTCGTCGTTGCGGGAGAATTTCAGGCCGAGCAAATCACCCCCGGCTTGAAAAAGATTGGTATATCGACCATTGCCAAGGAATTGTCCCAATACATTCGCGCCAATGTTGGTAATTGAGCTTTTCGCCATTTGCGCTCGCGCGTGTTCTCGCAAGGCGTGTGCGATCTCATGCCCCATCACCATCGCAACCTCGTCGTCGGTCAATTTCAATGTATTGAGAAGACCGGTATAAAAAGCAATCTTACCGCCCGGCATACAGAACGCATTGATCTCCTTCGAAGCGATGAGGTTAACTTCCCAATTCCAATCCTTCGCACGCGGATTGAAACGCGGCGTGAATGGAATAAGCTTGGCGGCGATAGCGCGTAAACGTTTGGTTTGTGCGTTATCCTCGGGCACTAGAGCCTGTTCAGACGCAGCTTTATTCTTTAACTGGTCATATTGCGCAGAGGACTGCCGCTCCAGCACTTCGGCGGGGACAAGGTTACGCAATGCAGAAGGTTTACCAACACTCACGCCATCCTGCTGTGGCATATCGTTTTGGGCGATCGCCATCAACGGCAACGCCAAGATCACGGTTAACACAGCTTTTTTAATAAGTAACATTGAAAGACTCTCTATCTAATCGGCAATCGGAGTAAAAATCGTGATGAAACCAAACGCGTCCAGGGAGCTAGCGTATGTATTCATTTTATTATCGGTAATATTACTAACCGGATGCGCGCCTCAGCTACAACGCGCCAGCATTCCAACACTCTGGCAACCATCGCCGAATTTTGGCGACCGGCGGCCGAATTTTGTCATTATTCACCATACCGGTGACAGTGCTGTCGAGCAATCACTGAACACTTTAACCAATCCGCGAGAAGAACTCAGCGCGCATTACTTAATTAGTCGTGACGGCATGGTGTATCAACTGGTAGACGAACGAGCCCGCGCTTGGCACGCCGGGGACTCCCGATGGGGCGCCAACACCGATTTAAATTCGTCCTCGCTCGGGATCGAACTCGATAACAACGGAAACGAGCCATTCCCGGACATTCAGATTATCGTCTTGCTTACACTGCTCGACGACATCAAGCGCCGCTATCATATTCCAACTGAGAATTTCCTTGGCCACGCTGACATCGCACCACGACGCAAATCCGACCCGAACCGCTATTTTCCGTGGGAGCGGCTTGCACAATCCGGTTTTGGCCGCTGGTGCTATCCACCACTGCCGGAAATGCCGCCCTCCTTCGACCCATCACTCGCATTACGAACGCTAGGTTATGACATATCTGATATAGGGACTGCGGTCCGAGCGTTCAAGTTGCATTTTGCCCCCGGCAACATTACGACCAGTCTCTCCACCCCTGAACAGAATTTACTTTACTGCCTGGTGCGTTTGGATTTATCGCCACCGCCGGAAAAAACGGGGAAGTATCAGTAGTCAATCAAACACAAAAATGTGTTCACTCTAAGTGGCTTCTCCGTCGACCTATCTGCTGATAACCCTATCGCCTTTCAGAAATGCACTTCCACTCCCTTTTGATCTTGCAAAGATGCAATTTCCCAAATGGAAATCGGCTGGAAATCGCCAATAAAAATATTTAATAACAGTCGCTTACAAAGAACAACAAAGTAGGCACATCTCGTGCTTAATCATCAAGGTAGCTTCGTGCTCAGCGAGCGGCCTTCGCTTGCACAATACAAAACTTGCTTTGATTGGCTTTGATAATAAATGGAAGAAAACATGTTCTTTTCGTCAGGCATGAGTTTTAAACCAGAGACAAAGACGGCAAAACGCGAGCCGATCGACTTTCAGTGGAAGCTACTGTTTTGGGTGCTAGGGATAAGCCTTTTGTACATCATTTTGGTTAGTCTCGCTCAGGCACAAGGACATGACGTTAACGGTGAGCCCAAAGCCGGCGGACTTAAAATTACCTTCTTTAATGGCCTTATTGATTCACAAGAAGCCTCTAGTCCCGGCATGATGACCAAGATCCTAGACTCGGTCAGAAATACTTTTTTTATTTTAGCCGTTATCGAACTTGCCTGGGCTGCACATATGTGGGCAGTGGAGAAAGACGACTTAGGTCCCATTGCTGCCGAGATAGTTAAGAAAATATTTTTCATCGGTTTTGGCTTAGCCCTGCTTCAATTTGCTCCCGAATGGATTCCATCGATTATCCAAACCTTTAGAGAAGTAGGAGAAAAAGGAAGCGGTGTCGGCAAATTAACGGTAGACGGGATATTGTCGTCTGGCTTTAACAATGTGGCGAGGATTTGGGAAGGCTCGCCTATATTTCAGAGGGATATTGATCCAAAGGGAAATCTTCTCGTTAATATTTGCTTCGGCATAGTGAATGCCATCGGATGGCTGATAAAAATCCTAGCCAAGATCATAGGTGCAGTTATTCCGGGAGTCGGCGATTTTATAGAAACGATTATTGATTTACCGTGCATCGCACTCAACATATTATTTCATCTTCCTGAATTAGTACTGGCGTTTATTGCCACCATTATTATTATCATTGCCTACGCAATTGCTGCCTTTCAATTGTTTTGCATCAACATGGAAATGTTTATTCTTATTCCATGTGGAGCAATATTTTTAGGGTTAGGCGCATCTTCCTGGACTGCTCAATTCGTCAACAAATACTTAGCCTACTGTGTATTAGTAGGTTTTCGCTTTATAGTCATTGCCGTTGTTTTAGGGCTTTCCGAAGGCGCATATGACCAAACCGGAAAGATGGAATTTGAATTTGGGCCAATCATGGAGGCAATGGTTATTGCGATCATACAATGCATACTTGCCTTGAGAGCGCCTGACATCGCGAACGCTTTTATAAGCGGCCAGGGTTCGGGATTGACTCTTAACCATGTGGTTGAGCAAGCGCAAGCAATTGGTAACATGAAAAAACAGCTAGCGAAAATGGCAGCCAAGCAATTTGGCGGCCCCAAAGGTAAAGCGTTGGCGGCAGGCATGGAGATGGCGGATGCAGGGAAGAAAGCTATGAAGAACCTAGCAAGCGATGCCACTGGGGGTAAAGGCGGCGGCAAGGGAAGCGGCGGCGTGGGCGGCGCACTGAAAACGCTTGGTGATGGCGCAGCCAAAGCGGCGAGTCCGGGACCTGGCGTGGGTAAAAAGTAATCTCAAAAATCAACTTGGGGCGTCACAGCACGCTGTTCTACCGAAGCAACATTCAGCAGCAAAACCTTACCGTTGGGCAATGACTCTGACTTTTGATGCGCAGGAAGACTGCGCCGAGCATGCGTTATGTGCCCGATGCCGCATTACAGCGGTTAGACCGTCAGTGAAATGTACCTGCGATCTGAAACGAGATCGACAGCGGAACAGAACCGCGATCAGCGCAAGGAAACAATTCCCTTTTGAATTAGCTTCTCTATATATAACTCCCCCGACATCTACTACAAAGTACCCATGCAAATTCTGATCATCGCTATCGGTTCCGCAGGCGACGTTCATCCATTAGCCGCACTTGGCATGGCCCTGCAACGGCGCGGTCACGATGTCGTATTCCTAACCAATCCGCAGTTCGCCCCACTGATTGAAAACCTAGGCCTTTCATTCGTACCGTTAGGCACAATTGCGCAATATGCTGAAGCAACAACGAATCCCGATTTGTGGGAGCCGCGTAAAGGCTTTACCGTTATCTGGCAAATGTTACGTGATGGAAATCGAATCGTTTATGACCGCATCGTCGAGCTCGTCAAATCCAAACGAACCATACTAGTCGGCTCGACGCTTGCCATCGGCGCTCGACTAGCGCAAGAAAAACTTGGCTTATCGATGGCGACCGTTCACCTGTCGCCATCTTGCATTCTTTCAAGCTATCGGCCACCGGTGTTTAAAGGATTATGGCTGCCCGCAAGTTTGCCCCTCTTTGTAAAACAGGGAGTGTGGTGGCTTATCGAGCGAGGCATGATCGATCGCGTATGCGCGGACGATCTGAATCGCTTACGCGCTGAATTGGAATTACCGCCGGTTACACGCGTGATGGGTAAATGGATACATTCACCCGACCTCGTACTGGGACTATTTTCAGAGTGGTTTGGTCAACCTCAACCTGACTGGCCTGCTAATTTCCATGTAACAGGCTTCCCGCTATTCGATGAAGCTGTTCAGACGTCTTCCAAGCTTGAGATGTTTCTCGACACCGAGCCTCCACCTATTGTCTTCACGCCTGGATCGGCAATGCGTTTTGCCACACCATTCTTCAACAACGCTATCGAAGCCTGCCGCCGGCTCGGCAGACGTGGACTTCTCTTAACTACGTACACTGAGCAATTACCTGCATTACCCGCGTTTATCCATCATGAAAATTATGTGCCACTTGGTAACGTGCTGCCGCGTTCGGCCGCGTTCGTTTATCACGGCGGCATCGGCTCGTGCGCGCAAGCGCTTGCTGCAGGCATTCCTCATATGGTGGTTCCGTACGCACACGACCAATTTGATAACGCATCACGCCTACGTGAATTAGGCGTGGGACTGTCTGTTTCTCATTCTGATGGAGCGGACAGCTTTACTGAATCGCTGCGCCATTTGATCGAGTCGCCTGCCGTCATCGCTAGCTGTCAGAAATTACGCGAGCAAATGATGAATCGATCCGACGTACTGGGGAAAACATGCTTGCTGATTGAAAATTTGGAAACTGTAGACAAGAGAAATTGACGAATGCACATTGAACAATGCGCCTTAATTCGCATATCTTTGCATCAGCTGTCATTTGTACAATACAATCTGACCTCACCAGCCGAAAAAGTCGAATAAAATCTCTGCTGTGAAATCACCAAATACATTCAAGTATTCGGCATCGAATTCGCTGTAGTAAGCAGTAAGTGGGGGAAAGGTAGTTAGTCCACTAATGCACAGTAGTACTACAGGAGACGGCGGTGATCACAGATGTCCCCAACAAATACTGCAGAACGCTATTCCTCCTCTGCATCGCCTTGCTACCGACTGCCAGTTGGTCGACAATAAATAACGTTCTATCCGCACAAAATCCCTCCAGCTTTGCAGAGGCAAATTTCGAAAAACTTCGCACTTTTGAGATTACCTTAATTTCAAAAAAAACCGAAAAGCAATTCGAATCAGTCGCTGCTGTTTTCCTCATCGGCCACGAAAATACTCACCTTGCTGGCGCAGTATCACGTAACTTTTCCTATTACTCCAACGATGCTCATCTATGCGCATCGAAACTTGATGCGATGTTGAATCAAGGCGCGACATTTTCTTCCACCTTCTCTACCCAGGAAAGTACATCATGATAAAGAGCATTCTACTGGTCGAAGATAATCCGGATGACGAGGAGTTAACACTGATTGCATTCCAGAAGAGTCATATCGCGAACAATGTGACGGTCACCCGCGATGGCGAGGAAGCTCTCGACTATCTGTTTGGAACTGGCACTTATGCGGGACGCGACACCACCGTAATGCCGACAGTGATTCTGCTTGATCTGAAGCTACCTAAAATAGACGGCTTGGAAGTCCTTAAGCGAGTGAGGGAAAACGAGCGCACCCGGCGGATCCCAGTGGTCGTTCTAACCTCCTCGAAAGAACAGGAAGATATTCTTAGAAGCTACGACTTTGGTGCGAATAGCTATATTCGGAAACCGGTGGACTTCACTCAATTTGTGGAAGCGGCGCAACACCTCGGCCTCTATTGGTTAATGCTGAACGAGGAATCACCATAATCGCAAAAACAAATCCTCGTAACGGTTTTCCAAGTACAACGACATAACTAACACCTGCATTTTGTCTCAGCGCGGACGCGCCTTCGCATCAAACCCACTCTAGTCATAGGGGCAACATCTCTTGGCGTATTCACGCCCACATAAGGCAACGCTGCGTCAAAATTCTGGAGAATATTTACCAAGACGCATTCCAATTACAACGTAAGCTTGCCATAATTCAAAATAATTGACCGCGTAGTTATCTAAAGTGAGAGGTTCTATTAATTTGAATGGAATTGTTTCTTGGAACTCCCACGAAGAATTCATCGTAATAAAATAATTTTTTTGTAAGCTGCGTCGGCAAATCAACCCGCGCAAGTGAGGATTAATGTGCGTAATACAGCGTTTAACACGATAGTAAAAAAATGCTTAGCCAAACAAATGCCGCAATATTTTTAATCACGCTTTTGGGAATTTGCAGTTGCACGCAAAAAAAAACCCCACCGCAAGCGCCACCGCCTGAAGTCTCGGTCATCAAGGTGATGACCGCTCCCGTTACGGTGTTCGAAGAGTATGCAGCACAAACCGAAGCAGTCAGCACGGTAGAAATTCGCTCTCGCGTAGGCGGCTTTTTAGAACGCCAAGCATTTACTGATGGCGCGCAGGTCAAACAAGGTGACTTACTTTTCATTATTGATCAGCAGCCTTATATCACCGCGCTAGCGCAAGTAAAGGCCACCATCGGACAGGCCGAGGCATCCTATCTCAATTCGAAACAAAATTTAGCGCGCTTACGACCATTGTTGGCCGATCAAGCCATCAGCCAGCAAGACGTGGACGCCGCCATCGCAAAAGAAAGCGTCGATAAAGCTGCCGTCGAAGTAACCAAAGCGCAAGTAAAACAAGCGGAACTTAATCTGGGTTACACAACGATTCGCGCACCTCAGAAAGGCATCGTTAGCAAGACTCTCATCAACCCTGGTGGGTTGGTAACCGCAGGAACAACTTTATTGACCACGCTCTATTCGCTTGACCCTATCTACGTAAATCTCACTATCGGCGAGCAAAAACTCCTTCAACTGCAGAAGCAATTGAGTGGGAATACGCAAAAACATGAAAAGCTGCTTTTCAAGCTGAAGCTCATTGATGGCAGTGATTATCCCCACGAGGGCAAGTTGAATTTCATCGATGCCGCGGTAGATTCAAGGAACGGAACCTTACCCGTTCGCATTTCAGTACCGAACCCGGAGCACTTGCTGAGACCCGGCCAATTCGTGCGCGCCACCATGCCCGCAAGTGAAAACCCCAAGGCCATTCTCATACCGCAAAAAGCAGTGCAGGAATTACAAGGCAAACAATCGGTTTTCGTTATCGGCCCTGATAACAAGGCGATTTATCGCAACATCGTTGCCAAGGTACGCGTGGGTAATAATTGGTTGGTTGAAAGCGGGCTCAATCCGGATGAAACGATTGTTGTGGAAGGTATTGGGAAGGTGAAGCCCGACATGCGGGTGAAGCCAGTCATGCTGGCGGAAAATGCAGGAAATGCTGATAAGAAAACACCAGCGGCTGCAGCCCCGAAAACCACCGCAGCCGGACGCTGAGTTCAATTTGCAAGCATGGTCTACCCACATCCTAAGAGAGAACCAACGGACTAATGGGTAAACACAAACAACACGAAGTTTGAAATGATGGCAGTAATCAATGCGAAGGAAAGTATTAGCTCCGTCGTTTTGTGATCTTCATTTTTCCTTAGTGTTCTTTGTGTCCTTGGTGGTTATAAAAACCGATACTCAATGCAGTAGGATATAAATGTTCAATTTCTTCATAGACCGCCCCATTTTTTCCTCGGTGATATCGCTCATCATCACCCTTGCTGGTGCATTAGCGGTATTCGGCTTGCCTCTCTCGCAATATCCGCAAATCGTACCCCCACAAGTGCTGGTATCAACTAGCCTGCCGGGCGCCAATTCTGACATCGTTACTCAATCCATCGCCGCCCCCATTGAACAACAAGTCAATGGCGCGAAGAACATGATTTACATGGATTCGAAAAGCGCCAACGATGGTACATACAATTTAACCGTAACCTTCGATGTTGGAACCAATCAGGATCTCGCAGCAGTCGATGTACAAAACCGTGTTGCCATTGCGCAAGGCGCGCTGCCTTCCGATGTGACTCGGCAAGGCATCACGATTCGCAAACAATCCACCGACTTCCTGGAAGTGCTCGCCCTCACCTCTCCAGATAGAAAATTCGACACCACTTTCCTTAGCAACTATGCGTTGCTTAACGTTCAAGATGCGCTCGCTCGTCTTAAGGGCGTCGGCTTCGTGCGCATATTCGGCGCTCGCGATTACAGCATGCGGATCTGGCTCGATCCTGACAAAATGGCGCGCCTGAGTGTCACTGCCGGCGACATACAACGCATTCTTCTAGAGCAAAACGTCGTCGCACCCGCTGGCCGGATTGGTGCTCCACCCGTTCCAACCGGGCAACAAATGCAATATTCCGCCACCGTGAAAGGACGGCTCGCGGACCCTTCGCAATACGAAGAAATCATTATTCGCGCGGCACCGAATGGGCAAATCGTCAGGCTTAAAGATGTGGGACGCATCGAATTAGGCGGTGCCGATTACAACATCAACGTACAAGAAGATGGCGTGCCCGGCGTATTCATTGGTATTTTCCTGCAATCGGACGCTAATGCCTTGGATGTCGCGAAGCAGGTGAAGACCACCATGGATGCGCTGGCGCAGAGATTCCCCCCAGGCATCGTTTACTCTATTCCCTACGCAACTACGCCGTTCGTTACCGAGTCGCTGAAGGAAGTGCTAAAGACCTTGGCCGAAGCGATTTTGCTGGTGTTGTTCGTGGTGTACATATTTCTGCAAAGTTGGCGCGCCACGTTGATTCCGATGCTGGTGGTGCCGGTGTCGCTGATCGGCACATTCGCCGCCTTTGCCGCACTCGGTTTTTCCATCAACACACTTACGCTCTTCGGCATTGTGCTGGCCATCGGCATTGTCGTCGATGACGCCATCGTCGTTGTAGAAGCCGTGCAACATCGACTCGATACCGATCACGCCACGCCGATGGAAGCCACCAAAGCGGCAATGGCGGATGTCAGCGGCCCTGTTGTCGCGATCGCGCTAGTGCTTTCGGCGGTGTTCATTCCCGTCGCCTTTCTCGGTGGTTTAACGGGCCAACTTTACAAGCAGTTCGCATTGACGTTGGCCACTTCCGTGATTCTGTCCGCCGTCGCTGCATTGACATTGACCCCGGCGCTTTGCGCGATATTGCTCCGGCCAGCGAGCCATCACGTACCGCATGGACCGATTGCTTATTTTTTTGGATGGTTCAATCGCATGTTCGGGGCGTTCAATCGGCGATACTCAAAATCAGTCGTAACGCTGATTCGCCGCTCTGCTTTGGTCACGCTGACCTTCGCCATTCTGTTGGGCGTGCTTTACCAGCTAAGCAGCACGCGTCCGACAGGCTTGGTTCCCGACGAAGATCAGGGATATATGTTCGCGATTTTGCAGTTGCCGCCAGGTTCATCATTGGAGCGCACCAACGCAGCCGTCAGCCAATTGGATAAGATCGCTCACGAAGTTGATGGCGTTAGCGGTGTCGCGGTGCTAGCCGGCTTCAATCTACTGACCGGCTTAACCACTTCTTACAACGCGACCGCATTCATTCGCCTCAAGCCATGGGACGAACGCACAGGGCCGGACCAAAACGTCACCGGCATCGTCCGCAAATTGAGCGGACGGCTTAATAGTGAAATCAAAGATGCGAGTGCGCTGGTGTTAAACCCTCCGCCGATCCGTGGGCTCAGCAACACTGGCGGTTTCGAATTTGTTCTTCAAGATCGCACCGGCCACGGTCCGAAAGAATTCGCGCAAGTACTTCAAAATGTACTCGCCGAAGCGCGCAAACGGCCCGAATTGGGTTTTGTATTTGCTAACTACGACGACCGTGTACCGCAAATTGAATATGAAGTAGACCGCGATAAAGTAAAGACCTACGGCCTCTCGTTGAGTGATGTCTTCTTCACGCTGCAGACCTTCATGGGTGGCTACTATGTGAACGACTTCAATCTCTATGGCCGCACGTTTAGAGTGCAAGCGCAAGCGGAAGGTTATGCACGCCAAAAACCTGAAGACGTAAACCGGTTTTACGTGCGCAGCGCTAACGGCAGCATGATTCCACTCAGCACTGTGCTTCGCCCCAAGTCCATCAACGGCCCGGAATACTATCAACGCTATAACATCTATCGCGCCGCTACGATCAACGGCACCCCAGCACCTGGCCGCAGTTCTGGAGAAGCCGCCGAAGCAATGGAAGCTGTCGCCAAAACTTTGCCGGAAGGTTATGGTTTCGAATGGACCGGAGCGACTTATCAGGAAAAAAAGACCGGTGGGCAAACTGGCTACATCTTCGCGTTGTCACTGATGTTCGTATTCCTTGTGCTCGCCGCATTGTATGAAAGCTGGGCGATGCCGATTGCGATTCTCCTGGTCATCCCCTTTGGCGTGCTCGGCGCATTTCTCGGCCTCACATTCCGCGATGCCATCAACAATGTCTACGCGCAAATCGGCTTGATTATGCTGATTGGATTGGCTGCAAAAAACGCGATCTTGATCGTCGAATTCGCCGTGCTTGCGCGTGAACGCGGCGCATCGATAATTGAAGCTGCCAAACAAGGTGCAGAGCTGCGGCTACGGCCAATATTGATGACATCTTTCGCGTTCATCTTAGGAACGACCCCGTTGGCAATCGCAACCGGCGCGGGTGCCGGCGCACGGCAATCGTTAGGCACCACGGTTGTATTCGGCATGCTGGTCGCAACGTTGGTCGGCATTTTTGTAATACCAGTTTTCTACGTAATCATTCAACGAATCAGCGAGCGCAAGAATCCGTTCCGTGATGAAAAAGAACCACCCGCCGACAGTACCCCTCCTCCCGGCGAAACACCGCCACGACCAGCGATTGGGGGTTGATCATGAAAAAATCTTTTCTATGTGTGGCGCTTGCCGGATCGCTCATTGGCTGCACCATCGGGCCTGAATACAAACATCCTGACCTTGATGTACCGGAAGCTTTTCGCGACCAGCAAGCAACGACGAACAAAGAGTCACTCGCCGACCTCGCATGGCAGGACATGTATCAAGACAACCCGCTGCGCCAGCTTTTAAAAACGGCGCTGGCACAAAATCGTGACGTCAAAATCGCTGCATTCCGTATCGAAGAAGCACGTGCGCAACTTGGTGTCAGCGGAGTTGCGCGACTGCCGCAAATAAACGCCGCAGCCAGCGGCCAAAGAGGACGTGTCTTTCAAGGTGGCGAGTATGTCACCGGCGCGATTTTCTCTGCCGAAGGACAACTCTCGTATGAAGCCGATTTATGGCGTCGGCTCGCCAGCATCAACGATGTGGCGCGAGCGAATCTACTTGCCACCGAATTTGCGCGCGACGCAGTCCGCACTAGCCTGGTCAACGATGTAGCAACAACCTACTTCAATCTCATCTCACTCGATCAGCAATTGCGTATTACCGAGCGAACCATCGCGGACCGCCAGCGATTCTTGGAACTCACGCAAAGCAAATTTCGCTACGGCGCAGCAGCGGGATTGGATGTAAACCGTGCGGAAGCCAGCTTGGCTGCTGCACGTGCAAATATTCCCGATCTGCAACGACAAATTGCGCAGAGTGAGAATCAGCTTCGAATTCTGCTCGGCCAAAATCCAGGCGCTATCACTCGAGCTCCCCTCGATCTGCAAGCATTGCCACAACTGCCGACAATTCCCGCCGGCCTTCCTTCCTCACTCATCGAGCGCCGACCTGATCTACATCAAGCAGAAGAAAATCTAATTGCCGCAACCGCGAACGTACGCGCCGTAAAAGCCGCTCTCTTCCCCACCATCTCGCTCACCGGCAATCTCGGTGTGGAAAGCTTCGAGTTATCTAAATTATTCGACAGCGGCACTAGAATCTGGTCATTTGGTTTGAACCTCTTGCAACCATTGATCAACGCGCAACGCAATGGCTACCAAGTAGAAGCGGCACAGGCGCGCCGCGAGCAAGCGATACTGCAATATCAAAATGCCGTCGCGCAGGCGTTCAGGGAAGTGTCCGATGCATTGGTTGCACGCAATGGCTATGTGGAAGTTGTACGTAATCAGGAACAACAAGTGAAATCATTGCGCGAAGTGAGTGCGCGTGTACTGAAGCGATATCAAATTGGCTATTCGTCATACTTTGAAGTTATCGAGGCGAATAACAGTTTATTCGTTGCTGAATTACAGTTGGTACAGGCTTATCGCAGTGGGTTGGTTTCTCAAGTGCAGTTGTATAAGGCGTTGGGTGGGGGATGGATGCAGGGGACGGCGGAGGCAGTACAGTCCCAGCATTAAAGCGATAGATGCATGAAGATGTTCTGTGCAGCATCCCACGATGACTTCCTACGACACAGCCAAGTTACGCAGCTTTAAACCTGACTTTAGAAATACCAGCCAAATTCATAAATTGTTGTGCCAGCCAAAGATCGTAGTTATCTTGCATCGCTAGCCAATTTCAGGAGAGCGGTCAATTGCTTTAGCCAACAGCAAAGCCATCTCAGAGCTAATGCCGCTGTTACCGTTAAAATGAGTGTTCCTTCCTTTTCTCAACGCGTGTCTTAGATCCTTTTGAAAACGGCTCCATCATGAAAAACGAAGAAGCGAAATTTGCCAAAGCACTGATTGAAGCACTTATTGGACTACTCCCAGGTGGTAGCGAAGCAAAACATTTTGCATCACCCTTCCTTGAAAAAGTCTTATCCGCGAATAGCAGTAACGCCACTACAATCGAAAGCGTAATACTGCAAAAATCTAAAAATATGATCAGCAGTTTTCAGCTATTAGAAAAAGCTGAAGGGAGCTGGACCGGTTGGGGCAACGCAATCGCGGATGATCTACTATCGATTGTGAGCCGGGCAAATATAACGCCTCAGCTCTTAATCGAATTGCAGCTTGATCCTGATCGATTATGCACATATCTTCAAGAAGTCGGAGCACCGGAACTTAACGAGCTAAGCGGTAGACGGGCTCGCGTCGTTCAAGGACTACGACAAATCGCGGAAGCGGCGCTGGAAATTGCGCCGGAATTGAGCAGTGTACGGTTGGAGTTTATGCGACACGTGCTGAAGCGGTTACCGTAGTGCGATTGCGTTCGGCATTCGATTTTTGGTTTGCCCCATTACCGGCAAAGTTGTAAATGTGAACGCGCGGGAAGATCAGGCGAAGTACTAATGCAACAGCAAGAAACCTGACCGGCGTTACATGTCGAGAGTAATCACAACCAACCCGACTTCTTAAATCGATAATATAAATACCCACACACGCAGAAAATAATGCCTAACGCCACTGGATAACCAAACTCCCATTCCAGCTCAGGCATGTGTTTGAAATTCATTCCCCACACGCCCACAAAAAAAGTGGCTACCGCGAATATAGCTGCCCACGCAGCCAATCGTTTATTCACTTCACTTTCTTCAATGGCAACTATAGAGAAACTTACTTGAATTGCGGTCGCAATGGTATCGAGGATGTTGTCAATGGAAGTATCTATGCGATAAAGATGATCATAGATATCTCGAAAGTATTCTTCATTTCCTGAACATGCTTGGGGAATGTGGCCTTTTTTGTAGAGCTTTGCGGTGTCGTCCATTAATGGATAAACGGCATGCTTTAGGCGCATTGTTTCCTGCTTCAAGGCATATAGTTTATATATATCGTCGCGCCGAAATTTTTGACTGAAAATTTGTTCTTCAATCTCTTCAAGCTTTACCTCTAGGTGCTCGATCACGGGAAAATAGCGATCTACGATTTCATCTATCAATGCGTAAAAAACAAAGCTGGCGCCGTTTTGCAAAAGATGCGGCTCACGCTCTGAACGTGCCCTCACTGCATGAAACCCTACTTTCGTGCCAGTTCTGATGGACACGAGGTAATTGCTTCCCATGAATACGGCTACTTCCCCAACATGGATTTCACCTTCTGCCAGCTCTACCGTATGCAACGCCGCAAAAATTGAGTCTTCATATTCTTCTATTTTCGGGCGTTGATGACCATTACGTGCATCTTCGACTGCCAATGGGTGCAGATTAAACTGCTCCTGCATGCTTTTTAGCTCGTCAGGCTCCACGTCTTTCAGTGCAATCCATACAAAATTCTCAGTTTGCGCCAAGTAAGCACTAATGCCCGCAATGGGAATCTCGCCGACCTTCCTTCCCTTTTGATATGCGACACAAGTGATCAGCATAAAATTCCCATAAAGACCATCATTCGAAAGAACTGTTACCGTCGAAATAGTCGGTAATGTACTTACCAATTAATTCCCTTAAACGCCAACCATAGCATGATGATCCCGTAATAAAGCCTCCATAAAAGCTGGAAAACGACCCTTATTCAGCTTTGCTCAGGCACCGGATTTATCGTTGTTCTATCTGCAAGTTAGTCATGTGCTAAACCTTCCACTCTGGTATATTTTTACCGATGCTAAACGACATCTCCCTACCCGCTGCCAACAAAAACGCAGCCCAAACAATTCCACCGCTCGCTGATCAGCAGCCACATCGCGACGTGCGGCATGATGAAACAGTCGTGGATCAATACTATTGGCTGCGTGAGAAAAAAAACCCTGAAGTCATTCGTTATCTCAAAGCCGAAAACGCCTATACCAAGGCGATGACAAAACCAATCAAGCTTTTCGCAAAGACGCTTTACAACGAAATACTAGCTCGCATCAAACAAACCGATTTATCGGTGCCTACGCGCGACGGCGCCTACTTCTATTACGAGCGTACGGTAGAAGGCGATCAATATCCGATTTACGCGCGTAAGAAACACAATCTCGAAGCACCAGAAGAAGTGCTGCTCAACCTGAACGAGCTAGCTAAGGGACACAAGTACTTCGAGATTTGCGATTCCGTCATTACCGATGATGACTACCTTTTGGCGTACACAACCGATACCACGGGCTACCGCCAGTACACACTACATATAAAAGACTTGCGTACCGGCAAACTCACCGGCGATACCTCGCAACGGGTAACCTCGGCGGTGTGGGCTGCTGATAATAAAACCTTGTTCTTCACTACCGAAGACGAGGCCACCAAACGCTCCGACTCTTTGTGGCGGCTGACATTAGGTAGCCAACCGACGCAGCTTTATGTGGAGAGCGATGAGCTTTACAGCATATCGCTCAGTGACACGAAGGATAGAACCTACGTCATCCTCGATATTCGCAGCACCGATACTTGGGAAAGCCGACTGCTACGCGCCGACGATCCTGAAGGCGAGTTTCGTGTGTTGCATACACGGCAAAAAGGGCATAAATACGATGTTGAACATCGCGATGGTCTTTTTTATCTGCGCACGAATCTGGACGCGAAGAACTTTCGTATCGTAACCGTGCCTGCGAACGCGCCGACGCGCGAAAACTGGAGCGAGTTTGCCGCTCATCAGCCAGCGGCGCTGATCGATGCCATCGAGGTGTTTCAGGATTACGCGGTATTGCATGAAAGGAGCGAAGCGCTCAACCGGTTCCGCATATATAGCTTCACTCAAAAAGAATGGCACGCCATCGACTTTCCCGAAGCAGTTTATCTTGCAGCTGGCGAAGGCACGCCCGAGTTCACTTCTACACAGTTTCGCTTGTGCTACGAGTCTATGGTCACACCATCGACTATCTACGATTATGATATGCGCACACGCGAGCGCACGCAGCTCAAGCAGGATGAAGTGCTTGGTGGCTATGATCCATTGCAATATCGAACCGAACGCCTTTGGGTTACAGCGCGCGACGGCATACGGGTACCGTTGTCGGTGGTATACAAACAAGGCATACAGCTGAACGGAAGCGCGCCGTTATTTCTTTATGGTTATGGCGCATACGGTTTGGGTGAAGATGCGCATTTCAGCTATTCGCGATTGTCGCTACTCGATCGTGGTTGTGTTTATGTGGTGGCGCATATTCGCGGTGGCGATGAATTGGGCGAAGCCTGGCACGATGACGGCATGCTGATGCGCAAGAAGAATACTTTCAATGACTTCATCGATAGCGCCGAATACTTGATCGCTAATGGCTGGACGAGTGCGGACCGGCTGATAATCACAGGCGGTAGCGCGGGTGGATTATTGGTCGGGGCGGTAGTCAACATGCGCCCTGATCTATTTCGCGCCGCGCACCTCGAAGTCCCGTTCGTCGACATAATGAATACCATGTGGGACGAAAGTTTGCCGTTAACCGTCGGTGAATATCTCGAATGGGGAGATCCTCGCGATAAAACCGCTTACGAATACATGAAGTCCTACAGTCCTTATGACAACGTCGAACGCAAAGCGTATCCGGCAATACTTGTGACGACCGGCCTGAACGATAGCCAAGTTATGTATTGGGAGGCGGCAAAGTACGTCGCAAAATTGCGCCATATGAAAACGGACACCAACCCATTGCTGCTCAAAATCAACATGGGCGCGGGTCACGGCGGCGCATCGGGCCGTTACGATCAATTGGACGAGATTGCGTTCGAGTATGCGTGGTTATTGAATCAAGTAGAAGTTAGCGCGGCAGAACGATGATTAGCAGATTTTTCGCCACTAGGCCAAAAATTGCCGCATACGTTCTCATTTGTAAGGAAAGAAAATGAAGCATGCTGGAAAAGGGATAAAGATGCATTTTTTGAGAAAACTAGACCACGCTAGCCAATTCCTCCCTAGTTATCTTGCGGCTTCAGAAAAATGAAAATCGTCATTCTCGGTGCTGGCCAGGTAGGCTCAAGCGTTGCTGAAGTTCTGATGGGTGAAGGCAACGACATCACGATCGTGGATAGTGATGCGGCGCGTTTAGCCGTCCTTCAGAATCGGTTTGATCTACGCACAGTAGTGGGCGACGCCGACCGCCCTTCCGTTCTGCGGCGAGCAGGACTAGAGGACACGGATCTGCTTATCGCTATCACTAAATCCGATCAAACTAATTTAATCGCATGCAAAATAGCGCATAGTTTGTTTCATGTGCCTAGGCGCATTGCCCGCCTACGTTCCGCTGATTTTTATAGCGATAAACAATTGCTAGCGCCGGAAAATTTCGCCGTTGATCATGCGCTTTGTCCTGAACAGGATGTTGCTGATTACGTCGCCAAACTCATCCAGTTTCCGGAGGCGCTGCAGGTAGTCGAATTTGCAAATGGACTAGTAAGCTTGGTGGCGATACGAATTTTTGAAGGCGAATCAATAGCCGGTAAGCCAATTAAAAACCTTCATATTCTCTTACCACACGGCATGGATGCCAACGTCGCTGCTGTCTTCCGTCAAAACAAAAGTATCCCTCCCGACGGTGAAGTAACCTTAGAAAACGGCGACGAAGTATTTTTGCTAACGGCGACAGCGAACGTTCATTCAGTACTACGAGCGCTAGCGCACATGAGTCGTTCGATGGAAAGAGTCATGATTGCCGGCGGCGGCAACATTGGCCGACGCGTAGCCGCTTGTTTACAGCGAGGTCACGAAGTAAAACTTTTCGAAGTAAGCCGAACGCGCGCCGAATATCTTGCTGGTGAGCTTAAGGAAACGCTAGTACTGTGTGGAGATGCGACAGACGAGACACTGCTTGCACAAGAAAATATCAGCGAGATGGATATGTTCCTTTCTCTCACCAACGACGACGAAAACAATATCATGTCTGCGTTAATGGCCAAGCGAATGGGCTGCAAAAGAGTGCTGGCGTTAATTAACCGCCGTGCCTATGTCGACATGGCGCAAGGTGGTCCTATCGATATCGCCTTGTCTCCTGCGCAAGTGTCTATCGGCTCGCTGCTTGCGCTGGTGCGGCGAGGTGATGTGAGTCGCGTTCATAGCTTGCGCAAAGGATCCGCTGAAGCGTTGGAAATAGTCGCACATGGTAACCGACATACTTCTCGCGTCGTAGGACGAACCGTAGCTGACTTGAATCTGCCGCCCGAAGTAACCATCGCCGCACTAATACGCCGCCATGGCGGACCGACGAACGAACCAGAAACAGATCGTGCGCAAATCGACAGGAAGCATAGTCAAGTAATCATCGCGCGGGGGGAAACGGTAATACATAGCGGCGACCACGCTATCGTATTCTGCTCGAATAAACAGTCGGTCACAGAAGTCGAGCGGCTTTTTCAACTAGCGCAGTCATGACGGTGAATATCTAATGTACCGACTGCTTCCCGTCCTCAATGTTCTTGGAATGTTACTGTTCTTCTTTGGCGCCACCTATCTATTACCAATCGCTTGCAGCGTAATCTACAGCGACGGCACTGCCAGTAAATTTATTTACGCCATGCTGATCTGCTTCGGAATCGGTTTCTTACTGTGGTTACTAACATTCAAGCACAAGCGTGAATTGCAACTTCGAGATGGTTTCTTATTGGTATCGCTGACCTGGGTGCTAATACCCGCCATCGCCAGCATTCCTCTGTTGCTCACTATTTCCAATCTGACATTCACCGACGCATTTTTCGAGAGCATGTCCGGCCTCACTACGACCGGCTCAACGATTTTAGTTGGCATCGACAAACTGCCCCACGCGGTCAATCTTTGGCGGCACGAACTCAATTGGCTAGGGGGTATGGGTATCATCTTGTTGGCGGTAGCTATTTTGCCGCTACTCGGCGTCGGTGGCATGCAACTATACAAAGCTGAATCCTCCGGGCCAATGAAAGACTCCAAGCTGACGCCACGCATCGCCAACACCGCAAAGGCATTGTGGTTTCTCTATTTTTCATTGACCGCAGCCTGCATCATCAGTCTCAAGCTCGCTGGCATGAATTGGTTCGATGCCATCTGCCACGGATTCGCGACTCTTGCCTTAGGTGGATTTTCTACGCACGACGCTAGTGTTGGTCATTTCAACTCGCCAACCATTGAAGCAGTGATCATTGTATTCATGCTAATCGCAGGCATAAACTTCACTACCCACTTCGTTGCTCTGCACGGGCGGAATGTAAAAGTCTACTGGAAAGATTCTGAAGCCAAAGCTTTTCTAGCACTAATCATTACCAGCACCTTAGTTTGCGCAACCTATTTATGGTACCAAGGGACCTATGCAGAATGGCTAACTGCATTGCGTCACGTATCCTTCAATCTAGTATCGATGGCTTCCGGCTCCGGCTTCGTTAGTCAGGAATTCGGCAAATGGCCGATGTTCGTACCTTTATGGATGCTTTTTCTTGCGACTGTTGCGGTAAGTTCTGGTTCCGCCGGTGGCGGTATCAAAATGATGCGTACGCTCATTCTCGCGAAACAAAGCTTACGAGAGTTGCAAAAACTGATTCACCCAAACGTGGTAAATCCCATTTACGTGAACGGTATGCTGATTCCAGACAGTATTGCCGGCGCAGTACTCGGGTTCGTTTTCCTCTACGTATTAACAATAGTTGAACTAACTTTTTTCCAATTAGCGAGTGGGCTTGATTTCGTTTCTGCCTTCAGTGCAGTTGTCGCCTGCCTTACTAATAGCGGAGTAGCGCTAGGTGTCGTGGTAGATAATTTCAAGCCCTTAACCGATTTTCAAACTTGGATTTGTAGCTTAGCGATGCTCGTCGGCAGGTTAGAAATATTTTCCATCGCGGTGCTTTTTACTCCCTACTTTTGGCGGCAATAGGCCGCGTGAACTTCATTCACTTAAATTTAGTGATTCGTAGCTACCCAGATTAAAGTTTTGTATTTTACAAAAGACAACTACTTATAAGCAGTAATCAACTCCACAGAACCCCGCCAAACAACATATCGTTCTCCTTAAAAAATGGTGTCGGCACCGATCACAATTTGATCGGCGCCCCCACCCAGAATCAATATTGAATTAATGACAGGTTAATATGCCATTATCATTGGATATCCTCTGATTCTTACGACAGACAACGCTGTTCTTTTGCGCAAAATTACCAGCTATCGTTTTACAAGAAGCCTCTGCGGTTTTTAATCCACTTTCAATTAATTCATAATCCTCAATATTTTTACAGGTATAGCAAAAACTATCTTTTGGTGTGCCTTCGACACTGCAATTTAAATGATTTCCAATTTTACTAATTCCTTTATTGGATTCCTTTAATGCCTTTTCTTGGGCAGCTTCTTCTCTCTGCTCTTGATCATGCTGATTATCTTTTAAAACGCTGTTTCTTCTACTAGGAGAGGAGGAACCATTCTTGTGATTATGTGCAACCTGATTAAAAATATGAGCTAGGCGAACAGCTGCTTGTGCAATTTTTTGTACACCTAACTGACTAGCTTTTTCAGCATAGTCTTTTGTAATTAATACGGGAGTATTACCAATGCTTGCAATAGCGGTACACATCTTCGCTTCACCGCCCAACAACTCACCGTAAGCTATTTTTTTACCTTGCGCTGCGGTTTCTGCCATCCAGTCATCCCAGGTGCCTGCTGTCATTACATGACCTTTTTCTTGAATTAACTTAAGTAAAAGTTGTTTGTTTTCTTTTACGCCCACCATTACATCGTAGTCCCAGTATTCATGCATCCTTCTCGGCTTATCGTTCTCATTAGTTTTAATCACCATATCTATAGGTCCGGTCGCGACAACATGAAGAGGCTGATGTAAATCTCCCACTAAATGAATAATCGTCTTTACCGCTCTGCGCCGAGTTTGTAGAGGAGCTGTCAAATCATTTAAATCATGAATAGCTTGCATTAAAGAATCGGTAGCACAATGACCAGAATGACAGGCTGATCTACCCAAACCAGGGCAAAGAGGATAGCGGTCGGCGTGATACATACCAAAACCTGGCTGGTCTCTCACACAATCAGACCAGCTACTGGCTCCTATGAAAGCATCTTTTTTACGGCCTATATTTGAAAGAATACCCTGTTCACACTTAGAGACGTCTTGCCCACTTATCAAAAGCTGATATGTCAGTTCCTGTGCTTCTGGCGTCATATGGTCCCAAGCAAGACCAGCCACCCATCTATGCCCTGAACCGGTCCATGCGTACGCAGGATTAAAAAGGCCGATAATTACCAATAACAATGTAGCAAATAAAGGATTTCTTCTTAAAAACATCCTGTTCTCCTCTTTCATAATTTGGAATCCAGCATTTGCACCCTGTCTACAGCAAAGCTTAAAGCAAGATAACAACTCCTTGCCTAATTTTCTGTGTTTTTTTTAACTGAATTTTCCCCGAAACTTCGTCTTCCATAGGTAACGAAAAATGGACGTTACTTTAGAAAGGGCAAGACATGCGGATATCAAGGCAAGCATATGCGACGAAGTTCAAAGAATAGGCGGTTAAACGAATGATTGATGGGCAGCCCAAGACCGCTGGATTGGTGAGCACTATGAGGAGAAACTGGCAGCATAAAATCCAACTCCTGCCAGCCCAAAAATGGAGGGAAACACATTCAATGTTCAATGCGAAAAGACACTGCAGCAGCAAAACAAACTATTATCTAAAAATATTGGCCTGTTTATAAAGTTTAAGTAATTTCGATTCTCACGCGATAAACAACGACTTTATTTTTCTTCCTTACACATCTCCGCAAGCGCCTGGCGAATAATGTCTGCATCGCTAGGCCGAACCAAGCGCGCAACTTCCCGCCCTTGCTTTAAAAAAATCAATGTCGGCCAGAGCGTCACCCTGAACGACCGCCCAAGCGGACGACCCTTGCCGTCTTCAATTTTGATATGGTGCACATGCAAATAGTCAGCCAAAGCGGATGCCAATAGCGGTTGTGCCGCCTGGCAATAACCGCACCACGGAGCACCAAACTCAACCAATGTCGGCTCATCAAGCATATTAATTTCAGCGCGAGTTGGTTCCGTGGCTGCGTAAAGATTATTCATTGTCATGTATTCCGCGTCTCCAAGTGATTAAACAGAAAATGTATGTGTTGTCCTTCTGAGCCCAGCGAAGGATCTCATTTTTGCAATGCATCGAGAAATACAGTTGGACCATCTCACATACGATAAATATATTCTTCATCGGCGGATCAGAACGACAAAGCGTGCATATGCGGCATTACGATAATGCTGTTGGGGGAACCATGGCAATGCCTGCACACGCAAAATTTTGCCTACCCTTGTTTTAAGTGAGAGAAAAAATAAAATCATGGTCCATACTAATAAGAGTGCCTTTAACAATAATTTTCCCTAGAGCGTCACTTATTGAAAAATGAATATTGAAAAATCCAAGCAGATCTATTACACGACGATATGCGTAGGTATCGGTTTCGGCGTATTGGGACAATTATTGTTGAAATTGGTCGCATTGCAAACAACAGGAGGCGCGTTCGTTTGGTCGGTGATTCCAGGACTAATTGTGGCACTCATCATTTACTCTATCGGCGTGCTGTTCTGGATTTTTTCGCTACGCCATATTCGCTTAAGTGTTGCTTATTCGTTAAGTAGTTTGAACTATGTAGGAATACTTTTTGGTTCCTACTATATGTTCGGCGAACAGATTGATGCCGCCCGCATAAGTGGCGTGGCATTGATTTTTACCGGCGTGTTTCTTGTCGTATCAAGGTCGGGCGAGAAAAAACCATTGGAGATGCAAGAAACGCTTTTACGACCGGAGCTGGTACCTTTACAAGAGGAAAAGGTGCAGATTTGAATTTGGCACAGTGGATACAATTGTTGGCCGTAGTCGGTTTAGGTACGGCAGCGCAGTTGGCACTCAAGGCTGCAATAGATAACGGCAAACCTGCTCAAGATGCGGAGGAGGCAATACTGCGAAGACTGCTTCGGTCACCGCTTATATGGGTCTGGTTTCTGTGTTACGTGGTAAGCACTTCTCTGTGGTTGTGGGCATTAAGAACTATTCCGTTAAGTCAGGCCTTCCCCATCTTAGGACTCCAATTCGCTTTGGTCCCGCTTGCCTCCAGTCATTTTTTAGGAGAGAAATTGAGTTGGAAGCAGTGGTTAGGGATAGCTATTATTGTTATTGGCGTAGCGTTCGTAGGAAGACCCTAACCTGGGTTTTAAAAACATCTACATCGTTCAATATTTTTTACACTTCCATTTCCAAGTGTAGCAAGCAGCTCGACCTTGAGTTCGTAAAAAAATAGATCTTTTCAGGGCTTGCTGCCCGCTTGTAATTTCTTCCGTTTGTAAAATTCCCCATTGCCTCTTCATCGCATCTTCGCATGAGACTGATGGCTCATTCATTGTCATTTACTATACTCGATAAGTATGTAATTACCGTACCAATTATCAATGGAGAATTACCGATGGGGATTCAGGAAACTCTCAATCGATCCATAATTTCCGCTTTAGTTTTTGCTTGCCTAGAGAACATTCTCGCAGAGACCGGCGAAACCCCAGCCAAAGTACCGGACGAAGAAACTTATTTAATAGGCCGCCAAGCAGTCCTGGAATCGTTGGGCATGGTGACGCTCATTGTGGATCTCGAACAGCGGGTCGAAGAGGAGTATGGTGTCGCCTTGACCCTAGTCGACGATCAGGCCATGTCGAAAAAGAACAGTCCGTTCATGACCGTTCGATCACTTACCGATCACATTTATACGCTGGCTGAACAGGAACAGCGTAGTAGCCGATCGTGAAGTAGTTCTCATATCAGCCAATATCCACGCGATAATCCAACTCAGAGTACTTGTCGTTGTATCCGACCCGCCTAGTAGAACTACTAGCAACTCAGCGCGAATTTTTGCGTCGCTTAAGGGGCCTTCATAATCCTCCGCAGCGACCAGTAGTGAAAAAATATCGTTTTGATTTTCGCTTGTGACATGAGGGAAAGTTTTTTGTTGGTCGATAAATTTATCCAACACCTTGCAGCAATCATCAACCAAACCGACCTTGGCTTCATGCGGCAAACCAATATCGCCGAACTCACCCAAACGCTTGCTAATGAAAGCCGTGTCTCATCCATCAATGCGCCGGAAGAGTGTCTTTAAATGATCTGGGGGGCTCATGAACACCCACTCTCCCGACTCGCCATATTAGGGAACGTTAAAATTCCCTAGTTGCAATGTAAACAAATCACCGTAAGTTTGAAAACACTCGCGGAGAAGCGGAGAAAAGGAAAAGGGTTGGTGGTAAAAATTTCAAACAACTCCATACCACTGATGGTGGGACCCTTTGGCAAGCTCATCGTGAACATCTCCTCGCCATGGACGTACAAAGATTGATGGGAGATTGTAGCGAAAGTCGCCGAATTAAGGGTCGGCTATTGGCCGCCAAGCATCAAGTCCCCGCTCACGTGTACCGCCGTCTAATTAACCAGCATACGCCTGCTTTAGTTTATCAATGTCGAGCTTCTTCATTTGCATCAGTGCCGTCATGGCTCTTTGAGATTTTTTAGAATCTGGGTCACCAATCAGTTCTGGCAAAATACTGGGAACAATTTGCCATGAGGCACCATATTTATCCTTGAGCCAACCGCATTGTTGCGCCCTCTCGTCGCCGCCCTCAGATAATTTCGTCCAGTAATAGTCCACCTCTTCCTGTGTTTCACAATAGACTTGAAAAGAAATGGCCTCGTTGAATTTGAAGTTTGGGCCGCCATTGAGGGCGGTGAACACCTGACCGTCAAGTTCAAATGTGATCGTTAATACTGATCCAGGTGGTTTTCGGTGAATCTCTTTTCCGCCTTCTCCGTAACGCGTAATTTTTAGAATTTTTGAATTGCTAAAGATACTGGTATAAAAGTCGACAGCCTCTTCAGCTTGATTATCAAACCACAAACATGGGGTTATTTTTTGGATGCCTTGCATGGTATTTCTCCTATTTAAATAGGGTCGAATTGAAGTCTACGCTACACGGCGATACTTACGATTTCACGCTCTCGACAAAGCCTTGCATGAACTGCTGAAGTTGCGCTTTCATTTTCTCGTCGACCATCTCGCCAGCCTCATTGAATACATTGCTCGCACGCGAGACCATTAAGCGTCCGCCGAACCAGGGCCGCGTACCCAAGGTGCGTAATACCGGCAGCCAAGCATCCTGTGCCAGAATAGTACCGAAGCCGCCGGGCGATGCCCCGATAACCGCAATTGCTCGATTGCCAAACACGCGTGAAATATCAGTCGCGGGACGCGTCAGCCAATCGATTGCATTCTTCAACACACCTGGCATCGAATTGTTGTATTCAGGCGTTACCAGCAGCAAACCATCGCTAGCAGCAAACTGATTCTTCAATGCCTCCACCATCGGTGGAATGCCATCCTTTGCTTCGATGTCGCCGTCATACAGCGGAATACCTTTAATGCTGGCGATTTCGAGCGTGGTGTCCGGTGGCATCAATTTGGCGGCGGTACGTAATAGTGCCGCGTTATATGAACCAGCGCGCAGGCTTCCAGCAATGCCGATGATTTTTGTCATGTAGATCTCCTATAAATTTTTTGGAAAATAGTTAACAAAAACTAGATGCAAAAAATTGTCATTCTGAGGAGGAAGGACGAAGAATCTGCTGTTCTGCATCTATGCATGGGTATCTACACAAGTCACGAAGCCCCTCTCTCGTAGGCGGGAGAGGGGTGGGGGTGAGGGCGCTTATTGGTACAAGAGTGTTTCCTGTTTAGTACAGCGGCTTTCCACTCTTCTGTTTGCCCACTGCTCACCATTTGTGCTCCATGCCATTCCCCTCACCCCCTCTCCCGCGCGCGGGAGAGGGGCTTCCCGTGACTTGTGTAGATACTAATGGCATCTATGGAATCACTTGAAAAGCAAATCTTCGCAACGCTCAAGCTGACAATTTTTTGCATCTCGTTTTGTTAATCGTTTTCTGAATGCTAAATACTAATTGGTCGGTAATCACCAATACGTTGCGCATACTATCCATTGAGACCGGGCACATTCAAGTATAGTTGCTTGACCAGTCAATCAAAGGTCTTGCACTGCCGCGCGATGAGTTGCTAGTGGCGAAAAGAGCCATCAGCACCATGAAGGACTTACCCGATAAGCTCGGTAAATCACGCTATCACTTGATGAATGAGGTTAACGCGAACCTTAGAGCGGATTATGCAATATGCCTGCATGGCAAATTATGTCATTCCTCCGCAGGACGTATTCCCAAGACCATCCCTTTTAAGTAAGCTTGCCTCGGGCGCACCGTGCCCATGTCCCTTCATTGGTCTATCCATAAAAAGGAAAGGTAATTCATGAATTATAAGAAGTTAGTTTTGCTGTCGACAATGAGCTGTATCCTAGCGCCGCTCACTGCACAGGCAGAAATAAAAACTGAAACCTTTACATGCAATGTTGTGCACTACGTCCGCAAAAATGTGGCCGAGCTACGCAGTACTTCCATATTGATTCGGAATGCAGACCTCGTAAATGCGGTCACCATCAACCGGCTTACTATTCGAAATGTTTTCGGTACCGTAGTGCACGACTCAGGACCAGCGGCTGGTGTGCCAATCCCGTTAAACACCGACTTCTCTCCAGACCTCGACATTAGCGTTGTGCCACCAGGTGCTTCGTATTACCTTCGTACAAATAACATTTGGGGCAATAACAGCCTGCCCGTTTCAGCAGGAAATAACCAGGCTGGTCAATTTATGTCGGCAACGGTGCAAGTTTCTAAGAATGGCAAAAAAAATCTAGTGTCGGTGTCTACTCGGCCACGAGCTCGAGAGCGCATAGTAACGGCAACCGGTGCGATTGAAGGCATCGAGCATTCCAGTGACAGCGTGACTTGCACTCGAATTGATGACTGATTTTCGATTGCCTTTAGCGTTTCGAAAACGTGCAACGCCTTCTTAAATATCTCGACGGAAACTACCCACGCGTGTCGATGATCTTTTGCTTTCAATGCATTTAAGAAACGGCGCTCCGAACGAGATCACCCATCTCGTTCGGTATTCCTAAACAACCTGCTAGAACCCAGCAGCTAATTCTTGCGTTAGTTGCGCTGCCGATACCTCTTTACATCCGCTAACATTTTGTCCGGCCCATAATGGTGAGAAATCATCGGAGCCTTGGCTTTCCGCCTTAGCGCGTAACGGCGCAATAGCAGTGGCCGCTAACGGAAAAGCAGGTGCTGCGGCGCTGATCGGGCCAAGCTCTTCCATAATTTTATTTACGATTCCACGAGCCGGCCGGCCAGTGAATAGATTCGTAAGCGCAGTACGATGAGCCGCTTCAGTTTTCAGTGCTGCGCGGTGCACAACGCTTGTAGTTGCCTCAGGACAAAGCAAATACGCAGTACCGATTTGCACGCCCGCCGCCCCAAGCGCCATGGCGGCGGCAACACCTTTCATATCGGCGATTCCACCTGCTGCGATGACAGGACACTTGACTGCCGAAACAATCTGCGACACCAAAGCAAACGTTCCCAGTTGGTCGTTTAGATCATTCGATAAAAACATCCCTCGATGCCCGCCGGCCTCGAATCCTTGCGCGATGATCGCATCGACACCATGCGCTTCCAACCAACGCGCCTCGGCGACAGTGGTAGCCGATGACAAAATTTTTGCGCCCCAGAATTTCACTTGTGCGAGCAATTCCGGCGACGGCAATCCAAAGTGAAAGCTGACCACAGGCGGCTTGAAATCGCTTAGCGCATCGGCGACTTCCGAATCGAATGGCCTTCGTTCCGGCCCATCGGGAATGATCGTCGGATCAATTCCAAACGCTTTGTAATACGGTAACAATGCCGCCCTCCAAGCAGCCTCCCGTTCTATCGTTGGAGTAGGCCGCACGTGACAAAAGAAATTCACATTAAACGGCTTGTCGGTTTGCTTCTTGATCGTTGCCAGTTCGTCGCGCATCTTATCGAGACTGAACATTGCGCAGGGTAGCGACCCCAACCCGCCTGCATTCGACACCGCTACCGCCAGCGCGCTACCTTGTACCCCGGCCATCGGCGCTTGAACGATGGGTGACTCTATCGCTAGAAGTTGTTTCAGGATCATTGTTTGAACGCTAACTTGTGTCATGTTCATGGGCCTCACGTTTCAAGCGGATTATTTTTAGAATAGCAGATGTAAAAAGCTTACTTACGCACGCGCTTCCAGCGACAGCTTTTCATCGTGATAGATTAAAAAAATCTCGCGCAATACTTTCACCATTAACAACGATCTCAATTTCGTGACAGCCAGGATGATGAACACGTGTAGTGAAATCACGAATGATCTGATCACGGGCAATCGAAACAGTTTCACGGGAACCAAGCGTGAGTTCCTTCAACTTAAAAACTTTGGCCGATGTTTCGCCTGATTTTTTTACGTAATGAATAATGTAGTCCACCACAAGGCGCTGCGCCTTTGAAGATTTCGACTCAAGACGACATGAGAAACTGAGACGGTCGCCTAATGTGATCGCCTGTGGGTAAACTAGAAAATCGTGTACGAACACCTTCGGCTTTTCTCCAGCGCCGATGACAGCTAAAGCGCGGCGATCGCCTTTTTTGATCAAGGTGCGCAAGGCATGCCTGGCTATCCATGCCGTATGGGCATTTTCAAGCGGCCAGCTTTCAATGCGATCCAAAACCCAGATGGGATGGTCCTTGGTAATATCGTTAAGATGATTTGCTACCGATTTACGGACATAAAGACTAGTGTCGGCTTTAAGATTTTCGAGAATCGACGCAACCGGCGAAGGATCGGCCACGAGGGAATCCAGCCGAAACGACCAGGGCAAACGTGGACGGCATCCTTCGCTCGCCAGACGTCGCACGGCTTCACTTTCGTCGCGAGACCAATTCTCCATCACGGCGAGCGTGCGAGCTAGATCGTCCCGCAAAAATTTTCTTATCGCAAATTCCGAAGAGCCAAACGCCGTGAAAAATTTCAATGCGTCCATCGACACATCGAAATCATCCAAGCCGTAAAGGCCAACATAATCTGGTAACACCAAGGTTACGAAACCATGATTGATGCGCGGTGCCAGCTTGCGCAGAATACGCAGCGTTTTTCGATAATCGGCGGGCAACGTCGCATGCAAACTTTCCGTCATACGGCGCAGGCGCTGCATGAGTGTTAAAGAATCAAGGCCGGGTAGAGAAAGTGCGAGGAAGTGCTTTGCATCGAAGGATGGATAAATCGCGGTAACTTCTTCCCCAACGTGGCGAAACCGGCTCGCGTCAAACATTTCCTTCAATGCAGGATTTTCAGATGCAGGCATGTGGTTCTCTTTATTTAATGCCAGTTCGACTCGGCTATTGCGGCGCCCACCCCTTCAAGGGGAAGGTTGGGATGGGGATGCGTTCCGCTCAATGTTTGTTCCGCGTAAAGCACGCTGCGACAGCGAATAGCTACTTCTTTCGCAAAGGATCTAACAACGACGACAATCCGTTGTGATCGATTTCATGCATCAACGCCAACAAACGGCCAATCTCCCCGTCCGGGAAACCCTCGCGAGCAAACCAATTGAGGTAGTTGCCGGGCAAATCCGCGATCGGGCAACCTTTATGTTTCCCGAACGGCATCTCACGAGTCAACAATAATTGCAAATGCTCGACATTCATGATTTTTTACCTCCGGCTTGCTTGACGACCCAGCCTTGTTTTTTGAGTGTTTCAATCACTAGATCACAATGGTCACCCTGCACTTCAATCACACCATCTTTTACCGTACCGCCGGCTCCGCACATCGCCTTAAGCTGTTTGCCAAGTTGCGTTAACGCTTCCGCGTCAAGGGTAAGCCCTTTGATTACGGTAACACCTTTCCCTTTGCGCCCCTTAACATCTAGAGATACCCGCACAATACCGTCGGATGCCGGAGCAGCGGTTTTCTGACGGCAAATGCATGAGGCAATGGGGTGGCGGCAACCGGGACACATCTTTCCCGTCTCTGTCGAATACACGAGCCCACCACTTGCTTTGTTGCTTTTCATAATTTTTAAGTAGTACTTACGTGTATTGTTTTGAAATAGATCAGGAGTATGGCGGCTAACACGGATTTACCTGTCGGAACGAATTTAGAAATATAACGAATCTGTTGATCTTATGAAAAATGATTAACAAAAACGACATGCTAAAAATTGTCATTCTGGAGGAGGCACGACGAAGAATCTGCTGTTCTGTGTCCATGGAATCACGTTAGAAGCAGATCAGCCTCTGCGCTCAGGATGACAATTTTTAACATGTCGGTTTTGTTAGACATTTTCTAAATGCTCATAAGTGCCAGAAAAACAGAACTACACATCACCTTTCAGTGACCTGCCATTCTTTGGCAGGTTCGCACCCGCACCACACATTAGTTGAAATTTCTGCTGCGGTTCAAAATTTAACCGACAGCTCCCATTCACTAGCTCCCAATACGCCGACCGCTTCTCTTCCATACGCGGCTCACCATATTTTTCCTTCATGGCCGCCAGAATTTTGGATATCTTATCCTCGCCCGAGCCTTCAACCTGAAAACCTTGCAGCTTTCCATCGACAAACGACACCACTATGATGTCCGCGTCGAAACCCGCATACGTTTCTCTATAAGAATCACATACGATTTGACGGTCTTTGGTTGATTTGCACTGAAAGCTTGGAAATTTCTGCTTAAATGCCTCGACCGGCCTACCCAGGGGAAACCCCTTAAAATCCAATATATCTTTAGCTGCGAATACTGATGTCGACACGATCAACAGTACCGTCATTAATTTTAACTTGTTCATGAGATTTCCTTATGCCGACACGCATTCTCATGGCACCCGCGACAATTTGCAATTACTTACCCATAGGACTTACGCAAAACCCTCCCAGCGGCGTTGCTTCCCCTTGTCGTACAAACTGGACGCGTCGTCTCCCTGGCAGGACACGTTTGCGCTTGCATGCGCAAACCGTTTCGCAAGGCTCGCAGCATGCTGCTCGCCCCCCCCTGCTCAACCCGCGCTGGGACCGTCTTGCGTTAGTCCTATTCCATTCAAGCCAGTAATTTTAGTGCTAATACTTAGGTAGGGTATTCATTACCCCCTCACTGGCTCATTATAAAGAATATCTATTAGAGGAGATAAGCATGTGCACTTTCCTGAAATGGTTTTTCCCGCTGTTATTGTCTTCGCTTCTATTACCGCCAACAGCATGGGCGCATGCTTTCCTCAAAGTAGTTAATCTCGATACCGCCACGTCACCAGGCAAGGGAGTTTCGGGGGTGACGGATCTTGAAATTTCGGGCTCTGGGTTTCCTGAGGACACAATCCGTCCTGATCAGATGATCATTTCGCTAGCAGCCAAATGTAACGACCGTAATGCCGTTTTCACAACGGCAACTAGCGTAAAACATGTACACGGTAATCGCATGCGCATTCATTTTTTTCTTCCGCGATCACTTGCGGAAGGCACATATTTTATTTCCCTTCGAGGAACCACCGCATCAGGAATTCGGTTCTTCAGCAGCGATTGCACAAAGACGATGGCATCTTTAGAAAAACTGCCCGACCCAAATACCTTCGGACGCTGGACAAACCAAGAATACGTTGCCTGGTCTCGTAACATCGATCGGGCGTATGCCATAAAATCGTTTCGTCATGGGCCAATGGTCAGTGACTTACCGCGCGATGAATTGCCAAGAGTTACCTACGGTTTTAACGGCAAAACCCACGACATCGATGACTACATGCGACACCTGAAAGTCACGGGATTACTGATCATCAAAGACGGTAAAGTGCTTACCGAACGATATGCATATGGCAACAATAGCAACACACTCTGGGAATCCGAATCAGTCGCCAAATCAATTGTTGCGACACTCATCGGCGTAGCGGTGAAGGACGGTTATATCGCCAGCCTCAATGATGCGGTAACTAAATACATTCCCGAACTTACCGGTTCAGGCTACGACGGAGTGACCTTGCGCAGCATGCTGCAAATGACATCTGGCGTTAAATTCGATGAAAGTGACTATACCGATCCGACAACCGATGCTGCAGTGATCGAACATTGTTTCGTGGCAAGAATCGCCGGCTGCGCGCTTAATTACATGAAAACGCTCCCATCGATTGCTCCTCAGGGTTCGATCTGGAAGTATTCGAGCGGTGAAGCGTTCTTGACCGGTCTAGCACTGCAAAGAGCGACAGGCCAAAATGTAGCTGATTATCTTCAGCGGAAAATCTGGCAGCCCTATGGCATGGAAAGCGACGGCTATTGGGCGCTTGAAGCGAAAGACGGCGCCGCCCTTAGTGAAGCAGGTTTCAATGCGACACTTCGCGATTGGGGACGATTTGGTTTATATGTCATGAATAACGGCGTGCTTAAAAATGGAGAAAAAACACTACCCGATCATTGGATGAAAGACGCTACAGCTTGGACCGACGCTTCGGCGCAAGCTTACGGCTATCCAGATTACGGATACATGTGGTGGTGGAATCCTGTTGATCCAAACACGAATCATCCTAATCCGGCTTCGACCTTCCATTCCGATTGGACATTCGCCGCGCTAGGTATCTATGGACAAATGATTGCCATCAATCAAAAGGAACGATTGATCGTTGTTCAATGGGCGACATGGGATGAGGCTGATGGACCGCCAGATCACTACAATGAAGAAGCAACGTTTTTCAATGCACTCATTAAGGCGTTGCACTAAAAACGTGGGCTTCATCAAAATGTTTTCTCTGCACTTGGTGAAGCCCACTTTTTTACGTGATGGAAGAAACGCTAGCACCTATACAACGCGCTACGCTATTAACCCGCAATGGCACCAAACTTATCCATGCAAGCAGCAGCCCAGCGCCGCTCACAATCGACACCGCTAGAAATGCGGTTATCATCGAACAATGTTCCCACTCCAAAAACACACGCGCAATTAAAGCGCCGTTAGCGGTAATAATGAGCGCCGCACAAATAATTGCCAGCACTTTAATTAACGGGCGATTCATAAAATCACCCATCAGTGCGGATGAACCTGTCAATCGCATCAGCGGAACCACAGCGAATGGTAATTGCAGACTTAGAATAACCTGACTCCCGACCAGCAACGGCAATGTGCTCTCTTCACCAAAAAATGCAAGCGTGCCCACTACCGGCACAAGCGCCGACAAACGCGTGACCATGCGGCGCAATAGTGGAGGCAAGCGAAGATTTACAAAGCCCTCTAATATAATTTGCCCTGCCAACGTTCCGGTAATTGTCGAACTCTGCCCCGCTGCCAATAATGCAACGGCAAAAAGCGTGGAAGCTGCGGCAGTACCCAACAGCGGCGTTAGCAAGTGGTGTGCTTCGCGAATATCGGTCACCGGAATATTACGGCTGGCGAATACCGCAGCAGACAAAATCAAGATGGCCGCATTGATTAACAACGCTACATTTAACGCTAATGCTGTGTCTATAAAATAAGCGCGTAACGCCTCTTTTTTACCGGCGGATGTCGGTTCGATTTCTCTGGTTTTTACTAACGAGGAATGTAAATACAAGTTGTGTGGCATCACTGTGGCACCCAGAATACCAATCGCGATGTACAAACTATTTGCATCCAAGCGAGGCATAAATCCAGTTGCGATGTCCCGCACTTTTGGTTGAACGACCCACAACTCTATTCCTAGACAAACAGCAATGGTAAAAATCAAAACAACGATAATCGCTTCTCGCATTCGTACGCCATAGCGCTGTAAGGCAAGGATTAAAAATGCATCCAACGCGGTGAGCAATGCGCCCCAGATCATGGGTATGCCGAATAGCAAGTTCAACGCAATAGCGCTTCCTAGCACCTCCGCTAAATCGCAAGCAATAATTGCCAGTTCAGCCAATATCCATAATGCGCGAGCAACAGATTTTGAATAAGAGGTCCGGCATGCTTGCGCGAGATCCAGGCCGGTAACAGCGCCGAATCTCGTCGCGAGGGTTTGCAGCAACAACGCAAATATGTTGGAGACAACAAGAACCCATAGCAATTGATAGCCGAAGCGGGCGCCGCCCTCGAGATCAGTGGCCCAATTGCCAGGGTCCATATAACCAACGCTGACGAGGGCAGCAGGTCCGAGAAAGAAGAACAAGCGACTTCTGCCTTGCGTCGGCACAACAAGCGCTAGATGCGCGGTACGTCGGTCTTGTAGCACTTGAGTTTAAAATTTAGTTTTTACGAGTGGAAAAGGGAGCAACACCACACTCTTAGTGCGGAGAAGGTTCTGTCTTTCTCGCGAAAGCGGGAATCTACAATGCGGCTAGACGAAGCTCAACATGTTGGATGGATTTCCATTTTCACGGGAATGACAAAACTTAAGGCGCTTTGCTCTTCTTTAAATGAGGGAGTTCTTATACCGCACTAATGCGTTTGAGTTGTCGTTGAACCTGCTCCTGGCCCAGCACCAAGATCTGCCCCGGTTACCGGATTGCTCATCGGATCGGAACGGGTCCGTAGCGCGGCCTGATTAACTCTATCCAACTCCTCCTGAGTAACTTTAACTCTTGCGCTGCCATCACCACCATCCGCCGGTTTGAGCTGTGCGCCATCACTAATAAATTCCCACTGATCACCTTGATTCCAAGGCCCACGCTCATCTCCCTCGCCTTGCGACATATTGAAATATTTGTCAGCAAAACGAGGATCTCCCGGTAATTTTCCAGGTGGGAAATTCGGTTCGATTGCATATAAGGCTTTTTCAAATGACTTTTGATGCGCCACTTCCCGTGTCATTAAAAATCCTAGCGCTTCTCTCACACCCACATCGGGCGTCATATTAATCAGACGTTCATAAATTAGCTTCGCACGCGCTTCTGCTGCAATGTTGGAGCGCAGATCGGCTGTCGGCTCTCCAATCGTATCCACATAAGCTGCCGTCCAAGGCACGCCCGCCGAATTAATCAGCGGTGCGCCGCCTCCATAAAGCAGTTGCGTTACGTGGCTATCGTTACCGCTGCCGCTAATGGAACGATACATCTCGCCCTGCTCATCTACGCCTTCAGCAATCCTGCCTTGGGCACCTTTGTTAAGCATCACGACTAAACTACCGATTACTTCAAGATGAGATAACTCTTCGGTCGCAATATCGAGCAGCATATCCTTACGTCCGGGATCGTCCTCAGACAAGGCTTGCGTGAAATACCGCAATGCCGCCGCAAGCTCGCCTTGTGGACCACCAAATTGTTCCAGTAGCAAATTAGCGAGACCAGGATTTGTTTCCGATACCTGTACCGTGTACTGCAGCCGCTTGTTATGAGCGAACATGGTTTGACTCCTAATAAATATGACCAACAACGCCTCGATTCCCGCATGCTAATTGCAACGCATTAATCGGTAACTTTTGCAGAGAAGATGCAAAAATGGCTGACGGCATACCTAAAAAAACTCGCCTTGTTTCATCTCTTCGCCGCATAAAAAATAATGTGCAAGGGCCATGCCATTGCTGTTCTATTTTTAAAGTCTGGCGCGCGAATCGTTAGCGTAAGTTCGCTCTCGCTGCGTTTGGCACAGTGTGCAACGTTTTGCAGTGGACGCCACAGCTAACCGCGCATATGCGATATCTTGTCCGCAATCCATACATATGCCGTAAGAGCCTTCATTGATTCTTTCAAGTGCCGATTGGATGTCACGTAATTCAGCAAGTTGGCTACCAATCACAGCATTGTTCACGTCAATTAGCATATCGGCGACCGACTGGTCGCCTTCGTCGGGTACCGAACCGGCGAGATCGCGGAACTGCTCTCCGGCAGAGCGAGCCGATTCCTCATGAATCACTTCTCGAAGTTCATCAGCGCGCTGTGTAAGCCGATTTTTAAGTGACTGCAATTGCTCTTCTGTTAAGTTCGACATGCTTCCTCCAACATCGTTGTAGACCCACGGCATCAGCAAAATGTGCTAATTTGCGCGAAGGGATTTAGACAAAACCCACATATAGGAATTCCTAGGCCGAAGACTTTATGTTCCGCGTTTTATTTCCGCGACATTCCGTCGATTAGCTAGCAAAGAAAAACATTTAAGATGCGATTTAGCAAAATATAAGCCCGCGCTCCCAAGACAAATACCGGATCGCAAATATAAGCGCAAAAATTAGCTTTCATTCCCATTTGCGTGCTTGAAGCGTTTTTCGTGCCAATAAAGCTTCCGTTCAAACCACGGCGAGAGGAATACTTATTGCATGCAAAATAGAAATCAATAAATTTCTCACAAAATAGGCTTTAAAAATGAATGACACATTAATAACGACTCCCTGCCCTCACTGCAGCGCGCTAAACCGCATACCACGCATTCGGTTGGAAGATCGACCGAAATGCGGCAAGTGCAAACAAGCATTGTTCGAAGGTCATCCCACACAGCTCTCGTCTATGAATTTCGAGCAGCAGATCAACAGCGAGATTCCCACCGTAGTAGACTTTTGGGCACCATGGTGCGGACCATGCAAATTGATGGCCCCGCAATTTGAACAAGCCGCGCATGAATTGGAACCGCACACCCGCCTCGCCAAACTGAATACCGAAGCAGATCCGAAAATCGCCGCGCGTTTCAATATTCGCAATATTCCCACAGTAGTTATGTTTCGTAATGGCCGGGAGCTGGCGAGGCAGTCAGGTGCGATGGATTCACCAACGCTTGTCCGCTGGGTGCGCACGGCGTCTTCAGGCGCGCCTGCGTAAATTTTTACAAACCTTGAATATTCATATTTCAAATCCAAGGTTGATTTACATTACAGTGAACTTCCGAAGCATGTCCGCAGCCAAACCACTACCCGCATTGTTTAGCTCGCCCTAAGTTTTCCTATGCACGACCGAAAATTGTTATAGGTATCTCCTCAACCATTTTTTGTCAGGATTACATCCCATGAAAACCGTCAAACTACCATCCGATGAACTAGTACCTACTTTAGGACTAGGAACATGGCGTATGGGCGAAAACCCGGCGCACCGCAAGGAAGAAATCGCAACCGTCAAATTCGCGCTTGATGTCGGCATCCGGTTAATCGATACCGCTGAAATGTATGGTGAAGGTAGTACCGAGACACTGGTTGGAGAAGCAATCGAGGGACGACGCGACGAAGCGTTTCTAGTCAGCAAGGTTTATCCGCACAATGCGACTCGCGAAGGTGCCGTCGCCGCGTGTGAGCGCAGCTTGCAGCGGTTGAAAACCGACCGAATCGATCTTTATCTTTTACATTGGCGTCGTAATGTGCCGCTCGCCGAGACGATGGAAGCTTTCATGGCACTCAAACAGGCGGGCAAAATTCGGCATTACGGTGTTAGCAATTTTGATCTTTCCGATATGCAAGAACTATCGAGAGTTCCTGGCGGTGCCGATATCGCGACGAACCAATTACTTTACAACCTCGGGCGTCGTGGCATTGAATGGGATTTGCTACCCTGGCTCCGCGAACGTCGTATCCCGACCATGGCTTATTCGCCTATCGAGCAGGGAAAACTGGTCCGCAATTCCAAGCTAATCGATTTCGGAAGCCGCCACCGAATGACACCCACCCAGGTTGCACTCGCTTGGTTGCTAGCAAAGGAAGACATCATCGCCATTCCCAAAACTAGCCGACGCGAACGATTAGAGGAAAATTTTGGAGCGCTTAAGCGTCCGTTATCATCCGAGCAATTAGCGGAACTTGATCGCCTGTTTCCACCACCTGCGGGGCCGCGGCCGCTAGACCTGCTTTAAAAAAAAGCAGCCTATTAGCCGCTTTTATTTTTAGGACTTACGCAAAATCGTCCCGGCAAGGCGCGACGACGCAGGCAGTACAATTAGTACGACAAGGAGGAGCAACGCCGCTAGGGCGGTTTTGCGTAAGTCCTATCTTTCTATAAATGACGGCGCTAAGCTTTACGCCAACCTAGCCCTATTACAGTTAACCCAAGGCCAAATAGCAAAGCAGACACCGGTTCCGGTACAAAGCTTACATTCAGTAATAAGGAGGAATCGGGCACGACAATCAATCCTTCGAAATTCAGGAAAATATTATCAGCATCAAACGTAATGTCCGATGCATTGAAATCAAAACGGTTGATTGATGCGATAGAGACATTCGTTATCGGACTGATCGTTCCCAACGTATCAAAAAAATGAAACCCGTTGAAAGGAGACGGCGAAAACAAGGCATCACCATTAAAAATATTAATCAAAATGCTGGTGTCGGATATATCCGCGGTAAGCGTGCTCACATATGTAACCGCAAACTCAGGACCAGAGCCGATAACAGCGTCTCCCAAATTTGTAAATGCATTGCCTATGTCAGGAAACAGATAATCGGCATGTACCGTATTACCGACAAACCCTGCTTTTGCAGGTAAAGCAGCAAACATGGACAATATTGCCGCCGCAGCACATGTGGCCAATTTTTTACTATTGCCAATACTCATATTGCAACTCCCTGAGATTAAATCGAGAACTAATATTTGGCACTGGTAACGCTTCAGCAATAAAGCGTCACCTTATTTTCATAACGTATATCAAAGGGCTTATATATTTAAACGTGTGAAAATTTCGACACGACAAGGTAGGAAAGCAAGCAGTGGAGTTTGAAACTTCGAGGAGATTGCTTCTTGCTTCTAGAGCCTGTTATGAACTCTCTCGCGCCTGCGTTGAGGGTAAAAAAGCGCGAATGCTAGGCGTGAGGAGCGCGGTTTGGTTACTCCAAATAAGCGACGAGCAACGACGCAATCGCGTTTTTTTACCCTCAACCCAAAGGGCAGTCCAGCCGAAGGACTGCGCAGGCGCGAGAGAGTTCATAACAGGCTCTAGGTGTGTGGGTCTTCTTAACAATATAGGACAAATTGTTGACGATCATTTTTAAAATGCATTTCGTCCTTAACCGATTTAAATCCTAGTAAAAGCCGTAACATCGTCATTACACTAATCGGCTACATAAATCAGCTTCACCGTGGAGAACTCTAATGCCCCAACTGCTCCCCTACCTCCTTACCTTTGCCCTCCTCTCTTTTCCCGTCTTCGCGCAACAAGATCTCGAAATCATCAAGCTCCGAAACCGCTCCGCAGACCAAGTGCTGCCGCAGATAACACCTTTCGTCGAATCCACCGGTACGGTTACCGGCACCGGCTACCAAATTTTTCTACGGACCTCGCAAAAAAACCGCGAGCAAATTCGCGATATCATCGCCGCGCTCGATAAGCCGCTGCGACGTTTGATGATTACCGTCAAACAGGATAACGATGGGGATATTGCTAATACCGGTACCGAAATTTCCGGCAATATAGGCAATGGCAACGGGCGGATCACTCAACGACGCAGCGGCAATTTACCCGGAGCAACCGTTGAAATCCGTCGGGGTGACAACATCGTGCAGGGGCGGAGTTACAGCACGCAAGGCAATACGTCCGATCGGGTTTCACAACAGTTACAGGTAGTGGAAGGCGGGCAGGCTTTTATCAATGTCGGCCAATCGCTGCCAGTTCCCCTGCATCAAGTAGTGGTGACCCCGGGCGGGGCAATCGTTTCCGATTCCACGGTGTACCGCGACATCGGCACGGGTTTTTATGCCGCGCCCATCGTCTCCGGTGACCGTGTCACTTTGGAGATCAATCCGAACCGTGACACGCGGGGGAACGCCGGGCCCGGTAGTGTCAACGTGCAGCGCCTCTCAACCACGGTGAGCGGGCAGCTAGGCGAATGGATTGAACTTGGCGGAACGAGCGCCGACCAATCTGGCAGTGAAAGCGGTGTCACGCGCTATTCCACACGCTCCGCATCGGATAAGCGACGTATTTTGCTGAAAGTGGAAGAGCTTCCCTGACCATACATGAATATTCCCATTTGACTGAAATCCGCGCTCGCCATACCCAGGGTCTTCTTCCTTTTGATAGATTGACGGGAATATCAATCCGGCGGTATCGCACCTCCGTTTGATGGTTTAAAATGGGGACTTATACTTCACTAATAGAATGAAAAATGGCACAGGACAAAAGCAGCCCCCCAGAGGATGATGACGGCTCCATCTGGGTCGTGTATGAATCGCCGCCCGATTTCCCCGATCAATACGTGGCCCGCCGGTTTTACTTGGCACGCCCCACAAAAGATTACGTTGTAGGCAATACCCTTGTTGACGTACGCGCCAAATTGCCCAAGGGGCTTTTTAAAATTGAACGCAGCAAGCGGGATGACCCGCTGGTTAGGGAATCTTGGATCTAAACATTTGTTTGAAAACTATCACGCGGACCGATTTTCGGTCTGCGATGTTTATCTAAAGCACTAGCGCCTCCTTCCCGCCTTCAATTCGGTGATTCCACCGAAGATATTTCAGTCGATGTCAATTTGTGCCGTGGGCAAATGCTGCTTTATTTGCTCATGCGATCGCGTGTAAACATGTCCACAGAGAGTCAAAACTATCCATGACTCTAATCGCCATAGAGCCTGCGTGCCGTGTTCATGATAGGCTCCATCGTTTTAAGAAGCGTTCGAAAAGTTCCAAGATGCCGACCATGCACCCTCTAAAACAGCTCCTGACTTACGCCACAAAATACCGCCGCGATTTTAAGCTAGCGGTGCTCTTTTCCGTCCTCAATAAATTCTTCGATGTCCTACCGGAAGTATTAATTGGCGTAGCGGTAGACATTGTGGTGAACGGAGAAAAAAGCTTTCTCGCAAAACACGTGCTTGGAATAATCGGCATTACCGATACTTGGCACCAACTGTTACTGGTCGGTGGACTAAACGTCGTGATCTGGTGCGGCGAATCGTGGTTCGAATATTTGTACTCGCTACGCTGGCGCAATCTAGCGCAGAACCTGCAACACGATCTTCGGTTGGACGCTTACCGCCATGTGCAAAAACTGGAAATGGCGTATTTCGAGAATCAGCGAACCGGGAATCTGATGTCCATTCTTAATGAAGATATCAATCAAATGGAACGCTTTCTGAATGGCGGTGCCAATCAGATCATTCAAGTGTTTTGCTCATCGATCATGGTCAGCGCCGTCTTCTTTGCCTTACAACCATCGCTGGCGCTAATTTCGTTGTTGCCGGTGCCAGCCATCCTGTTCGGTGCATTTTGGTTTCAGAGCCGGCTGGCGCCCCGTTACGCGGAAGTACGCGAAGCTGCCGGCAATGTCAGCGCTCGCCTCAACAATAATCTGTTGGGCTTAGCCACTATCAAGGCATTTGCCACGGAAACGTTCGAAGCAAACCACATCGACGAAGCCAGTAATAACTACCGCAACGCCAATGCCCGGGCTATTCAAATCAGCTCGGCCATTACGCCGGTCATCCGCATGGCAATCCTAGCCGGATTTACCGCCACATTGGTCTATGGCGGTTGGCTGACGCTACAAGGCGAGCTAGCGGTCGGCGCTTATTCCATGTTGGTGTTCCTTACGCAGCGCTTGTTGTGGCCGTTGACCGGATTAGCAGAGGTGACCGACATGTACCAACGATCGATGGCGGCCATTGATCGCGCCATGAAATTACTTCACACCGAGATCAAAATTCCCTATGAAGGTCGCCACTTCCCGGTTAATGCTGTGCGCGGTGAACTGCGTTTCGAACAAGTCGGGTTTGCTTATGGTGAAACGCCAACGCTGCACAACATCGACCTCGTCATTCCTGCAGGAAAGACGGTCGCTTTCGTCGGCGCGACCGGATCAGGCAAGAGCACGTTGGTGAAGCTACTGCTGCGTTTTTACGCGGCACAGAAAGGCCGCATTTTATTGGATGGCCAACACATTGATGAATTGAATTTGCAAGATCTGCGCCGCGCCATCGCTTATGTCGCGCAAGATACGTTTCTAACTGACGGCACCGTCGCCGAAAATATTGCCTATGGTGTGGCTGACGCGAGCGAACATGCGATCCTCGCCGCTGCAAGACAATCCGAATCGTTGGAATTCATCGAAAAATTGCCGTTGGGTTTTGCCACTCGCATCGGAGAGCGCGGTCAGAAATTATCCGGCGGTCAGCGCCAGCGCTTGGCGCTTGCACGCGCCATCCTGAAAAATCCACCGATTCTTATACTCGACGAAGCGACTAGCGCGGTAGACAACGAAACCGAAGCGGCAATCCAACGCAGCCTCGATGTAATCAGCCGCGATCGCACCACAATAATCATTGCTCATCGCTTATCAACGATACGCCACGCCGACAAAATCTATCAACTGGAAAGCGGCGATATCGTGGAAAGCGGTACGCATGACGAGTTGCTTGCGCTTAATGGAGGCTATGCGTCGTTGTGGCGATTGCAAACGGGTGAGCGGTAAGTCCTGCGACAAGGCGCCCTCGCCGGACTAAGTTGGTACTGTCTGCGTCGCCGCGCCTTGCTGGTGCGATTTTGCGGAAGTCCTATTAACGTAGTAATAGTCATTACAAACGCGAAGAAAAAATAAAGCGCCTTGGCCGTTAGCTATTCGTTCTCAGCGCTTTCATTTAAATGCTATGAGGAATCATTTTACACAAGCGTCCTTCAACGATGCGTTGTTTACAGAGCGTTTGCAGACGCTACTTGAAGAATGCCAGCAAGTCTTCATTGATCTGGTGCTTGTGAGTCGAGCACATACCATGTGGCGCACCTTTGTAGACTTTCAGCTGCGAATTCTTGATTAGCTTCGCAGAAAGCAATGCCGAATTAGCAATTGGTACAATCTGATCGTCATCGCCATGCATTATCAAGGTGGGCACGTCAAATTTCTTGAGGTCTTCCGTCTGGTCTGTTTCGGAAAACACTTTGATGCAATCGTAAACACCCTTTAAACCCGCCTGCATACCTTGCAGCCAGAACGAATCCCGCAAGCCTTGTGAAACTTTTGCGCCGGGCCGGTTGGCGCCGTAGAACGTGGCAGTGAGATCCTTGAAAAACTGTGAACGATCGGTAACTACACCGGCGCGAATTTGATCGAACACCTCCATCGGCAAACCGCCAGGATTGGCAGCCGTCTTCAGCATTAACGGCGGAATCGCACTGATCAATACAGCCTTAGCCACCCGCTCCGTACCATGACGACCGATATAACGAGCAACCTCCCCACCTCCCGTCGAATGGCCGACATGAATCACGTCGTTCAGCGCCAACGTTTCGACGAGTGTTGCGAGATCATCAGCGTAGGTATCCATATCGTTACCGTCCCAGGGCTGGCTCGACCTCCCGTGACCGCGGCGATCATGCGCAATGCAGCGGTAACCACGAGCCGACAGAAATAGCATTTGATCCTCCCACGCATCCGCATTGAGCGGCCAGCCGTGACTGAAAACTATAGGTTGACCGCTGCCCCAGTCCTTGTAATAAATCTGCGTGCCGTCCTTAGTCGTAATCGTGTTCATACAGTGCGCCCTTTATGCTGGTTGAAAAAAGAAGCGGTTGCTTAGAGCCTGTAGCGAGGCGGCTCTCCGAAAAACTGGTTGTAGCAAATTCTAAGCTTCCGTATATAAGTTATAGACTTCTTTCCAACCGCAGGAATTTATGAAGGAATGTAGCAAGCAAAGATCGGAAATCAGCGCGGTTGGAGAAACCGCGCTGTGAAGATTAGAACAAGTCTATTGGATTAACTAGAATATTTCACCGAGCAACCATACGGTTTAGTGCTGGCGTTAGTTACTTTTTTACCTGCTGCAACGGCAGTTAATGCGCCGCTTACATAATTTTCCGCCTTGGCGATATCCTCTACCTTAGACGATGCGATGCTGTCGATACCGCCTTTGTAAACGAGTTGTCCCGTCGGATTGATAATGTAAATATGCGGTGTAGTCTGCGCGCCATAAAGAGTACCGATTTTGCCATCGGCATCAAGAACTGTAGCGGTTGGCGCCGCGCCGCGAGTGGCATTCAATTTGATAGCGGTAGGACCATCGACATGCCCTTGTTTACCTGGTGCTGATGAAATCACTTGCAACCAGACAACACCTTTAGCGGTAGCATCTTTTTGCAGATTGGGAATATTGCCGCTCTCGTAATGTTTTTTTACGAACGGACAGTCATGGTTTGTCCATTCCAGCACAACGGTTTTTCCCTTGTAAGTATCGAGATTGATGAGGTGGCCATCGGCACCCGTGCCGGAAAAAGCGGGGGCTGGCTGATTCACTTCAGCAACCGCGAATGCCGCGACCGGAACAAATGCGATAGCGAAGCTAACGAAGGTACTTTTAATAGAATGACCTAGCAACATTTATTACTCCTTGGTAGTTGGTGAAGGGAATTGCAGTGCGGTTAAAACAATTTCCGGCGTCAGTATCTGCGGTAATACAATCGGCTTGGTGTTGGTGCCATGTGGATAAACGACATAGAGTGGCACGCCGCTGCGGCCAAATTCGCCAAGTAGTTTGGTAATTTGATCATCTTGATTGGTCCAGTCCCCTTTGAGATAGGTGATGCCTGTTTTCCGAAAGGCGTCGACCACGGTGCTCTCCTTTAAAGCGACTCGTTCGTTGACCAAACAGGTAATGCACCACGCAGCAGTAAGATTTAAAAATACCGGCTTACCCTCGGTTCGCAATGTACGTAAACGTTCCGGCGAATAGGGCTCCCAATTGTCGTTTGCGGGCGTGGTATTCGAAAGTTGTGCAGCACTGATCGCGTTCGCTTTAATGCCGACATAACCACCGACCATCGCTACTACCAGCGTCAATGATGCGATACACGTGCCGCTTCGCCTTGCCAAGTTGCTGCTGATTCTAGTGGTCTGATAAAGCCAAGAAGCAAACGCAATAGCAATCATCCCGCCTAGCGCTATAGCAGTCGCATTTGCACCCGCTTGCTGCGCCAATATCCAAACTAGCCAAGCAGCTGCCCCATACATCGGGAAAGCCAAAAATTGTTTGGCTCTCTCCATCCATATACCGGGCTTGGGTAGCAAACGCTGCAGCGGCGGCCAGTTGCTTAACAACAGGTAAGGCAATGCGACACCCAATCCCAGGCTTAGCAATACCGCCATCAACGCCACGGGTGGTTGTGCCAATGCATAACCAAGCGCGGCTCCCATGAATGGCGCGGTACAAGGGGTAGCAACGATAGTGGCGAGCACGCCGGTGAAAAAACTACCGGAATATCCACCTCGCTCGGCCAAGGAAGAACCGATACCCATTACCGAACCGCCGATTGAAAATACGCCCGACAAGTTAAGACCAACCGCGAACATCAAATAGGCAACCGCCAGAACAAATAGTGGTGACTGAAACTGAAATCCCCATCCTATTTGCGCGCCGCCAGCTTTCAATGCGATCAGCAATCCGCCGAGCACGGCAAAACTCGCGAGCACGCCGGCTGTATAAGAAAATCCATGTAAACGTGTTTCGAGTTGCGCTTGATGCGCGTGCTTCAACAAAGACAGCGCTTTCATCGAAAGTATCGGAAACACGCAAGGCATCAAATTCAAAATCACGCCGCCCAATAATGCCAGCAAAAGCGCGGACGATAATTCCAAACTCGATGCTTCAACAACCGCTTGTATAGCAGTATTGGCGGTGACATTGAAGCCGCGTGAAATCGTTTCATTGCCGATGCGTTCGGTGACTACCAGCACGCCATCTAAACTCTCGTCTGGTTTTATTGGTGCGTCGCCCGGTTGCAACTTAAGGACCACTGCATCGCCGTCGATCTCACGCGCCTGCGCGGCGCCATGCGAAATTTTTCCCCATTGAGAAGGATAGAACCACACATCTTTCACATTCGCCGATTGAAGTGCAGTGCTAACAATTCGCAGCGACACGCCATTCTTGTTGTGCTCCGTGGCGATTGACCAAGGACTAGCTACCGGCAAATTAGCGCGAGCGATAGCGATTAGTGGACTGCCTCGCCCGCTCTCCTCTCCAGTGGCCGCAACGGGCAAAACAGTATTCAGTACGACCTCTTGAGGAATGCAGATTTCTTCGCAGACCAGCCAATTGACCTTAGCGCTGATAGGAAAGCTACCGCCAGGTATCAGATCGTTTGGTACTGTGATAGGAGAAAGCAAAGTGACGTCGTTTGCATATCCATAATTAGTCACCGACCCAAGCTTGAAGCGGCTGGGTATCGGCCATTGAATGTCGCCGGCGACCGCGCCTTTTGGCAAGGTCCAGGCAATTGTTGTGGCAATACCTGAATCGCCGGGATTAAGCCAATAGGTATGCCAGTGGGGAATGATGCGTTGATGCACGCCAAGCAATATCTTCTCGCCCGGATGCACGGCGTTGACCGATGCAATCAGTTGAGCCTGGACTTGTTCGGTTGTGGCTTGATCGGACGCATGTACTGCTAGGGAAGCAGACAGCAACAATAGCGAAGCGACGATGGCAACAATAGGATTCATGAATCGAAATACGAACATAGAAATTATCGAAGCCGTGTTTGAATTTTTTCAAGCCCAGCCAATGCGCGGGCGTCGACGGCCGCAGCAGTCGACGCAAATAAAGTGATTAAGAAAACGATTTTGTTCATTTATTTTCCTTCGCGTTCCCGTCTTTAAAAAGAGGCAAAATTGTTTGGCGCATTCTTTTTCTTTGCTAAATGCAAAAAGCCGGCAATTTTAAATTCGTACGCGCGGTAGTTATACGAATTCCACTTGTAGCCTGGATGAAGCGTCAGCGTAATCCGGGGGGACATTCCTCACTCCACCTTCGCCCCGGATTACGCTGACGCTTCATCCAGGCTACCTGTTGTTCGGAAACTTTGCGAGATTCGTATTAGCACGTTCCCTCCTTTGAAAACATTGGATCTACACAACTCGGAAGAGATCAGCTTTTATGACTTTTTGACCGGAGTAAGCCTTGATTATTTCACGCAAAACAAACCAATGTCATCCTGAGCGCCGCGAATGATCTGCTGTATCACTCCAGAATGACAATGGAAAGATAGCGTCTATACAAGCAGATACCGCTTACGGGCTAAGCGCTTTTCCTACTTGTGTAGATATCCATGTCAGAAAAAGGAGGGACGGGGTGGATTTAAAGAGCGCCAGCGTTTTTTTCCCCAAAAGCAGCGGCGCCGAAAAACAACACCGCAACTACGAAAAGAATTATCCAACTATCGCATTCAAAACTTTTAATTAGTTGCAAAGCAGTAAAGAAACCCGCCGCCTCCAGTAGCCACAAGATTCTCCTGCCCGCAACCTCTGCTTGGATGCGCCGAATTCCAAGAGGTGTTGCCGCCACCAGTGCGATCGAAATGGCCAACTTGCGTAGAACCGTCTGCGGCACTACTCGTAAAGTTCTTACAAGTGTGATCAGCGTTGTCAGTGAAAGCGCGTCCATCCGGTTGCGAACCGGTGATGATATCGTGCTGATTCGGCATATCACCAGCACCTTTGATCGGCTCGTTCTTTTCCGACAACGCCGTAGTTTTACTCAAATTATTACCTTGTCTCGCGGCGTCGAGCGTATCTCCATGCAAATGCGCGAGGTCTTTCGCCACTACAGCACCACGCGCGTTATACCAAGGGCCTTGGCCGATGCGATCTCTCGCGTTAACGGCTGGTTTGTCGCTAGTCGCTTGTGTGCTGAGGTAAGCATGCCACGTCTTATTGCTACTTCCTGCGGCTGTCGCAAGCGTTTGACAATGTTTATCAGCACCCTCCAAACCACCAAGATCGGCACCCTTCCCTACCCCCGTACTGGTGACGAAAAAACTCATCGGTGGCGGTGGTGCTTTCTTTGCATCTGCTACCGGCGCGGTCGGTTGCTGTGCAAATGCAAAGGATGAAGTTAATAGTGCGGCGCTTACAACAAGTGAGCTTTTATTCATAATCAGTTTGCTTTTCGTAGTTCGTGAATCAGGAGAGGGTTTTAAGGTAGCGTCATTGCCCACACGCCCTAAATTTCCACTTGTTAATTACCGCGCTGCTTCTGCCGGTGCATTAGCAATTTTTGGTGCTGGTGGCGAAATTTTGGCCAAGGTGCCGCCCTGCTCTTCATAGTTCTGTGCACCAACTGCGCCCGCTACCTGAAAGCCTTTGCTGGCAAGCAAATCGGCCGCTGCACCAGCACGCCCCGCATGATTAGATACGGTCACGATGGTGCGATCCTTCGGAATAAAGGCAGCATTTTTTTCCAAATCCTTAGCTTGAATGCTCAGATACACCGGGAATCCGCCAATCGCAGTCAACTCATCAGGCCGCCGCACATCGATAATAACTATTTGGTCCGGCTTGGCTAACAGGGCATCAAATTCAGCTTTATCCAATTTCTTAGCTTTCGCTTTATATACCGATGCTGCTTTCGTGGCGGACGCAGCTCCGACGTTTGTGTTGCTTGCTTGCTGTGCGACTGCGAACGAAGACGAAAATAAAATTGAAGCCGTAATCGCCACTGCAGGTACCGTCAACTTCCGTAATGTGTTCATCGTTATTTCACTTCCCTGATTGGTTTCATCGATTGTTTAAATGCATAGCTGTTACCGTGCATTCGCATCGGCAATAATGCAGTGTGCGGGGAAGGCGTAAGCAGTTACCGTGCCAGGCGTGTGATGCTGCAATACGAATGGCCCTTCTCTCGCTTTATTGCGAGAGAAGGCAACTTCTAAAGTGACGCGCCAGGACTAAGCGTTTCTGCTGCACGCTTGAATAGTTGAAATATCCGATCTGCGTTCTGCTGAATTCCCAGCACCCCACAACAAAAAACTGCCTCTATCACAACACTTCCTATCACTACCATTTTCCAAATCGCAACACTTCCGAGGGGAATCATTTTAAAAATCGATTGGCACGGTTTGTGCTAAATAGGCGTTCTATAGAAATAAAAGGAGTCGTCATGAACGCAATGACTTTTGAAAGTATTAACGTCTCACCACGTCGTGCCGCTGCACGACGGAGCCATCATCCTGTGTTGCGTGTAGTTGCCATTGAAAAGCAACCTGCGGTCATTGCACCTATTCGCACTGGGAATTCGACTGACTGGTCTCGTTATAAATTCGGACTCTTCGCACTTACCGGATTAACGGTAGCGCTACATGTAGCCATCGTGATTGCATTCGGCGAGCGCGCGCCTATCGAAGCAGTGTCGGCGCCAAAAATACCGCCACTGACAATCGATTTGGCTCCCCCGCCTCCAAAACCTGTACCACCACCGGTCATTCAACCCAAGCCTGTGCCTCAAACAGCAAAACCTGTGGCAGTTAAAAGAGTTGTCACACCAGCACCATCGCTTCCAGTCGTATCGCAGATCACGCCTGTAGATACCTCAGCACCAGCACAGGAAACTGTGCAAGTCGCGACGCAACCAACGCCAACGCCAGCACCAGCACCAGCACCAGCACCAGCACCAGTACCAGTACCAGCACCAGCACCAGCACCAGCACCAGTACCAGTACCAGTACCAGTACCAGTACCAGTAGAAACGGTTACTGAACCGCGCGGCTACGCTGGCTACCTGCGCAATCCAGCGCCGAACTATCCGGCGGCAGCTCAGAAAAGAGGCTTGCAAGGTCAAGTCATACTCAAGGTGCATGTGCTAGCAAACGGACAGCCAGACAATATCAGCATCGCTAAATCAAGCGGCCACGAAGTCCTTGATGATGCAGCCGTCAAAGCAGTTACAGCGTGGGCTTTCGAACCAGCCAAACGCGGACAAACACCAATAGACGGCTGGGTACAAGTTCCACTCAATTTCAAACTTCAAAACGGATAATTCATCATGACTGATTTTTATTTAAACCTTATCGGCCAAGCCGCCCTGTATGCATTGCTGGCGTTTTCCATCATTACCTGGGTTCTCATCATTGCCAAAGGCGTCCAGCACTGGCGCCTTGCAAAGCTGGATCGGCAATTTACCAAACAGTTCTGGAGCGCTAGCAGCCTCGATGCAGCCACTGCCCTAGCAAGCGACGCTAGTCCAAAATCGCGCCTGGCCACTGTTGGCTTCGATGCGTTGTATGTAGACGAAGGAAACGGCGCGAGTAGCGATCTTGAACATAGCTGGGATAGGCAAGAGCTGCTCGAACGGCATCTGCGTCAGCAAATTCAAAAGGAATACCATTCGTTGGAAAGCGGATTGGCAGTGCTCGCATCAATCGGCAGCACGGCACCGTTTGTTGGATTGTTTGGAACGGTGTTCGGCATCATCCACGCACTCGGTGCCATTGGAAAAAATTCTTCAGCAAGCATTGATGTTGTCGCTGGTCCAATTGGTGAAGCACTGATTGCCACTGGCGTTGGCATCGCGGTGGCCGTGCCTGCGGTTCTGGCATACAACTTCTATGTGCGTCGCCTTAAAGTCAAAGCATCCGAGCTTGATAATTATGCGACCGATCTCGTTAACCTTGCTCAGAAAAATGGTTTCCGGGTGACAAGAAGCGTATCGAAAACCACTAGCAAGAAAGGAGTCGTTGCGCCACATACTCAGGGGGCATTCGCATAATGGCCTTCTCAACGGGTGGAGATCGTAACGATGTGGTAAGTGAAATCAACATCACGCCGTTGGTGGACGTGATGTTGGTTTTGTTAGTGACGTTTATTATCACGGCACCATTACTCAACAACGCGGTGCACATCAATCTTCCAAAGACGGCAGCAACTGCGCCGCCGTCTGAGGTGAAAGCCGTTACCGTCAGTGTAGATGCGAATAGCAAGATATTTATCGACAAGCAGGAAGTAGCATCGGAATCTCTTGAGCCGGAGTTGAAAAAGCTAGTTGCAAGTAATAAAGACGTGGCGTTAAATTTTCAGGCTGATGAGGGCGTTCAATATCGGACTGTTGCAAAGACAATCGCCACAATTCAAAGGGCTGGAGTGGGCAAATTGTCAGTGCTGACGGAACCAATTGGAGGATGACTGACAATTTTTAATACAATGCTCTGGTATCGCCGCCCTCAAAGCTAGGGCGGCGACACCAGGTGTTTTAGACACTCCCTAGAGCGGATTTCATATGAATGTACTGTGTCGCTGGGTTTGTTTGGGGTGCAGTACTAGACACTAACCACCTTGCCTACCACTCCTTGGTGCGTCTTTTCATCATAAATCGTAAAGCCATTCCTGCCGTGTTGTTTGGTGTGATAGAGCGCAGTATCAGCTTGATTAAGCAATTCATCAGGTGTCATTTCCTCTCCTCGATAGAAAGCAACGCCTACGCTGATGCTAAGGCTTTTTACCTCGCTTCTATCCGGTGTGGCGGAATTGACGTTCTTCACTAGCAGTTGGGCGATTCGTGCGCCGTCACTTGGCTCTTGGAAATTTTCTAAAATCACTGTGAACTCGTCTCCCCCGATTCGACACACGACATCGCACGCACGAATCGACGAACGAAGCTGCGCTGCCACCCAACGCAGAACATCATCTCCAGTCGCATGACCGAAGGTGTCGTTAATGCTCTTAAAATAATCGACATCCACGTAAAACAAGGCCATGAGGGATGTAGTGCGTTGTGTTCTTACCATCGCCTGCTGTATTCGATCCTGGAATAAGACGCGATTAGGCAATCCTGTCAGTGCATCATTTTTTGCCAATAACATGAGCTGTTGCCGCGAGTCCGCAAGTGCTTTGACAATTGGCCGCAATTGGCGATGCATCAGCCAAACACCGGCAGCTAGCAGGAGAATTAAAAATGGTACCGCGCGGAGGAATTTAGAGCGAAGCGGAGAATATAACTCCCACAGGTCCATCTTGATAGCCATTCCTAGACCGGTTTCGCCGATCGGACCAAATGCGGCAACGACTCTCTCTCGCCGAAAATCCAGTGTCGTGATAACCGCCGTCTCTCCCCGCACCGCTCGAGTAACCGGTAACGGCCGGCCGTCTAGAGTGGCTGGCACGGTCGATCCATGCTTACGCCAGCGAAAAGGAAAACAAAGCTGGTCATCACCACGCAAGCCGCAGACCGCCATGTCGCCAGACTCTCCCCATCGAATTGCATCGTTGTGCAGTTTGGTCAACACAGGTAGTGGCTGCTCCGCCACAAAATAGCCGGCAATTCCTGTCGCATCACCGATTGGCATGCGAGTCTTAAGAATATAACCGTTGCTCCAGAGTAAAGTCGCTGCCGGAGACGTGCGAATAGGTACGACGATCTCGGAATGCTCCAAAAATTGCCCGGCACTAGCCCACCGTTGAGATAACCCTTCATAGGCTATCGCCGAGAAGCCATGGCTGAGCATGCTTCGAGTCGAGTTGGCAAGATGGGCCAGCGCATCGGTGTCTTGCGGATTCAGTTCCAACCTGCGTAGCAGGAGCAACAGCGTGGGCCGGCTGCTAATTAATGTCGTCTGATCGACGTGGCTTTGGAGGATCGTCGCAAAGAACAGCCGCCGCTCCTGCGCATGACGCGCCATTTCATCGGTCATTTGGCTTTCCAAATGTTCTTGAGACAACGCGAATCCCGTTAATCCGGCAATTGAGCCTATCGTCAAAAGCACCCAATCGGAAATCTGATAAATGTGCCTCGCTTCTTCCCCTTCTAACGGCAACGCATTCCACGCAGCGTGACGCCATGTTCTCCATATCCCCAAGCCAAACAAAACAAGGCCCACGGCAGTGATGAGGGCTTACCACCGGTCAGTTTTCATTCGTCCGTAAAAGAGCGGCAAGGGCAAGGTGCT
>JAZKCF010000019.1:0-27060 GCA_040388195.1 Pseudomonadota bacterium
GACAAACAACATCTCAACCCACAATTTCGGGGAACGGTCAATGCGTAAGTCCTATTATCTTGCCGTAAAACTTCTTCAGTCAGAGCGATTGCCGGCTCTCGAGTTTCTTCGTTGATGACGTGGACCACTTTAGCCAGTCGTTGGCCCAACGCTTCTTTCAATTTCCAGCCGGTCAGCAGTTCCGCTAGCGGATTAAGGAAGGTAATCTTGTGTTCAGTATCGGTAGTGATAACGGCATCGCCAATGCTGGAGAGGGCGCCTTTAAACCATCTACGCTGCTTATCGAGTTCATTGACTTTGCGTTCCAATACTTCCTTCGCTTCTACGAGTTCCCACTCAGCCCGCTGCCGGGCTGCGAGAATGCTTTGTGCATTTTGAAGGGCAACGGCGCGTAGTAGATTTTCTTCATTTTTCTCTGTTTCCATTTATGCTGCCTCTAGAATTTTCGCAGCGAGCGCTGTACCTAGAACGCGGGCACGAATTTTCTCAAAAGCAGTGTCCCGGCTAGTAGAAGTGTCATCGCAGAAAGGTGCAAATCCGCAATCATCGGTCGTGCCTAATTGATCGATGGGGATATATTCCACGGCTTCGAGTATAGAATCGCAAACTTCTTGTGGCGTTTCTATACGCGGATTAATCGGCGAGATAACACCAACGAATATTCGCTGATCCGATTTCATATAACGGCGAATAATTTTTAAAATGCGTTTGCGATCTTTCTCGCCTGCAAGGGCAATATAGAAATTGCCCGCTTTCAACTCAAATAAGCTAGGCAGTAGCTCGGCATAATCCACATCCGCGCTGTGCGTTGAGTCGCGATCCCCACCCGGGCAGGTATGCACGCCAATCAATTTGCGCTCTTTCATCGAAAATCGCGACAGCGCGAGATTATTGAGATCGATAAAACTATGAAGGAGGTTTCCTGAAGGATCGATTTTTATCGCAAGCCTTCCTTCAGTGAAGTCGATCTGAACTTTGTGCGCGCCTTTTTGTAAACAGCGGCGTACTTCTGTTTCGTGTTCGTTTAGCAGATCGTTTATGAAGTCTTGACGCGGATAACCATCGATTTCATCAGCGGGGTACATGAGACTTAAAGCTGAGGGTGAAATAACCGCTTGCTTCATCGGTACATGGGCGTAACGCATAGCTACATCTAGATAGCTATCCGCATATCGCAAGTAACGGAAAGGGCCCTTCGTAAGTCGCAACATGCGCCGAGTATGGCCGGCTGCAAAGGGGATTTTGAACCCGTCAGGCGCCGTGTTCGGCATCCCGTGTACGCAATACGTCCAAAAATTATGATATTTCCGCTGCTCGCCATCGGTAATGACGGGAGAGCCAGTGGCCTCAAAACGCGCAATAGTGTCCCGAACGGCGTCTTCATAGAGATCTTCTAACGCCGAGGATTTTTCATCTCCTAGCGCTGTAACCATCTCAATTAATCGCTGTGGTCGAGGAATACTGCCAATTGGTTCGGTTGGAATAACCATTAAGTCACTTGTAATGATTAGAGTTTGTAATTGACGAGCACTAACAGCGCTCAAATATCCTCCGTCCATTTTGCAAAGGAAGAGAGGCGTACAGCACTGTATTAGCTACATTGAAAAATCCGGTTGGACTAAGGCAACGATACCAAAGATCAGGAAGAAACTCACTCCGTTTTCTATTGCCACCAACTTTCTACACAGCCATTTTCAGCTTGGCACTCTGTTTTACTGCTATCGGAAAGGAATTCCAATATAAATTTCTATGCGTGGTTTTGCCTCCCTGCGCGAGAACGCGCCGCTGCGGAGCGCGCGGCCGCGCTCCGATGTTGTGCAACTGAACGCGTTTGTTCGGCTGGCGCTTTCTTCAACGTAGCAATATGGCTTTCTCGTTTAAGCGCGGTTTTTGCTGCTGCTGACCGTTTAGCAGAAACCTTATGTCCATCCTTTACTACGGTTTTTCCCGGCGTTGTTCCTTTCTTTGCTGGTACTTTCACGCCAGCACGCCGGGCTTTTGACAGACCAATGGCAATCGCTTGTTTAACCGATCGCGCGCCATGTTTTCCTTTTCGAACATGATGAATCTCTTCACGAACAAATTCTCCGGCTTGTGTTGTAGCTGCTTTTCCCTGTCGTTTGTCTTTTGCTACACGTGCGAGCGTTTGTTTTGATGGCATCGTTTTATCTCCTTACAGTGAGAAAAAAAATAAGCTTCGCATAGACTTATGCAAAGCTCGTGCCAATGTCAGCGACCCTAGGGCTTGCTTGCAAATTCATCTACAACAGTTATGACCGCATTAGAAGTCACTACAAATTCTTGGTAAATTTTACAAAAAATGTGAGGTGGCATCGCTGTAAGTGCGTTGCAGTTTCTTGCTATGAATAATCCGTCGTGAAAAAAGGAGTGTTATTTATTAATGTGACAAAGTTCGTAATAGCGCCTTTAATTGAGTCGCATACAAATCGGCTGCGGTCGGACTCACCCTTAAAAATAACTCAGGCTCGATAAGCTCAAGCTCCATAATGGCTGGCCCTACGTCGGTTGCCACCAAGTCAACCCGCGCATAAGCGCATGGCGCAGGAGCGGCGCGTAGCGCTAGATGCGCTACTTCGAGTTCGCGCTGAGTCGGCTGGTGGTCATGTATGGTGCCGCCATAGTCATCTTGAACACGATAGTCTCCTAGTGCGGGCTGCTTGCGAATGGCGTGAGACACGACACCGCCGAAGAAAATGATAGACACTTCTCCTGACGTCGCAATGCTCGGCACAAGCGGCTGAACCAAAACATCGCCATTGGTTATTAATTCTTCGATGTGTCGAATCAGTGCAGGGTCGTTACGCTTGGCGCGCAATACGCCAATTGCGCCTGCAGAAACCGCTGGTTTTACGATCAGCTCTTCGCTGTCGAAGCTGCCGTGAAGATCGAAGCCTTTCGAGTAATCTTCGGCCGAGATCAATTTCGTCGGAACAATCGGAACACCTTGCAGTTTTAAATCCAAAAGATAGCGTTTGGAGCTGTTCCATTGGATGACGGAACTTGGGTTTTCAAGCCGCGTTACGCGATCCACATCGTGTGTCCATTTCAAAAACTCGGAGAGGCGAGTGAAATAATCCCAAGGTGTGCGTATGACAACAAGTGGTATTTGTGCCCAGTCTATTGGTTCATCCCAGGGAATGATGGCTGCTCGTATGTCCAACGTTGCCAGCGCTTCGACCAGGGCTGGCGACTCCTCGTCTGGTTTGGACGTTTTTCCGCCGGTGGCAAAGGCGATTTGAGGTATTTCAGCGTGATGCATAAGGTTCTCTAAAATTGTTTGTTTAATTAGTAAGACGTACGTAAAACCGCCCCAGCGGCGTTGCTCCTCCTTGTCGTACTAAATTTGTACTGCCTGCGTCGTCGCGTCTTGCTGAGACGGTTTTGCGTAAGTCTTAATTCGATAGGATTCGCACTTATCGATTTGATTTATTCGTGCTGACAGCCTGCGTAAACATGTTATTTTAAAGCAGCATTAGGGTGATTTAATTAAACAGGACGGTTCTTTTCGGGATCGAATGAGGCTTTACAAACAGTTACAGCCCAAAGAGCCATCGTTCCAGTATCGTTAAGTATCGTATCGAATAGGCCTCGATCAAGAAGATGGGACACTGGATTTCGATCATATTTGTGACGGTTTTGACTTTTTGTGCGAGCCAATCGAGTGCAGCGGAGCTTTCTGGCGAACAACGGGCGTCGCATGTACTCAATCGTCTTGCCTACGGCCCTCGTCCGGGTGATATCGAATACGTTGTTCATATTGGTGCAGAGCGTTATATCGATGAGCAACTTGCTCCCAGCCGCATTCCAATACCAGAATCGCTAACACAACGGCTCAAGAAAATTTCAATTACGGAAATGCCAGCCGGCGAATTGTTGCGCCAATTTTTTGAGATCCAAAAAGCAGCTAAGGACAATCCGGATAACAAACAGCAGAAACGCGACTTGCAGAAAGACATCGGCGAACAAACTGCCGAAGCGCGGTTGATTCGGGCCATTTATAGTCCACGTCAACTTGAGGAGGTGATGGTTGATTTCTGGTTCAATCATTTCAACGTATTCGCCGGCAAAGGAATGGATCGTGTGCTGGTAAGCAGTTACGAACGTGATGCGATTCGGCCTTATGTATTCGGACGCTTCCGCGATTTGCTTGGTGCGACGGCCAAACATCCTGCCATGTTGTTCTATCTCGATAACTGGCTATCCGTTGCCGCCGATTATCGTCCTCCTGCTTTTGCTCCCAAGAATAAAAAAAGCAATGTGTCCGGATTGAATGAAAACTATGCGCGTGAGTTGATGGAGTTGCACACACTCGGCGTAGATGGCGGCTACAGTCAGAGAGACGTCACCGAACTTGCAAGAGTGCTGACCGGTTGGACCTTTAATCCTCGTGAAATGGCGCGAGGCGGTGCGCAATTCCATTTTGATAAAACAAGACATGACTGGGGTAGCAAGGATTGGTTGAATCGTCACGTCGAACCGCGCGGGCAAAACGAAGGCGAATGGGCGCTTGATGTACTGGCAAGCCATCCTGCGACTGCTCGGCGCATTAGTTATCGGCTGGCGCAATATTTTGTCAGTGATACACCGCCGCAGCCATTAGTCGACCGGCTGGCGCGACGGTTTCTGGATACACAAGGTGATATTGCTTCGGTACTGAAAACGCTATTCAGTAGCAGCGAATTTTGGGAGCCGGCAAACGTTGGCAACAAGTTCAAAACGCCGTACCAATACGTATTATCCGCAGTGCGCGCTACCAATGTTTTGATAATCAATATGCGTCCGCTGCTTGGTACGCTTAATCAATTAGGTATGCCGCTGTATGGTTGCCAAACGCCGGATGGCTACAAAAATACTGAAGAAGCTTGGATGAACCCGGATGCGTTAACGCGACGCATTAACTTTGCTACGGTGCTTGCCGCAGGCCGTCTACCGCTTTCGCAAACGGTTATTCCCGATCGATTCCAACATATAGATAAGCGCCAAGGAGTGCGTGGTTCTCACGCAGACGCGGCGCGAGGGCAAGGTGGTTTGGCGATTGATGCAGGGCAATTGCTAAATACGGTCGGCCCTATGTTTTCAGAACGTACACGCACTGTCGTTATGGGCGCGCAGCCAGGATTGCGAAGCGCGCTACTAATTGGCAGCCCGGATTTTATGCGGCATTAAGCATGTTAAAAAATCTCTCTCGCTAAAATTTCTAACTGGGTGGCTTTAAGGAGGAATTTACATGGACCGCAGAACTTTCATTCGAACCATGGGATTCATCGGCGCAGGATTAATTCCAATGGGCCACTCTGCTTGGGCAATCGCATCCGACAGTCCAACGCCAACGCAACGTAAATTGATCGTTATTTTCCTTCGTGGGGCGGTGGACGGCTTGAGTGTGGTCATACCGTACAGTGATGCTTCTTATTATCGGTTGCGTCCGAACATTGCGATTCCGCGACCAGGAGTAGAGGGCGGAGCGATTAATTTGGACGGCCGTTTTGGGCTGCATCCTGCATTGGGGGCATTGGAGCCGTTATGGCAGGCGCGCAAGTTGGCATTTGTTCACGCTGCTGGATCTCCCGATCCATCACGCTCTCATTTTGATGCACAAGACTATATGGAATCGGGTACCCCAGGTCGCAAGGGCACGGTGGATGGCTGGTTGAATCGTTTGTTGGCGGAGCTACCTGGTGTTTCGACGCCCACACGCGCCGTCGCTATTGGTCCGATCATGCCACGTATATTAAGTGGGCGAGCATCTGTCGCGAATATCGCGTCGGGCAATGCGGCCGGTCGTCCTTCAGTACTTGATCGACCGCAGGTCGGCGATGCATTCGCGCGGCTATATCAAGGCGACGACAAACTAGGGGGGGCTTATAAAGAAGCACGGGACTCTCACAAAGAGGTGATGGCATCTATGGAAGAAGAAATGCGCGCTGCCAACGGTGGCGCGCCATTGCCGAATGGTTTTCCACAGGATGCGGCAAGGCTTGCTTCCCTGATGCGCAATAACGCAAACGTTCAGCTCGCCTTCATGGCGCTGGGTGGCTGGGACACACATGCAAACCAGGGAACGGCGAAGGGGCAACTTGCCAGTCGATTGGACCCGTTAGGGCAAGGACTGGCGTTACTTGCGCGGCGATTGGACACGTTGTTTCAACAAACAACGATTGTGGTGATGTCTGAATTCGGCCGTACCGTGCGGCAAAACGGCAACAATGGGACTGACCATGGCCACGGCAATGCGGTGTGGGTATTAGGAGGCGCGGTAAACGGCGGTAAAGTGTATGGCGATTGGCGAGGACTTGAAGAGTCGCACTTGTATGAAAATCGCGATGTGCCGGTGACCACTGATTTTCGGCAGATCCTCGCACAGATTGCAGAGCGCCATTTGCGGCTATCCGACGGGCAACTTGGGCGCATTTTTCCGGGCATGTCCGGTGGCGGAAATCTACACCTTATATCTTAATCATGGCGCTCCTTCGATTGCACCACAGAATTTGCATGTAATTTCCTCAGTCTCATTCTCGCGGTAAACCTAAATTGTTGGATTCCTACCTGCTGGGATATGTGAGGTAGAGACAAGCCATTGCGGGCTTTTTTCTATTCACGAAGAGACCGCCATTCTATTTTTGCACTAATTCAGAAGCTATATTTTTCAACTTTAAAAGGTTATCGAGCAAATAAAAACATTGGAAAAAATATTCCTTTTTAAATCAGATAATAAACTGGCGTCATATTATTGGATGGCTGGCACCTTACTTGCTTTTATCTCAAGAGCCTTGAGAGTTTGATCGTTCAATAATGAGAGCCTGAAACGTCATCATAATGACGACAAAAATGCGAGACAGTCGAATCGATGGCGAGTAATAAATTTACATCTGATCAAGGGGAACCTAATGATAAAAAATGTCCGAAGACATATGACAGGCTTAGCGAAAATTTTCGCTTCTGCTACGGCAGCCTTAATGGTAAGCCTTTGTCCTGTGTCTACCGCTACTGCGGCTGACGCTGCAGGATTTCGCCATCCCGGGATCATGATTAATAAAGTGCAGCTCGAGTTTATTAAGTTGAAGGTAAAGTCTGGCGCAGAGCCATGGCGCTCAGCTTATCTCAAGGCAAGCACTAGCAAATACGGCTCATTGGGGTACATGCCTAAGGCGTGGGCTAGAGTCGATTGTGGATCGCATTCCGTTCCGAATTTAGGCTGCACCGATGAAAGAGAAGACGCGATCGCCGCCTATACGCACGCCCTGATGTGGTTTATCACTGAAAACCCGGCGCATGCTGCAAAGGCAATTCAAATTATGGATTTGTGGTCAGGCACCTTAAAGAACGGGCATACGTTGTCAAATGCGCGTTTACAAACTGGTTGGGTTGCCAGCGTGTGGCCTCAGGCAGCCGAGATTATTAGTTATACGTTCCCGACATGGCCTCAGAAAGAGCGTTTCAAGACCATGCTGAGAACTCAATATCTGCCATTGCTAATGCAGGGGGCTACGAGAGAAAACGGAAATTGGGAGCTAATAATTACCCAAGGGTTAATGTCAGTCGGGGTTTATCTCGAAGATCAAGTTGCGTTTGGCAGAGCCATTGGGTTTTGGGCTGCACGTGTACCAGCATATATGTATTTAAAATCAGATGGACCGTTTCCAAGATATGTACCGGGCTGGGGAAATCCAGACCAACTGGTTGAGTATTGGTACGGACAACGCACTTTCATGGATGGTTTGGCACAAGAAACTTGCCGTGACATGGTGCATACAATTTGGGGGATAACAGCAGCCGTCAATTCTGCTGAAATTGCGTTGCAACAAGGAATTGATTTGTATAAATCACAAGCGACACGTCTCGCCGCTGCTCTTGAGTTCCATGCGAAGCTTTTCTTCGGGGGAGCTCCAGCTGGCTTATGCAAAGTGAACATGGGTAGCTATCCAACCTGGGAAGTCGCTTATAACCACCTCCATAATCGGATGGGAATGGCGCTGCCTTTCACGCAAAGATACATACAAGCAAAGACTCGTCCCACCAGTGGAAATGATGGGCACTTTATTGCATGGGAAACATTGACGCACGCCAATGTCTTTGCCATTGGGATCGATACGTCTGGAGCTACACCTTTCGATGGCGGTCTTGTCGCCGGCACGGGGGCTTCTTATGCTCCAGGTTCCGGTCCTGGTTCCAACAACTTCAATTACGGTTCTGGATTTGGCTCGACCGATGGTTATGGCAATGGTGGTAGCTATGGCTCCGGTAGTGGCACTGGTGGTGGTGGTGGTGGTGGTGGTGGTGGTGGTGGTGGGGAGGGTGGCGGCGGTGGTGGCTTCCAAGACAATTCTTCTCCGATATCTGGACCATCAGATTTTCCGGTTAGCGAAGCTGAATTTAATCGGATGTTCCCAAACCGCAACAATTTCTATTCGTATGCCGGATTATTGGACGCGAGAAAGAAATTCCCTGCCTTTGGGGCAACAGGTACCGATACTGTTCGCAAGCAAGAGGTCGCGGCTTTCTTTGCGGAAGTCGCCCATGAAACAGGAGAGTTGCATTACATCGAGCAGATTGAAAAAGGCGAATATTGCGACCGGAATAATCGGCAATATCCTTGCGCAGCAGGCAAGCGGTATTACGGTCGTGGCCCTCTTCAGCTTAGCTGGAACTACAACTATGGAACTATCGGGGATGTGATACGCGAACCAATTCTCGCACACCCTGAACTGGTATCGTCGAACTCGTCGATTGCCTGGCAAACCTCGTTGTGGTTCTGGATGAATTCATCGGGTGCCGGATATAGAGCGCCACACTTAAGCATGATTAACGGCCAAGGTTTCGGTGAAACCATACGAAGTATCAATGGCTCGCTTGAATGTAATGGTAAAGGTCCCGAGCCGGTAAATTCGCGGATTCGTTACTACAGGGCATTTACCACTCTATTGGGAGTGCCTACCGGTGCAGGCAACCTTGGTTGTTGAGAATATCAACACCAAATAAAGGAAATATTGTTTAAATGAAGTCCCTAAGAGTTTATTGAACTCCAGCTCCGAAGGGACAACGAACTAAGGAATAAACGAGAAACAGGATATGCGAATGGCATTGAGCTGGAGGGCTGAATAACTAATGCCCATTCGCATAAACTTTTCTCACCATCTAGAAAACTAGCGTCCTGCAGTTTTTGAGAATACATTGCGACTCTTATTGCAGTGCTTAATTAGAATTGCATTCGCGAACTAACCTGCTACGTTTTTAAAACGCTCTGGCTATCTGTTTGGCTAGCCATGGGGATTGATCGGGCCTCATGATATATGATGCACACAGTGCTTCTGCGCCGCCAGCGTTACACATCAGCCTTCTACGTCCCCGTGCCGCTGCTAGGGCAGCAGATTGACACAAGAGGGCTTCCATTTGTCACTATTTCTTACGTCAATACTTTCCTTAGCAGCGTAAGAATCTTTGGAGCTATCCTATTTAAGGGTGGATGAAACGATAGCAAGGCGGGCACTGGAAGTATTGCAAAATTGAACGACGAGGTGGCCAACGCGGTTAGTGCTCTATTTAGCGCAGACTACGATTGATTTTGTACTTGCAACACGCGGTTCACTTGATTAGTGTTCACGTAACCTTCTTCAACGAGAACCTCGCCGAGTTTTTTGCCGGTCTGCTTTTGTTTGTCTAGCGCTTGTTGCAACTGCTGTCTGGTAATTTCGTTTGTCAGGACCAATGTCTCGCCTAAGCGAAGGCGTCTGCCCTCGTTTTCCATTTTTTGCTGATGACGTTGGATCGTTAATGACGTGTTCAATTCTTGCTTTGTCACCCAACCAAGATCGATTAACACTTCACCGAGTGGTGTGTCGGAGCTACGTTGCAACTCCAAGGCTTGCTCAAGCTGATGAGAGGTGATGTGCTTGGTCTTTAATAATATTTCTCCTAAACGGCAGCGGATGCCACTAACCAGACAGAGAACTTCAAGAGGGTCTGAAATTTTATCCTGAATGTCGAGAACTGCGATGAGATCTGATTGGTCGATAATTCCCATATTAACGAGCGCTTCGCCGAGCTGCGTATTGTCGTGTTTCTGGTTTGATAGGGCGAAGGAAAGATTATCTTCTGTTTCAATGGACGCATCGTCTGACGGAAATTCAATCAACATACCGTAGAATTCTGCTGATTGTGATGTAATGGGGAAATCCATGGCGAGCTCCTGTATTTGTGTTTTTTATCCGGCCCGGGTTATATAGCTGTACCTAAGTAATCGTCCCTAATGCGGCAGACTTGAGTTTTTTGACTATTAGCATGTGTCCTGTCGCATATTCGTAGACGCTTTTCTGAACCGGCAGAAATTACGCCCGCGAAGTAGGTTTCGAAAAAAGTCTATTGTCAACCATGACGCAGAGATGGAGTTCCCTAGTGGCACCTTACCCCGCGGCTAGCGTCCATTGGCCGTTCCCGCTAACGGCGTTGGAGCATGGCTCCTTTGTATTTGCCGGGTTACTGATTTATGTATTGGTAACACGGGCGGCCCAGCAGCATCGACATCCTTCGGCGGCAATTGCGTGGGTGATGATTATTGGTCTTTTCCCGTACATCGGCATTCCGCTTTTTCTGTTATTCGGGTCACGTAAATTTGTGCGGCCAGGACACAAGCCACCTATTTCAGCATCGATAAATGCCAGTGAAGAGGCGCCGGTTTGGGCGATGGAGTCGCTCAATGCGATGGATATTCCGCCGCCGACTCACAATTCATCGATTGTTTTTCACAAAGATGGCATAGAGTCGCGTGAGGCTTTAGTGTCGTTAATCGAAGGAGCGCAGCGGTCTATCGATCTATGCACTTTCATTCTACGCGCGGACGTAATCGGCGCGGCGGTAGTCGACAGTTTGATCGGACGCGCACGCCAAGGCGTGCGTGTGCGAGTATTGCTCGATGCAATCGGCAGTATGCAAATATCACGTCGGCAGATAGCATCATTACGCCAGGCCGGCGTCGTAGTGCGCTGGTTCATGCCGGTGTTACATAATCCGCTTCGTGGTCGCCTGAATTTGCGCAATCACCGAAAGCTGTTGGTCATCGATGATGCGTATTTGTGGAGCGGCGGTCGTAATCTTGCGGCCGAATACTTCATCGATATCGGGGAATTTCCTGCCTGGGTCGATTTAAGCTTCGTTGTTCATGGCGCATTAGCAATGCAGGCGAAAATGGTATTCGACCTGGATTGGCATGCGGCTAGCGGCAAAAGGCGCGAAGCTCATCGTAAAGCACTTAGTCATGAGCCGCCCGATGTGTTCTTTGCGCAATCGCACCAATCGCCCGGCGCGTTGGAGTCCACTGAATTAACCAATAGCGCCTGTGCGCAGTTGGTACCGAGCGGTCCGGATCACGCGGATGACACGGTATACGCTTTGCTGCTTGCGGCTGCTTATCATGCCCGTCATCGTATTATGGCTGTCACACCGTATTTCGTGCCTGACGAAGCGCTCCTCGCGGCTTGGTGCATGGCGTGCAGGCGCGGAGTGCAATTGACGTTGGTGCTTCCAAAGCGGTCGAATCACAGGCTGGCCGATTTGGCGCGGGAGCGCGCCTTGCGTGCGCTTGTCGATGCCGGCGCGCAGGTATATTTGTCCCCCGCGATGATCCATGCGAAGGCTGTGGTTATCGACGGGGAACTTGCATTATGCGGCTCGGTCAATTTAGATGGACGCAGCTTGTTTCTCAATTTTGAATTGATGACTGCATTTTACAGCCCGACTCAAATCGAATGGCTGGCCACATGGACAGAGCAGCAGGTGCTGCGATCGAGCGCCTATCAAGCCAGTCCGCCATCATGGGGGCGCGATGTTGTGGAAGGTGTGGTGCGTGCGGTTGGTTTTCAGCTTTGAACGATACTGTACACTCAGGCGAAATCTGCCCGGCATCTGCATGTGTGTCGATGTGTGGTAAAGTTTGCCCCCGCCACGCATGCTGACACCGGTAGCCGTATCTTCTATCGTGGATGCGTTCACAACAAATTGTTGAGCGAGCACCGTTGCTCGTCTGTTGTACTACAATTCGAGATTGAAAGATTTTGAAGGTTTTTGTAGGTATCCTGAAAAATTAATAAGGAGTTAAAGGAAAGCCATGGCCGCAAAAAAGCCCGCTGTTATAAAGAAATCTATTACCGCAAAGAAACCCAGCACCGCAAAAAAAGCCCCTGCAACGCAAAAAGCGGCAGTCAAAAAAACTAGCGTTCTAAAACCATCGCCAGCCAAGAAGATTGCGGTAAACAATCATCCTGTTGCTCCAGTCGAGCGTGAAATTGCCCCTGTCGCACGTGAAGTCGATGTGGCGCCAATACCATTGGCCGCTGTCGAGCCGGCTCCTGTCAACGCGAAAGCACCATTGGTGGCTACGCAACTTCAGCTGCAGTATCAAGACATGTGGTCATGGTGGTGGTCGGAGTTTTTTGGTCTTTTTCAATTGCCAGGTAGTGCGAGCAAGGCACAATCCGATCGCAAGGGACTGAGCTCGCATTAGAGGCAAGCGTCAGGGTAAGCGACATCACTGCCCGAATTTTACTTAGGACTTACGCAAAATCGCCCCAGTGGCATTGCCCTAGAGGGGTGTATCTGCGCTTGCAAGCGCAGATCGTTACGCAGGTGAGCAGCATGCTCCCTGCTACACCTTCCTTGCTATACGAATTTGTACTGTCTGCGTCCTTCGGGTCAAGCTCGAAGGCAAGCTCGCGCCTTGCTGGGACGGTTTTGCGTAAGTCCTATTACTAATGCGTTTGCATAGAAACGATATCCGATTTGTCCGAAGACTCTAACGCCACACCTCCTTACGATGGCCTCACTCCTGATTGCGTACTTGATGCACTAGATAGTGTAGGTTTGCACGGTGACGGGCGGCTGCTTGCGCTCAATAGCTATGAGAATCGTGTTTATCAATTAGGGATAGAGGATTCATCGGCAAACGAGTCTACAGCCGCATTGCGGGGTGTGGTGATTGTTAAGTTTTACCGCCCTGGGCGTTGGTCTACCGGTGCGATCCTTGAAGAACATGCGTTTGTGCGTGAGCTTGTGGAGCATGAAATCCCTGTTGTTGCTCCTCTGCAATTAGACAAAGGAGGGCATATCGGTGATGGGCCGACTTTGCATGAATTCGGCGGTTTTCGCTTTGCCGTGTATCCGCGTTGCGGTGGACGCGCACCCGAGTTCGATACGCCGGGCACGCTCGAATGGATGGGGCGCTTCATTGGGCGCATTCATGCGGTCGGGGCAGTGCAGCCTTTTGTCGAACGGCCATCGCTCAATATCGATACCTTTGGCCAGGAGCCACGCGATTGGTTGCTTGCGCATGATTTTATTCCGGTAGATCTGCTGGAAGTCTGGCGCAGTGTTGTCGATCAAGCATTAGATGGCGTGCGGCGTTGTTACGACCGGGCTGGCGAGCATCGTTTGCTGCGTCTACATGGCGATTGTTATGCAGGCAATGTGCTGTGGGCAGAAGGTGGAGCGAACCGCGGGCCGCATTTTGTGGACTTCGACGATAGTCGCATGGGGCCTGCCGCGCAGGATTTATGGATGTTGCTATCGGGCGATCGCGCCGCCATGGTCAGACAACTGGCCGACGTGTTGGCCGGCTATGAAGATTTTTTCGAATTCGACAGTAGAGAGCTTTATCTGATCGAAGCATTGCGAACGCTGCGTCTATTACATTACTCCGCTTGGCTGGCCCGGCGCTGGAATGATCCGGCATTTCCCGCTGCATTTCCTTGGTTCAATACACAGCGTTACTGGCAGGATCGTATCCTTGAGTTGCGGGAACAAATTGCGTTGATGGATGAGCCACCCTTGTGGTCGGCATAATATTAAGTAGCTGTACAAGCTGAAGCTCTCAGCACGAATTAAAACTATCACTATAAATTTCCTCTATGGCTCTAAACGCAACGATATTCAAAGCCGAGCTGCAAATCGCCGATATGGAGCGCCATTACTACAAAACGCATGCGATTACGCTTGCCCGGCATCCATCTGAAACTGATGAGCGCATGATGGTCCGAACCCTTGCGTTCGGTTTGCACGCGCATGAATTTTTATCATTCGGCAAAGGGCTTTCCACAGACGATGAGCCCGATTTGTGGCAGAAGGATTTAACAGGCGCTATCGAGTTGTGGATTGATGTTGGCCTGCCCGACGAAAAACGCTTGCGTAAAGCATGTGGCCGAGCAGACCAAGTCGTTGTCTACGCTTACGGTGGGCGTGGTGTCGATATGTGGTGGGAGCAGAACAAGGCGAAGGTCCAGCGGTTTACTAATCTAACCGTGATGAATTTATCGCTCATCACTACCAAAGAGTTGGCAAAACTAGCGGCGCGTACCATGCAACTTCAATTTACCATTCAGGATGGTCAGGTATGGGTGAGTGACGGCGCGGAAACGGTGTTGGTAGATCGAGTAGCGCTAAAGTCTTGCTAGAACGGGTACTGCTGGTTAGTCATATATATGAGTGGCCACATCGGCAATTGTGCTCATAGTCACGCTGCTTCATTGGCAATGATATTGTCATGGATGATGAACACTTAGATAAACTCATCGCTGATATTGAGATCAAATTTCCTGGATATGGTTATCGCCGTGTGACGCGTGATTATCTAAATCAATCATAGGCAAGAATCTTCTTTTAAATAGGACTTATGCAAAACCGCCCCAGCGGCGTTGCCCTTGCAAGTGCGGATCGTTCGCAGGCGAGCAGCGTGCTGCTCGAATTCCCTTCTACAACCCCCTTGTTGTACTAATTTGTAGAGCCCGCATCGCGCCTTGCTGAGACGGTTTTGCGTAGGTCCTATTAAAATTTCATTGCAAACGATAATAATTCTCATTTAGAATGCGGTCTAAATTAGCCGCGCGATCATTCGCGTTGAATTCCGCCAGCCAACCGGTTTTGCACCTATACCGATCAGCCAGCAGATTTTATTTTTTATGCTCAATGTCCGAGCTTCTCTGATCGAATAAGGAACACCAATGAATCGCCGACGTACGCCCATAGCGGCTGCCTTGCTGGTAGCATTTGCCGCCCCGTTAACATTTTCACAATTCGCGTCCGCGCAAAGCGCGACCCCCGAAACCACCTTGCCTGCCGTCAAAGTCCAAGATCAATCAATTAAAGACGATTACGCGCCAGCCAAAACGACGATCGGCGGTAAAGCGCCGACGTTACTCCGCGATGTACCCCAATCCATCACAGTCATTAATCGTGCTGTATTGGATTCTCAAGCCGCGACTTCCATCACCGATGCGCTTCGTAACGTACCCGGCATTACTATATCCGCCGGTGAAGGCGGCGTAATCGGGGATAACATCAACTTGCGCGGGTTTACAGCGCGCACAGACATTTTCTTGGATGGCGTCCGTGATCGCGGTCAATATTCACGCGATACATTCTTCCTGGAGTCGGTGGAGGTTCTGAAGGGACCGTCATCAATGTTGTTCGGCAGAGGTTCTACTGGTGGCGTAATTAATCAAGTTAGTAAAAAACCTGATTTGAAAGCTCGCAGCGAAGTGAGCGCCAGTGTTGGAACGGATGATTACTACCGAACCACGCTCGACTTGAATCGCCCGTTGTCCGACACATCAGCGTTTCGCGTTAGTGCGTTGGTCCATGATGCCGACTCTACGCGTGATGTAACTGAAACAAAACGCTACGGCATCGCCCCGTCGCTACGTCTTGGTATTGGCACACCGACAGAAATTACTTTATCCGTACTCGTTCAACGCAACCGGGATATTCCTGACTACGGCTTTCCGTTGTTCTGGGGAAAACCCATCAGCGCACCGGCTAATAATTTCTACGGATTCACCGACGACAAATTCGATCAAGACATAAACGTATTCAATGCAACGATCGAGCATAAATTCAACAACAACCTGACATTACGCAATCAAACACAGTACGGTAAATATAAGACGGAAGCCGCGCCCACTCCGCTTTCTTCGGTTACTTCGCCGGCTAGTACCGCGTTGGAATTAGTCAACGTACCGCGTAACACTCGTGACCGAGAGCTTGATGACTCTTCACTGTTTAATCAAACGGATCTGATCGCCAAATTTCAAGCCGGTACCATGCTGCACACGGTAATTAGCGGTATCGAAATCGGGCGCGACAAAAATAAAAACGACGCCTACACATGGACCGGTTTAGGTACAGTCAATCTGGGCAATCCAGTTTATTCCGCTAAGCCCTCAACGGCGGTACGTTCGCATACGACCGTTACCAACGTAACAGCCGATACGCTCGGAATTTACGTAAATGATTTAATTGATTTGACGAAGCAATGGAAACTAGTTGGTGGCTTACGTTGGGATCGGTTTGACGCCGATTACAAACAAGAGTCACTTACCACCGTTACCGCGCCGACTGTTCTTAGCCGCGACGACAAGATGTTAAGCACGCGAGCGGGTGTGATCTGGCAACCTAGCGACACGGAATCTTATTACGTGTCCTATGGCACTTCTTTCAACCCATCTGCTGAGACGTTAACACTCTCGACCAGCAATGCCGACGTTAAGCCAGAAAAAAATCGGTCGATCGAAGTTGGCGCAAAAATGGATCTTCTGAACGGCAACCTGATGTTTAACACGGCGTTGTTCCGAGTTGAAAAAACCAATGCGCGTACCACCGATCCGCTGACTGCCGTTGTGTCTCTAGATGGAGATATCCGTGTCAACGGCATTGAATTCGGTGCTGTGGGGCGCATAACCAAAGCGTGGCAAGTTATTGCAGGCTATACGTTCCTCAATGGCGAGATTATCAAATCAAGCGATGTAAGCAGCAGCACAGTCAGCAGCACGAATCCAGTTGCCGGTGTGGCCGCGCAAGGCAAGACGCCGCAAAATACGCCTCAGCACACGGCATCGCTGTGGAGCACTTACAAGATTACCCCCGCTTGGGAAACGGGCGGCGGGATGATCTATTCATCGAAGCGTTATGTAAACAATTTTGAAACAGCAGTGATAGATGGCTATACCCGTTTCGACGCAACGCTCGCTTACCTGCAAAAAAGTTATGACGTCAGACTCAATCTGTTAAATCTCACAGACAAAGAGTATTTCGAAACAGCATCCGGTGCGCGCGCAACACCAGCAAAAGGACGCTCCGCCATCGTAACGGTGTCGTACCGATTCTGATGTCACGATTTAATATGACGCAATAAGCACTGCGATACAGTTAATGCGGTGACAAAGAAAATCTTTTCGTAACCTCTCCGATGAAAATGGGTGGAAGCCGACAAACTTCCCCCCATTTTCGTTTCAACATAGTAAAGGCTGAGACATGTTGCTCACCATTCAGGATGTGTTGTCCTCGGATCAAGTGCGTCATTGCCGCGCCGCGCTGGAAACAACGGATTGGGTAGATGGCCGTGTCACTGCAGGATATCAAGGCGCTAAAGTTAAAAATAATACGCAATTGCCGGAAACGTCAGCCGTTGCACGCCAACTTGGCGATGTTATCCTTGCAGCACTAGAACGCCATCCATTATTCATTGCTTCAGTATTACCAGACCGCGTTTACCCGCCGCTTTTTAATCGCTATTCGAATGGGCAACACTTCGGTAATCACATCGATAACGCGGTGCGATTGTTACCCGACACCGGTGGCAAAATCCGCACTGATGTATCAGCCACATTGTTTTTAAGTGATCCGAACGAGTATGACGGTGGCGAACTGCTGATTGAAGATGTTTACGGCGCGCAGGAAGTAAAGCTTCCTGCCGGACACATGGTGATTTATCCCGGCACCAGTTTGCATCGTGTAAATCCGGTCACACGGGGGACGAGGCTGGCTGCATTTTTTTGGATTCAAAGCATGGTCCGCGATGATGCGCAACGCACATTACTATTTGATCTCGATAACGCCATTCAACGCCTCAATCAAAAGAACAGTGACCCGCATGCGTTGGTTCAACTCACAGGGTGTTATCACAACCTACTACGCATGTGGTGCGAAGTATAAGGAATAGGATTTACGCAAAATTGCCCCAGCGGCGTTACCCTGCCGAGACGGTTTTTCGTAAGTCATAAGGAAAACAAAATGCTAAAGAAGATCTTATTTCAAACCCATTGGTTGCTTGGCATTACTGTCGGCATCGTATTAGCAATTATTGGTCTGACCGGTGCAATACTATCCTTTCAAGACGAACTAGTTGCGTGGCTCAATTCGGATATTGTGCAAGTTGTCCCGAAATCCGCAGAGCCGCTAACACCAGCGGAATTAATTGCACAACTGAAAACGCAAGCGCCGGCAAAACGTGTAACTACGCTAACTTTATCTAGCCATCCTGGAGAAGTCGCTCGCGTCGTACTGGTCACTGAATCCGAAGGACTTAGCGCGCGAAGCGCAGTGGCTAAACGAGGTGAAACAAATTATGTAGACCCATATGACGGCAAATTACTAGGCCAACCACGTGGAGAAGAATTTTTCCGCACCACCCGTGAAATTCATCGCCGTTTAATTGCCGGGGACGTTGGCAAGCAGATTGTCGGTGCCTCAACAATTGGACTGATCATCCTAAGCCTTGCGGGATTGTACTTACGTTGGCCACGCCTTATGCGAGGCTGGCATGCCTGGATAAATATTCGCTGGAAGCACACAGGGCGTGGCTTTCTCCGTGATCTGCATGTTGTGACCGGCATCTGGGTTTTACTACCTTATTTATTGTTGGCAGTGACTGGTTTGTACTGGTCATATGACTGGTATCGCGACGCGCTTTTCTCAGTGACTGGGACGCCAAAACCAGTTCAACAAAACAGCGCTCGCGAAGAAACCACGCGTCGCGGCATGCCTCGTTCGAACACGCCAGACATAATCCAAACACCTAACGTCGCTACCGCTTGGACTACGTTTCAACAGACCGTTACATCTTACCGGAGCGTTACATTGCGTTTGCCGGAACGACCACAACAGCCCGTGCAAATCAGTTATCTAGATGCTGATTCTCCTCATGACCGCGCATCAAATCGCATTTCGATTCATTCGCTGAACGGAACGGTATTGCTACATGAACGCTATGCAGATAAATCGGTAGGTGCCAAGTTCATGGCTAGTATTTTTGCACTGCATTCCGGTAGATTCTTTGGCATGCCCGGTGTCATTTTCATGATGATCGCAAGTGCATTGATGCCGCTATTTGCAGTCACTGGCTGGATGTTGTACTTGGATCGACGCGCGAAGAAAAAAATGAGTAGGAATTCGCTTAATGACTTTGAGAGGGGCGGGCGATCAGCCGAGGTTACAAACTATTGATCGCTTCCGCCACTCGCCCAAACAAATGAGACTACCTCTCTGAACACTACGTTCTATTGGCGATATTTGGCGCATTCAACCGCGCTAGCGTTTGGTGGTTATTGGCAAACATACTAATTTGCAGGCGCATGAACTCCGAGAACGATTTGTATGCCTTGACGAATCCATTTGGGCCTTCTTCAAAACTATAACTGTAGATAGGTGGATCATCACCGGTGCCTAGGTGAAAAAAGAGGAACTGCACTTCACGATGGATTAGAAAGACGAAGGCGTCTTTGGGCAAAACAAATCGTCCGCCATCGGTGCGGAGTATATCGATGGCGCGTTGGTTAAACGATAAGAGATTGGGGAAGAAAATATCTTCCCCCGAGAATAATAATTCCGCGCCACGGCCCGCGCGCGCCAGGAATTGGCGATATTGTGCTGGCAAACGGTCGCCGCAATCAGCTTCCACAGAGACGATCTCCCGCTCCGAGCATGCTAAATGGCGGGAGCGAGCGCCTGTCTTTTGCAGTCCATCGAATGCTTCTACCCAGGGGGCTTCTTTCGTTGCCGCGGAATTACCGCTGGTCGTTCCTGATGCAGACGCTGAGCTGGATGCGGCAGTTTTCTCTGCAGCACCCTGAGTCAGCGCTTCCTCGATCCGAGCTAGTAGAGCAGGGCGCTCTTCAAGCAAATTACTCATCGCATTATCGATTTGATCGGCATTCAATCCTGCCGTATCGAGCACAATTTGGTAAAGCACCAACGATGTGGGTCCGTGTGCCGCTAAGGTGCCGTGATGGAGTGAAAGGCAATTCAGCAGCGCTAAGGTCTCATAAACAGCAAGGCGCAAACCTTTGTCGTTTGGTAGAGTGATCAGTGATGTGTAAACGAAGAATTTTTCGGCGTGTTCTACCCATTCAAAAAAAAGATTAGTGCCGTCTTTAAGCTTGATTGCGCAAGTGCCATCTGGCGAGAGATATAGCGCCAAAATTCCATAGCGTCGACCAACTTCAGTGAGAGCGGTATTAATGCGATTGAGTTCGTTCATAACATTATTTAATACCAAGGTTGAGGGGTTCTTGGCAATGCGAATTTACCGATTGTGCCCATACGAATCATCTCGAACTCATCTTTTTTTTGTGTTTTTGGAATGATGGTCGATGGGTTGATTCGGTTTTACTGCATCAAGTCCTAGTTCCTTTGCCGTTGTCTTGATGATCACCGTGATATCTCCACCTCTCTTTTGCACGGTAATGCCTTTGACATAGACATTACCGTCTTCCGCCGGCATGCCGGTGCCGCTAAATTTGGGTGTATCTTTCGTTGATTCCACTTTGATATTCGCTTCGTCGAGACCAAAAAGAGCGGCAATTTGTTTTTTGGTGAATTCAGGCGCGAGTGTGGTGTCATTCGCTGGAAGGCTTAGATCCCAATCTGCGACTTCATGGAAATGTCCAAGCTCCAGTGCCGGTACCGGGACAACTTGGATATTGGGCCATTGCGTGTTGAACCACTCAACAGCTGAAGCGCAATCAACGGTAAACGGAAATTTTGAGGCTAGCGATATTTCTCCATGCACCTTATCTGGCTCGGTCTTGTTATTAGCTTTTAGCGCTTCATCAACATAAGAAAGTATTCTGCCTTCCGGTCCTTTTGATAACGGATTGGATTGCTGAGAATTCAAGGGGACTAAAACAATAGTGATATTGGCTTGCGGTAGCTCATCTACAACCTTTTGTAGGGCCCGTTGCTGTTCTGTCCCGCCATAGCTAGCAAGAAAATGAGATTCGACTTCGTGGCCAGGTTCTCCAGCCGTGTTGATTCGGATTCGAAGTACGCCAAGGGCGGCTCCGGGGTGATCGGGAGCTCTGGATTGGTATTCTTTTAGCAACAAGGAAGTTGTGTTCTGAGGATCGCCGGGAGCATTTTCCTGCGATGTCCGGTTTAAACCTGGGGCAATGTCACCAGGGGGGAAATCAACGCTTGAGGCAAGTTTTATGTCAGAGGAGGGTATTAGCAGGGAAAGAGTTGCTAATTTGGAGGGGGGGGCGTCGTGTAATTGAGCGCCTTTTAGCAGATCAGATGCTATTTTGATTCCCATCGATTTCTCCTTTACCCGTCTTTCTAATAGCCTGTCCAAGATCTGCGGCCAGGCTTTAATCCAAAGGCATGTTCTTATCTGCGGGTTACCGCTACGTTATTCTATACCGGCGCGCCGACGTCGTAATGCCAATCTCAATTCCGAAGAAAGATATTACGAACTGGGCGGCGGAATGACATTTGAAGGCTTTTACCTTGGAATTCTCACAAGGAGCCATTCTTTTACTATTTGCACCAATGGCACGCCCTCTTATCTATGAATTGGTACTAGCCTAGTTGTCGAAAAAGCGATTCAATACGAACTCCTCGCTTTCCGACGATGTTCGCATTGTTGGGCCGCTTGCAAGCCCAATATCTTCTGATTGTTCTTGCTTTTAATTTTTAGCGTTAATCGTTTCCCGTGACGGGATTTTTTCAAAACTGTCGATCGCCGGGCTGACGAATACGTTTTCGGTACACATTTAAGACATAACATGAATTTGTGGAAATCTGATTTTAGCGACATACAACGGCGTTTCCCTTGCTGGTTTACTCGTCTCATTCGTCCTCGCTTAGTGTTTTTACCCGCCTGGTGGCCAGTTCGCTACGGCGCCTGGGCTTATTGCCAGTTTATTTTTATTGCTCCCGGTCTTCACGATGCGCCTGATAACGTCCGACGTTACCTTCTTGGCCATGAGTACGGTCACATCTATTGCAAGCATACGGTGCTTCATTTTGTATATTGGCTGGGTATGGCAGGCTTATGTTCAGCGTTTGCCGTGCCCTCTCCTCTCCTGCATGTTGGCTCACTCTCGGTACTGATGGTAGTTACACTACTTGCGTGCTTGCCTCGGTTAGCAAAGGCGAGAGAATTTCAAGCCGATGCAGTCGCGGTGCAGGTGTTTGGGCAGCAGGTGGTTTTGAGCGGATCATTGTGGATGGCTGAGAAAGCGGGAACTACAGCTAATGTTTTCCGGCAAAGCCGGCTTCGGCGTTTAGGTTGGCAGGGCGAGGCGATAGCGGTTGTTCGCACTGATGTCGCCTCTGATCCCGGAGTAGCTTAAGCTAAGTCAGATGGACGTAAGCGTTTAGATCATCCTCCTTCCAGGGAAATGGGAGGGGGATAAGTTTTGTTTAGTGTTTCAGCAATTTAATTCATATTTAACCCCATTTCCTCCCTGACCCTCCCACTGCAGGTAGCGAGCCTTCTTACGGCGATCTCTCGTTAAGCTGGTAATTTCCGTCTCGGACACATGAAATACTGCTCTTTATAGTGCGATAATGGGGTACGGCGCCGTTATGCAATGCGGTTAACCGTTTCCTAAATGCCACTTTTATGGGGAGACATTCCAATGGCCAAAGGTCAAGTACGCAGTAATCGCGAGCAAAAAAAACCAAAGCAAGAAAAAAAACCTACCGCTCCGGCATCGCCTTTTGGTAGCGTTGCAGGGAAAACCGGCTCGGGAGCGTCCGATAAAAAGAAGTAGGCAATACCAAGTAACTGATTGAGGGGCGGCATGATAGCGCCCCTAATTTGAACGACAACAGGCTCTTGCAATACTGGCTCTATAAGGTTGTTATTTCGACAGGAGCGTCGAGGGAAGCAAATCCTTCGCGTTGCTTAAGATCATTTGGAAAGCTCGCCACTTGTGCTGTCCCGGCAAATGGCAAACCAAACAGTAACGAATCTCATGAAGACATTCATCATCCTACTGTTATTTTGTCTTCCACTGTCAGCGCAAGCTGGCACCGTTTATAAAACAATTGATGCAAACGGAAAAACCGTTTACAGCGATCAGCCGCCGGCAAGCGGTAAAGCCGCGAAGACACTTAACTTCTCGGACTTGCCTTCCACTCCTCTGCCGGCACAGCCAAATTCAAATCAAAATGTAGCGCCAAAGCCTTTACAAACGAAGCCTTTGGAACGGCAAGCCGATACCGGTCAACCGAAGCTTTTCGTCGCGCAGTGGTGCGGTTATTGTAAAAAAGCCAAGGCATATTTAGCCGAAAAACACATTAGCTACCAAGAGTACGATATCGATACCGCCGACGGCAAACGCGCATTCGCGGAGGTAGGGGGAGGGCGAGGCATACCGGTTTTGGTCCGCAATGGCCAAAGAATACAAGGGTTTTCTCGGACCGCTTACGATGCGTTGTTTGGCAGCGCGCAATAATGATTTTTATCGACCAATCAGTAGCGCCTATTTTTTGTACTAAATTATCGTGTTCGATTTGAATTCCCTCGAAGCGCTAGGTATTACTCTTCCCAGTCCGGCATATATTTTTGGTGCCATTCTCTTTGGCATCGTCGGCCTGGCCGCCTACCGATATGGAAAAAAGGCTTCTCTGACGAAGCCTAAATGGATCGGTGTTGGGCTGATGTTATATCCCTATGCTGTTTCGGACATGCGGTTGTTGTATCTCGTTGGAACCGGGCTGTGTGTGGCACTGTACGTATTTCGAAAATAATTCCATCTCGAATTTGATACGATACTTGTTGGCTATTGTCCGCCGTACTCATTGGACTGTTGCAGTGAAGTCTTCGCGTCTCGTTTCTAATGCGAAATAGAATAAGAAGCGTTCTAAAAAAACTCCCCGTCCGAATTCCGCGAGCAATAAAAATTCATGGGCGCTATCCTTCACCTTATGGATACTGCCAATACTGCTTATTACGCGGCGCTGCTCTCCCGCGACCGAAAGTTTGATGGCCGTTTTTTCGTGGGTGTTTCTTCAACGAAAATCTATTGCCGTCCCATTTGTACGGTTAGAACGCCAAAACTTGAGAACTGCTCGTTTTATCCAAGCGCGGTCGCTGCAGAATTAAACGGCTATCGACCGTGTTTGAAATGCCGGCCTGAGCTGGCGCCCGGCCTCTCGCCCATTGATGCGAGCGGGCGTTATGTGCAAGTTGCGGTAAAACTGATCGAAAGCGGTTTTCTGTCGGATCACTCATGTGAAGAATTAGCAGCGCGGTTGGGAATTTCTGACCGCCATCTTCGAAGAACTTTTGCCGAACAATTCGGCGCATCGCCGATTGAGTTCGCGCAATCGCAACGACTGCTGCAAGCCAAGCGCCTGCTAACAGATACCGATATTTCTCTCGCGGAAATAGCACTGGCTGCCGGCTTTGGAAGCCTCCGTCGCTTCAACGAATTATTTCGCGAACACTACCGATTGACACCCTCCGATTTACGCTCACAACGGCGAAGCGGTAAGGCAATAGCGCCGTCCTCATTAACGCTTCGACTTGCTTACAGGCCGTCTTACGACTGGGATTGGATGCTCGATTTTTTGCGAATCCGTGCCGTCGACGGTATCGAAAAAATCATCGATAACACCTATATCCGAACGTTGTGTGTCACTCAATCGGGAATAGCGCATCTAGGTTGGATTCGTATCACTCCGATGCCGAATAAATCGCAAATCAGTGTCGAAATTTCTGCGTCGCTGCTGCGTGTTGTCCCTGAAGTGTTGTTACGCGTACGGCGGCTTTTCGACCTCGATGCCATGCCGGAACAAATCGCCGCCGCGCTTGGTTCTCTTAGTGCAGTGCGACCCGGTTTGCGATTGCCGGGGAGCGTGTCGGGGTTTGAGTTTGCCGTTCGTGCAATTCTTGAACAGCAAATTTCTACGAAAGCCGCTGCCACGCTTGCTTCACGGTTTACTGAACGCTTTGGTGTATCGATCGAAACGCCTTTTGAAGGTATCCGATATATTTTTCCCGATGCAGCTTCCATCGCCACATTATCGATTGAGGCGCTACGTTCGATAGGGATGACTGCTAAGCGCGCCGTATCCATACAATCACTATCGGCGCTTACCGCGGAAGGCAAGCTTGATCTCGACTACGTCGTCGATATTGATCGAGGTATCGAAACGTTGACCGAATTACCAGGCATTGGATTGTGGACCGCAACATACATCGCGATGCGTGCGTGGTCGTGGGCCGATGCGTTTTTGCATACCGATTATGTTATTCGGCAACGATTTCCAATGTTGTCACCCAAACAAATTCAGAAGTTGGCGGAACGCTGGCGGCCTTGGCGCTCCTATGCCGTTTTTCACTTATGGCATGGCGTAAGTGAAGACCAACTGAAAATAGAACAGATGCTTGAAAAGGAGTGTTAAGTGAATTGCCTTGAGTTCGAAACGCCGTTAGGCAAGATGGTTGCTATCGGAGATGACCATAACCTTACTGGTTTGTATTTCAGTGATCAAAGCAATCTGCCGAATTTAACAGTTGCAACTTCTACAACAACAAACGTTGTATTGCTGGAGACAAAAAAACAACTTGCTGCATACTTCGGCGGCGCGCTGCAAAACTTCACGTTACCGGTGGCGGTAAAAGCAACGCCGTTTCAGCGTTTGGTGTGGGATGCATTAGCGCGTATAGAAATTGGCGAAACAATTTCTTACCTTGCGCTTGCACGATCGATTGGCTGCGAAAGCAGCGTACGGGCGGTGGCGCAAGCAGTCGCTCGTAACCCATTGATCATCATTACACCTTGCCATCGCGTTATCGGTTCGGATGGTGGATTGACGGGTTATTCAGGAGGAATTGCGCGTAAGAAAGTACTACTCGCGTTTGATGCTGCGGAAATAAAAATAAATTTTTTATTTCCGCTATTTAATAAACAAGCGCTCTCAAAAATCAACGTCCTTGAATGCCAATAGTTAGTGCACTAGTCTTAATTCAGTAATCGCGTACCCCATTATTATTTACGAATGATGTGAACGTTTGGGAGAAGGACCGCGAGCGACTTGTTAGCGGTGAACCGCTAACAAGCGAGGGGATTTTTGCGTAATTCTCTGGAGCACGTTCATGTACAACTGTATTGTAAGTAACACATTTCTTCGCACTCTTGGTTTCATTATTCTTACGTTAACATCGTTAACATCTTGGCAGGAAGCATTCGCCTGGAATCTTATGGTTTGCCAAAAAGGTTGTAACTACGCCACCATTCAAGATGCCGTCAATAATGCCCAACAGGGCGACACAATTCACGTAATGCCGGGGTTTTATCTAGAAGACATCATCATTACCGGCAAAAGCTTAACGTTGAAAAGTGAAGATAATGATAGAACAATTATTAACGGCACAGGCAAAAGACCAGTCATTACACTTAGCTGCAGCGACAACCGAACTAATATTCGTATCGCCAGTTTAAATATTACTGGGGGAAATGCAGTGATAACGGATGATGTTTTCGTGCCAACGGGAGGCGGTGGGGTTTCCAATGATCGTTGCGGTCTTGTCATCGATGATAGCAATATCTATGGTAACCATGCTCTTGGCACAGGAGGTGGTGTTAGTACAGGCACAGGAAGCGCGACGATTAAAAATACATCTATAACCAACAATAGCGCATCTGCCGGTGCCGGTGTCGACAGCGAGGGGCAACTATTAATTGTTAACAGTACAATTAATAGCAATCATATTACTTCGCAAGTTAGTGCCGCCGGAGGTGGAGGCGTTCTAAACCGCGGTAATCTGACAGTAAGAAGTAGCAATATCAACAACAACATTGCTGGCGGTAATTGTTGCTTAGGTGGAGGTATCGCAAATCGATCTAATAGTAAGCTGACTTTATCAGGTAGCACCGTTGCGAATAACCAGGGCGTGGGCATAATTAATAGAGGCACCGCAGAAATACAACACGGCGGTTTCAATGTCCAAGTGCAACGAGGCCCATTTTAGTGGCCCAGTAGGTT
>JAZKCF010000020.1:0-13310 GCA_040388195.1 Pseudomonadota bacterium
AACTGGATCTTGCAAGATCGCGCACAAAATCACAGTGAAATTGATGAAGAACCCAAAAAATTATAGCTGCCGTAATCGCGATAACTGTTGATAGCATCCAACCCACGGCCAAGCATTTTCTCCGCCGTACGATTTTGGTAAGTAAGCTTACCGGAAGGAGCCTCCGTCAGAATGACCCCTGAGGGCATTTGCTCCAGAATATGAGCAAATCGGATTCGCTCGTCTCGCAACTGATGATAGAGGCGCTCTCGCTCTTCTTCAGCCATTTTTAACGAATGTATGTCGACGCAAACACCCATTAACATCGTTGGCGCATCGTCAATTTGCCGACGCCAATCGGCCCTCACATAGAACCAATGGTAATTACCGTCTTGACGACAAATGCGGACCGCGGCTTCAAAATTCGACTTAGGAGATTGCTCACGAATGGCCTGCAATTGCTTGCAGATAGATTTGCGATCCGACGGATGAATGAACTTGATGCACTCGTCAACGGTCAGAACGGACTCGTAATCAGCGTAACCAAGCAATTGGAGAAAATTTTTTGATATATTGATTTGATTGGTACCTACGTTCCACTTCCACGTTCCCGAGTTGGCCGCCTGTAAAATAAAATTAATTTCTTCCTTCTCTTTTACGCAGTCTTCAAGAAGCCTATGCTTGGTGAGGTCAAGCGTAATTTTAGAGAAGCCCAACAAGTTGCGATCATCACCTCGTAAGGCGGTAATAGCGACATGCGCCCAAAACAGGGTGCCATCCTTACGTTTTCTCCAAGTTTCTTCCGAAAAAAACCATTTTCGGCGGCGCACCGCAGATTGTGAGCCGGCCGCCCTTGGGCCTTGTCTTCATCCGTGTATAGAAGTGACAGCTGCTGCCCTATTGCCTCTTCTGCAGTGTAGCCTTTCATTTCTTCAGCGGCTTTATTCCAGACGGTAATGAACCCATTCGGGTCCATCAAAAAAACGGCACATTCTTTTATGTCTTCCGCCATCAGCCGGTATAACTCGGCAACTTCATGGGATGGTAAAACGGATGCTATATAACGGTTGGATATCTGCATGATTTATCGCGACAACTTTTAGTGAGAGCCAAGAAAAATAACTATGCTTTGATACTGCATTATTCCATTTGGTTCCGCTCCAATAGACCGATATCCGCAAACAAAACTCCCTCGACCTTCATTGGACCTTCCCTTCTAAGAGGGTCAAAATTAATTGCTAGCTGCAACTGCTCAATAACCAAGGATGGTCGTGCTTCCTGCATAAACGAGCCTTTGGGCAAATAGCTACAAGGAAGAAGACAGGCAATTGTAGTCGCCTCTGTTTCACGGCGAATGTGCTCGCAGTATCTTTCAGAAGTCGATTGAAGCGCTATAGATAAAATATTCTACAAATATTAATGTTTGGCACTCCTAGCGCTGGTAACGCCATCATTTCTGGTAAGTGTTCTTTTTTGCTTTTACGTGCGCTTTTTGAAGCGGCTTTTCTTCTGCAAGAAATTGATGAAGTATTTTGGTTTGTTCAGGCGAGTTGTATTTCTTCCATGCCTCTTGTCTCTTATTCGCTGCGAGTCCCATGTCTTTATACAGGTCTTTAAATTCTCGACTCGGTTCGTCAGAGGAGGCAGTCGATTGTAGAACGAGTTGCACGGCGGAGCCGGTGTCAGCAATCAACGTTTGAGACAAATTCAATTGTTGCGTTTCCAAGGTGTGTTCTTCGCCACTCATAGACCGTACACGCATTTCTGGAATACAAGCCTCAAAGGTCGGTTGCAACATCTTCTGATTCGCTTCGCTTGTTTTGGCATACCAGTCAATTAACTGGCGTTGCATAGAACTATCTTTACTGTTTGCAATTTTGGAAACCTCGACGTTAAGCCCCAAAAGAGATTTCGGTGAAATGTCTATTTCATGCAAATTTATAACCTCCAGAAGTTTAAGAGTACGCGTCAAATCGCTTTCCCGTTGGCCCGGCATGTCGGTTGTTATCATTTTTTCAAGTGATTGTTTTTTTACACGTGCAGCGAAATCAACTATTTTTTCAGTAGGTAATTCTCGCCACAATTTTTGTGTCGTGAAGACAATGATGCGATTCAAATCATTACTGTCTGGGCGGGTATTTTCCTTGGCCAGCTTTTTCTGCACTGCCAGTGACGCGTCAAGCACCCGTTCGACATCAACCGATGGAATAAAATCCGTTTGTTGGGCGGCACGAAGCGCGGTGATGCGTAATGGCGAAGATTGCCATTGCGGCAAAGCAGTTAACACCTCACAAATCGCATCAGCGCGATTTTCCGGAGGCATTTGCTTTAATCTTTCTTCAGCATTGCGCAACACAACTAGTGGTCCTTTAAGCTTGTCGTCACTATCTGGCGTTAACCAGGAAGGTATTGATTCTGCCCAATTTGCGGGCCGCAAGGGAGTGTTCGCCGCAACAATGTTTTGTATTTGTGCCGAACGCTCCTCAGGAGGTTGATTACGAAATGGATGGAGAATTTGATTCACGACACCTCTAAATGTACGTGTACGCAAGCGCTGGTTCGACGTGTTGACAATTCCCCTCTGCTTGGGATCGTTCGGATGCCCCATTTCCATTTCCTGGAAGACACGCTTGGCGCGCTTTTCCGCCGTTTCCTCCCTACCCGACTTTTGAGTTACGACAATCGATTTGCCACCCGGTAAATCATTGAGCAACTCACGCTGTTGTGTTGGATCTTGAAATGAGAGCGGCAAAATTTTTCGCGCGTCGGGGACTTGCTTGAACAATATTGTATCGTCCCCTTGCGCGACGGCTGCTGCAAGGTTGTGGTCGTGAACTGGGGTTATTGCGTCTCGATGCTTTATCAGCTGCTTAATGGCATGGTACGCAAAAAAATCGCAGCCAAATGAGGTCTTTTGTACACGAGTCGATCTCTGCTCGACTGCCCGGATAGGGCCAGGCATATTAGCAACTGCTGCTTTTAGTTCGTCTTCGACTTTCTTAAAAGCTTTTGTCGGGTTATCTAATGAGTCAACCGTCAGAATTGATATTCCCCGCCTGTCCATATAAATTTCGACTGCAAGATCATGCGTGCCATCGTCTACCGACAACACGGCATATTTTTTGATGGGTGGGCTGAGTGGGTCCCGCTTTTGATATTCTTGATAAGCGTAAAGAACCAAATCGGTGGGACTATCTAGTCGAACGATATCGGCACTAGGGAACTGGCGGTTCAACACTTCTAAATAAATCGGTGCGATATCGATATCGATAGTCCGATCTTGTATGCCTGTAGAGTTTTTCTTGTTGAGGCTATTAAATCGATCTGTGAACGCCTTGTGCGCAATATCGAATTCGTCTGGCGGCGATGCACTCGCGTGCTGATTGGATAATTCAACCCGTGGAACGCTTTTCGATGTGGAAACGATGGAAGACCCGTGGTCGTTATCACCGAATAGACCATTCAAACGCATTCGCACGGTATCTGATGCCTTTCGTCGAAATGTCGAAAAAGCACTCGCGAGGGGGCGAATCGTAATCGGCGTATCATCAATGAGCGCATGTCCAACTTCTTGATCCCGGTCTGAGGCAATAGTACGCGGCGCGGCCACGTTTATATCCAGCGCGTTTGTTAAGGCGTCATGCAACTGTTCAGACACTGTGGCATTGCCTAATTCCGAAAGGGGCGACATTCTCTCCATTGCAACCAAAACCTCTCGGTCCGCATCTCGATATTCGCTAACATCGACTGTGAATGTTGGTCGATTGGGCAACGTTATCGTAACAATACCGTCGTCATCTGCAAGATCGCCATACGCGGCATACACAAAGTCTGGTCTAGTTAGTAAGTAAGCCATATTTGACACTAACGGTTGTAATGGAGAAGACGATTGTTGGTTTTGATTAGCAGAAGTAGAGCCTTCTCCATGGTTCGCACCGAAATTATCTTGAAATTGTAGTTGGGAATGTTCTGCGAGCGTTGCGGCTAACCCTTGGTTTTCTCTCGCTCGACGGGCGCGCAGCTCGGCGAGCTCTACGCTAAGGTCAAGCACCAATGGAGGATGCCCTTCTCCCTGATCAATCGAAACCACGCCCTGGTCATTTGCATGCGATTCAAAACTCACCGCAGCCAGATCCCTGTGTGTCTCCCAAAATGTTTCGCCGTCGGTATTGTCGTCACTCATAATAATCCCCTTGTAAATATCAGCTTATTCGGCTGAGGCTTATGCACTTCCCCTTATACAAATTAGCGATTTGTGTTTTGGCCGATTAATATGTGATTGCAATAATCATGCCAGTCGACGCATTTCAGATTTTCGCAATGCATTGTTGCGATTGAATTTACTTGTCAATTATCCCTTTCCATTTTTTCGAATTGCATATTTGTAAACGGGGCGTAAATCCAGCTGATGATGGGTGGCAATTTTGCAAGGTAACAAATGATGACATCGCACCCTCGTTTCGCATGCAAAGGCAATTCACTCACACATTTATTTCTTAAAAAATCAATTGCTGCGATACGATATCGCCTATGAACCGCCGCATTGCTCACCTCGACATGGATGCCTTCTACGCATCCGTTGAACTGCTTCGATATCCTCAGCTCAAGGGAATACCCGTCGTCGTTGGCGGCGGACGACGTTCGGGCATGGATTCAGCAACGGATCTGGCTAGCTTTGCCCGTCTGCGTAATTACGTAGGACGTGGAGTCGCTACCACGGCGAGCTACGAAGCCCGTACCTTGGGCGTGCATTCAGCCATGGGATTGATGAAAGCCGCTGCGCTGGCGCCTGACGCGGTCCTCTTGCCTGCTGACTTTGATGAGTATCGCCGCTATTCAAGATTGTTCAAGGCGGCGGTTGTCGAGATGGCGCCACTAATCGAAGATCGTGGCATCGATGAAATCTACATTGACCTGACGGATGTTCCCGGTGAAACCAAGCTGCTAGCCCAACGGATTAAGGATAACGTGCGACTAGCAACCGGTCTGATTTGCTCGATTGGCGTCACACCTAACAAACTACTCGCCAAAATCGCTTCCGACCTGGATAAACCAGATGGACTGACTATTTTGACGCATGCCGATCTGCCCATTCGCGTGTGGCCACTGCCAGTACGAAAAATTAATGGTGTAGGTCCTAAGGCCAGCCTCAAGCTTGAGGCAATTGGCATTCGAACAGTTGGAGAACTTGCCCACGCTTCCGTTGAAATGCTGGTACAGCACTTCGGCAAACATTACGGATGCTGGCTGGGCGAAGCGGCAAACGGACGAGACGAGCGGCCCGTTGTTACGGAAAGCGAACCGAAATCCATTAGTCGCGAAACTACCTTTGAGCGAGACCTTGATCCGCGCCGTGATCGCGATGTGTTGTCGGGAATTTTGTTTTCCCTATGCGAGCGCTTAAGCCAAGATCTCAATCGGAAAGGTTACTTGACAAAGACTATCGGCGTGAAATTGCGTTACGAGGATTTTCAAACAGTGACGCGAGATAACACGCTTGCCAATCCAATCGATCAGCCACAGGCGATAATAAGTGCCGCGAGAGATTGTCTCAAACGAATACCATTGAATCGAAAGCTTCGTTTACTCGGAATACGCGCTGGATCGCTACTGCGCCAAAACCAGACGAGTACGGTCGTTGAATATTCTCCCATCGGTGAAAGCTTCATTGGTGAAAACATGCGGTTGTTTGATTAACTGTCTACAACTGAGATTTCAGCTCAGCCTACCCCTTTACCTCTCTTTCCCTTCTTTGATGATTTTTGAGTGTCAGTGCTAGGTGTCGCAACTGCCTTTTGTCTCGCCACTGGCTTTGCCGTTTCAGCTTCTTGCTTTACAACTACACCGGGCTGCCATCGATTCTTAAACTTCCCTTTGACAAACTGCATAAGCTTTTCTGATCGCTTACTTCCCTCCAACGGCGGTTTATTGATTTTTTCAAATTCATCAACGAGCTCTGTAAATTGATGTGGCGTGAGACTACTGTCAAGCACGCAAAACTTAACGATATCTTCAATCGCATCATGCACTGATTTCTCAGCTAACCGCGAAATCAATTGTTCCAAAGAGATTGCGGCGCCAGCCTCGTGATGCCCCTGCGCCTGCTCCCTCCATTCGGAGAGCATTTTTTTCGTCTCCTCTAAAATTTTCTCTGAGGAAATCTGTTTCACCTCCTTCGCCCATTTTTCTTTATAGCACTTCTAGTGCTTGCTCTCGCGCTTGTTCCAAATCATTCGGGAGGCCCTCCGACTTATTCGTCCAAAAATACTGAAATAGCCGTTTAAAGGCGAGTTCGCTATCAGAATCAGAAAAAGCACTACTTGGAAATTGCTCTGCAAATTTCTCTTGAACGACCTTCGGCTTTTCTCCTTTAGTTGACTTTAATAACCCCCCCATCTGCTTCAATATCACGGCGGCATTGTCCTCAACAATTGGGTCCTTCACTGCCTTGATACAGGATGCAATATTAGGAAAAATTGTTTCATACATATGCGCTTGCCACCGTTGCTCATGGACCAGCATCGCCGCAAAACGATCCATGTCTCCATCCACGTTAGCCACTGCGTTAACTTCTTGAGCAGCGCGCTTCGGTTCATCTAATACGGTGACAGCATGTATCGTCTGATCAACTAGCCTTTTTAATATTCCCTCCATCGCGTTCATGTCTGGTTGTTGAATATTTCCACCAGCGATAATTTCTGGCGTTCTAGCAATCGATGGTTTTAACTCATTCCCGGCAATAATGCGTGCGTCGCTACGCTTGCCTGCTTGCCGTACTTCAACTTTTTGCGAAGCATCTGCGGGTGCGGACGCTTCCTCGCGGAGCTGTTTGTTAGCGGCAGGCGTATCAGAATGATGACTTTCCCCGTCCGTTAGTGCGGCGGTTTTCTTATTTTTCTTCAAGCGTTCAACCAATTTCTCTAAATATTTTTTAGTTATCTTGTCCTTTTCTTTCGTTATCTTATTTTCATAAGATGCCAATATTTCTTTTCGTAGAAGCTCGGGTTCAGCAGGAAACTTTCGCCCCTTCTCCGCTAAGTAGCTCCCCATCTCCTGTAGACATGCACGATTTCCCGAAGAGATTTTTTTGGCAAATGAGCGATCCCATGCAGCAGTGATTGCAGTTGGATTGTTATTTTTCTCCATAAGCTGGAAAATTTTTACCCGTGCAGTTTTATATTGCTGCACGGCCTGTTTCGATAATTCTTCGTCTAAGCCTTTGTCGCTGATCAGGTCAACAATTTCCGCTACCTCTTGATCATTGGCACGAAGATGTTCATCCCAGTCGCCATTCAACGTTAACTCGCCCCCCAATCGCGATACAAGTTCTTCTCGATGCTTGCCGATAACAATGGCATCATAAAGTTCGTCATCAGTTGAGTTGATCTCTTCTTTGTAACTCTGTATCACATCCCGTTTCAAAGCTTGGATATTTTCGTGATCTGCAATAGCTATATCCACATTCACGCAGCGAGATACCATGATGCCAAGGCCATCCTTTTGCAAATCAGTAAGTTTAAGCTTAGCTAATTTTGCTTTTGACGTTAGCGCTTCCAAAACATTCGAATCACTGACCTTTCTTGATCGGATATCTTTCGATAACGAAGCCATTATCTTCATACATTTTTCACTATCGCCGGATGAAAGATCCACGTCAGTATTCAACAACGACTGAAAATTTTGCTTCTCCGCTTCAACGCTTACGATAAGCGCAACGCAATTCTCTAATGCGTCATCTAACGACACATCTTGGGCGTTCCCATCGTCGCCGCCTTTTGTCACTGCGGGTATGTCACCGATCGCCTTAAACGGCAACTGAACTGATGAGACCTGCAACGCCACTTCCACTGCCGTTACGACTTTCTCTAACGCATTCGATGTCAACCTTTCATGCCATTCTCGTTTAGCGGATGCCAACGCTCTTTGTCGTGCGCTTTCAATATCGGACGGCAATTGCCCATTCGAAAAATGATCTCTTATTTCTTCAGCGAACGCACAAGCGTCAGCAGAAAAACCCACATTCTCGTGAACATTCTTCTTCCAATATTCGATCGCGTCCAACTGTCCGAATTCGGCTCTAACGGCAAAGTATCCTTTTAGGGCATGCATAGCGGCGTCTTCTTCCGCATTGGATTTAAACGAGTACATCAACGAATCCAATTTTTTCTTATTCGGGATATCCGCGGTTGTATCAGTGCTTTCCATTAACCGGACAAGCTCTTGCCAAGATGAATTTGCTTTTAAAACAACATGCCAGCCTCGAATGTCGTTTGGTAAAAATCCTTCCTTGCTCAAAAAAACAGAAAGACGGTGCGCACTAATTGCTCTTTCGTTCTTAAAGCTCAACAGCACATTTCCCATGACCAAATGCATATCTCTAAGTGGAAAATTAGCGGGATCGCGATGAGTAGCAAAGTAAAAGAATAAATCCTGAGCTAAATGCTTTTCCTTTGCGCTAAGACCTAGCGGAGAAATTGCATTCCAAAACTTATCTATATTTTGCTCATTGAGCGCGTCGTCACTTTGACATAACACCTCATGGTCATTAAACATTTTAATGACCCGCTTCTCTTTTTCCACATTACTAAAACCTTGCATCAGCAAACCAATTTGATAATCCTTGTTAATAACAGCAATCAACTCGTTGAAAAGAGGCTTTGAAAAAGTCAGAGAATGCGTAGGCGCGGGTAGCCGTTGTTCAGATTTTACGACACTAGAGACATGCTCGAGATAGCCTTTTATAACAGCCTCCCGATGAGGAACCTCCGCTTTTTTTAATGAATTTAACGCAGCCAAGCGCAACATATCGAAAGGTCGAGAAGGGACAACTTTCGTCGCCTTGAAAAAAACGCGAGCCATTACGTTCAGAAACGTCCTCTCATCGCTACTAAGGCTTAAGGAGGATGCGTCAGCCGATGATATAGCACCGTTTTCTGTTTTCATTGCTCGGTGCAATAGCGCGATCAATTCTCCTTGCTGCGCTGGAGGAAAAGAAACCGCGTTACTTTCTAGAAGAACGATTCCTTGACGAGTAAGAAGTAAATCTGGCGATCGCGCTATATTGGGCATTAGCTTGTCATACACCTCCTCAAAAATCAGCCATTTTGAGCTTTTACTGAATTCACTAGCGAGCATAGCAATTTGTTCGCCTGAGGCATTTCGTACCGCGTCTTTCATGATCTGTCCTGCTTTATCCAGACGACCACTTCCAATCTCAAAGAGAATTTCAAATACATGCCTTTTTGCTTGTCCAACATCAGTGAGATGAGCTGAAGCCATACCTTCATCTATTTCTATTGATGCTGGATCCCATCGCGAAGCAACATACGCTAAACTCTGCCGCGCAAATTTGAGTTGCAAATCCTTTTGCAGATCCTTAAGGACACGCATCGATTCTCTCTTTGCCGTCTCATAATCCATCTTCTGTGGCAGCACTTCTTTTCCGTCCGCCTTAAGCATCTGCTTAAGCCCGTGGGTAATTGCCTCCATTAGTTTTTCTTCATCGGCATTAAGCTCGTCATAAACATCGGCATACATCGGCTCTTTTCCTGTTTCTACCAGCGTCTTCACTACCGACCATACGCTGCTCCACATGATGGCGCGCATTGAAATCGATTCATCTTCTAAATCATCCAAAGCCGTTTTTAAATATATGGGCATCGTCGACTTGGGAAAACCTGGAGCGATTTTCTCGCCTGCCTTCTCAAACAAATCCCATTGCGGATGTTCGACAAGCGACTTTGCCATCGCCGCGTGTTCCGCATCCGATACCACATCACGCATAGCTATTTGCAATAGCGTTCCAACGATATAAAAATCTTCGCCCTCAATCTGATTAAAGATATCCGAAATAGCATGTTTTATTTCTTTCCAACCATCGGCAGAAACAGAAGAAGTATCTAAAGATCCTTCATTCGACGCTAAATATTGACCATACTTAAGAATCGTGGACAAACCGTCTATATGTCCGCTTACTATTACGGATTCAAGTCTGCCAAAACACGCGTCTCGCAACTTCATGAAGTCAGCATCTTTCGTCGATGCAATTTGTTCTCCCTGCTCCGCTTTGCGGTCGCGGGCATACTGCATAGCTTCTATCAAGCGCCTTCCAGTAGAGCCAATAGAACCAAAGGTAGAAAGTGGGGATACCCTTACACCTACGACCGTTTCAATTGCAGCGCGACGCTTGTCAAAACCAATCAAAATTTGATCATCGCCCAAAACAGCTAGCTGTGCTCCGTCTCTAGCAAAGACAGTCCTAACTGTCGTCATCTGATCATCAATTCTCATGCCTGGAAATAGCTTTTCCATAACCGCTTCAAATAATTTCCACTGCGGATAGATCGCTATTTGCGCTTTCAGCGCTTCAAGTTCTCCTCCTGCTTTTACCCCCGGTAACCCATTTCGAAATCCCCGCTTTATTAATGTTGCCGCGCCGGTCAAATCTCCACGCTCTATCGCACCAAAAAAATCGGAGACAATTTCAAGAACAATAGGAGCATCCAAAATGTGTAATGCTCTTTCTAATCGACTTTCAGCTTCTTTTTTCTTCAGTACGGTTAATGCTTCCTCCCTAAACGTTACGAATTTTGCTTTTTCTAATTTCTGGATTTTTTTCTTATCTTGCGGAAGGCGTAAAACACCGTAATACACAGCATCAACCAAGCTGCGTTCTTTAGACGAAAGCTGTATATCTCCACCCGGCTTCCTATCACCTGACTTAACTGCTTTTTGTAACAATGGAGTAACCAGTTTTTGTGCTCTTTTATCTAATGCATAATAGTTGGCATCGTCTAAAATGTTAATGTTATCTCTTACCTTCCGATCGAGATCCGATTGCAATACACCGGACAGTGACTTCTCGCAGGTCTCTTCAAACTGGTCCCAGCTTGGATGCTTAACAAGCCGCTTCGCGAGGGCATATTTTTGCTCTTGCGATGCGTTACTGACTGCACCCTTCATTAGCTGAACGACAATCTCAAAACGCCTACCGTCGATTGCACTGAAAAGAGCGGAAACTGCTTGTTCAAAATTTTCAGGCACAGTAATAGAAGGAGGTAAAGCGTCGTTAGACTGTATCTTTTTCGCGTTATCCCTAGCATGCCGAAGATACGTGGCCACCAATTCCGTACGCATATTCATCACAATCTCTTCGACTACGCTTACTAGTTGCGCTCTTACCTCCTCAACTTCGATGCCTGGAGGCAATTCCTCAATCATAGAGGTAGAGACAGCTAATCGCAGTCCTGACCCTATTGCGTTTAACAAGCTCACTTGGGTAGGGGTCGGCTTGAATCCTGGAACCCTTTCTGGCTCCTTACCAACCGCCAAGCTCTTCATGTACGCTACGACAGCTTTGCTGTGTGCAGGATCAATCGATATTTTTTTATTTTTTAACGTTTCTAACTGCTCATTAATCGTCCTGCAGATATCTCCTTCATCCACTTTTACTTCAGGAAATATTTGACCAATAAATTGCTCAAACCACCGCCAATCTTGATGAGTAACAATTTGATACGATAGAGCAGTTATCGCCGCATCATTATCCAGTTGTTCTGACTGCACACCATCAAGGGCTTCCTTCAAAAGTCCTTTAGCCTTGGAAAATTCTTTACTTTTAATTGCCAAAAAGAAATTGGAAACGGCTTTCCTTGCTTCTTCTGGGAATGTATCCGGCTCAAAATCAATTTCTTGCTCTTGTTGCTCCAGATATTGCAAACACCCATCCGTAATCACCTTGCGCGTTAGCATCATCAACTCATGCAGCGCAGCGGCTGATAACATTCTTAAGGTATCAACATCACCCCTCTCAGGGAATGCAAAGGAGCCGCGGAATTGCGCCATCAATCGCAGCGAAGATGCTATTCCATTTATTAAATTTTTTTCATCTTGATCAAAATTAAAATCAATCGGCAGCACAACGGCATCGCCTGTTTCTATCGATGCGATTATTCTCTTTCTTACCTCATCAAATAAGCTACTGGATACCCACACCTGATCATTTTTTATTACTGTCAAAAGCGCTTCATAGTTGTCAATTTCTACCAACACTTCTTTTTTTATATCAAGACGAGGAAATATTTTTGGTAGAGCGCTTAGAAACGTCCCCCATCTCGGATGCGAAGCCATATACTGCGCCAACTTTCCGACTGCCTCTTCGTTTGATGGACTCTCCAGCAAAGCTAACTCATCGCGAATCACCTCTTTCATCAACTTTCTAACCGCGGAAAATTTTTCTTTTTCTATTGCGTCAAAGATATCGGAAATTAATTTAGGAAGTATGTCCACGCGAAGAAAGGAGCGTACTATGTCACGCCGTACCGTACTTTCTCGATCCTTAAACGCCTCTAATGCATCTGACATTAGCTCCCTATAATTCGCTTTAAGTAATTCAGGAATTTTTGTCTCATCCTTAGCGGAATACAAAAGCCCCTGAATGATTGCTTCAACCAGCTCTCGTTCTTTGACAGGTATTTGACGGAGGCGGGAGTCTTTTTTATTAGTACCGGTAATAATCGTTTCATGTATTAAGGGAACTGCCCATGCTTGTGTTGATTCACTCAGTAAATCATCAGATGAATCAATGCTGACAGCTAATATCCCTTGATAAAATTTTATCTTAGGAACGTCAGCGACTAGAGTTCTTATCATCGCGTTCCCTGTGATCTCGTCACTGGCAACCTGAAACATATTCCATTTTGGATGTTGGATTACTTCCTGCATGAAGGCGTCAGTTTCTTCGTCTGATGAACCGCTGATGGCAGCTTTCATTAACTTGCCCGCGTCATGAAAATGCCGCGCTTCGAATTCAGAAAATACTTGGGAGAGAGTTATATATCTAATGCAGCTTGCTGCTACTAACACCTGCTCTCGTTGCAGATTCTTAATAAGCACGCCAAATGCCATTGAGCCCAACTCAATAAAATCAGCATGCTCCGGTAATTTCTTGCGCTCCTCATGATTCGAGCGGAGCGTTTCAAATATCAGATGTACCAAATAATTTTGATCATCATTAAGATTCAGTTGATCAAGTTGCGGCTCTATGTCTTCTTCGCCAACCTCGAGTGACGATTTTATGATCTTCGTCACAACGCCACGCATCTCGAGGTCAATAAAAGGAGAATCACCCTCTAACATGGCTAAATAAGATTTACCGACAGAAATATTTTCCCACCTCTCCTCAGCGCTTATTCCTGGAAAAATATTTTCTGCCGCATTTTCAAACAGCTCCCACTTCGGATGCATACCTAATTGAAATGCTAGGGCTTGTACCGTTAAACCCATTCCCTTATACACATTTCACGCGAACTGTTCTTCGCGTGCGTAGCGCA
>JAZKCF010000021.1:0-9431 GCA_040388195.1 Pseudomonadota bacterium
CGGGTGGTGTGGCAGGGGATCGACCAGTTACACTGGTCGCCCCTATGCCGATTTGGTGAGGCGCCTTCAAACCTAGATTCCGCAGTTGACCGCTGATATGTATGGGAAGGTATTTGTATGTGTAATCATTTTTGTTCTAATGCGATTCACCAAAATGGTGACCACGCTACGCATCCGACTGCACGATTTCCAAGCCGCGAGGCGTCGTTGCTTCGCCTTGCATGCAATGGCCAGCCGTGTTCTCCGGATCAAGTCCGAGGACAGGTTCGCGTCTAGCCTGGCAGCTTGGAAATCGCACCCTCGGATGCGTTCAACTGCGGAATCTAGGTTATGAGATGGGCTTTAGGTCTTGAATACGATGGGCGAATGCACTGTGGTTGGCAGAGCCAGCCTTCTGGCTGCTCTGTTCAAGATAAATTAGAAGTGGCGTTATCTGCGGTTGCACAGGATGAGATTGCTGTAATCGCTGCTGGTCGCACGGATGCCGGCGTTCACGCTTATGGCCAAGTAGTACATTTCCAAAGCGATGTGGAACGGCCACAAACAGCATGGATCCGCGGCGTCAATGCTCATCTACCCGAAACTATCCGTGTGTTATGGGCACAACCGGTACCTGAAGATTTTCACGCTCGCTTCAGCGCTACCGCACGCAGTTATCGTTATGTGCTGTACAACCATCCTATTAGGCCGGCGTTGGCTGCCGGTAAAGCAGGATGGTTTCACGAGTATCTTGATGCTCATGCCATGGCGCTTGCCGCTGAAAGCCTGTTAGGGGAGCATGATTTTTCAAGTTTTCGAGCGGCAGAGTGTCAGGCCAAGTCACCAATAAAATTAATGCATCAGGCAAATGTTTTTCGGCAAGGACAATTCGTAATTTTTGATTTCACCGCAAACGCGTTTTTGCATCACATGATAAGAAACGTCGTCGGATGTCTCGTTTATATCGGTGCCGGACGGCAACCAGTAACATGGATCTCGCAATTGCTTGATGCGCGTGATCGTAAGAGTGCTGCGCCCACTTTTTCGCCAGATGGGCTTTATCTAACCGGAGTGCGATATGATGCGCGCTTTGGTTTGCCTGAGGTCTCAGGCGGCGCCTTTGTTTTTTTGTAGAAATTTTCGATAGAAGCCGTTATGACTCGAGTAAAAATTTGCGGCATTACGCGGCCGGAAGATGCGCTTGCTGCTGCTGTCGCAGGAGCAGATGCTATCGGCCTTGTTTTCTATCCGCCGAGTCCTCGTCATATTGCCATCTCGAAGGCTATCGACATTTGCGGGGCATTGCCTCCTTTTATCACCACTGTCGGATTGTTTGTCGATGCGGATGCGAGTGATATCCAGGCGATTCTGTCCGAGGTTCCGATCGACCTATTGCAGTTTCACGGCGAGGAATCACCTGCGTATTGTTTACAGTTCGGCAAGCCTTATCTGAAAGCAGTGCGGATGAAGCCTGATTTGAATTTGGTACAATACGCGGCTATTTATAAATCGGCGAAGGCATTATTGCTTGACACCTATATGCCGGGGAAACCTGGTGGGACAGGTGCAACATTTGATTGGAGTTTAATTCCAAAACAGTTACCGCTTCCGATAGTTCTTTCCGGCGGATTGACGCCTGCGAATATAGGCGAAGCGGTTAAGACGGTGCGTTCATGGGCCGTGGATGTATCAAGCGGCGTAGAAGCATCGCCGGGCATCAAAGACGCAGTAAAAATTAGCGAATTCATCAAGGGCATTCATGACTCAGTATGACCTCCCGGATAGCCGGGGACATTTCGGACCTTATGGCGGCACATTCGTTGCCGAGACGCTTATGGAGGCGTTGTCCGAGCTAAAAGCGGCGTACGCGAAGTATCAGAAGGATCCTGACTTCCGTGCCGAATTCCTTTACGAACTTACTCACTACGTAGGACGCCCCAGTCCTATTTATCACGCTCACCGCTGGTCGCAAATATTGGGCGGCGCGCAGATCTATCTCAAGCGTGAAGATCTCAATCACACCGGTGCGCACAAAGTAAACAACACCATTGGCCAAGCGCTGTTAGCGCGGCGAATGGGCAAACCCCGTGTAATCGCCGAAACTGGCGCTGGTCAGCATGGCGTTGCGACAGCGACCGTGGCCGCGCGCTATGGCTTGGAATGCGTTGTCTACATGGGTGCGGAAGATGTTGCTCGCCAGGCTCCCAATGTATTTCGCATGAAGCTTCTAGGCGCTACGGTTGTGCCTGTGGAAAGCGGTTCAAAGACCTTGAAAGACGCGCTTAACGAAGCAATGCGCGACTGGGTAACCAATGTCGAAAATACTTTTTACATTCTGGGCACGGTCGCAGGCCCGCATCCTTATCCAATGATGGTGCGGGATTTTAATTCGGTTGTAGGCAAGGAGTGTTTGAAGCAGATGCCTGACATCGCCGGGCGTCAGCCCGATGCGGTCATCGCTTGCGTTGGCGGTGGGTCAAACGCGATGGGTATATTCTACGATTACATTCCGCATGAAGAGGTGCGGCTGATCGGTGTTGAAGCAGGCGGATTTGGAATTGAATCCGGAAAGCATGCTGCGCCATTATCGGCAGGCACGCCTGGCGTTCTTCACGGCAATCGAACTTATTTGATGCAAGACGAAAATGGCCAGATCAAGGAAACGCATTCCATATCGGCCGGTTTGGATTATCCCGGTGTTGGTCCGGAGCACTCTTATTTGAAAGATAGCGGTCGCGCGCAGTATGTGTCGATCAACGATGACGAAGCATTAGCGGCATTCCATGCTTTGTGTCGTTACGAAGGCATCATCCCAGCGCTCGAGTCGAGCCATGCTTTAGCTTATGCCGCGAAAATTGCGCCGACGATGAGCAAAGACAAAGTATTGCTAGTGAATCTTTCGGGGCGGGGCGACAAGGATATTAACACTGTGAGCAAGCTAGCCGGTATCACCCTTTAAGGGCAAAAAAATCAATGTCTCGTATAGCTGAAAAATTTACTCTTTTGCGTGAACAAGGTCGTAAGGCGCTAATTCCGTTTGTAACTGCTGGCGACCCCGATCAGGAAATCACTGTGCCGTTGATGCACGCGCTGGTTGACGCGGGCGCCGACGTTATTGAACTCGGCGTGCCATTTTCAGATCCTATGGCCGATGGTCCCGTCATTCAGCGCGCTAGTGAGCGTGCATTGAAGGCTGGTGTTAGCTTGAGGCATGTTCTTGCGATGGTGACGGAATTTCGGAAGGCCGATAACGCAACGCCGGTTGTGCTGATGGGCTATGCCAATCCGATCGAGCATATGGGTTATGTGGTTTTTTGCCGGGAAGCGCGATTGGCGGGAGTCGATGGCGTGCTCGGTGTTGATTATCCTCCAGAGGAATGCGGCGAACTTACTACGTTACTTAAACAGAACGGGATTGATCCGATATTCTTGCTTTCCCCGACTTCTAGCAATGAGCGCATCGACATTGTTGCTAAAGTTGCTAGCGGATATATTTATTATGTTTCGCTGAAAGGCGTGACCGGAGCTGCAAATATTGATTTGAGTGAAATTGCGAAACGCATTCCTGAAATCAAAGCACGTTGCGGCATTCCTATTGGCGTCGGATTTGGGATTCGCGACGGCGCAACTGCCAAAAGCGTAAGCCAAATCGCGGATGCTGTGGTAATTGGTAGCCGCATCGTTCAAGAACTGGAATCTTCACCAAGACAAGCGGCAGTTGGCAATGTTCGCAACTTGGTAAGTAAAATCCGTAGCGCGATGGATGAACGATGAGCTGGTTCAAGAAATTACTGCCGCCTAAAATCCGCACCCAGAGCGAAGGCAAAAAAGCTGTCCCCGAGGGGTTATGGCATAAATGTCCCTCTTGCGATGCGGTGTTGTATTTCACCGATCTTGAAAAAAATCTGAATGTTTGTCCCAAGTGTAGCCATCATCATCGAGTCGGTGCGCGCGCGCGGTTGGACATTCTGCTCGATTCGGAAGGGCGCTTCGAGATCGGCGCGGAAGTGGTTCCAGTGGACACCCTCAAATTCAAGGACAGCCGGCGCTATGTGGAAAGACTTGAAGAGGGAAGAAAGCTAACGAGCGAAACCGATTCGTTGGTGGTTGTTCAAGGTGCCATAAAAACAATTCCAGTTGTCACTGCGGCGTTTGAGTTCGAATTTCTCGGCGGCTCGATGGGTTCTGTCGTTGGCGAACGTTTTGTTCGAGGAGTACAAGCCTGCTGTGAGCAGAAATTGCCGTTTATTTGTGTCACCGCGTCTGGTGGCGCTCGTATGCAGGAGGGCTTGCTGTCGCTAATGCAAATGGCCAAGACCACGGCTTCGCTGCAGTTACTTGCGTCGAAGAAGCTGCCGTTCATTTCCGTGCTTACCGATCCCACCATGGGCGGTGTATCCGCGAGTTTTGCGTTTGTCGGCGACGTCGTGATTGCCGAACCTAAGTCGCTCATTGGTTTTGCCGGACCGCGCGTTATCGAACAAACCGTGCGGCAAACATTGCCTGAAGGTTTTCAGCGAGCCGAATTCCTTTTGGAAAAAGGCGCTATCGATATGATCGTTGATCGCCGTGAGATGCGCGACAAAATAGCGAATCTGTTGACATTGTTAATGCGTGAACCGTTGCCGAGCTAAACTTAGAATAAGGATGGCAGCATACCCGTCGGCCATTGATGATGGGTTGCGCTGCCGCTCCACTCATCCTACAAAATTCTATTCGTAGCGCCGTTTCCATCAATCAATTGGTAAATTTCAATTAATGCAGCCCGCCACCCTTGAAGAGTGGTTACGTTATCAGGAACAACTGAATCCTAAAAGCATCGACCTGAGCCTAGACCGCGTGATTGCGGTACGCGACCGTCTATCATTGAAACCGAATTTCCCCATTATCACGGTGGGTGGTACCAACGGCAAAGGTTCGACCTGTGCGATGCTGGAAGCGATTTTGTCCTGCGCCGGCTATCGCACCGGCTGCTATACGTCACCGCATCTGCTTCACTATAACGAACGAATTCGCATAGCCCAGACAGCTGCATCCGACAGCGATATTTGTATGGCTTTTAGCGCAATCGAAGCGGTGAGAGGAGACACGCCGCTGACGTACTTTGAATTCGGGACATTGGCGGCTCTGTGGTTGTTCCACCGCGCAGGATTAGACGCGGTGATCCTGGAAGTCGGATTAGGTGGTCGTTTAGATGCGGTAAACGCTTTCGATGCCGATTGCGCCGTTCTGGTAAGTGTCGACCTTGACCATCAAGATTATCTGGGTGATTCGATCGAAAAAATCGGTTTTGAAAAAGCGGGAGTTTTTCGGGCCGGAAAGCCGGCGATTTTTTCCGATACGCGAGTCCCGGAAAGCGTCATTCAATATGCCGCTCAAATCGGCGCTGATTTACAGCTTGCTGGCCGAGATTTTGGTTACCAGCGTTTGGATACTCATTGGCAATTCTGGAACCGAGAAAGGAAGCGGCATGCATTGCCATTCCCCGCTTTGCGCGGCGTGTATCAACTTGCTAACGCAACGGGTGTATTGGCTGCGCTAGATGCAATGCGAGACAAACTTCCGATCGCTCAACAGGACGTCAAGCGTGGTTTGTTAGAAGTGGAGTTGCCCGGCCGTTTGCAAGTTATGCCGGGCCGACCGGCCGTGGTATTGGATGTGGCGCATAACCCGCACGCCGCGCGCGTGCTAGCCGACAGCCTGGGGAATATGGGTTTTTATCAAAATACCTATGCGGTTTTCTCCATGCTTGAAGATAAGGATATTAAGGGCGTCGTGGATGCGCTGCAGCGTCGTGTCGACCAATGGTTTATTGCACCAATCGATCATCCGCGGGCGGCGCCCTTAGAGCGCTTGAGGCAGACGATTACCGAGGTAAATGCCCAACAACCGGTGAAAGCTTTCTCGTCAATTGCTTCTGCTTATTCGTCAGCCTATGGTGCGGCTGCTCAAAATGATAGAATTATAGTCTTTGGATCGTTCTATACGGTCTCCGATGTTCTCCTCGCCCGGCGTTCTGCGCCTGGAGGTAGTCAGTAGTAGTCTATGCCTAAGCCAATAAGTGACGAAGAATTGCAATTTCGAGTGCGTGCCCGGCGCAGAGTTTTGGGTGCTATCGCATTAGTTGTTATCGCCGTTGTTCTACTGCCGATGATCCTGGATTCTCAACCTAAGCGTGATGGGCAGGATATTTCCGTCAATATTCCGCGGCCGGATAAAGCGCCTCCCTTCAATCCGCCCTTGAAGCCGGTTGCGCCTAATAAAATCGCTAAATCGACGGTAAATGAGCCTGCGCCATTTGTTGCAGACGTCAAACCGGTTCCCGTTCGTGAGCCTGTCAATGCGGTCACTAAATCCTCGCCAACTGAAATTAAGCCTCTGACAGAAGCAAAGCCGGTTGAAAAACCTGCTGAAAAAACGGTTGAAAAGACCAAAGCCCCGGAAACAACAAAACCAACAGAAAATAAAAAAGCCCCTGATGCCGTTAAACTTGCCAATGCAAAGCCCAGTAAATTCGTAGTTCAATTAGGCGTTTTTTCCAATCCCGAAAACGCTCAACTGGTAGAAGGCCGGCTCAAGGAAAACCAAATTCGGCATTATCGCGAAATGCTAAAAAGCCCACCTGGTTCCATTCGAGTGCGCGCCGGACCTTATCCGACTCGCAAAGATGCGGAAACAACGCTCGCTCAGCTTAGGCTCGCAGGTATTACCGGCGGCGTTGTGATAAGCGAATGAACGGTATCATCTTGAACAGGAATAGCGATGCCTCGGTCATGGTGATTTGCGCATGAGCGCTCTCGATTACGCGATATTAATCGTTATCGGCTTATCCGTAGTGATAGGTTTGCTGCGAGGCGCTATCAACGAAGTTTTATCTTTGGTTGGATGGGTGGCTGCGTTCTGGCTTGCCAACAAATTCGCGGAAGGCCTAGGGCAGCATATGGGGCGCATTATTACTAACCCAATATTGCGTACTTCGATTGCCTATGGCGTATTATTTCTTGCCACATTGATAATCGTTTGGTTATTGAGAATGGCGCTGTCAGAGCTTATTAGCGCGATCGGACTGGGCGGATTTAATAGCATACTCGGTATGGGTATTGGTTTCGTTCGTGGGATGTTGATTGTATTGATTGCAATATTAGTGGCGGGGGCAACATCCCTACCGCAGGAACCGTTCTGGCGAGAAGCGGTTTCCGTAAAATGGTTTGAAACTATAGCCGTGGCGGTTAAGCCGTGGCTACCTGCCGGCCTCGCCCGGCACATTAATTTTTATCGACCGGTGAAGGCCTGAAATGTGCGGAATTCTGGGGATTGTTGCTAAGAGTCCTGTCAATCAATTGCTCTATGACGGGCTTCTCGTATTACAGCATCGCGGCCAGGATGCTGCCGGGATGGTGACTGCCGAAGGGCGCACGTTCCATATGCACAAAGGAAGCGGCTTGGTTCGAGATGTGTTTCGCACTCGGAACATGCGTGACCTTGTGGGAACAGTTGGTATTGCGCATTGCCGTTATCCAACAGCAGGCTCAGCCGTGGCTTCCAATGAGTCGCAGCCGTTTTATGTGAATTCCCCATTCGGTATTGTGCTCGGTCATAACGGCAATTTGACCAATGCTACGGAATTGAAACGGGAAATGTTTCTGCAGGATCTTCGGCATGTGAATACCAATTCTGATTCCGAAGTTTTACTCAATGTGCTAGCTCACGAACTTGCTGAATCCGCCAAGGGCCATCGGCTAGATCCCTTATCGATTTTCAATGCGGTCAGCGGCGTACATCGGCGTTGCAAAGGTGCTTATGCGATCGTTGCCATGATTGCCGGTTATGGCTTGTTAGCGTTTCGTGATCCCTATGGCATTCGTCCGCTGGTAATCGGACGTAATGATTCAGATATGGGTACTGAGTTCATGGTGGCTTCCGAATCGGTAGCGCTGGATACGCTTGGCTTCAAATATGTGCGTGATGTAGCGCCAGGTGAAGCCATTTTGATCGACGAGAGTGGCAATTTTCATAGTCGGCAATGTGCCGATTCGCCATCGTTGAATCCTTGCTTGTTCGAGTTCGTCTACTTTGCACGGCCCGACTCAGTAATCGATGGCATATCTGTATATGAGACGCGGCTGCGCATGGGAGAGAGCTTGGCGGACAAGATCAAATCCTCAGGCAAAGCAAGTGACATTGATGTCGTGATTCCGATTCCCGATACCAGCAGGCCCTCCGCAATGCAGCTTGCCAACAGACTAGGTTTGCCTTATCGGGAAGGATTCATTAAGAACCGATATGTGGGCCGCACTTTTATCATGCCCGGCCAAGCACTGCGCAGAAAATCGGTTCGTCAGAAATTGAATGCGATTGCAGTGGAGTTCAACGGCAAGAATGTGATGCTGGTGGACGATTCGATTGTCCGTGGTACCACAAGCCGCGAGATCGTCATGATGGCTCGCGAGTGTGGTGCGCGTAAGGTTTATTTCGCGTCAGCAGCGCCGCCCGTGCGTTTTCCAAACGTTTATGGTATCGACATGCCAACACGTAGTGAGTTGCTCGCTACGGGTCGTAGCGAAGCTGACATTGCGCGTGAGATTGGTGCCGACGCAGTGTTTTATCAGGATATCGATGCGCTGATTGATTCTGTGCGTAGTCTTAATCCTGCTATCCAAAGTTTCGATGCTTCGTGTTTCGACGGAAAATACATCACGGGCGATATAACTCCAGAGTATTTGGAGAAAATCGAGGCGAGCCGTAATGATGGTGAAACAAGCTCGGGAAACAGCTCTGAATCACAATTGGATCTTAATCTCAGCGTAGTTGATTAGAACGGATTTCGGAGTTATGCCTTCGGCAAATATAACCCCCCCCGCTCCGAAAATAGCATTGCAACAATCTTGAACCACTGAGAGCGCAGAGCACACAGAGAAAAGCGTTATTGTTCTTATCGTTTCTCCTGTCCTTCTCTGTGCTTTCAGTGGTTCAAGAGTTTTTGGCATTTGAGTATGTCATGCCCGTCAGTGGCATGGCCGCGCCTTTCAAGTCTCTCTTCTAAGCAGAACGGTTTTACACCGAAGCATCTAGAGCGGATTTCGACTCAATGTACGGTATCGTTGCCCCCAAATGCGGAAGCCCGCTAGGTGTTGCGACGCGGGAGCGGCATTTGAGGGCAACCGCAGGGCTGGGTTTGCGTCGTTGCTCGTCGCTTCTTTGAGAATGTCCAAACGGCGCTTCTCTCCCTTGCAGGGTGCATCTGCGCTTGCACGCGCAGATCGTTACGCAGGCTCGCAGCATGCTGCTCGAATTCCCTGCTACACCCTAGACTGCATCCAAAACAAACCCCGCGAGACCGTACATTGAGTCGAAATCCGCTCTAGGTAATACCAATCCAAAGTAATAACGAAACATAAAACGTAAGCGCTCAATAGACTGCATACTTCTCTAGTAAATCGGCATCAGTAATG
>JAZKCF010000022.1:0-150820 GCA_040388195.1 Pseudomonadota bacterium
CAAGGTGAAGAAAGCACATTGTCAAACAATAAAAACTACGGAATCGAGTATCACAACACAGCGGCTTGTCCTTGTTGGGAGCCTACTGATCGAAACATTGTTTGGAAATAGGGGGGCTGATTATCTACATAGCCTTGGTTAATCGTGGCCACGATTAGATTGGGAATTTAGCGAGGTATAGTTGGTACTGCTGGCGCTCTTCTTGGTTTGCGGCCTGCTTTCGAAAAAGCAAAATCGTAAAACCAATTCGGTAAACACTTTAGGAAAAAACCAACCAACGCCATTTGCCAAGGAATGGTCGCAAAGCTTTTCTTTGCGTCGATTGCGCGAATGAGGCGGCGCGCAGCGTCTTCGGCATCCAGAATGAATGGCATGGGATACGGGTTTTTCACCGTCATCGGTGTTTTGATATAACCCGGACAAATCGTTGTAACCGCTATGCCGGACCCGTGCAATTCAACCCGTAAACCCTCAAGGTAACTGATTGCTGCTGCCTTGGATGCTGAATAGGCGCTAGCGCCTGGCAGACCGCGAAAACCGGCGATGCTGGCAATGCCAACTAACGTTCCCGTTCGCCGTTCACGCATGGGAGTGATGAAGGGATGAAAGGTATTCACCATCCCCATCACATTGATATCGAATATTTCCTGAAACACCGCTAAATCGCTAGCTTCTTCAGTGAGTGTGCCGCTAGATACGCCGGCGTTGGCAATGACGATATCGGTTGGGCCAAAACGTGTAGTGAAATCCGTAGCGGCAATATGCAAAGCTGCCGAATCGCGTACATCGAGGGGATAAATCGCAACGGAAGTATTTAGTTCGCGGGCAAGTTGTTCCAACAGTTCGGGGCGTCGTGCCGTCAGGCCAAGGATGGCGCCACGGGAGGCGTATTCACGCGCAAGAGCGGCGCCGATCCCGCTAGAGGCGCCGGTAATGAAAACCCGCGGCGCCTCAGCTGGATTCACTTGACAGCTTTTTTGCTGGCTTCTGTTGATGCAGGAGCAGCAGGATGTGCAGCTGCTGATTTGGCGGGCCGTTGTGAACGTGCAAGCTCAATCAGTTCACTGGCGATTCGTATCTTGTCTTGATGACTCTTGCCGCCGGTAACACGGTATTTTCCATCAACGATTAAGGTCGGTACGCTGTCGATACCATAATTCTGCGTTAGCTGCCCTATGCGCGTGGCTTTTGTTTGCACGGTGAAGGAGTTGAACGTATCGGCGAATTTCTTCCGATCGATGCCTTGCTTTGCAACCCAGTCGAACAGAACCTCGGACTTGGAAAGGTCTAATTTTTGTTGGCCGTGGATTGCATCGAATACTTTGGCATGCAGTTTCTCAACTTCTCCCATCGCTTCCAGTGTGTAGTACACCTTCGCCAAATTAGCCCAGCTTTCGCGGCTGAAACTTATCGGCATTCTGCGTAGCTCTACATCCGCCGGAAATTTTTTGACCCAGGCGGAAAGTTCCGGATCGAAATCATGGCAGTGCTGGCACAGATAGGAAAATGCTTCTCGTACTTCGATCTTGTCGCCAGTTTCTACCGGCTGCGGTGTATTGAGGACGGCATAGTCGGTGCCTGCTACTGGTGCCGCGTATGCGTTGTGCAGCATGGCTGCAACAGAAATCGCAAATAAAGCGCGTAGGAAGAATGCGGTTCTTCTCATTACTGGTTCTCCTTAGTTGTTTTGTGTAGCTGAAAGTTTGACCACACTAGCTTGAATTCCGTTCTGCGCAAGATGGGTTTTCCTCGAGTTGACCTCGTCCGACGATTTGTAAGGGCCGAGACGCACGCGATACATAGTGCCGACATTGGCCACCTCCGCAGGAGCAACATTTGCTTCTAATCCCATTAACGCAAGACGCGCTTTTAGGTTGTCAGCATCGCTCGACGAACGAAACGCGCCGGCCTGTAAGTAGTAGCTGAGGTTGTTGCTAGCAGGTGTTGCTGCCGGGGGTGTTGGCGTTTTGGCGGGCGCAGGGGTTTCTTTAGCAGGCGCTTTTTCTACCGTGCGCTTGGAATGATCTTTTTCGCCCGGTAGGATTTCATAAAAATCGAAACGTGGTTTTTCCGGGGCTGCCGGTGGCGTAGGCGCGTTGGCGGATTCCAGCGGTTTTACGGTTTCCGGTTTCTTGATCGTCCCGATCTTTTTCGGTTCCGGTTGCTGTGCGCTATTTTTGAATGGACTAGGGCTATGGTTCAGGAAAAGCGCTATCGCCAATGCGGTAGCGATACCCATGAGCAAGCCAATCAAAATGCCGGTGAAAACATTTTTCCCGGAGCCGCCGCCGCGAGCAGAGCGCTTGGGTGAATTTTTGTAGTCGCGAGTCATTTAGAACCTGTTATGAACTAAGCACTAGTGCAAAAGTTTTCCAGCAAGGGTTGCGCAGGTGTTTCGAGCAGCACGCTGGGAGCCTGCGAAACGGTTTGTGCATGCAAGCACAAACGCGTCCTGCAAGGACGTCGACGCAGGCAGTACATAGTTAGTACGGCAAGGAGACGCAACGCAGCTGGAAGGCTTTTGCACTAGTGCTTACCTAGTAATTACATCTTTTCGGGACTGGATACACCAAGTAGCGCGAGGCCGTTGGAGATGACTTGTCTTGTCGCCGTAATAAGTGCCAGCCGAGCCAGTTTGAGCTGCTCGTCTTCTACCAAAAATTGTTCGGCATTGTAGTAGCTATGCAAATGCGCTGCGAGATCTTTGAGGTAATAGGCAATCGTGTGCGGTGCATAATCCCGCGCTGCGCTGGCGATAACCTGTGGATAATCGATCAACGCCTGCATCAATTCCATTTCGTATGAGTTGGTCAATGGGCTGATATCCACAGTCGTTAGTTGATCGGCATTGCCGCCCCATTGTTCATGCACTCTGCAAATACGGGCGTGAGCATATTGAATGTAGTAAACCGGATTATCGTTAGTCTTTGACTTGGCGAGGTCCAGATCGAAATCAAGATGCTGATCGCTCTTACGCAGCACATAGAAAAAGCGAGCCGCATCGTTGCCAACTTCCGAACGCAGATCGCGCAGCGTCACATAATTTCCCGCTCGTGTGGAAAGCTTTACTAACTCACCATCACGGTAAAGCTTCACCAACTGGGAAATGATAACGAGGAAACGGCTTGGGTCACGCCCCAGCGCTTCGACGGAAGCGCGTACGCGAGGAATGTAACCGTGATGATCCGGGCCCCAAAGATCGATAAGCCGATCGAAACCACGCTCGAATTTGTTCAAGTGATAAGCGATATCCGGCGCGAAGTAGGTATAGAGGCCATTTTCCCGCTGCAGTACTCGATCCTTTTCGTCGCCGAATTCCGATGACTTAAACCACAGCGCGCCGTCTTTGCGGTAGGTGTAACCGCGTGTTCCCAGCTCGGCTAAGGCGTGTTGCAGCAGCCCATTGTCGTATAGCGATTGCTCAGAGAACCAGCAATCGTAGTGAACGCCGAATTCCAGCAAATCTTGTCGCATGTCGTCGACTTGTACGTTCAGCGCGTGCCCATGGATTTGCGAGTATTTATCGCCAAGTATTTTTTTCGTATTGGCGATCAGTACATCCAAATAACCTTCTGGATCTTCCTCTAGATTTGGCGCGCCTGCGAAAGGGCCTTCATTATTCACAAAACGATCACCATGCGCCGCTTTGATTTCCTCGGCCATGGTCTGAACGTAATCACCTTGGTAGCACTTGCCCGGATAGGTGAATGGCACGTTGAACAGCGCCAAATAACGCAGCCAAGTAGAAACTGTCAGGATATCCATTTGCCGACCGGCATCGTTAACGTAGTACTCGCGATGCACTTGATAACCAGCGGCATCCAGCACATTCGCAAGGCTGGCGCCAAACGCTGCCGCCCGTCCGTGTGCCACGTGCAAGGGGCCGGTCGGATTGCTCGAAACGAACTCCAGCAGAACTTTCTCGCCCTGACCTACATTGACCCTGCCGTAGTTTTTGCCTGCAGCAAAAATTTCTTTCAGCACGTGTTGCTTGGCTGCCGGCGAAAGGAAAAAGTTGATGAAGCCCGCACCAGCGATCTCAGCCTTCGCGATGATCGGCGATGCCGGTAATGCCTTCAGCAATTCGGCGGCAACTTCGCGCGGGTTTTTGCGCAGCGCTTTTGCGGCTTGCAATGCGATGTTGCAGGCGTAATCGCCGTGCGAGGCTTGTTTTGGACGCTCAAGATCAACGGAAACATGCGTCGCATCCGGTAAGGCGTTGGCGACGGCGGTGTTGATGAGCTCGATAAGCTGTGTTTTTAGATCGGGGAGGGCGGCGGTTTGCATGATGAGCGAGAAGAAACAGAGCAGGGATTATAGCATCGGTGGATAAGTTTAAAGGCTTAATGCGGGTTCGTTATGTAAGGGGGGAAGGTATTTTTTGGGGTTAGGGAATTGGTTGATTAATTTGTCGGATGTGGGGGCGCGTCTTAAAGGCTAGGTAATAAGTGTTTGGAATGTAGCCTAGTAGGTGTTAGAGATTAGCGTTGATTTGGTCAGTCACGCTAATAAGTTTAAAGAAACTGTCGGGTAACTGGGCGCCTCTAAAAACTCGCAAAGCGGGCCGTGGTTCAACCGCAGGAGCTGTGAGTGTGGGGAAAACACTAAGCGCCATATAATCGAATTCGGCCTGCTTTGCGGATTTGTTAGAGGGTTTCTGTTGTCATCGACACGCTTCACGAGTCACGTCAAGACTCCAGTTCTTCTTGAGAGAATTAAAATTCATTGAATTTGCTTGTGAGCAAAATGTGGACGTCGGCAATTCATATTCAACATGGAATACCGCTTTTCCGTAGTTGATGAACGGAAGCAATACCTTGCATTCCGAATACTCGAAGCATTGCTCATTCACCGCAAAATCAAAGTAGGGAACGAGATCAACAACTTGCCCTAAGTCGTTCTTTAATCCTACAGCGAGATTTCTAGCATGCGCCTCAGCGGCTATAAATCGATTGAATGCGATCTGATTGGCATAGGTCAGAGGGAATCCTGAACTATTGGCGTATCCATCTACGTTATCCGGCTCGACGCCATCACAGCCCTTTTGTGCTGCGAGGTCTAGGCGGGCTTTCATAATGGGACCAAGTACGGTCAGATTACGAATGTCCAGCCACTTTTCTCCAGGCCAACCATTGCCGCTTCCCAGAACACTGGCAGGAAAGGCAGCTGCATCAGGTCTCCAGTTCTCGAATGAACCCGCGCTGAAGTAGCAAATCACCTTCTTCCCTTTCGAGTGCAATGAAGCAATAACCGAAGCATTATTGTCGAACAGATCGATGTCAAACATGCTGACGTTGACTGTTTGATCAATAGGTAGTCCAGTGAGCTGCCATTGCCAAGAGGTGTTGAGCGGTGGCACCCATACCGCACTTGGGGGTGTAGTGGGGGGCGGAGGTGTAGTCGTGCCGGTCGTGGATAAAGATTGACTGACTTTAGCCGAGTTTTCCATCGGCGCCTCGATCTGTGCGATCAGATTGACCGCGGTGGGAGAACCTAAGTCTGCTCGCGCTACAGTCCATTTGGCTATCTGATTACTGTTGCTATAGGTTACTGATTTCAAGTAACGCCAATTCCAACTTCCATTTCGTCCCGAGTAACGGTACAGGCTATCATTTTCGATTAAATAGTTTGCACCAATACCCCCAACTTTAAAGCCCGTGCTTCCACTTTTGTCGGTGTCTACATACATACGAAAATAAGTTGGCGCACCGGTGTAGGTCACTTGATAAGAGACTGAAGCGCTCGTGTTACTTACCTGCTGCACGGAGACCGCGGCAAGTGCAAGTGGGGCTGCGCTAAGCCCAACACAAAGCGCAGCGAGACTAAAATGGCGATGCAATGAAGAAGTAAAGCAGATCATTATTGGTAATCCCCGTTTGATTGATTAATTGATTGGTTTTATGGCGGTAACGCATTAACCATGAAAACTTGCTGAGCGAGAATAAGCATTGAGACTAGCGAGAAAAGCAGGCGAAGAGTTGTCTTGCCAAGGTGTAAAACTGAAAGACATCTCGTTGCCCAATATGGGACGCGATTAGTCACAAACTTATTTCTTGAGGGTACGAATCGTACCACATGCTTTGGCTGCGGCTATCGGTATGTCTTCATACCGGCGCAATTCGGCAATTCGCACAAAATGAAAGTAAGGCATACCAGTAGTATTGAAAACGCAAATTTCTTTACATGAGCTTTACACAATTGCACGAAGTGGCAAACTTTCACTTCACCATGTCACTCAACCTACTTTTTTGTTATTCGCAGCACCGCAAGAATAACTAACGCAAACACCGTACAGAGGATCGCCGTCGCTTCAAGTCCCATTCCCGCCGCCACTCCTACAGCAGCGGTGAGCCAAATGCTTGCCCCGGTGGTTAGTCCTTTTATGTCTTCGTTTCTCAGTTTTATGATGGTACCGGCACCCAGGAAACCAATGCCCGCAGTCAATCCTTGTAACACTCTAGACGTATCCGATAACGACATACCAGCTTGAAAGGGAACCAGCACAAACAGTGCAGATCCGAGTGCTACCAACATATGCGTCCGAAGCCCTGCTGCAGCGCCAGATGATTCACGCTCGTAACCAAGTATTGCACCGAGAGCGAGAGCGACTAGAAGTCGGATACAGCCCCGCGTGATACCGGACGCATCGCCGAGGTCCGAGAATTCCATTTGAAGGGTGTTCCAAATTTGTGCCCACCACACGTCACGCCCTTCATTACTTATTTCAAGTTACTTCAGCTCGTCCTTGACCACACCGCGAAGCCAATAACTTAGAAATAAAAGAATAAACCATCCACCCACGCCGATTAGCGTAAACCGCCCACCCATCTTGTCGTATCCGTGCACGACTAAAAGACCAATAGTTAGAACAAATAGTATCGAACCCGCCATCCCAAATACGTTCGTTGCAGGACTAAATTGCAATTGCGCACCACCATGCCCGCATTTGAATTTGGCAAACCATTTACCTAGCGGGTTTGCGATAAGAGCGCCGTTGCATTTTGGGCAGGAAAGATTTCCCATGTCATGTTAAGGAGGTTGTGGAAAAGTTGAATTGCTTGCAATCGAAAATAGCTGCAATGTTGAAGTCTCGCCGCTCTTTGCAGGTAAAGCTAGCCCGCTGCAAAACGTCGACGGCAAAGATAAAAATTACTCATGAATAGGCACAGGATAGCGATTGGGACGATGCCACGAAATTGGTTGTCGATAATGCGTTAGCAACTAAAGAGCATTTCAATCGTTACCTCTAACAATGCGAGAATCTATCGTTATCCAAGCCGTCCATTTATCAATTTTTGTTTTTAGTCCCAATTTATGCGAACTCTCCGTTTTGATAACATTGCCGTCCGCTGAGCGGCGAACGCGCATGCGTGGGGCAAATCGTCTATACGTTCTTCGCAATTATTTAGCGCAGCAGGCAATCGATCGCGCTGAGCAAGGAGACGATACGGGCATTCATGAATTGCTTGATGTGTTGCGACGCCCTTATGAATATCAACTCTGCCGCGAGCAATTTTCCCAGCGCCGTCTGGATTGGGCGCGCGAGCGAGCCGGATGTTCGATGTTGTCGTGAAGTTCGTGAGATTGCTGATTTGCCGCCGCTCGTTCCTATGCGCAGCGCAATAAGATAAAGCCACACCTCTACAATTCTATCGGATCAACATCAATCGCCCAGCGCACTTCTCGCGCCGACAGCGCTTCCAATTGTTCTCGCCATGCATGCAAAAATGGCTGCAAATGGTTGCGTGAAACTGCCTGCGCCAACAACTGCCACCGGGATCGCCCGGCTATTCGAGCAATCGGTGCGGGTACGGCATCAAATACCCGTACATTTTTTGCCAAAGGCTTGGCAATATCCGCAGATCGCCGCGTGAACTCGCGCGCCGCTTCATCGTGTACCGATTCGACGCGTAGCAATGCTTGAAAAGTATAGGGAGGGAACTGCGCTTCTTGCCGCATTTGCAATTGTGCGTGGGCAAATTCCGCGAAGTTGTGCCGTTTTAGCGCCTCGAATAATGGGTGATCTGGAAACGCCGTTTGTACTAGCACTTCGCCGGGAAGATCGGCGCGCCCAGCGCGCCCCGCAACTTGCATGAGCTGCGCAAATAGTTTTTCCTCGGCACGAAAATCACTGCTGTAAAGCGACGAGTCGGCATTAAGCACGGCGACGAGCGTGATATTCGGAAAATCATGGCCTTTGGCGAGCATTTGTGTGCCGACGAGGATATCCACATCAGCCGCGTGAACTCGTTCAATGAATGAGGTGAGCTGTGCTTTGCTGGCTACTGTATCGCGGTCTACTCGCAGGATGCGGGCCGTTGGCAGTTGGTTCGTCAGCCACGTTTCGATCCGCTGCGTGCCTTGGCCGACACCGCGTAAATCGGCATTACCACAATGCGGACAATGCGCCGGCGCAGCCATTTCCAGGCCGCAGTAATGGCACCGCAGCCGATTCTTGCGAGCGTGCAGCGTGAGCTTCGCACTGCATCGCGAGCAGCCGCAGATCCAGCCGCATTGGGGGCAAAGCAGCGCAGGTGCATAACCGCGTCGATTGATGAAGACGAGACTTTGTTGGTTTTGTTCCAAGCGTTGGCGCAGTGCCGTTAGAACGGGTTCTGATACACCTTCATCGGTCTTTTTATTGACGGGAATCAAGCGTACGGTAGGTAGCGACGCGGATGCTACGGCTCGCGTATCTAGCCGTTGTAGGCGGAAGCGGCCAATCTTGGCGTTGTGATAACTCTCTAGCGACGGCGTCGCAGAGCCTAGCACTATAGGGATGGCATTTTGTTGCGCTCGATAAATCGCGACGTCCCGCGCCGAGTAGCGAAGACCATCTTGTTGCTTGAATGAACCATCGTGTTCCTCATCGACAACTATCAAACCCAATTGCGGCAAGGGCGTAAATACGGACAGCCGCGTTCCCAGAACGATGCGCGCTTCGCCGGATTGCGCCGCTAGATAATGATTGACTCGTTCGCCTTCAGCCAAGTGGCTGTGCAGACTTACTTGCGGTACGCCAGGAAAGCGGGCGCGAAACACGGCTTCCAACTGTGGCGTGAGATTGATTTCGGGAACTAGGACTAAGGTTTGTTTGCCTCGCGCTAACGCTGTTGCGACCAGGCGCAGATAAACCTCGGTTTTGCCGCTGCCGGTAATGCCGTGGAGTAGCGTGACGTTGAAGCTATCAATGCCGGCTGCAATGCTGGTAACAGCAGCATTCTGATCATTGCTGAGCACCGGTTCTGCCGATGGGGTGGTGCTGAGAATATCGGCCGGTACTTTCTCGGCAAGGATTAATCCTTCTGCTGCCAGTTCAGATAACAAGCGCAGGGCGCGACTGGAAATGGCCGCCACTTCGTCTCGCCGTAATTGTCCGTTTGTTTGCAAAACGGTTATCAGCTTTTTCTTCACGATGGCACGACCAGGTAAGGTCGTTATGTCAAAGATTTTCCCTGCCGCCGTTAGAGAAAAGATTTCGACAAATTTGCTAGCCGCTGTTTTGCCAAACACGGGTTTTGTTCTGCGCAATCCCGGTGGCAAGGCATTCATGATTACTTCACCAATTGGATGGTGATAATAATTGCGGCAAAACTCGAACACCGCGAGTAGGCCTTTGTCCAACGGCAACGCATCGCGATAAATTTTTATTGCTGGTTTAAGTTTGTTTAATGGTAGGTCGGAGGTTTCTCTTACGTCGAGAATGACGCCCACGAGTTTGCGGTTGCTAAAGGGCACCAACACGCGCCGGCCAATGTCCTGTTGGGTTGCATCGGAGACTTGGTAGTCGAAACACCGGTCCAGTGGAATATCTAAAGCGACTTTCGCGACGCTCACGCTACATCCTTATTTAATAAAGGATGCTCACTCGCCAGGCGGTTCTTGTCGCGATCTTTTAAAGTAAATTCTCTGAATTCCATGCAAGTGGCTGAGTGAACGGGGTTTCAAAATTGAACACAATATCTGTGGATAACTTTGTTCATAACCAGGCGAATAAGGTTCGGAGCCCTTTGTTCTAGTTACGATTTTCGGGCTGCGCTTAAAGAGTGAGCATAAATTAGCATTGACAAATCAATGCCTTATGTTTTGCATCGAAAGTAATGGTCTTATTTAAATAAAATTTGACCCCTCTTGTCGTTGTGTGCATAAGACCTGAAAAAAGGGGGTTGACACGAGGTTAAGAACGCTCTCTTCGGCTTATTTCGTGCACCGCAGCAACAAACTCGGAAACATTTTCCGGTGAGGTGAATTGCGAAATACCGTGACCTAAATTAAATATATGGCCGTTGCCTGGTCCGAATGATTTCAAAATCGCCGCTACTTCAGTGCGAATTGCTTCTTTCGAACCGAAAAGCACCATTGGGTCCATATTTCCTTGGAGCGCGACACGGTCTCCCACGCGGGCGCGTGCTTCCCCAATATCAATAGTCCAATCGAGGCCAAGAGCATCGACGCCGATGTCGGCAATGGATTCCAGCCACAGACCGCCGCCTTTAGTGAAAGCAATGACTGGAACTTTTTCGCCGTCGTTTTCGCGTTTTAAACCGGAAACGACTTGTTCCAGATAGCGCAGCGAAAATTCTCGATAAGCGCGATGAGAAAGCGCGCCGCCCCAGGTGTCGAACAGCATGACGGCTTGCGCGCCGGCTTCAATTTGCGCATTGAGGTAAACGGTGACTGCTTGTGCGGTGACATCCAGTAGCCGGTGCAATAAATCAGGACGCTGATATAGCATCGACTTGAGCAGGCGAAAATCGCTGCTGCCACCGCCTTCGATCATGTAGCAAGCCAGCGTGAAAGGACTGCCGGAAAAACCAATAAGCGGTATGCGGTTGTCGAGCGCTCTGCGGATTTCGCTGACCGCATCGGTAACGTAGCGAAGCTGCGTATTCACATCAGGCTCGCGCAGCGCATTGATCGCTGCTTCGTCTCGAACAGGGCGGGAAAATTTAGGACCTTCTCCTTCTGCGAAGTACAAGCCTAAACCCATCGCATCGGGCACGGTCAAAATGTCAGAAAACAAAATCGCAGCATCTAACGGAAAGCGAGCCAACGGTTGCAGTGTGACTTCAGTCGCGAGCGCTGGGTTCTTGCAGAGATTCAAAAAACTGCCGGCGCTAGCACGGGTGGCGTTATATTCCGGTAGATAACGGCCTGCCTGGCGCATGATCCAGAGAGGCGTATATTCCGTTGGCTGGCGCAGCAAAGCGCGCAGAAAAGTATCGTTTTGAGGGCGGGCCATAATGGAGGGGGAACTGGTAAAACGCGAAGTTTAACATTCCGATCCAACATCTCTTCCACACAACTTCAACTTAGGTGCTAATGAATAAACCGCAAATCGCTCTCGGTATCGACCTGGGTGGTTCAAAAATAGAAATCATCGCCATTGACGCAACCGGCAATGAGCTTATCCGCCGCCGCGTTGCTACTCCGCAGGGTGATTACCACGCAACGCTTGCCGCTATCGGCGGACTGGTAAGCGCCGTGGAAAACGAACTTGGCGCCCAAGGAACGATTGGCATCGGCACTCCCGGTGCCCTTTCTTTGATAACCGGCAGGATCAAGAATTCAAACTCTACATGCCTTAACGATCAGCCACTGAAACATGATTTGGAAGTACTACTTCGGCGGGAAGTTCAAATAGCCAACGATGCCAATTGTTTCGCCTTATCAGAGGCGGTGGACGGCGCGGCTGCCGGCGCAAAAATTGTTTTTGGCGTAATTCTCGGTACCGGTGTTGGCAGCGGGATTGTCATCAACCGCCAAGTGCTTACGGGCGCAAATGCAATTGCCGGCGAATGGGGGCATAATCCGCTGCCTTTGCCGCAGTCTTGCGATTTGCCACTTCCTCCTTGCTATTGCGGGCGCGTTGGCTGCGTGGAAACTTATTTGTCAGGTCCTGGAGTGGCGCGCGATCACTTGACGGCCACTGGCGAGATGCTCGATCCACCGACAATTTTCGCCAGAGCCAATGAAAATGACAAACAATGCCAGGCAACTGCGCAACGTTATGAAGAACGTTTAGCGCGGGCGCTTGCCCAAGTTATTAATATTCTTGACCCGGATGTGATCGTATTGGGCGGAGGCATGTCCAATATCGGCCGTATTTACGACAATGTGCCCCGATTATGGGTGCGATACGTTTTTTCCGATCAAGTAGCGACTAAACTAGCGCGAAACCTACATGGCGATTCCAGCGGGGTGCGAGGTGCTGCATGGCTGTGGCGTTGAACGGGAAACTCTATTATGAGAAGAATTTAACAAAGTTGTGGACGACCTACTCGTAAAATGATTTATCGCCCATATTTAACAACTATCTAGTACATGCATTTCACAGGAGACAAAGATGCGACGATTATTAACCACGCTAATGATTGCTATTGCCAGCACCAGCATGCTAGCGGTGACCTCCGTTGAGGCCGCGCGCTTGGGAGGCGGGAAGTCTACTGGCATGCGGCGTCAAGCGATAACGCCGCAGCAAGCGCCCAAAGCACCTGCGGCGCAGCCTGCACCGGCGAGTCAACCGGCGGCCGCAGCAGCAGCCGCTGCACCGGCAATGCAGCCGAAACCTGCTAGCGGCATGTCTCGCTGGCTTGGACCTCTCCTTGGATTTGGACTAGGTGCAGGGCTCATGTCTATGTTTGGTGGTGGCGGTTCCATGATGGGCGGACTTGGTAACATATTTATGATTCTTCTGCTGGCCGCCGCAGTGTTTTTTGTTATATCGATGTTTCGCCGAAAATCAGCGCCGCAAGCGGTCACGGAGTCGGCTCGGTTCGCGACTATGCCCTCTGAGCCACCAGTCGCCGCCCCAATGGAACGTACCTTTGACGGTGGATCGGCTGCTAAGCCGGAACGGCGTTACCCCGACGGTTTCGATGCAGCTGGGTTTGTGCGTCAGGCGAAAGTGTCTTTCATCCGTATGCAAGCTGCTAATGACGCGAAGGATTTGCGTGATATGCGTGACTACACGACACCAGAGTTATATGCCGAGCTAGCGATGCAAGTTCAAGAGCGCGGTAATACGCAGCAGAAAACCGATGTTGTTAATCTGGAAGCGGATTTACTGGACGTTACTACTGAAGAAGGGCGCGCAATTGCTAGCGTACATTTCACCGGCCTTATTCGCGAAGAAGAGAACGCTGCTGCGACGCCACTAAATGAAACATGGCATGTTGTAAAAGATCTTTCGAATGCTAATTCCACTTGGCTTATTGCGGGGATTGAACAGAATGGCTAAAGGTTTCTGTTAAGTGTTCATACCAAGGTTATTGTTTTACGGTGTTCAGTAAAATATCAAAAAACCTCGAAGGCCCCGCGAAAGCGGGGCTTTTTGTTGGTATCGGTTTATTGTCATCCTAATTTGATGGCAGTTCGAGATAAAAAACTTTCTCTCCTGCAAAGGGAAGGTTGCAGAGCCACAACACTTGCGTCGAACTGATAGTGGGCGCGCGATGCAGGCTGGCGTCCGAAATAGGGTGATTTCGGAAATAAATAGGTAATCCTATGTAAGAATACCGCCCAAGCTGCGATCGGATGCGCAGAAACTGTACGGTTGTGTACCTTGAGCGAGATTGCGGTAAGTCGCGTTTGCATGAAGGCTGACTGCTCCAACCAGTAAGTGAGTCGGCCTTGTAAAACCATTAGCATCACCAAAATAAAACCGAAAAGAAACGAGAGAGTCTCTGAAATGGATAAACGCCAGCTCAGCGAGCGCGACATTTGTACTAAATTTATCACTCCGGCCTTGGAGCAGGCGGGTTGGGATATCGCCACTCAAATACGCGAAGAATTCCCGCTGACCAAAGGACGAATCATCGTGCGCGGTAAGTTGCACACACGCGCCAAGCACAAGCGGGCCGATTATGTGCTGTTCTACAAGCCCAATATGCCCATTGCGGTTATCGAAGCAAAAGACAACAGCTATTCGATGGGCGATGGAATGCAACAAGGCTTAGGATATGCCGACTTGCTGCAAGTGCCGTTTGTATTCAGCAGCAATGGCGATGGATTTCTTTTTCATAACAAGATTGCCGCCAACGGCATCTTGGAACGCGAACTGGCCCTTCATGAATTTCCCACCGCCGACACCCTCTGGCAATGGTGGGCAGCGCATCGCGGATTGAGCGACCAACAGAGTAACTTGGTCACCCAGGATTACTACAGCGATGGCAGTAACAAAACACCGCGCTACTATCAGCTCTTAGCGATTAATAAAACCATCGACGCTATAGCGCAGGGACAAAATCGCATTTTATTGGTGATGGCGACAGGCACTGGTAAAACGTTCACTGCCTTTCAAATCATCTGGCGGCTCTGGAAAGCAAAAGCCAAGAAACGAATCTTGTTCCTGGCCGATCGCAACATCTTGATCGATCAAACCATGACCAATGATTTCAAGCCTTTTGGCTCGGCCATGACAAAGATCCAGAAACGCCAGGCTAATAAATCTTACGAAATCTATCTGTCGCTTTATCAAGCGGTCACCGGCACCGAAGAAGAGCGAAACATCTACAAACAGTTCAGCCCTGACTTCTTCGATTTGATCGTGATTGATGAGTGTCATCGTGGCAGCGCCGCCGCTGATTCGGCATGGCGCGACATCCTGGACTACTTCTCTTCAGCTCCCCAGATCGGCCTGACCGCCACGCCAAAAGAAACGAAAGAAGTTTCCAATATCGATTACTTCGGTGAGCCGATCTACACCTACTCGCTGAAGCAAGGAATCGACGACGGTTTCCTCGCACCATATAAGGTAGTGCGTATCGATTTGGACAAGGATCTAGCCGGCTGGCGTCCTGACAAGGGGATGGTCGACAAACACGGGAACGAGATTGAAGACCGCATCTACAACCAAAAAGATTTCGACAAGAAGCTGGTGCTGGAAAAGCGTACCGAGCTCGTCGCCAAAAAAATAAGCGAATTTCTCAAGCAAACGAATCGCTTCGACAAGACCATTGTCTTCTGCGACAACATCGACCATGCCGAGCGCATGCGCCAAGCGCTGGTGAATGAGAACGGAGATTTAGTAGCGCAGAACGCCAGATACGTTATGCGTATTACCGGCGATAACGAAGAGGGCAAGGCCGAACTCGATAATTTTATCTTTCCCGAATCCAAGTACCCGGTAATTGCCACTACCTCAAAACTGATGACGACTGGCGTCGATGCACAGACCTGCAAGTTGATTGTGCTCGATCAGCGTATCCAATCCATGACCGAGTTTAAGCAGATCATTGGGCGCGGCACCCGAATCAATGAAGACTACGACAAGTACTACTTCACCATTATTGATTTTAAAAAAGCCACCGAGCTGTTTGCCGATCCTGATTTCGATGGTGATCCGGTGCAAATCTATGAGCCGCAGCAACTCGATGATTCACCGGTGCCGCCAGATGTACTTGAAGGCGATAACGGTGGTGAGGACTTTACTTATGCGCAAGCCGATGGAAAATATGAATGGCATGGCATCACCGATTCCGCCATCGATGAAGAAGGTTCCGGTGTAAGGCGTTATGTCGTCGCAAACGTCGCAGTCAATGTGGTGGCAGAGCGGGTGCAGTATTTCGACGCCAATGGCAAACTGATCACCGAGTCGTTGAAAGACTACACCCGCAAAACATTGGTGAAAGAATTTGCTTCACTGGATGATTTTTTGCGACGCTGGAGCGGCGCAGAAAAGAAGCAAGTCATTATCGAAGAACTTGCCAACGAAGGTATTTTCTTCGACGCCTTGGCCGACGAAATCGGGCGCGACTGCGATCCCTTCGATCTAGTCTGTCATGTAGCTTGGGATATGCCGCCGCTTACCCGCAAAGAGCGAGCGGAACAGGTCAAGAAACGCAACTACTTCGCACGCTATGGAGAGCAGGCGCAACGCGTACTGGAAGCGCTGCTGGAAAAATACGCCGATGAAGGTGTCGGCCCCATCGAAGAAACGCAAATCCTCACCATCGCACCTTTTACCCAGTTCGGCACACCCATTGAAATTATCCGTGCCTTTGGCGGTCTGGATCGATATCAATTCGCAGTACAAGAACTGGAACAAGCGCTCTATAGCGCATAACGAACATACATTTGGAACTTAGCAAGTCATGTCTATCGGTACACTCATCAAAACTATTCAAGACATCATGCGCAAGGATGTCGGCGTTGATGGCGACGCTCAGCGTATTAGTCAGATTGTTTGGCTAATGTTTTTGAAAATATTCGACGACAAGGAACAAGAATGGCAGCTCACCATTCCAGGCTACAAATCGCCGCTGCAAAGTCGTTTCCGTTGGTCCAACTGGGCGAAAAATGCGGAAGGTATCACCGGCGAAGAGTTGATCGAGTTCGTCAATAACGAGTTATTTCCCTCGTTGAAACAATTAGCCACTAAAGCCGGTGTGTCGGCACGAGGGCGAGTGGTCGGCTCAGTGTTTGAAGATGCCTACAACTACATGAAGTCCGGCCACTTGCTTCGCCAAGTGATTAACGCCATTGAGGAGGATGTCGATTTTAATAAATCCTCTGACCGCCATTTGTTCAACGACATTTACGAAAAAATCCTCGCCGACCTGCAATCCGCCGGTAACGCCGGCGAGTACTACACGCCTCGCGCCGTCACTCGGTTCATGGTGGATATTCTCAATCCGCAGCTAGGTGAAAAGGTACTTGACCCTGCATGCGGCACTGGTGGTTTTCTTACTTGCACCATCGACCACCTTAATACGCAAATCAAAACTTCCGAGCAGCGCAATTCTCTGCAAGAGAGTATCCATGGGGTGGAGAAAAAACCGCTGCCGCACATGCTGGCCATGACTAACCTCATGCTGCATGGGATCGATGTGCCCAGCAATATTCTTCATGGCAATACCTTGGGCCGTCCTCTCAAGGACTACAGCCCCAAGACCGCGTGGACATCATCATCACCAATCCACCTTTTGGTGGCATGGAAGAAGATGGCATTGAAAACAACTTCCCGCGCAAATACCAAACGCGCGAAACCGCCGACTTATTCATGGCGCTGATCATGCATCTTTTAAAGCATGACACTGGCCGCGCCGCCGTAGTACTGCCTGATGGTTTCTTATTTGGCGAAGGTACGAAAACAAATCTTAAGCGTGAGTTGTTGGAAGAATTCAATCTACACACTATCGTGCGTTTGCCTAAAGGCGTGTTTGCGCCTTACACCAGCATCAACACCAACATTTTGTTTTTTGAAAAAGGTGGCTCAACGAAAGACGTGTGGTTCTTCGAACATCCTTACCCGGAAGGCTACAAATCTTATTCACGCTCCAAACCATTGACGATTGGTGAGTTCGATGTAGAGAAAAAATGGTGGGGTGGCGCGAGTAGAAAAGGCCGTAAAATTACTGAATACGCCTGGAAGGTTTCAGCGAAAGATATCGCTGCCCGCAATTACAACCTCGACTGCAAGAATCCCCATGAGATTGAAGTTAACCATCGCGATCCAGCAGAGCTAATGCAGGAATACCAAGAAATTGTTCGCCAGCTTGAAGCCGCGCAGAACGCGCTAAAAGCCGAACTGATGCAAGCACTCGGAGGCAAGTAGTGACCGAGTCCAACCGCATCGAATACAAACGTGAATTGACCGACGCGCTTGAAAAAGAAGTCGTGGCATTTCTGAACGCTAGAGAAGGCGGCGTTATTTACCTTGGCATCGACAATGATGGCCACGCAGTAGGTCTGGAAGATTGCGACGCCGTACAACTAGCCATCAAAGATCGTCTAAAGCACAACATCCAGCCTTCCATCATGGGGCTGTTTGAAATTATTCATGAACAGCGCAACAGCAAAGACATCATTCGCATCACCGTTGCCGGCGGTCTGGAAAAACCTTATTACCTTAAAAAATTCGGCATGACCGAAAAAGGTTGTTTCCTCCGCGTGGGCAGCGCAGCCGAACCGATGCCGCAAGAGATGATCGAATCGCTCTACGGCAAGCGAGTGCGCAACACCATCGGAAGAATGGAGTCTCCACGTAAAGACCTCAGCTTTGAGCAACTTCGCATCTATTACGAAGCCCGAGGCCTGCATTTAAACGATGCCTTCATGAAAAACCTGGAGCTGCTCACCCCAGAAGACAAACCCAATTACGCCGCTTATCTGTTGGCAGACGAAAACGGCGCATCCCTGCAGGTAGCTAAATATGCCGATGCCACTCGCACGGACCTCATCGAAAATCGCGATTATGGTCGCTGCTCGCTGGTGAAAGCATTAAAAGCCGTGCTGGATCGAGTGGATGTAGAAAACACCATCTTCACCAAGATCGGCTATCCGCTACGGCAGGAACGCGAAATGATCAATTCCATTGCCATGCGCGAAGCGATCATTAACGCCGTTGTTCACAACGACTATTCCTACGGTGCCGTTCCGAAAATCGAATTCTTCTCCGATCGCATGGAAATCACCTCCATGGGAGGTCTGCCTTATGGCGTGGAAAGCGAAGATTTTTTCAACGGCGGCTCAGTGCCCCGCAATAAAGAAATCATGCGGGTCTTTCGTGATTTGGAAATCGTCGAGCATTTAGGCTCAGGAATTTTACGGATCGTTAATGCCTACGGTAGAGAAGCGTTTGAGATTCGTAAAAGTTTCGTGCGCGTGATTTTGGCGTATGCCAAGCCGATAGTCGAAGCTACCCCGCAAGTCACCCCTGAAAGTTCGGGGAAAAGTTCGGGGAAAAGTTCGGGGAAAAGTTCGGGGAAAAGTTCGGGGAAAATTTTGCAATTTCTCCGCGATAATCCGCAAATGACCATTCCAGAACTTTCAGCGGAGCTTGGCATCTCTACGCGTGCCATCGAAAAAAATATCAAAGCATTGCAAAGCAATGGACAGCTTCAGCGTGTTGGCGGTGCTAAAGGTGGCCGATGGCAGGTGCTGGAGGGCGGCGATGAATAAGCAAATCGCTGAAAATCTGGAACTGCACTTCGACACTGCCTTTGCTGCACCGGATGGCATTAAGAAACTGCGCGAGCTGATTTTGACATTAGCTATGCAGGGTAAGTTGGTGCCGCAAGATCCGAGCGATCAACCTGCTAGTGAATTGCTAAAAGAAATTGAAGCAGAGAAAAAGCGGCTGGTGAAGGAGGGCAAGATCAAAGAGCCTAAGTCGTTGCGGGATATCAAGCCGGAGGAAATTCTCTATGAATTGCCTCAGGGGTGGAAATGGGTAAGGCTGGGAACAATCGCAACCAAGTTGACTGATGGATCACACAACCCTCCAAAAGATGCTGGAAGTGGATTCCCTATGCTCAGCAGTCAAAATGTCAATTTCGGAAATATAGATTTTTCCAACCCCACGCGATATGTCAGCAAGTCAGACTTCCTTATTGAAAATCGGCGCACCAAAATTACCAGTGGCGACGTACTGTTAACAATTGTTGCATCACTAGGTAGGCCTGCTGTTGTGCCAGAAAACGCACCTGATTTTGTCCTTCAACGAAGTGTGGCCGTGATTGGTTCACCAATTGACTCTGGTTTCTTATGTAAACAGCTTGGTTCCCCCCACTGTGTTAATTATTATTCAACGCATGCAAAAGGTACGGCGCAGCGAGGCATATATCTTGGAAAGTTGGGAGAAATGCTAATACCCCTCCCGCCTCTCCCCGAGCAACATCGCATCGTCGCCAAAATCGATCAACTCATGGTGCGTTGCGACGAGTTGGAAAAACTGCGTGCTGAGCGTGAACAGAGGCGGCGCAGCGTACACATCGCCGCGCTCAAACAGTTACTGGATGCACAAGAACGCAACACTTTCGACGAAGCTTGGCACTTCATCACCCAGCACTTCGGCGAGCTCTACACCGTCAAAGAAAACGTCACCGAACTACGTAAGGCCATCCTCCGGCTTGCCGTCATGGGCAAACTCGTTCCCCAAGACCCGAACGATCCGGCTGCCAGTGAATTGCTGAAAGAGATTGATGCAGAGAAAAAGCGGCTGGTGAAGGAGGGCAAGATCAAAGTGCCTAAACCGTTGCCGGCGGTCTCGGCGGAAGAAATACGCTATGGTTTGCCAAATGGTTGGGTATGGTCACGCCTTCAGAATGTTTTAGATGTTCGAGATGGTACCCACGACTCTCCCAAGGATGCTGATGGCACTGACACATATCCATTAATTACAAGTAAGAATTTCGTTAATGGAAAAATCGATTTTACGAATGCAAGAAAAATATCTGCCGAAGATCATTTGGAAATTGTCAAACGATCCTGTGTAGACAAGCTCGACATTTTATTTTCCATGATTGGCGGAAATATTGGTAACCAGGTTATTGTTGAAGAAGATCGTGAATTCAGCATCAAAAATGTCGCGCTCTTCAAGTACTACAACAAAAACTTTACTTACCCATATTTTATTAAGCGGTTCATGGAGCACTTGGCAATCGACTTGCAACAAAAAGCTGCTGGAGGCGCTCAACCGTTCATCTCTCTGGGGTTTCTGAGGAATTTGGTTATTGCTCTTCCGCCAAAAACTGAGCAACACCGTATCGTCGCCAAAATTGATCAGCTCATGAAGCTATGCGACAAGCTTGAACAGGGCATTGAAATTGTCACCGCCAAGCAAACGGAGTTGCTCAATGCTGTGACGAACCGGAAGGTTAATCGTTTGACCGAAGTCTCGATGGAGTTGGTATGAGCGGCATTGAACCTACCGGCGAATTTCTCCTCTACGAAACCGAAGATGGGCGTACCCGCGTTGAATGCCGGTTCGTGAGTGACATGCTATGGCTAACACAGAATGGCATGGCCGATCTGTATCAGACTACCAAGCAGAACATCGCCAAGCACTTGAAAGCTATCTTCGCTGATGATGAGTTGACGCCAGATTCAGTTGTCAACCAATGGTTGACAACTGCCGCCGATGGTAAGCGCTACCAAGTTGGCTTTTACAATCTCGATGCCATCCTTGCCGTCGGCTACCGCGTCCGCTCTACTCGAGGCACGCAATTCCGCCGCTGGGCGACGGAGCGGCTACGTGAATATTTGGTCAAGGGTTTCACGCTCGACGACGAGCGGTTGAAGAATCCACCCGTGGCCGGTTCCGGCGTGCCGGATCGATTCGATGAACTGCTGGACCGCATTCGCGATATCCGCGCCAGCGAACGGCGGATGTACCTACGAGTGCGCGAGATTTTTGCGATGGCTGCCGATTATTCACCTTCGCTTGCGGAAACGACTCAATTCTTCTGCATCATTCAGAACAAATTACATTTCGCCGTTACTGGCAAGACCGCAGCCGAGTTGATTCTGGACCGCGCCGATCACACTCGTCCTAACATGGGCCTAACCACATGGAAATCTGCCGGCGTGCAAAAGGCCGACGCGAGCGTTGCAAAGAACTATCTTGCCGACCCGGAAATCAATGAGCTCAATCGAGTGGTCGTGATGTGGTTGGACTTTGCTGAAGATCAGGCTCGTCGCCGCAAAGAGATATTTCTGAAGGACTGGGAAGAAAAGCTTGATGCTTTCCTCAAGTTCAATGATCGCAACGTGCTGCCGAATGCAGGCCGTGCCTCCAAGAATCAAGCCGATTCTCACGCAGAGGAGGAATATGCTCAATTTGCTGCCCAACGGCGTGCGCTACTGGAGGCGGAAGGCGCGGAGCATAATGTGAAAATGCTGGAACAGGCTGCAAAGGCTCTGCCAAAAACAAAGCGAAAAAAAGGGATCGACTGATGCCAGTCGATCCACTCTCCGCGAAGATTATTGAACCTTTCATTTACACTGAAAATATTCACATATCATCAGTATTCACCGCTTCAAGACATTGCTAGGAAAAACCCTTCACTAGCCCACTCACGTTGATTACTGACCAAGCCTCGATACCTGAGACCAAGGCGCAGCAGCATTTCCGTTGTAGTTATAAACATGCGTTATTTCACCCACACCCCCTAACGAAACCGTGGTCATATTGTGAAATTTCACACCTGGCGTACGCGGCGCTTCAATCGCATTTTCTAACTTAACGCTCGGGTTGGAACTGAAGTAACAGTAGATGCCAAGCCCCCATGCTTCATGTGTCGTTACCGAGTTTCCGACTTTATAAGATGCAAATCCGTTAACGCCACCGTTCATCCAAGATTGCTGATTTGGCACATCGTAGGGGATTTCACTTTGGTAGAAATAGACGCGTCCGCCGTTGCCATTCCATACAGTTTGATACTGATGATAATGCTCCACAAATAAGCCGTAGATTGTGACGTTGGTGCCATTCACAATTAATCCGTTCGCTGTTGTGTTGTTGTACCAGCCAACGGTGTCACCAACACCGTGATCGGCACGCCAAATCCAGAAGTGGTCGCCAATCGTATTATTGCTATTGATCTTAAGGCTGACAGATGCTTTGCCAACATCACCGCCGCCGATTCTAAAGAAAATATCGTGAAGCGAAGTGGGGTTCGTCGAGTGATCAGCTGAACTACCTGTTGGGCCAACTTCTAGCAGAATTTGCGAATTTACTCTTCCTGCATCAAATAAGAGGCCAGCGATTTTTACGCCATCCACGTCGGCAATCGACATTGCATTTACACCGTTATCCGACACAAGAGTCGCTAAACCGAGGCCAAGCACCACAGTATTTGCGCGCGTGACGCGAATGGTCTCATTTAAACGATAAACGCCCGGTGCAAATATCAGGTGTTTACCTAAGCGTAGTGCGGAATTGATTGTCGACGCGGTATCAATTCCTTGTTTGGCGATATAAAACTGGTCAATCGAGATTGATTCACCTGCCGCGCCACCATTTCCCCAGCTAGTGCCTTGCGTATTGGATCTAAGCGCAGGGACGAAAACGCTATATCCAGTGGCGTTATTAAAAGTAAGAAAAGGCTTCTCACGGATAATCGGTGTTTGGCTTACCACAGTATTTGGGGGATTGGGCCATGATGCGCCTGATGGTGCGTTCGTTACACCCAAAAACACCATGTTCCAATTGGAGCCATTCCAATTTCCTATTTGTGAGTTTCTTGTAAACCATTGTTGTTGCCCGCCAGAATTAATTTGATTATCAATTTTAGAGTCTGATAAGAAGCCGCCGCTTGACCAGCCCCCATCATCCAGAATCAGATTGCCTCTCACATGCATGCGACGAAATGGAGCCGCTTGCGATACAGCCCATCTTTCGGTGCCTCCTGAAGGGATGACCGCCATATTTTCAACGCCACGCCAAAAGTTTTGCGTTGCGTTCCCGTTAAACCAGCGGGCATCGGCCTGGACAGTACCGTTTATGGTTACGTCGTCCGGCAATTGCCCCAAGCCTAGAACCTGCGTGAAGAAGCCGACTTTCACTGTGGCATTGTAATAACCGGGTTTGAAAATTAAGGCATACCGGGTGGATGCAAAATGATTGCTTTCTTGTTGACGGAATATGTTGTCAACTTTAGTTTGAATCGCTGATGCAGCCATCGATGGATCAAATATCAATACGTTCGGTCCAAAATCGACTGGTATTGGCGCTGTGACTGTAGCTGCAGTCGGCGTTGGTGTGGATATTTGTGTCGGTGTCGGTGTTGATGTTGATATCGGTGCCGGCGCTGGCGTTACCGATGGCTCTGTTTGAAGCTGCGCGAGCTTTGCTTGCAATTCCTGCTGCTGTTGCTGCGACTGTAGTAGCTGCGCTTGCAACTGCTGTTGGCTCTGTTTTTGTTCTAGTGTTTGGTTCTGTTGCTGCTGCTGCAGTGCTTGCTGTTGTTGCTGTGCCAGTTGTAACTGTGTTTGCAATTGCTGTTGGCTCTGCTTTTGTTCTAGCGTTTGATTTTGTTGCTGCTGTTGCACCGATTGCAATTGCTGTTGCAGTGCTTGCTGTTGTTGTTGCGACTGTTGTAACTGCGTTTGCAACTGCTGTTGGCTCTGTTTTTGTTCTAGTGTTTGGTTCTGTTGTTGCTGTTGCAGTGCTTGCTGTTGTTGCTGTGACTGTTGAGTTTGCGCTATCAATTGAGTTTGCGTTTGTATTTGCTGTTGCTGCGATTGTTGTAACTGTGCTTGCAACTGCTGTTGGTGTTGTTTCTGTTCTATCGATTGGTTCTGTTGCTGCTGTTGCAGTAGTTGCAGTTGCTGCTGCAATGCTTGCTGTTGTTGCTGAGCTTGTTGATTTTGTGCTAACAATTGCGCTTGCATTTGTTGTTGCTGTTGCCGCTGTTGTTGGGAAGACGTGTCAGCTGTAGCTGGCGAACTGGATGCAGCTTGCGGCGCTGTAAAATTAGCCATGGGGGGCGAAGATATATTACCGCCACCCCCGCTACGTCCACCACCGCCTCCTGATTTGCCAGCGGATGACGATGCCGTCGATGCTGACGCTATTGCTGCTCCTGTTCCTGACTTAGTCGTTGCCGCCTTCGGTTCGCTGGGAGGAGTGCACTCACCTAGATCTTTCCACATGGTAGAACTGGAGTTAGGGAACCAATTTGTATTGGTAAAAGCGAAGTGTGATTGAAGGGCCTCATAAATATGACCGCGGTAAGTGATAACGCTACCGGCCGTGTAACCCTTGTCTGTGGTCCAAGTGGTGGGAGTGCAGAGATTAGAGCTTGCGGCATAGGCCATCGAGCCAATCGACAACAACACGGAAAAAGATAAAGTTCTCATCAAGGCCAGTTGTCTTGCCTTCACTTCTTTTCTCATTATTTATCCCTTATTAAAAATAAGATGGTTAAGCCATCGTTTAGTTATTTTCCCCAGTCAGTAATTAGCGACTTGCGTTTTTGTGGTTCTTTAGTCGCAATTAGAACAAATGGGAGATTCATACGAAATAAGCAAGTACGATGCCAAAATATAAGTAAGCGGAGCGTTTATAACGAACTGGATTTAAATAAGAATATTTTTCTCTCTTAATTGAATACAGAGAGCGTCTTACAAAATTGAGAAATACAGGAAGTAAAAAATTGCAGAAATGAAAAAAATGATTTGTTACGAAATGCCTCCAACCGGCTATTGAGTAAATCATCAAAGGCCGTTTTGTGATGCCGTTAATTTTTTATTAAATATTAAGAAGTGCTCTCATTTGTTGAGGATAGTCAGTAATGATTGTAGTAATACCGCTGTTTAATAATTGCCTGGTTAATGCTTCACGTTCTTGTGGATTAAGACGATCCGGATTTTTTTCCTGACAGGTCCATGCGACGGGCTTTGCACCCGCCGTGCGTATCATGTTGATCGTGACTTGTGTCAATGAAGGCAAACTGAGATTGACGGTTTGTGGGTGCAAATCGTCAATGGTGGTAAGTTTCTGAGCAAGCTGTTGTTCGGTAACACACCACGGTTCTTTATCGCTCCAGAATAAAGCGCCAAGAGGCGTTTCGGCGCGAAGTTTTTTTATCTCTCGGAGATTATCAATATCTCCAGCGCTGACTTGAAAATTGGTTGGCGACCAACCGTTGTTTAAGCGGTTTTGAATTGCTTCTGCAACTTGTTGATTAAGTCGAGCGCCTTTGATTTCAATATTCACAACAAAATCTTTTGCGCGTATTTCTTCTGGATTTTGCTGACGGAAATCGCCTACTAGATTCAGCACTTCTTCCAGTGTAGGAATCAGCGATTGGGTAAGTATCCCTTTGGTGTCCTTTAGCTGTAATCGCTTAAGTTCAGCTAAGGTAAATGTGGTGATATCGCCAGTGCCATTGGTCATGCGTTCCAGTGTGTCATCGTGGAACACAACCAACTGCGTATCCTTAGTCAGAAAAACATCGAGCTCTACGCCATCGGCGCCTTGATCGATCGCGGCTTGAAAGGCGTCAAGTGAATTTTCTGGCGGATTATCATCTCCCCGGCAACCGCGATGCCCCCAAATTTTAATCGTCTGGTTCATTTATCGAGGCAAATCCGATCTTCCCATTAGGTACGTATCTACTGCGTGCGCCGCTTGTCGTCCTTCGCGAATCGCCCATACCACGAGCGATTGACCGCGGCGCATATCACCTGCCGCGAAAATTTTCGGATGCGATGTTTGATAAGAACTCAGACCATCAGTAGCGGCTTTAACGTTACCACGTGGGTCCAGCGTAACGCCCAGCTGTGCCAGCATGCCTTGATGAACGGGATGAAGATAGCCCATCGCTAGCAACACCAAATCAGCGGCAACATCGAATTCGGAACCTGGCACATCACGCATTTTCATTGCGCCGTTATCGTCCTTGTACCATTCCAATTTTGCGGCATGTAGCGTCGTCACTTTTCCATCCTTGCCGGACAAACTTTTTGTCACGATGGCGAAGTCTCGTTCGCAGCCTTCTTCGTGCGAAGACGACGTGCGTAACTTCATTGGCCAGTAAGGCCACGTGAGCGGTTTGTTTTCCTGTGCTGGTGGTTGTGGCATCAACTCAAAGTTGGTGACGGATTTTGCCCCTTGCCGTATCGATGTGCCGATGCAGTCCGAGCCCGTATCGCCGCCGCCGATGACCACGACATTTTTACCGGTGGCAACGAGTTGATTTGGTACTTGGTCGCCTGCCACGATTTTATTTTGCAGCGGGAGAAATTCCATGGCGAAGTAAATACCTTGCAGCTCTCGGCCTGGTACTTCGAGATCGCGTGGATGTTCAGAGCCACCGGAAACAACTACAGCATCAAACTCTTCGAGCAATTTATTTGCATCGTGATTTACGCCAACATGCACACTTGTTCGGAACTCCACACCTTCGGCACGCATTTGTTCAACGCGTCGATCGATTTGAATTTTTTCCATCTTGAAGTCGGGAATGCCGTAGCGCATTAGACCGCCAATGCGATCGTTCTTTTCGAACAACACTACAGCATGACCAGCACGTGCTAGTTGTTGCGCGCACGCCATTCCAGCGGGACCGGAGCCGACAACGGCAACGCGTTTGCCAGTTTTTTTCAACGGCGGTTGCGGCACAACCCAACCTTCTTTCCAGCCTTTATCGATGATGGCTTGTTCGATCGACTTAATAGCTACCGCATCGTCGTTGATGTTTAACGTACACGCTGCTTCGCAAGGCGCGGGACAGACGCGGCCGGTGAATTCAGGGAAATTATTCGTCGAATGCAATACATCCAACGCTTCACGCCAATTCTGCCGGAATACTAAATCATTCCAGTCAGGAATGAGATTGTTAACGGGACAACCGGTATGGCAAAACGGAATGCCGCAATCCATGCAGCGAGCGCCTTGCTTGCTCATGTCGGCATCAGTCAAAGGCAGCACAAATTCCTTGTAAACATGAATGCGCTCTGTCACCGGTTTATAAGGCCGGTCCTTGCGCGTGATCTCCATGAATCCCGTAACTTTACCCATTGACGACCGCCTCTCTCTTCACTTGCGCTGCGACTGTTTGCGCTTGTTCTTCCGCCATTTCAGCCAGTGCGCGGCGATATTCTTGCGGCATCACTTTGACGAACTTGCTTCGGTATTCACTCCAATGATCGAGAATCATTTTGGCGCGAGTGCTATTAGTGTATTTAAAATGATTTTGAATAAGTGTACGCAACAACTCGTCGTCGGCGATGCCGAGATGGTTGACGTTAACTTTGCCGTGGCTTTCGATATTTGCACCGGATTCTTCCAGCGCTTCTTCCTCGTCGGGCACGGCTTCCAAATCCACCATCGCTAAATTGCAACGTTGTTCGAAATCCCCCGCTTCGTCGAGTACGAAGGCGACGCCGCCACTCATCCCTGCGGCGAAGTTGCGGCCCGCTTGGCCAATCACAACGACGGTGCCGCCGGTCATGTATTCGCAGCCATGATCGCCGACGCCTTCAACCACCGCGGTTACGCCGGAGTTGCGTACCGCGAAGCGCTCGCCCGCGATGCCGCGGAAATACACTTCACCGGCAATCGCGCCATACAGCACGGTGTTGCCGATGATGATGTTGTCTTCGGCAATGATCGGGCTTTCCTTCGGTGGATAGATTACGATGCGTCCGCCCGAAATTCCCTTGCCGACGTAGTCATTGGCTTCGCCTTCCAATTCCAATGTAACGCCGCGCGCGAGAAAAGCGCCGAAGCTTTGTCCGGCCGTGCCTTTAGCTTTGATATGAATTGTGCCGTCCGGTAATCCCGTGTGGCCGTAACGTTTGGCCACTTCACCGGAGAGCATTGCTCCGACGGTGCGATTAACGTTTTTTACCTGCGTTTCGAACGATACTTTGTTTTTGTTTTCCAGCGCTGGTTTGGCTTTTTCGATCAATTGGTGATCCAAGGCTTTTGCCAAACCGTGTTCTTGTTTTTCCGAATGGCGGATGGCGACATCGCTACCAACCGTTGGTCGATAAAATAGTTTGGAATAATCCAAACCCATCGCTTTCCAATGGTCGATACCACGGCGCATATTCAGCATGTCGCTGCGGCCTACCATTTCCTCGAAAGTGCGGAAGCCCATCTTCGCCATGTATTCGCGTACTTCTTCAGCGACGAAGAAAAAGTAATTCACCACATGCTCAGGCTGGCCGGTAAATTTCTTGATCAGTTCGGGGTCTTGCGTGGCTACGCCGACAGGGCAAGTGTTCAGATGGCATTTGCGCATCATGATGCAGCCTTCAACCACTAGCGGTGCAGTAGCGAAACCCATTTCATCGGCACCGATTAATGCGGCAATGACGACATCGCGGCCGGTTTTCAATTGGCCATCGGCTTGCACCGCAATCCGGCCTCGCAATTTGTTCAGCACCAGCGTTTGTTGTGTTTCAGATAAACCGATTTCCCACGGGCTGCCAGCGTATTTCAGCGAAGAAAGTGGCGATGCGCCGGTTCCGCCGTCATGACCGGAAATGGTGACGTGATCAGCTTTCGCTTTTGCTACACCAGCGGCAACGGTGCCCACGCCAATTTCCGACACCAGCTTTACCGAAACGTTGGCTTGCGGGTTCACGTTTTTCAAATCGTGAATAAGCTGCGCTAAATCTTCGATCGAATAAATGTCGTGATGCGGTGGCGGCGAAATCAATCCCACGCCGGGCACGGTATGCCGCACTTTGGCAATGTATTTGGAAACTTTATGACCGGGCAATTGACCGCCTTCACCTGGCTTCGCGCCCTGCGCCATTTTGATTTGCAGCATATCGGCGTTGACTAGATATTCAGCAGTGACGCCAAATCTACCGGCGGCTACTTGCTTAATCGCTGAACGCATCGAATCGCCATTTTTCAATGTGACGTAGCGGATTGGGTCTTCGCCGCCTTCACCGGTATTCGATTTACCACCGATGCGATTCATTGCAATGGCAAGTGTCGAATGCGCTTCATGAGAAATGGAACCGAGCGACATCGCGCCGGTGGAAAAACGTTTGACGATTTCTTTGGCTGGCTCGACTTCCTCGATTGATATCGGTTCTCGCGCTTCTTTTATTTCGAACAAGCCGCGTAGTGTCATCAATCGTTCACTCTGATCGTTGATGAGCTTTGCGTATTCCTTGTAAGTCGAATAATTACCGGAGCGTGTGGCGTGTTGTAGTTTAGCAATTGAATCCGGTGTCCACATATGCGCTTCGCCGCGAATGCGGAATGCGTATTCCCCGCCCGCATCTAACGCATTGCGATAGAGTGGGGCGTCGGAATAAGCAAGCCGATGTAAGCGAGCCGCTTCCTCAGCGACTTCCTCAACGCCGATGCCTTCTATCGCAGTGTCTGTGCCGGTGAAATATTTCTCGATGAACTCGGCGTTAAGTCCGATCGCTTCGAAAATCTGCGCGCCGCAATAAGACTGGTATGTCGAAATACCCATTTTCGACATGACCTTCAGCAAGCCTTTGGAAATGGCTTTGATGTAGCGTTTGCAAGCTTCCTTATGGGTGATGTCGTGCGGCACGAGATCGCCCAGTGCGGCGAGCGTGGCGAATGCTAGATTGGGATGAATGGCTTCTGCGCCATATCCTGCAAGCAATGCAAAATGATGCACTTCGCGAGCAGAGCCGGTTTCCACAACCAAGCCGGTGCGTGTACGCAAACCTCTGCGCACCAAATGTTGATGCACGGCGCTAGTCGCCAATAACGCCGGAATTGCCATTAACTCGGCGCTGATTTGCCGGTCGGTCAAAATAATAATGTTGGCTGCGCCACGTCGAACGATGTCTTCCGCATCGGCGCACAATTGCGCGAGCGCGGCTTCCATGCCTGTTGCGCCCCACGGTGCGGGATAGCACATGGATAGCGTGACAGAACGAAATTCTCCTTCGGTGAGTTCTTCCGTGCGGCTCAGTTTTTCCATGTCATCGAAAGTGAGAATGGGCTGACTGACTTCGAGCCGCATATTCGGTCCGGAACCATCCGGGTCGAGTATGTTAGGGCGTGGGCCGATGAAAGAGACCAAGGACATCACCAGCTCTTCACGGATCGGATCAATCGGCGGATTGGTCACTTGCGCGAAGAGTTGCCGGAAGTAGGCGTATAACGGTTTTGGCCGATTGGAGAGCACGGCTAATGGCGTGTCGTCACCCATCGAGCCAATAGCTTCTTGCGAAGCCACTGCCATCGGCGCCATTAATAATTTAAGATCTTCTTGGGTGTAGCCGAATGCTTGCTGGCGATCCAGTAGCTTGTCTAAATCAGGTGTTGGTACGTGATCCGGCGTTGGAATGTCTTCCAGATGCAGCTGTGTTTTTTCCAGCCACTTGCGATAAGGGCGGAAGCTGGCGAGTTTGTCTTTGAGTTCCTTGTCGTCGATGATGCGACCTTGTTCAAGATCGACCAGTAACATCTTGCCGGGTTGTAGCCGCCATTTCTTAAGAATTTTCGATTCTGGAATATCGAGCACGCCCACTTCTGAAGCGAGGATGACCAAATCGTCATCGGTAACCAGATAACGAGCGGGACGTAGTCCATTGCGATCCAGCGTGGCGCCGATTTGCCGGCCATCAGTGAATGCGATCGCGGCCGGACCATCCCATGGTTCCATCAAAGCCGCGTGATATTCGTAGAACGCGCGGCGCTTTTCATCCATCAGCGGATTGCCGGCCCAGGCTTCAGGAATCATCAGCATCATCGCGTGTGCCAGCGAATAGCCGCCCATCAACAGCAACTCAAGCGCGTTGTCGAACGAAGCGGAGTCGGACTGGCCGTCATAAATCAGCGGCCAGATTTTATGCAGATCGTCGCCGAGTAGTTTGGATGCGATGTTCTGTTGCCGTGCACGGATCCAATTCACGTTGCCGCGCAACGTATTGATTTCGCCGTTATGCGCGATCAAGCGGAACGGATGTGCTAAATCCCAGGTCGGAAATGTGTTGGTCGAAAAGCGTTGGTGAACCATCGCGAGCGCCGACGTGACATCGAGGTCTTGCAGATCCTTGTAGTACTCGCCGACTTGATGCGCAAGTAGCATGCCTTTGTAAACAATGGTGCGTGCCGAAAATGATGGCACATAGTATTCCAGTGCGTGATGCAGGCCGAGTGCGCGAATGGCATGTCCGGCACTTTTGCGAATAATGTAAAGCTTGCGTTCGAATGCATCGATGTCAGGCGTGGATAGTCCTCTGCCAACGAACACCTGGCGAATAATCGGTTCGATTGCCTTAACGCCTTCGCCGAGCCCACTATTGTCGACAGGTACATCACGCCAGCCTAAAACCTCTTGACCTTCCGCGACAATGGCGCGTTCCAGTTCGTGCTGACAAGCGATGCGCGCACCTGGATCGCGCGGTAGGAAAATCAGGCCGACGCCGTATTCGCCCACTTCCGGCAATTCGATGGAAAGCCGCGCGCACTCCCTGCGGAAAAATACATCCGGCAATTGAATCAAAATGCCGGCGCCGTCGCCTTGCAAAGGGTCTGCTCCGGTCGCGCCGCGGTGAGTCAAATTCTTCAGAATTTGCAGGCCTTGAGCAACGATCTCATGGCTTTTTTTGCCTTTGATATGGGCGACAAAACCTAAACCGCAGGCATCGTGCTCGTGACGTGGATCGTACAAACCTTGGCGGATGGGGGCGGCGGGGTGGCTCACGTTAATACCTCTAAAATATCTTCAGCGAACAGAGGGCATCGCAAAAGCTACTGCGAAGCCCGATTTTAGCTTCGGCCGCAGCTACCGCTGCTTAACTTGCTGTCGCAAGTTAGCCTGCACTGAAACTGCGTTTTACAACTCAGGCACTCGGCGTACTTCTTTTGTACGCGTCTGCTCGTCGTCGCAAACTCGGATTTCTCGCGACGTGTTGCAACATCTTACAACTGGAAAGATGTCGCCGTTGTTCTGCATTTGAACGGGCTATGAATCGATTGTTCGCGAGAAGAGCGAAATTTAGCGAAAAGCACTTAATCCTAACTAAAACTATCCATGCCTACAATCTCTTTTTGTGCGTTGCGACAAAAGGATTGGTGGAAGAAAATGTTTAACTGGTTAAGGGTGGCTAATAAAATGTTCCAGCGCTGGAGGCGCCGACGTAGACAGTTCAAATAAGTGCGACAAGGAGACGCGACAAGGCAGGGGTCATTAGTCGCTCTAAAACTCTTCTACGGCGAAGAGGCGGCGATACTCCTTATTAGCATATCGATCAGTCATGCCAGCAATATAGTCCGCCACTGCGCGATATCGATCTTCTTTGGCGCGTTGCTGGTATTCCATCGGCAGCAATCGTACTTCTTCGCTGAATGCTTTGTATAAAGCTTCGATGATTCGTTCGGCTTTGCTAGTCATACGAATGACTTGGTAATGTTGGTAAAGGTTGGTGCGTAAAAAGTGTTTCAGTTCCTGGTTTTCTTTTTTTATTTCTTCGCTAAAACTAATGAGTGGCTCGGCCTTATGGACATCATCGGTGGATATAACGCCGGTACTGCGGATGTTTTCCACGCTTTGTTGGGTAAGATCCAAAGCAAGCGTGTTGATCATCCGCCGTACGGTCTCGTGAATAAGTCGCCGGTCTTTTAATCCAGGAAACCGCTTTTCCACTTCGGCAAGATGGCGGGCAAATAAACTGACTTCACGGAGCTGATCAACCGTGACGAGGCCAGATCGTAATCCGTCGTCCACATCATGATTGTTATAAGCGACTTCATCCGCCAGATTAGCCACCTGCGCTTCTAGTGACGGTTGTTGATCGGTCAGGAAACGTTCGCCGATATTGCCTAGTAGCGCCGCATTTTTGCGCGAACAATGTTTTAGAATTCCCTCGCGGGTTTCAAAGCATAAATTCAGACCATCAAATGCGGCGTAACGCTGTTCCAGCAAATCCACCACGCGTATCGATTGCAGGTTATGTTCGAAGCCACCGTGTTCGCGCATACATTTGTTCAGCGCGTCTTGGCCTGCATGGCCGAAAGGGGTGTGGCCGAGATCATGCGCTAATGCAATGGCTTCGGTGAGATCCTCATTCAGGCCAAGGCTTCTCGCTATTGATCGTCCTATTTGCGCGACTTCGATGGAGTGCGTCAGGCGTGTGCGGAATAAATCACCCTCGTGATTAACGAAAACTTGTGTTTTATATTCGAGCCGACGAAATGCTCCCGAGTGGATAATTCGATCGCGGTCACGCTGAAATTCGGTGCGACCGACCGTTTTTTCTTCAGTATGACGGCGACCGCGCGAGTGGTCCGGGTTGGCTGCGTAAGAGGCTAATTCATGCATGTGTAGTGTGCTGAGCGAGGGTTTCGCGTACGGCTGATTCGGGCGCGTCATCAGTGAGGAATGCGTGGCCGAGATCCTTTAGCAGCACGAAGCGAATCTTGCCGGCATCGACCTTTTTGTCATGTGCCATGAGAGAAATAAATTGATCGGCTGGAATATCCGGGTAAGCAATCGGCAAGCGCGCTTTTTGCAAAAGAGTGGCGACTCGCGTAGTTGCGTCGTTGGGAAGAAGCCCGAGGCGGACGGAAAGATCTGTCGCTAAGACCATGCCTGCCGCAACAGCTTCGCCATGCAACCAGGTGCCGAATCCTAAACCTGCTTCGATGGCATGACCAAAGGTATGACCAAAATTGAGTAAAGCGCGTTCGCCGGTTTCACGTTCATCGGCAGTAACGACTTCGGCTTTATTAATGCAGGAGCGGGCAATGGCATATTCCAGTGTTTCCGGATCACGGCGCAGTAAAGCTTCCATGTTTTCTTCCAGCCACTCCAAAAATGGAAAATCGCGGATCAAACCGTATTTGATTATTTCCGCAAGACCGGCGGAAAGCTCTCGATCGGGCAAAGTGCTGAGTACCGCTGTGTCGGCGATTACCAGTTTGGGCTGATAAAAAGCGCCAATCATGTTTTTACCGAGCGGGTGATTAATCGCGGTTTTGCCCCCGACGGAGGAATCTACCTGCGCGAGCAGCGTGGTGGGAATTTGGATAAATGGCATGCCGCGTTGATAAGTGGCTGCTGCAAAACCCGCGACATCGCCGACCACCCCTCCACCCAACGCAATTAACGTCGTGCTGCGTTCGCAATGTTTAGATAGGAGCGCGTCGAAAATCAAGTTTAGCGTTTGCCACGTTTTATATTGCTCGCCGTCGGGCAATATCACCGGAATGGCTTCTATACCCTGACTACGTAATCCAGTCAGGAATTCGTCAAGGTAAAGCGGGGCAATAGTTGTGTTCGTTATTACAGCGGCTTTTGGGCGCGGTAAATGAGGCAGCAAAAGATCTGCGCGTGAAAACAGATTTGTGCCGATGTGAATCGAATAACTACGATCGGCGAGGGCTACATCAATGGTTTGCATAGAAAATACGAAGACTTAGGGTCTCGGCACTGTAGCACCAAAGGGGATGGCGGAAAAGATCGTCTGCGATATCGTATCGAATGGGGATACATTCATTTGTAAAGCGTGGGCGCAAGAGCGGCGCCCACGTCTTGATTAGAAGCTGATATTCGGGGGCGAGATCCGAAGGTACAACGAAGGCGACTTCATTGCCCAGACCTGACGTTTTCCGGTTCGACCCAACCAGACAAACCAGCACATCTTCCCGTCAATACTCTGACTTCAATCGAGGCGCGTTTGCTAGTGGCGTCCACGATTCTGGAGAGAATTTCAGCGTTCGCGCCGTTTTCCGCCGCGCATAGCCAATTCGAGGGCGAGTAATTCGGCGGCGCGGCACCACTCGCGTTGTTGAGAAGGGGAATTTCCTTTAGCCGATAGCTCGTCAGCATCACGACTTGATTGGCTGCCAAGGCCGATAAAGAAAAGACGCTGGCAACCATAACGGCCAACACGTTCCGGACTCGATTATTCGCCATAGCGTATTCCTTTCCCAGTGGTCACCATCGAAAATAGCCCCGGTCTTTCAGATCGATTGGGCAAGTCGCCAGCGACAGACCAGGTGGCGCCGTTGTCAGGTGATATGAACAAGTAGTGCTGCGACAGTCCGCCTTGATCGTGGAAATAGGCGGCAATGGTGTTGTTGCCCGCATAGGCGATGTACCAGGGCGTGAAGTAGCCGGGAGCGCCGTAGCGCATGCCCGCTGGAAAGCTAGTGCTGCGCCACATCTGTCCGCCATCCATGGTCACTTGGATATCATACGAAGACCCGGTCCATTTGATCGCCATGAACGTATCCGAGCCAATCGAATCGCTAACCAGTGCGCCATCGACATATTTCTTCTTGCCGATATATATCGCGCTATCTCCAGCTACGCTAGCAGGGCTGGGTGAAACGTACCAGCTGAAGCCATTGTCGTCCGAGCGATAGGGGGTACTGACTTGGTCATAACAGGTAGCAGTAAATCCGCCGCCGATATTCCATTCTGGACAGTTGCGAGGAAAAGGCGACATGAGGCGGGAGCCTATCGACTCAATAGTGTGTGGACCAATCCTGGTTGGACGGGCGTTAAACGATAAGTCGTCAATAACCCTGGAAAGATTCCAACTCACGCCATAGTCGTTCGACACTAGGATCGGCGTTTGCCATTTCCAGGGAGTTTGTCCATTCTGTGGCATCGGATTCAACTGCCGTCCGATGTTGATCGTTAATGAATTTCCTAGATAGACAGCGTTCAATCGGCGCAGCGTGTCTTCAAATGTCGTTGGCATATCCAGTTGGCGCCAGTTCCGCCCGCCATCCTGGCTGATATTCATCGCGTTCAGTACCACGTTGTCGCTTATATGTGTCAGTTTTCCACGATTGAGTGGACTGCCATCGTTGATCGTGCTGACATATTGCGCAGGTAGCGCTTAAGTCGTCCGAGCGGTAAATGTCGAATGTTGTGCCTGAACACCCTGGCCGGCAAACAGAGATTAGCATGCCGGTTTTTTGTTCGATGAATTTGGCCACGACTGCGCCGCGCAAGTCTGAATCTTTCTTCTCTTCGCCCATATCGCCGTTGAACACCAGCATATATTCGCCGGGATTTTTCGGCGCCGGATTGGCTGATCTTTCAAAGTTAAGCCCACCGACTTCCATACCAGGATTGATATCTAGGAGCCATGATTTGATGAGATAGCGTTTTCCATCCACAGCATCGTAATAAATTTCGAAAGTGCCGTTCATCCGTTCTTCGCCAAGGTTCTTGATAGCGTGCATTGCAGAGTTTGCGGAGTCGGCAACCCAATCCATCTTGCCACGGAAAAAATAGTTGATGAGGCCGGTGGAATAAGCAACGGCGCGCGGAATGAGGAACTTGTGCGCCTCGTCGAAATTGAAACGATTCAGTACGAAAAGCCGGTCGATTGTGTAGGTGTTCGCCGAATCAAAATTCAAAGAATCGGGATCCAAGTAGACGATCGTCCTGCCATACATCTTTAAATCCTGATCGAAAATAGATAGCGTGGAGGCCCTCGGATTAACGCTGGTGGATTGCGTGTACACATCTCGAACCGTCGAGGCATAGAACGTCAAGAGGCAAGCGCTGCGGGCGGCGCAACGAGTCTGGAGCGTTGACGGCAACGGCTGGCCCTTTTCAGCCAGGATGTCGACGAGTGCCTTTTCTTCCGATGTGCCATTGGGCGCGGGAAGCGCGTATCGAGTGCCAGCCACTGCTTGTCCATTGCGCAGTGTGAAGTTGGTGCCGTCGGTGACGAAGTTACGGTTGCTGAATTCCCCCATGCCGGCTCCGGTGCCGGTCTTCCAGAAGTCGCGTAGGCGGGAGAACTTTACGGGGCTGTAGCCGGTGATGGGCAGGTTGGAGCGCACATCATTCGAATATTCTTCGTAGCGGCTGCGGTTCTCGATAGGAAGTTCTTGCTGAGTCCACCCAAGGTTCAGATGGTTATCCAACCGTGTATGTTGTGGTTGCGCCATGTCTTGAACGTGATGAATGACATGTCCTAGTGCCTCAAAGGTCAGGCCGAAATATTGTTCCCGATCGGTTTTCGAAGGCTGCGTGAGGGCTTTGTAGAAATAGTCGCGCGTGTCGCGGAAAGAATAGTTCTGCCGGGGAATTGAACCTTTGTCTTCGAGTGTCCAGGTAGGCGAAGTGAACGCAACACCGTTGTCGGTGATCGGATCGTAGAAATGGTTGATGGCGCGGATGCTGGTGTCTTCTAAGTTGGCTCCGATTTTAAATAAATTTACAATTTCTTGCTGACCATCTGATCCCGGAAACTTTTGCTGCCTATCTAGTGGCTCCAATCCAAGTCGAGCAAGTACGCTGCTATCCGTCTTTAGGACAGAGCCATTTAGAGCGGCTTCAGAAAGCGTTTCATGTGTTTGCACTTCATAAGCAAACGCCACTTGTCCCAGCAGTAGTAAGACTAGAGTGGATGCAGATAAGTTTTTAATATTTTTCATTGCAGATGCTCTCTTAAGAATGCTTTGGGAGAATGGCAACCTTTGGATAGATAATAATTTTCATTGGAGTTTAGATGGTCATCGATTGAAGAGAATCCCCGAATACCCGCAGCATCGAATTGTTTTCTCTGACCATATAATGCACCGATCATTTGCGGTATCTTTTCCCATGCGCAGGAACCCCCTCTACTTGCAAAACCTAAACTAGTATCAAGGCCCCCGAGGTGAGTAACATAGTCCTTTTGATCGCCCTTGAATTTTTCCATTTTGACGATTTTTCCGTTCCAGTCCGACTTTCTTATCTCCCAGTACTTACCACCGAGCGCTTCTGGAGATGCTTCATTTACAAGCGCTTCAACCCTGTAACCACTCTTAAAGACGAGGAGTTCCGGATCCTTGTAGGTCAACCTTCCTGCCCCCCAATGCCACTTCGGTCCCCATCCTGAAAAATAGATCCGCCCTTGCTTATCGCTGATAGCTTCAAGAATCTCCAGGCTGCCTACCTGATCCACATGCAATCCACCCTCCAATATCCAGCGGGCAACGACGACGGTACCTTCGATGGGCTGATTGGTCTCTTTATCCACAACCCATGCCTCGATAGGTTCGGCGGAGTATTTCAACGGCAGCATCGCGCATGACGCCGGCCACACGATAAGAAGCAGCGGAATCAAATACCAGTAGCGGCGTTTTTTGCCGGGCTGATTTACATCGAGTCGATTCGCCATACGCCGTCCCCGTCCAATAAGAAGTAAATGAAATAGATGCGATCTTTGCCAGCGTCGTTACGGTGAATCACGTATTCGCCAATCGTATCGGTGATGTCCATGCGAGTAAGTGGTGAATAGGTCCGAACGATCTTTCGCATGTCAGGCATTAACGCGTCGAACACCGGCCCGTATTTGGCCTGTGCCGTCTGATTGAGATACCGCATGGCTGCGGCTTTATCTCTTCTTGTCAGGGCGTCGTTCATACCGCTCCACATTTCCTGGAACATCGTCTCCATTTCCGCAAGGTCTCTTGCGACAATCGTTAACGTTTGTGTGTAGCTTGCCTGTGTGTCGATCACGGTGAATTTTGCCCGGTATATCCCTGGCGTGGTATAGGTAAATGCAATTGCGGCGCTGGGATCGCTGCTGTCGTAGTCGACGATGCCATCGCCATTGAAATCGGCCGAGATATGCTGAATCGGATTTCCGGTATTACCCGTAACGATAAAACTCACATTGAGTGGTGCGAGCCCCTGCAATTTACTTGCTTTCACAGATATAGGCGGCGTTCCTTGGCGATTCACCGTGACTGTCTTGCTATAGCTTTCCCCCTGAGGCGTTGTGCCGGTGACGATGATCTTGTTCTCTCCCGGAACCAGCGGTACATCCACCCAAAACCGTTTTTTCTCGGCTTGTTTCCCATCAATGGTACCGACAATGCCATTGGCAGTAATTCCACTGTGGGCAGGCGCTTGAATTGTGCCAGTGACTAAGACATGGTCATCATTGATCGTTGCGCCATTTAATGGGCTATTGATGTCAATAGGATCAACGCAGGAGGAGAGTAGCAATACCGCAAGGGCCAGCAGCCCGAATTTAACAGCAAGGTTCTTCACGAGATGCTCCCGGGGAACGTTTTTATTGTCGTGAAGAATAGCGAATGTTATGCGGCCGACGTATGTGTTGGAACACAAAACTGAAAGGGTTTTGCGAAAGCGGGAGAAAGCGGCGTACTTATAGGTTTATCCGCGCGGCGCTCGCGTTAACATGTGAGGCGATGGCGCCGTGGATGTAATCGTATTAACGCATCAGGCTACGGACGCAGCAGCACTACTTATAATTGTTAAGTTTTTGTAAGAGCGTATTGAGCAAATGAGGCACGCTTTGGTGACCGGTATCTACCGTAATGTGCGCCACTTCCCGATAAAGCGGGTCTCGCTGATTGTAAAGATTGCGAAGCGTTTCTTGTGGATTGGGTGTTTGCAGAAGCGGCCGATTGCGGTCATGCCGTGTGCGCTGCCAGAGGTCATGCGCCGTTGCGCGCAAGTAGATGACCGTGCCATTCGATTTTAACAACTCCCGATTAGCTTCTAGCAACACGGCTCCACCGCCTGTTGCGATGACCATATTTTCCATTTGGACTATTTCTTCAAGCACCGAGTGTTCTCGTGCGCGAAAGCCTGCTTCGCCCTCAATGTCGAAAATGATCGGAACGGAAACGCCAGTACGCCGTACGATCTCGTGATCTGTGTCGAGAAAGGTACGGTCCAGTTTTTTTGCGAGGGCTTTGCCGATGGTTGTTTTACCAGCGCCCATCATGCCTACAAGGAATAGATTGCGAAACGAGGACTGCATGAGTGACTGAATAGAACGCCCGGCGGAGGATATCCGCCGGGCGCGAGGTTAACGGATTGCTACGCCTTCTTTGATGATCTTAGGCGTGATAAAGATAAGCAGTTCTGTTTTATCATCTTGCCGTTGCGTGTTACGGAATAACGCGCCGAGGTAAGGAATGTCACCTAGAAGGGGAACCTTCGTATCGTCAGTGCGAACGATTTGCTCGTAAATTCCACCGAGCACGGCTGTTTCACCATTTTCCACAAGGATCTGAGTAGTGATCTTCTTGGTGTCGATCGAAGGAATCCCTTGGAACACTTGGCCGACAGCATCCTTTTTCACTTCCAAGTCCATAATTACCTTATCGTCGGGAGTGATTTGCGGTTTGACCTTCAGACTTAATACAGCAGGCTGGAAGGCTACGCTTGTTGCGCCACTGGACGAAGCTTGCAAGTAAGGGATTTGGGTACCTTGCTCAATTATGGCTTCCTGTTGATCGGAAGTAATCACTCGTGGGCTTGAGACAACTTTACCGCGGTTGTCGGTTTCAAGGGCAGATAGTTCCACGTTGATTAAGTCGTTGGTAGCGGTTCGGAACAATGTTAATGCAATCGTACCAGCAGCACCTGTGACTGGTAGGTTCACATTGTTATTAAGCGCGTTCGCCAAGGGACTGCCGGTAACCGGTACACCGGCATGTGCGACGGAATCACTTAGTGTGCTGGCATAACCCGAGGTTAAATTACCGACTCTAGCTCCGCCTTGTGCGCCGAAACGAACACCTAGCTGGCGGCTGAATTTATCATCAGCGATGACAATTCGAGCTTCGATCAACACTTGCCGAGTAGGTATATCAATCTCACCGACTAGGCGGCGTATTTCATCTAGCCGCTCAGGCGTATCTTGTACGAAAAGGGTGTTTGTGCGGGGATCAAGGACTGCGCTACCACGCTTTGACAATATGCGCCGACCACCACTTTCGCCGCCACCACTGTTAGTGTCGAAAATTTTCTTAAGATTCTCAGCCTTCTGGTACTTCAAGCGGAAGGTTTCGGTAATCAGTGGTTCTAAGTCGTTAATCTGTTGCTTCGCTTCCAGTTCCAATTTCTCACGGGAAGCTAGCTCGTCCTTAGGGGCAATGAGAACAACGTTGCCGTTTTTCCGCTTGTCCAAGGACTTGCTCTTCAGAATAATGTCTAACGCTTGATCCCAAGGCACATCTTTCAAGCGCAACGTCAGGCTGCCTTGAACGGTGTCGCTAGTAATGATGTTGAGGCCGGTGAAATCGGCAATCACTTGCAGGACTGAACGAATTTCTACGTTCTGAAAATTCAGTGATAATTTTTCGCCGCTATAGCCAGGTTGAGTACCTTGAACCAGCTTATTCGGATCTTCGCGGACTGGCTTAACTTCGACGATGAACCGGTTATCGGTTTGGTAAGCAGAATGCTCCCAAACGCCCTGCGGCTCGATGACTATATGTGTATTGTTGCCTTGGGTCGTGGCATCAACTAATTTTACTGGTGTACCGAAATCGGCTACATCAAGACGGCGTTGCAGATTACGGGGCAGTGTCGTGTTGACGAAGTCGACAATTAAACGCTGGCCTTGTCGGCGTATATCGATACCGGTGCTGTTATCGGACATATCGAAAACGATTCGGCCTTCGCCATTATTTCCACGGCGGAAGTCGATGTCGCGTAAGCCGTGTGCTTGGCTGCTTGGCTTGGCTTCGGCAAACCGGGAAATGATGCCGCCCTGGCTAGCTACGACGCGTGAGCCTTGTAGTGTGACTTGTAGTGTCTTGCCATCTACTTTTGTATCGTAAGCAACTGACTTGGAGAGATTCATTACCAGTCGAGTGCGCGTGCCTGATTGGACAACGCTCATCGTCCGTAACTCACCTTCGCCAACATCTACGGCAGTTTTGCCGAGATTGTTCGTGGTATTGGGTAGATCGAGCGCAATCCGAGGCGGGTTTTCTACGGCAAAACCGGCGGGAGGATTGGTCAACGCATCCTTAAAGACGATATTAACGACCACTTTACCGTCGGGGGACGAGGAAAAATTGATCGCGTCGATACTATTCGTCTGCGAGGCCTCCGCTTGCGCTTGAGCCATCGCGATGCTAGGTAAGCCGACGGCGCTAGTTAAACCTAACATGCCGATAGCCATCAAATGGACGAGGATCGCGCGCCCCTCGGGTTTAGTATTCATTCTCATCATTGCCCTCACTTATTTCTTATCGGACTCATCGATAAGCTGTATGGTGCTCACCCGTTCCGTCCAGTCACCCGCGGCGTCCTGCACGATTTCTTTAAGTTTTACTTCTGTATCCCCTATATCGGTTATCAGGCCGAAATTCTGACCCATATAATTACCTTTTTTAACGCGATATACGGTGTTGTCGGCCTTAACTAGGGCGAAAAACTCTTTGTGTTTTTCTAATGTGCCCACCATCTTAAGGCTCTCCAGGGGATAAGCTTCAAGCGGTTCTTTGCGGCGATTCAGATCCGGTTGCAAGCCACCCTCACTCTTTGTCGGCGTGAGTTTGCGTGGTCGGAATGGGTCGGGTAGATCGAAGGCTGCATATTCGAATGGCGTATACGCCTTCATTTCCGGCAATGGCTCGATCTTACGCGGTATGGTTGTCTCTGCTTCCTTCATGTAATCCTGAAGGTCCTGATAGCGTTCTCCGCTGCATCCCACCAAGGCTAGGCAGAATGCGAATATTGTGACGGGTCTGATCATTTCCCGCCCCCTTTCCCTGCTTTTTCTTTTGCGGTTCTTCTTTGGGAGGCAACTTCTTCTTCGTCCAAGTAACGGTACGTTTTAGCGACGGCGTCCATTACTAGGCTGGAATCTTTGCCAGTATTTATCGTGATATCTTGCAGCAAAACAATTCGCGGAAGCTTGGCGACATCGCTGGTGAATGCACCTAGATCGTGATACGTGCCAGTCACCTTTATGCTAACCGGCAGTTCCGCATAATATTCGGTTCGGGTTTCTTGGGGCGCCGGTTTGAATAGGTCAAACTGAAGTCCGCGGCCAAGGCCTGCCTGATTGATATCGGTCAGCAGGGCGTCCATTTCCGATTTGTTGGGTAGTTGCTTTAGCAACGCACCAAACGATTGCTCAATTTCGGCAAGTTGCTTGCGATAAAGATCCAAATTCACCGCTTGCTTCTTCTTGTCTATCCATTCCGTTTTGAGCTGAGCTTCTTTTTGTTTGGCGCCTTCGAGTTCGTCTAGCTGACTGCTCCAGTCGCCAAAATAGGCGCCGACGATAATGGCACCAAAAACAATCGCTAGTGCGCCGCCCTTAATAGGTAAGGGCCAGCCGCCAGCGTCCCGCATATTGAGTTGGCGCAAATCGTCTAGCGTCATGCCTTTTTATCCTTTGGCTTATTGCCGGTGGTTTCATCCGGCTTTTGGCGCTTAATTTTTATATTTAGACTGAATTCATTAGCGCGTACGTTGTTTAAGGTGGCCGCTTTAATCTCGACCAATTCCGGTGACTCTAACCACGGTGAGGAAGCCAAATTGCGCATTAGCGTCGACACTCGGGCGTTCGATTGCGCGTAACCGGTAATATTCACTCTATCGCCACTTTGTCGCACACTCTTTAGGTATGTGCCATCAGGAAGTTGTCTGAGCAGCTGATCCAGCAGATAGACGCCTTCGTTGCGATTAGTTTGCAAGCTCTCCACCACTTGTTTTCTGGATAAGAGGTCTTGCGTTTGGTCTTTAAGTTTCTTGATCTCCTCAATCTCGATATCAAGTTTTTTGATTTCGGTAGTGAGGAACTGATTGCGATTTTTCTGGTCATCAATACGACCGACGTTAACGGTATGGATTAAGCCCCAGACCCCTACGCCTATGATTGCCGTAAAGCTGGCCAACATCGCAAACTGCCGCTGGCGCGCGGCCCGCTTCATCTCGCGATGAGGTAATAGATTGATGCGTATCATTCTTCAAACCTCCGCATCGCAAGGCCGCAGGCAATCATCAATGCCGGTGCGTCTTGCGTGAGTTGTCGGGGTTTAATCCGTTGGGACAGCGCCATGTTGGAAAACGGGTTGGCGATGATCGAGTTAGTTTGCGCTTGAGACGCTATCCGTTCCTCAAGTCCTGACAGCAAGGCGCATCCGCCGGTCAAGATGATGTGATCGACTTTATTAAACTGTGTAGAGGTGAAGAAAAATTGCAATGCGCGGGATACTTCTAATGCTAGTTTTTCAACGAATGGTTGCAGCACATCCGCATAGTAATTTTCCGGCAGATTGCCGTTTCGTTTAGCGCTTTCCGCATCTTCAAAAGACATGCCGTAGTGGCTGCAAATTTCTTGCGTCAAATGATTGCCGCCAATATGTTGTTCGCGGACGTAGATGGCTTGGTCTTTATTGAGCAAGGTCATTCGCATCATCGTCGCGCCGAAGTCGACAATAGCGTAGACAGGATTCTCACTTGTCACTTTCAAATGACCTTGAATCAACTCAAACGCACTTTGCGCTGCAAAGGATTCGACATCCATGACTAAAGTTTTTAGTCCGGCTGCCTGGGCGGCTGCTATGCGATCTTCGATTTTTTCTTTGCGCGATGCGGCGATGAGGACTTCAACGTCATCGGGGGAATTCGGGGCGGCGCCAAGTACTTGGAAGTCCAGATTTACTTCGTCAAGGCTAAATGGAATATATTGATTAGCTTCGCTTTGGACTTGCAGTTCCAAGTCTTCGTCCCGCTGATTACCGGGGAGAATGACTTTTTTGGTGATGACAGCGGCAGCTGGCAGCGCCATGGCGACGTTTTTGACCCGGGTACCCATCCGTTTCCAGCATACTTTCAGGGCTTCGGATACGGCATCCAGGTTGGTAATATTGCCGTCGACAACAGCGTCTTTTGGCAATGGCTCGATTACATAGCGCTCAACCCGATAGGTTCCTTTGCCGACCGCTTCGATCTCCACCATCTTGACCGCCGACGAACTAATGTCGAGGCCAATAAGGGGGGGATCCTTAGGCGTTAGGAAATCCAGTGAGGCACCCAATTTTTCTTTGAAATCGCTCACGGCCACGACCATTTAGGTTTATAAGTTACATTAAATCCTATCAACAAGTATTGGGTTTGTAAAATGTTTTTTCAAAATTCCCATGTCTGGGGCTGGCAGTTATAATGGCCCACCACATCTTGTTGTCAGGCTTCACTTCATGTTGTCTTTAGTCGCTCGTTGGTGGTTTTACCCTTTGGTGTTTGTGATCTCGATTGGCGTCGTTTTTCTCGGCGTTTTGGGATTCACACTCGCGCTCATTTATCCAACGCTCCCATCGCTTGATGCGCTTACCGACTATCGGCCTAAGATTCCTTTACGGATTTACAGCGCCGATAACATACTTGTAGGCGAGTTCGGCGAAGAGCGGCGGGCTGTCGTTAAAATCGCTGAAGTTCCTGAGCTGATGAAGCGCGCTATTTTGGCGGCTGAGGACGAGCGGTTTTATTCCCATGGTGGCGTCGACTATCAAGGGGTTGCCCGGGCAATGCTTGCCAATTTGACCGCCGGCGGTGCTAAGGAGGGGGCAAGCACGATCACTATGCAGGTCGCGCGGAATTTCTTCTTATCCAACGAGAAAACCTTCACCCGCAAGCTTTCCGAGGTTTTGCTCTCTTTCAAGATTGAGAAAAATCTTTCTAAGGATCAGATCCTCGAGCTTTACATCAACCAAATTTTTTTAGGCCAGCGTGCATACGGATTTGCAGCGGCGGCTAATACTTACTTTGGCAAGAGTTTGAAAGATCTGACGCCGGCTGAAGCAGCCATGCTTGCGGGGTTGCCTAAGGCGCCGTCTCGATTTAATCCTGTCGTGAATCCTAAACGGGCGGTATTGCGCCAACGATACGTTTTGCGCCGTATGCGTGATTTGGGATATTTGGAGGAAGAGCGGTATCAGGCGGCGATTAAACAGCCGCTGAGGCTAGCTGCTGCTCGTGATGCGTCTTCTGCCGTCGCTGGTGACTATGTTTCTGAAATGGCGCGCCAGGCAGTTTTTGAGCAATTTGGGGATGCTACTTATACAGGTGGCTATCGGGTTTACACCACAATTCGTAAAGTCGATCAGGACGCTGCCTACGCAGCATTGCGTAAGGGCGTTATAGATTACGATCACCGCCACGGTTATCGCGGCCCGGAGGGCTTTGCGGACTTGGGCAAGCCTAAAGATGTAAATGATGAAGTGTTAGAGGATGCTTTGCAGGACAAAGACACGATTGCCGATCTTGTGCCGGCTGTTGTGCTGGAGGCAAGCTCGAAGCACGTGAAGCTTTATATCAAGGGCGGCGAACTGGTGACCATTAACGGCGACGGACTCAAATTTGCTGCGCGATCAATAGGCGATAAGGTGACTGAGTCGACACGCATCCGGCGTGGTGCGATTGTTCGTGTTACTAAAGAAAAAGACGAAAAAGGTAACTGGCAAATTCTTCAGCTTCCTTCTGTTGAGGCGGCGCTGGTCTCTGTCGATCCGAGCGATGGAGCGATTCGAGCCCTGGTCGGCGGTTTTGATTTCAATTTAAGTAAATTTAATCATGTGTCGCAGGCTTGGCGTCAGCCGGGGTCGAGTTTTAAACCATTTATTTATTCGGCAGCGCTTGAAAAAGGCTATACACCAGCCACGGTCATTAATGACGCCCCAGTTTTTCTCGAAGCAGCCAAAACCGGTAGTGGTGAAGCTTGGGAGCCGAAAAACTATGACGGTAAATACGATGGGCCTATGCGCATACGAGCAGCTCTCGCCAAGTCGAAAAATATGGTTTCCATAAGAGTGCTGCAGGGAATTGGACCAGCCTACGCGCAGGACTATGTGACTCGTTTTGGTTTTGACCCCAAACTTCATCCGGCGTATTTGTCTATGGCTTTAGGTGCGGGTTCCGCAACACCGCTGCAAATGGCCGGTGCTTATTCCGTATTCGCCAATGGTGGTTATCGAATTAAGCCGTATTACATCCTCAAAGTTTTGGACGGACGTGGTGCAACGGTGTTGGAAGCAAAGCCGGAAACTGCCGGTCAAAACGCAGAGCGGGTTATCGATCCTCGCAACGCATTTATCATGACCAGTCTTATGCGTGACGTAGTTAGATTTGGTACCGCTACCAAAGCCATGAGCTTGGGGCGGCAGGACTTAGCCGGCAAAACAGGGACGACGAACGACCTTGTAGATGCATGGTTTACGGGATTTCAACCGAAGCTGGTGGCAGTGGCATGGATCGGCTTCGATACACCAAAAAACATGGGTAGCGGTGAAACTGGCGGGCAAGCAGCGCTTCCAATATGGATGGGGTATATGGGCAAGGTTTTAAAGGGGGTGCCTGAAGAGCCATTTACTCCGCCGGAAGGAGTCGTGACCGTTCCGATCAATCCGTCGTCCGGATTGCGCGACGAGGCTGGAATTCCAGAGTTTTTCTATCAGGAATTTACGCCCGGGACGCAAGATTCAGGGCTGGGTTTGCGGCCTTCCGAATCGGAAAAACCGCAGGAAGAAATTAAGAATCAGCTATTCTAACTAACGGCTAAGGATCGTCCTGAGCCGTTGCGGCTGTGAAAGGATTTACTGCGCGGGTCGAGTTTTCGGAACTCAACGTACTACTTGTACGTTTCCGCTCCTCACCGCAAACTCGGCCCGCTCGCTACGATTCTTTTATAGCCCCATTTCCCTGGAGGCGACGATGAGTAAACACAACTCGTTAAAACGAAACCAGATGCGCGGCCACTTAGCTTATTTGGCTGCCCGTTTAATGGCGGATGGTGGCGTGCAAGATTACGCCCAGGCAAAACAAAAGGCCGCTCGCCAAGCAGGCGTGCCGGATACGCAGGCTTTGCCGGACAATCGGGAAATCGAAGAGGCGTTACGAGCTTATCAGTCTCTTTATCAACAAGAAGAGCACGGCGAGGTTCTGGCTCATCTCCGTAGTCAGGCTGTGCAGTTGATGGGGGAGTTCGCGCAATTCAATCCCTATTTGGTGGGCTCCGTTTTAACAGGCACGGCGGCAAGATATTCGGATATTAATCTGCATCTTTTTTGTGATAGTCCCAAGGATGTAGAGATTTCCTTGCTCAACAAGAAAATGCCCTACGAGAGCGGGATGCGACGTACTCGCCTTGGCGATCGGTCGCTTGAAGTGCCTACGTTAACTTTGAACTTTGAAGGAACGACAGCAACTCTTAGTGTGTTCCATACCGATGATTTGCGTATTGCGCCTAAGCATCGCGCCGACGGGCGGCCGGTGGAGCGTGCGCGTATCGGACAAGTTCAAGAATTGCTTGAGAGCGCCGTAGACATGCCCGCTCAAGACGACGATTCTTTAATCCACTCTGCGGCCGTTAAAGCGAAGTAAGTCAAAATTCCATCCGCTCCTGCGCGCTTGAACGCAAGCAACGATTCCAGCACGCAGGCTCGTTCGTCAAGCCATCCATTTTGGGCCGCAGCCTTGAGCATCGCGTATTCACCACTCACCTGATATACGAAGGTAGGGACTCGAAACTCATCCTTCACGCGTCGCACGATGTCCAGGTATGGCATACCTGGCTTGATCATTACTATATCGGCCCCTTCTTCCAAATCTAGTCCGACTTCCCAAAGGGCTTCGTCGCTATTGGCGGGGTCCATTTGATAATTCTTTTTATCGCTCTTGCCGAGATTGCTTGAAGAGCCGACGGCATCGCGGAAAGGTCCATAGAATTTGGACGCGTATTTAGCGGAATAGGCAAGAATGCGGGTGTGAATATGCCCGGCTTCGTCGAGCGCTTGCCGTACTGCGCCAATTCTCCCATCCATCATGTCGGAGGGCGCGACTACATCGGCGCCGGCTTCTGCATGGCTAAGGGCTTGTTTGATTAGTGTCGCGACCGTGACGTCGTTTAACACGTAACCTGCATCGTCTATCAATCCGTCTTGGCCGTGGCTTGTGTAAGGATCGAGCGCGATATCGGTAATGAGGCCTAAAGTGGGAAAGCGCGCCTTCAACGCGCGCAACGCTATGGGAACAAGTCCCTCAGGGTTGTACGCTTCTTCAGCTTCTGACGTTTTGAGGTGTTGTGGGATCACTGGAAAAAGCGCGACGGCGGGAATGCCAAGGCTGATGCAGCGCTCCGCTTCTTCAAATAATCGATCAAGAGATTGGCGGTGCACGCCAGGGAGGGAACACACCGGTTCAATGCGATTTTCCCCATCCACCAGGAATACCGGATAGATAAGATCGGATGCCGACAGCTGTGATTCAGCCATTAAGCGTCGAGAGAATTCATCGCGACGCATTCTGCGCATTCTGCGTTGAGGATATTTTCCAAATATATTCATAGGCTTTATGTTGCGGCGCAAAAAAATTTGTTTAATACGTGAACTTTATCGTGAGATGAAAAACTAAATGTACAGGTGGTGCATTAGCATCGCCTCCCGCTTCTCCTCCCTGAGCGGGTGCCTTAATCCCCCTGATTAAGGCTTTAACCCCCGGCTTTCCCCTTTGGCCGGGGGTTTATTTCTTTATGGCTCCCCACTGCTGGAGTTGGAAGGGGTTTTCGTAAGCAAGTCCCAAATGGCGGTAATTGCGTCTTCCAATCCTTCGCGGTTAAGACTAGAAAAAAGTTGCACGGAGCTTTGTATAGGAAACTTTCCCATCTCGCTTTGCACTTCACGCAGCGTTTCGATTTTTGTTTGCCTAGACAATTTGTCGCTCTTGGTCAGCAGCACATGAATAGGTTTATTCGTTGGCGCAAACCATTCGAGCAACTGACGATCCAACTCCTTCAGCGGATGGCGCGAATCCATAAGCAGCACGAGGCCGCGTAATTGCTCACGCGTTTGCAAGTATCCACCTACCAATTCTTGCCATTGTTGCTTAGCGGCGATAGGGGCGCTGGCAAAGCCATAGCCGGGTAAGTCAACGAGAAATCGATCTTCGCTGATGTTAAAAAAATTGATGTGTTGGGTGCGACCAGGCGTCTTGCTTACGAAGGCTAGCCGGTTACGGGTAGCAATCGTATTAATAGCCCTGGATTTGCCGGCGTTAGAACGACCGACAAAAGCGACCTCAGGGCCGGTAGTGTCGGGTAGATCTTTCAGGTGATTAACAGTAGTAAAAAACGCGGTTTGTTGAAACGGATTAGGTGCGCGTTCTTTGCCTACGGACGAGCCTGGTTTTGCTGGCGATGGGGGCATAAATTCAGGTAACATAGCAGGTTTGGGATTGCAAATACAAACTAGACTTCTTTCGGAACCTACTGCGCGGCCTCAAGTTGGGCCAATTAAGGTACTCGAAATCCTCATTGACCTGTATGTCAACTCCGGTTTCTCCGTTCCGACCCAACTGACGACCGCTCGCTACGGTTCCGAAAGAAGTCTACTGATTAATTTAAGGAGCATTGCATGAAATACGGATTGGCACTCGCGCTGGTAATGCTGAGCGTGCCTACTTTTGTTACCGACGCTTTTGCTGTTGACGCGCATACCGCGCCAGTGAAGGCTGACCTTGCTAAAGCTCAGCAGATTGTTACTCAGATTTGCGCGGCCTGCCATGGTGCCGACGGTAATAGCACGAGCCCTGCTTATCCGAAACTTGCCGGGCAAAGCGCCGGTTATATTGCTACTCAGCTCTCGTACTTTAAATCCGGCGTGCGTAAAAACCCGATTATGGCTGGTTTTGCGGCCTCGCTTTCTCCTGACGATATGAAAAATTTGGGTGCTTATTTTGAAAGCCAAGCACCCAAACCGCAAGCTTCCAAGGATAAAGCGCTTGCCGAACAGGGCGAGAGATTGTACCGCGGCGGTAATGCAGACAAAGGCGCGCCCGCCTGTACTGCCTGCCATGGCCCCAACGGCGCAGGTATTCCGGTGCTCTACCCGCGGCTAGCTGGACAACATGCCGATTATGCGCTCGCTCAACTTAAAGCTTATAGTAGCGGCGAGCGAAGTGGCGGCAACGCGGCACCGATGGTAGCTATTGCTGCAAAGTTGTCAGAAGTAGAAATGAAAGCGCTGGCGGAATATATTGCTGGGCTTCGATAAGTTAAGGCGAGCCCAAGCAAGCGATACGTTGAATATGGATGATTCATAAATTGGATGGCCCTCGTTTGCCTACTTTTGATTTGTAGAAAAATTTTTATTTGGCTGGGTGGATGAATAACTACGTTACTTCCCCCGTTGCAAAGTCTTCCTATAAATCAAAGCTTGGCGCTATTTTACGGAACATCCAGTTAAAAAGGGTGGCGAGAGTCACCCTTTTCCATTTCCCTTAATTTATTTAAGGGGGCTTCTAAAAATTGATATTTCTAAGCAAGGTAAGGCAAGAACAAAATAAGCCGGTGCAGCATCATATTAAATGATATGTGAGGAGGTTTTTTGTGAGTAACGCCGTATTGCACGAAATGTTAATTTCTAGAGACTTCCTTGAGTGGATTTCATAAATTTCCCTAATAGAATATGCGGTGAGCAATGAGTTCTACTAGCGTCCGCATTGCGGTTAGGCAGCAATTTTACGCCTTACTGAGCTCCATGCGCTTTGCTGTCAGTCTTTTGACGGTAATTGCGATTGCCTCGGTAATCGGCACAGTATTGAAGCAAGGCGAGCCTTACACAAATTACGCGTTCCAATTTGGTCAATTCTGGTTTCAGTTGTTTCACTTGCTGGGTCTTTTCGACGTATATCACACTGGCTGGTTCCTGATTATTCTTGCCTTTCTGGTTCTTTCTACCAGTCTATGTGTTTACCGCAATACGCCAGCGATGTTGAAGGAGATGCGAACCTTTAAGGAGAAAGCGTCCGAAACGTCACTTAGAAATTTCGCCCACCGCGCCGAATTTTTAGGTGCGGTAAAAGGCAATGCAGTGCAGACGTTACGGCAATATTTGGAGCATCAAGGGTTTCGAAGCAAAGTCGTGGAGCGGCCGGAGGGGCAGACTCTAATCGCGGCCAAAGCCGGTACGCAGAGCCGCTGGGGTTATCTTTTTGCCCATATGGCGATTGTTATTATTTGTCTTGGGGGATTGATGGACGGAAATTTGCCCCTGCAATTGCAGCAATTCATGGGGACAAAAAAAATCGAAACTCGCGACATTCCGCAAAGTCAGATTCCTCCGCAATCCCGCTTGTCATCCAGTAACCTTTCCTTTCGCGCGAATGTGACTGTGCCTGAAGGATCGGTAGTTGATGTAGGATTTCAAAGCATTGAGGACGGTTACTTTGTGCAAGAGCTGCCATTTACCATTGAATTAAAAAAATTCCACATTGAGCATTATTCCACTGGCCAGCCAAAAGCGTTCGCCAGCGATATTATCGTGACCGATAAACAAACCGGTGAGAAAGTGACATCGACTATTGAGGTAAACAAACCCCTTATTTATGGCGGCGTGGCGATCTATCAAGCCAGTTTTGCCGATGGCGGGACGGGACTTAAGCTAAAAGCATGGAATTTGGCCGGTCAAAACATGCAGCCGCTGGCGCTTAATGGGCGCATAAATCAAGTCGGACGATTAACTAGCGGAGATGTGGAATACACCATCGAATTTAATGATTTTCGTCCGTTCAATATAGAAAACTTTGGCCCGACAGACGAGCAAAAAAACAAAGCTGATGGTCAATCGGCATCATCGACTCGCGCGTCTCATATCTTATCCAGCTTGCCTTCCAAGAAGAACTTGCACAACGTTGGCCCTAGTTTCCAGTTTAAATTCCGTAACCCTCAGGGGCAGGCGCGGGAATACAATAATTATATGCAGCCAGTCCAATTAGACGGACATTCGTATTTCCTCACTGGCGTCCGTGAAAATCCCGGCGAAGCATTCCGCTTCATGCGCATTCCCGCTGATGACCAAGGCTCAGTTGATGGGTTCATGCGTTTAAAGGCGGTGCTTGTAGACCAAACGCTGCGAAAGGCGGCCGCACAACGCTTTGTGAATGCTGCGATGAAAGGCGATGCGATCAGCGAAGTGTTGCGAGAAAAGCTGCTAGACTCGACCGATCGCGTGCTTACTATTTTCGCCAAAAGCGGTTTTGAGGGTGTAGCGCAATTCCTCGAAAAAGCAGTGCCCGCCGCCGAGCAGCAGAAAGCTGCTGAAACTTATTTGAAGATCCTCGAAGGTGCTAGCTTGCAAGCATTCGATATTTCCCGGGAGCGTGCGGGATTGAAGCCCCTTCCAATCGACGATAGTGCAATGAGTTTTGTTCGCGATGCGTTAACGGCAATGAACGATTTTCGTTTGTACGGCTCTCCCGTTTACTTGCAACTTGCATCCTTTGACGAAGTGAAGGCGAGTGGTTTTCAGTTGACACGCTCGCCGGGCAAGAGCGTTGTTTATTTTGGATCAATTCTGTTGGTAGTCGGTATTTTTGCAATGTTTTACATTCGCGAACGGCGCCTATTCTTATTAGTGAAACCCGGTGAATCTCAAGTGCTTTTTGCGATGTCCACTAACCGCAAGACCCTCGATTTTGAGCGTGAATTTGAGAAGCATCGCGCCACGGTCGGGGAAATTTTGAAAGCTTGACATGGAAGCCGTACATACACCGTTTGCAGAGTCGCAACCTTCTTATTTGAAACGCCTTAACTGGCCAGATTGGCTATATGCGTTCTTGCTGATCGCAGGGAGCGGCGTTGCCTTTGCCCGCTATGGCGCATATATGAACTCCTATGACAAAGGCATTCTAGTGGGAGCCTGCGCGACGCTGATTGGGCTTGGCTGGTTTTGGAAACCCATTCGCGTATTGCTTGCGGTGAGTTTTGGCGTGAGTCTCTTCGCTATCTCGTTGTACGATGGCACGCCAGGTAACGAGAGCAAAGTATTTTTTCTGAAGTATTTGATTTCCAGTCAATCGGCGATTATGTGGATGAGCGCGCTATTCTTCCTCGCCACCGCCACTTATTGGGTTGGGACACTTTCCCGCTCCGATTTTGCTTGTCGCGTTGGCACAGGATTAACCTGGAGCGCTGTGGCAATGGGTCTTGTTGGGCTGCTGGTGCGCTGGTATGAGTCCTACCTCATTGGCGTGGACGTAGGTCATATTCCAATCAGTAATCTTTACGAAGTGTTCGTGTTGTTCTCATTGATCACGGCACTACTTTACCTTTATTACGAGGGTCGCTACGCAACTCGGCAATTGGGTGCTTTCGTGCTGTTAGTGATTGCGGCGGCGATCGGATTTTTGCTGTGGTACACCTTCGATCGTCAAGCGCATGAAATTCAGCCGCTAGTGCCAGCGCTACAATCGTGGTGGATGAAGATACACGTGCCGGCTAATTTCATCGGCTATGGTTCTTTTTCTTTGTCGGCGATGGTAGGCGTTGCTTATTTGTCGGCTGAACGTGGCGTATTGGCAACACGATTGCCTAGTCTGGAAGTGCTTGAAGATGTGATGTACAAGTCGATCGCTATCGGTTTCGGATTTTTCACTATCGCGACTATTCTTGGTGCGATGTGGGCTGCAGAGGCGTGGGGTGGTTATTGGTCGTGGGATCCAAAGGAGACTTGGGCACTAATCGTTTGGCTTAATTATGCTGCCTGGTTGCATCTGCGATTGGTGAAGGGATTGCGCGGTCCGGTACTCGCTTGGTGGGCTGTGATTGGATTGCTAGTTACTACGTTTGCCTTCCTGGGGGTGAATATGTTTTTGTCGGGACTTCACTCTTATGGTCAGCTCTGATTTTGGATTCCCGGCACCGCAGCACAATCGGTAAAAACTGTACATAACAAGATTTGCGCAGATTCTTTTATGAAGTCGGGCTTTATGTCCCGACTTTATTCTGTAAATCCGCGCTTATCTAAATGTCATTTATCTTTCCGTTAAACGAGCAAAAACTTTTTGCGCTGCTGTAACGGTCTTTTCAATTTCCGCGGGTCCATGTGAAGCGGAAACAAACCCAGCTTCGAATGCTGACGGCGCTAAATAAATCCCCTCGTCCAACATGCCATGGAAGAAGTGCTTGAACCGTTCGCGGTCGCATTCCATCATTTCCGTATAAGTAGTCGGTACGGCACTGCGGAAGAATAGACCAAACATACTTCCGTGATGATCCGCAGAAAGTGTGATTCCGGCTGATTTCGCTGCATTCCGTAAACCGCCCAGCAGAGTGTTCGTAATTTCCGCTAGCTTGGTATAGAAGCCTGGTGCTTGGATTAGCTTTAGTGTTGTCAGTCCTGCTGCCACCGCGACAGGATTGCCCGACAAAGTGCCAGCTTGATACACAGGACCTAATGGAGCTAGCTTCTGCATAATTTCTTTCCTGCCGCCGAAAGCGCCTACAGGTAAACCGCCGCCAATAATTTTTCCTAAGGTCGTGATATCGGGTGTTATACCGAATTCGCCCTGTGCGCCTTTGGGGCCTACGCGGAAACCAGTCATTACTTCGTCGAATATCAGTACCACGCCATGCTTTGTGCAAAGATCTCGCATAGTTTCCAAAAAACCCGGCGCTGGATGCAGGAAGTTCATATTGCCGGCGATTGGTTCGACAATAACCGCCGCAATCGTGTCGCCTAATACAGTGAAGGTCTCTGTCAGCTGCGCGATGTCGTTATAACGGAGCACTAGGGTGTTCGTCACAACTTCTTCGGGAACCCCTGCAGAATCCGGATTACCAAAAGTTAGTGCGCCCGATCCTGCCTTTACTAGCAATGCATCGCCATGGCCGTGATAGCAGCCTTCAAACTTGATAATAATCTTCCGGCCGGTAAATCCGCGTGCAAGGCGTAATGCGCTCATCGTTGCTTCCGTGCCCGAACTAACCAACCGCACTTGCTCCATGCTAGGCAGCAAATTGCAAAGAAGCTCGGCCATTTCCAGTTCGATTTCCGTGGGAGCTCCAAAACTGAGGCCTAGGGCGGCTTTTTCGGTAACCGCTTTTACGACTTCTGGATGTGCGTGACCCAGGATCATCGGCCCCCAAGAGCCGACATAGTCCACATATTCTTTGCCGTCTACATCCGTGATATAGGCGCCTTGGCCTTTAGCAAAGAAACGAGGCGTGCCGCCGACTGAGCGAAAAGCGCGAACGGGGGAATTTACACCGCCCGGAATATAGTGTTGTGATGCTTCAAAAAGGAGTTCGTTGCGTGAAGTCATGGTGTTAGCCTATTTCAAATAACTGCGAAAAACATTCGGCGCGAGCGCGAATATTGTCTGCCTCGAACAATCCAGAAATAACCGCGATTGCGTCAACGCCGGTATCAATTACTTGTTTTGCGTTATCGATCTTGATTCCGCCAATGGCAACAATCGGTATGGAAAGCCGGCGCACTGCTTCTTGATACAGTTCCAGCGGTACTGGTGAAGCGTTCGGTTTTGTAGAAGAGGAAAATGCGCTGCCGAAAGCAACATAATCGGCCCCCAATTTTTCTGCCTCGATGGCGCGCTCAAGGTCGCCATAACAGGAAACGCCAATTAATTTATACGGCAGTCTTCTTCGTGCCGCGGCGACATCGCTATCATCCTTACCTAAGTGAACGCCATCGGCATTCGTGCTCCATGCCAAATCAATGGAGTCATTGATGATGAAAACTGCATCCTGTGCTTTGGCGAGTGCAGCTAGAGCGTCTGCTTGCCATAAACGGTGCGCTATATCGTCTGATTTGTTACGGTATTGAATGATGCGTGCGCCACCGGCTATTACTTCACGGACCTTTTCCAGGAGCAATTCAGTAGAAAGTCCGTCAGGGGTAATCGCGTAAAGGCCTTTAATCTTTTTCTTTTTCATTTTCGTCATCCCGAGCCCAAAAAAGTCGATCTGGGATATGTTGGCCCATACCCAAACGAAAGGCATTATGTAATGTTTGCCACGTATACTCTTGGCCTTCTCGTACGGCGTCCACCACGTCGAAGCCTCGTGCCAGGGTTGCTGCGATCGCTGAGGCTAACGTACAGCCGGAGCCATGATAACTCCCGGTAAGGCGCTGCCAGGTGTCGGTCCGCACCAACCCTTCGCGACGGTATAAAGTATTAATAACTTGCGAGGTGTTCTCGTGAGTGCCGGTAATGAGCACGTATTCACAGCCAAGTTCCAGCAACCGCTGCGCACATCCTTCCAGGTCCAATTCTTCATCATCGTCGTCTTCGTCAACGAGTCGGCGGGCTTCCAAGCTATTGGGTGTGATAATTGTGCTTTGCGGAATAATCAGCTCGCGCATGGCGGCAATCATGTCGTCATTGACAAGTTCGTTACCTTCACCAGAAGCAAGGACGGGATCCAAAATGAGCGGAATATCGGGATAATCCGCTAGCACTTCCGCGATGCCTGCGATAATTTCCGTACTACCTAACAGCCCGATCTTGAAAGCGGCCACCGGCATGTCTTCCAGCACGCAGCGCGCTTGGTCGATGACCCATTCGACATCTAGTGGCATCACATCTTCAACGCCGACACTATCTTGAATGGTGATTGCGGTGACAACTGAAACGGGATGGCAGCCCAAGCTGCTAATCGTTAGTAAATCGGCTTGTAGGCCGGCGCCACCGGTCGGATCGGAGGCGGCGATAGTCATTACCACAGGAGGTTGAAAAGGCATCAATTGGGTAGCCTCGAAAAATATGGAAAGTGCCGCGCAGCTCAACAAGTCTGCTGGTTAATAATGTCGTTCGTATGATGTAGCGAATATTAGGAGGTCTTAGTGAATTAACGCTAAATCATCCTGATTTATTGAAATGAACGGGCAAACAGCAACTCAACGGCTAACGCAACACACATAACAAATGAAAATTTAGTTAGTAAAAAATTTCTGCGCGAGGTGAAAGTCATGGTGTGATCGAGAGGGCTATGTGTTATGAAGTTTGATTCCTGTCAAAGCAGGCCCTACCATTGCGCTGCATATTACACTATGCGGCAAAAAAACCGTGTGTCGCCACCTCTATTTATATTCTAATCCAAAAGCATGTTTCGGATTGGCGGTATACGCAGAGAAGCGACGTCAAATGACTTATAACGCGCCGTTTGAATGCTTGCGGCGAATGTAAAATCTGAAAAGGTGAAAGTTAAAGTATGAATTCTGTGGAAGCTGGTTTTAAGACCTACATGTGTCTCATTTGTGGCTTCATTTATGAAGAAAAAGATGGGTTGCCTAAAGAGGGAATCGCTCCCGGTACGCGTTGGGAAGATGTTCCGCCTAATTGGGTTTGCCCGGAATGCGGTGCGCGAAAAGAAGATTTCGAAATGATTGAAATCTGAGCAAAGCATCGAGGAAACCGCTAAAGTTGGCTTTAAAAGTGGGTGTGCGTATTTCCACAAAAGCTAAAAAAATTAGCGAATTGCACTTGTTTTTTAAAGCAGTTAGGAATAGTCTTTAAGCGAGGTTTATGCTCCGCTAAATGGGCAGTGTGGTGAGCACTTAATAACCACCTGTTTAAACGAGTAAGTCGGCTGTGTTAGCGCTTTTCGTTAGCGGTTACGGCAATGTGACGAGGTCCATTTCGGGGAGGGCGACGTAGTGACGCAGGCGTCGGGTAATTTTCGAGTCATGGTGATCGACGATAGCAATACGATTCGTCGCAGCGCCGAGATATTTCTCAAGCAGGCCGGCCACGAGGTCATCCTAGCCGAGGATGGTTTCGACGCGTTGGCCAAAATTTCCGATCATCACCCCGATATTATTTTTGTTGACATCATGATGCCGCGCTTAGATGGGTATCAAACTTGTTCGCTAATTAAAAAAAATAGCCAATTCAAATCCACGCCAGTCATCATGCTTTCGTCGAAAGACAGTTTGTTTGACCGTGCTCGTGGCCGGATGGTGGGGTCAGATGAGTACCTCACCAAACCTTTCACCAAGGAAACCTTGTTGCGGGCGGTCAATGCTCACGCTACAAGCGACGTTAAATAGAACGAGGAAACCATGGCAATTAAACGTATTTTGGTGGTTGACGACTCTCCAACGGAACGCGCCTATTTGCAAGGGTTGCTGACGAAAAAAGGCTACGAAGTAATTACAGCCGAGAGTGGCGAGGAAGGCATTGCAAAAGCGAAGAGTGTTAAGCCGGACCTCATCATCATGGACGTGGTGATGCCGGGCTTAAACGGTTTTCAGGCAACTCGTCAAATAACCAAAGATGACGAAACCAAGAATATTCCAGTGATTATGTGCACCACTAAAAGTCTGGAAACGGACAAGATTTGGGGTATGCGTCAAGGCGCTAAGGACTACATGATTAAGCCGGTCAAGGAAGAGGAGTTGTTTGCCAAGATTGCGGCATTGAGTTAAGCGACATGGCGCGCAATAAGACCAGTTTACGTGAGTATCAGGCGGCCGTAGTCGAGCGACTGAGGAGCCTCGGCCAACGAGGCGCGTCGGCATCGTCGAAGCTGGGCTTTGTGGTTCGTGATACGCGATGGATCATAAATTTGAACGAAGTGGCTGAGGTCTTGCCGGTTCCGCCCGTAGTACCGATCCCGTTGACGAAGCCTTACTTTAACGGGATGTGTAACGTTCGCGGAAACCTTTACGGTGTCGTGGATTTTTCGGCTTTCATGGATAAGGCGCCGATTACTCGCGCTGTTGAAAACAGATTATTGCTGCTGCCCCCAGCGGTTGTTCAAGGTGCCGCGCTGTTGGTGAGTCGAATGGCTGGATTGCGCAGCCCAGAGGCTTTCGTACTGGCGGATCGAGAACCAGATACTCCCTTATGGGTAAGAAACCTCTACCGCGATGCGGAGGGGCATGTGTGGAACGAATTGGACGTCACTACGTTGGCGCAACATGAGTACTTTTTGAATGTCGGCAGATAGGCCCTGCGAGGGTCAGGATGATTTCATTCTGAACAGGGCAGGAACACAAAAACCACGATATCGCTGGGAGTAAACATGGCATTTAAATTGAACGTGCCGAAATTTGATAAAGCAATGGCCGGCACCGGTCCAGCAACTCAACAGGGCCGCCCGCTTAGTGCGGGAAATCCTCCTCCTAAGCCCAGTAGTGGGGTAGCCGATATACCCATTATTAACGATTTAACCTTTGATAAGCACGGCCGTTATTTGCTTGGCTTGGCGCTTATTCTCGTTGCCCTGACTGCGCTTTCTGTGTACTTCGGCAATAGTGCCTCTCGAATCATTGGAGCTTATCAGACTGCCGTGGCACAAATGCAGTTCCACTCGCAGCGGATCGCAAAAGCAGCAGACGGCGCGGCGCGTGGTATTGAATCTGCTTTCGCGCAGCTTCAGGACAGCCGGGGAAAATTCGAAGGCAATCTGAATGCACTTATAGATGGCGGTGAATTAGCTAGCGGTACCGTGCCTGCAGTGACTGGAGAAGCGCAGGGTGTATTGGTGGATGTGCAAAAATATTGGGCCTCCTCCGACAAAAATATCTCAGCGGCTGATCGGCTTTCCGTGTTGATGACCGCGAAAATCGACTTAATCAATTTAGGTATGAACGTTTCAGCGATTTCCGCGGGCAGTTCTCAATTGGCGGAAATATCTGAGGAGCTAGTAGGGCTTTTGCAACAGGTCAATTCTTCCACGGCACAGTTGCTTGCTGCGGAAAGATTAGGCGCGTTGGCCCAACGCATGGGACGGGGCGCTAACGAACTTCTAGCAGGAGATTCTACAAATCCGGAAGTGGCTTTTTTACTCGGTAAAGACGTTAATACCTACCGCGATACGTTGAAAGCTTTGGACGAAGGCAGCGAAGTGTTGCGTGTAGGTGCTCTCAAGGAAACGGAGAGCCGCGCTAAGTTAGACCAACTCAAGCGTATGTTCCAAAAATTTGCTACCAGCGCTGACAGCATTTTGCAAAACATTCAAAAATTGACCTCGGCACGACAAGCCAGCATCGCGTTATTTAACGGCTCCGAGCCTTTGCAAGCACAATTAGGTAAGTTGGAGGAAGTTTTCAGCGAAGGCGGAAGTTCTATCTGGACGTTTATCGCATTCTTATCCGGCATCTTGGCACTGCTCGTATCGGGCTTAATCGCTTGGGTTGTTATTCTCGATACCGGTAAACGTTCGAAGATGGTGGAAGAGGAGAATAAACGTAACCAGGAAGCTATTTTGCGGTTACTTAACGAAATGGGCGACTTGGCGGACGGTGACTTAACTGTGCGCGCGAAGGTGACGGAAGACATCACTGGCGCTATCGCTGACTCCATGAACTATACGATTGAAGAGTTGCGGACCCTGGTAACAGGGGTAAACGCGGCGTCTACGCAGGTGACGGAAAAGACCCAAGAAGCGCGGCAAGTATCTGCCGAGTTGCTGGCCGCAGCCGAGCGGCAGTCCCAGGAAATTGAAGACACGAGTGCGAAGCTCCTTGAAGTATCCCGTTCGATCAACACCGTATCGGAAAGCGCGAGTGAAACGGCTAAGGTAGCAGAGCGCTCAGTGGCAGCAGCGCAAAAGGGGCAGGCAGCAGTGCAAAACTCTATTTCCGGTATGACGGAAATTCGTGAACAAATCCAAGAAACGTCTAAACGTATTAAGCGGCTGGGCGAAAGCTCACAGGAGATCGGTGAAATCGTGGAACTGATTTCCGACATTACCGAACAAACGAACGTCTTGGCGTTGAACGCTGCAATTCAAGCGGCATCCGCCGGTGAAGCCGGACGAGGCTTCAGCGTGGTTGCAGAGGAAGTTCAGCGGCTAGCAGAACGCTCCGGCGAAGCTACGAAGCAGATCGGCGCGATCGTGAAGACCATTCAGTCCGATACGCAAGATGCCGTGTCCGCTATGGAACGCAGTACGCAGGGTGTGGTGGAAGGAGCAAAGCTTTCCGATGCTGCAGGTCAAGCACTGTCGGAAATCGGTGACGTTTCAAAACAACTTGCTGATCTGATTCTAAACATTTCCAACCAAGCGCAAATTCAAGCATCGGCGACCAATCAGGTGGCAGATACGATGCAGGGTATTTTGGAGATTACTCGGCAGACGACGGAAGGTACGCAACAAACCGCCGTTTCCATTCAAAACCTTGCTGAAGTTGCAAAGGCACTTAAGAGTTCGGTATCGGGCTTCCGTTTGTAAGCCCTCTTAACATAGTTCCATAGTCAAGGGGGTTGCCAGTATGCCGACGGCCGGAGAAGAATTTGATATTGGCCCTTTGAGTTGGGTCAAGCCGGAAATTGAGCTCGCTTTGCGGCGCGCCGATGAAGGTATTAGACGGTTCAGTGTTAACCCGGGCGATCAAGAAATAGCCCGTTCTACGCTCGCCCATTTGCACCAGGTCAGCGGTGCGCTGTTAATGGTCGGATTGGAACCGATCGCACGGGTATCCGAGGCGGTAGAAAAGCTAATTGAACTTCTCGGCCATGGCGATATTGCCAGTGGCCCGGAAATCACGGGCGCTATACGCGGCGCCATTGCAGCATTAAGTCATTACCTAGAAGGGCTCATGCGCGGTGATCCAAATCGCCCGCTATTACTATTCCCGGTATATAAAGGCGTTCTTGCTGCAGGCGATAACCACAATGCCAGCGAAGTTGATCTCTTCTATCCTGATCTATCTCATCGCCCGAAATTCAGTGATAGCGCATCAAGACGAGTAAATGGCGCCGAGCTTGCTGCGCTGCTAGCTATTAAGCGTACCGAATTTCAGCGCGGATTATTAAATATAATTCGCGGCAAAGACCTTCCCCAAAATTTGCAGGGTATGCGTAATGCCCTCGCAACGATTGAGGCGACGCAAACTGCCGGCACGCGCGTGCTTTGGTGGATTGCGGTTGGTTTTATTGATGGGTTGATTGGCGAATCGAAGCCATTGGGCATCGCGCAAAAGCAGCTATGCGGTCGCATTGATCTACAAATCAAGCGTCAAGCGGAAGGTGCGGATACTGTTTCGGAACGACTCATTCGAGAGCTTCTTTTCGCGATTGCGTTGATGCCGTCTTCTGGACGCGTGCACGAAATCCAAGAAACTTATCGTCTTCATGACTTACTTCCACCGAAGCATTCGGAAAATCCCGAAGATACCCGGGTTAGACATGCCCTGCGCGAGCTCAAGGAACAGCTTGAGCAAGTTAAAGAAACCTGGATTAAATTTACTGGCGGTCATCGAGGCAGCTTGCCTCAATTTGTCGAAGAAACGACTAGATTGAAGTTGCTCGCGCAAGGATTCAGTAACGAAGCCTTGCATGCCGTGTTCGCTAAATTAGGTGATGTCGCCAGTGATTTAAATGCTAATCCTCGCGAGCCGAGCGAAGCGTTGGCATTGGAGACAGCAACAACACTTTTGATGGCTAAAGATGCAGTGGATAATTACTGGCGGCTTGGTTCCAATTTCAAGAGTCTTGCGGAAACCGCGGTTGTCCGCGTTGCCGCTGCTTTAAAAGGGCAAAGCTTGCCCTCCGAAGGTGGTTCTCAGTTGGCTGATATTTCTCGCACAGCCCAGGAAAAAATGTTGTTTTTCCAATTGGGGCAAGAAATACTTACCAACCTCAATCATATTGAGCAAGGACTCGACGCGTTCTTTCGCGACCCCGCGAAACGGTCAGATCTGGCTGCCATACCGACCTCTATCAATCAAGTGTTAGGGGCGCTTTCAATGCTGGAAAGCGAAGACGCCGTTAACGTATTAAAGGCAAGCCGTTCGTTGGTCGAGAAGTTCATCAGCAGTGACGGCCCCGCTAACCTAGAGGATGCGGAACTCACTGCTGAAGCGTTCAGTAATTTGGGCCTCTTCGTTGCCGCGCTTCAACAAGGTCGAGAAAGGCCGGACGAGGTGTTACACGGTGTATTGGCGCGTTTCAATATCGCGCCGTCACGCCCTGTTCCTCAACCAGAACCTGAGCCCGAAGAAGCCCCGCCTCTTGCTACCGAAGAAGATTTACAGATTCAAAAACGTGCTATTGCGCAGTTGTTTGAGCGTTGGCAGCATGAACCCGGTCTGACTAGTCGGACAGAATTAACCCACGCGTTATCTGCTCTGCGCCAAGACGCGCAGTTGGCTGGACAAGATGAACTTGCTGCTCAAGCGATTAGGGCAATAAATATCGTCGCTGACGCTTCAAGTCAGTCGGCCTCTACTGTGCGTGATGCTTTTGTTGCGATGCTCGGCGCTAATCTTCTACCCGAGCCACAACCAAGCAAACCTGTGGGAGTGGTCGAACCGGAAGCCGCTGAAATTGATGCTGAGTTGCTAGAAGTCTTTCTTGAAGAGGCAAATGAAGTATTGGGTGGTATTGCCCTTCATAGAGACGTTCTTTTTAACAACGCCAGCGATCGAGAGGCGTTTGCCGTTGTTCGTCGTGGTTTCCATACATTAAAAGGAAGCGGGCGTATGGTCGGTCTTACCGACTTGGGCGAGGTGGCTTGGCAAGTCGAACAAGTCATGAATAAATGCTTGCGCGAAGAAAAACCGGTATCTAAAGGTCTGCAACGCTTAATTAGTGAGGCGCATCAATCTTTTGAGGGCTGGATTAGCACGTTACAAGCTGGTGGCAAGCCGAATGTTGAGGCTGCGGGAATATTCCGTCTTGCTGATCAGCTTAAAAATGATCAAGAGCCAGAAGACGAGGACGACATACCGCTACCTGAAGCAACCGTAGCGGAGACGTTTGTTGCACCTGCCGATGACGGCATTGCAATGGTGGATGAAACGCCTGCAGTACCTGAGATCATAATCGTTAAACCTGTGCAGCCGGCAGCAGAGATCGAGCCTTCTCCTAAAGTAATCATAGGCAATGTGGTTGTCGATCCTGATTTCTTTGGGATATTTGCCAACGAGGCGACTACTCACGTCAACACGTTGCGACGCGAATTGGCTGCCGTATGCGGAGATCCTCCTCAAGTTGTAAGCCATGACTTCATGCGAGCGGCACATACACTGACTGGCATTTGCCGGATCTGTGGATTTACCGAGATTGCCGAGCTTGGATTCGCGCTTGAAAAATGGTTGCTTGAGCGGCTGGAAAATCCAACGCCCTTTACGCAAGATCATCTAGCGCTGACAGTCGAAGCGTGCGAAGCGCTCGAGAACATGGTTGCTAGCGTGTTGGATCGGCAACCGCCGGAAGCGGCGCCGGCGCTCGTTGAGCGCTTGGAAAGCCATTTAGGATATGTACGTAGTGAGCGAAGGGACCAGGAATCCAAACACGCCCTCGAAGAAATTGAAGCGCTTGACCTAGCAGTTAGTGGATCACACTTCGATATGGACGTGCTGGAAGAGGCTGGGGAGGATGTATTTCTGCGACCTAGTGAATTTGAAGCAATGCGTCTCGATGAAGCGGAAGAGATAGAGCCCGCTGCCGATGAGTTGTTGTCATTTCATGAAGGCCTGACAATCGAGCCGGCCATTCCTGAACCGCAAGCCACGACGCAGGCGCTACCGACGCCCGTAGAAATTTTGCCCACGGAAAGCACAGTAACAGCTCCGTTTACTACAGCTCAGACCATTGCCCCGCAAAAAAATATTGCTGCTCCTCCCTCGGAGGAGCGCCGCCATCAAACAGAATCAAACAAGGACCGGCGTCTTGTTGTTGATGACGTTGATGAGCAATTGTTGCCGGTGTTCCTGGAAGAAGCGTACGAAATCATTCCAGGCGTCGGTGACGCGGTGCGTTCATGGCGTACTGCGCCCGGTAATAAGGCACCAGCTCAGTTGCTGGGGCGACACTTGCATACTCTTAAAGGCAGCGCGCGGATGGCGGGAGCCATGCGTGTAGGCGAGCTTGCTCACCTTTTGGAAAATCGCGTCGTTGCAATGCAAGCGGAAGCACTGCCGACATTAGCTGATTTCGACGCATTGGAGGATGGTTTTGATCGGTTTGCCACCGCGTTAGAGCATTTGAAGAACGGTCAACCAATTGAACTGGAGCCAGCCGCCGAGTCTGTTGCATCTTCTGTATCTGATGCATCGGTAAATATTCCCGGGGCGATTGGCGTAATGCACGATAAGCTGTCTGCACCAACGCCCCAAGCTGCTGCGGCCACCGCACAGGGTGAAGAAGCGGATCGCCGCCCTGTTTTGCGGGTGCGTTCTGAATTGGTTGATCGCTTTGTTAACGATGCCGGTGAAATTAGTATTGCTCGCTCGCGTATTGAGGGCGAAATGAATTCGTTCCGCCAAGGCCTTGCGGAACTGATCGAAAACGTAACCAAACTTCGTGCGCAATTGCGAGAAATCGAAATTCAGTCTGAATCACAAATTCAATCCACTATTCAACATCAACAGCAGGAAGTCGGCGATACCTTCGACCCGCTCGAATTCGATCGCTTTACACGGATGCAAGAGCTCACCCGCTTCATGGCCGAGAGCGTGCATGACTTTGTGACATTGCAGCAATCATTGACTAAAAACCTTGATGAAGTCGATGCGGCGCTAGCTTCGCAATCACGGTTGAATCGTGATTTGCAGCAAGAGCTAATGGCCGTTCGCATGGTGCCGTTGGGTAATTTGACCGATCGTCTTTATCGTGTTGTCCGCCAGACGGCAAAAGAATTAGGCAAAAAAGCCAACCTTGAATTCAAGGGAACGCGGACCGAGCTTGATCGTAGCGTGCTCGAACAAATTATTGCGCCGTTTGAGCATTTACTTCGTAATGCAATTGCTCATGGTATCGAATCACCTGAGGTACGCGAAGCCGCTGGCAAGCCGCCTATTGGTGAAATTACTATCGATGCTCGGCAGCAAGCGAATGAAATTGTCTTAACCTTTTCTGACGATGGCGGCGGCATTAATGCCGAACGCGTGCGGCAAAAGGCAGTGGAGCAGGGATTGCTGCCAGCAGACGAACATCCGACTGAGAGTCAGTTGATTGAATATATCTTCATGCCCGGATTTTCGACGGCGACCGAAATTTCACAAGTGGCTGGTCGTGGTGTCGGAATGGACGTTGTGAAAAACGCCATTGTGAATCTTGGTGGAAATATTGAAGTACACACAATACTTGGCCAAGGTACGAAATTCGTTATCACGCTTCCATTGACGCTCGCGGTGACGCAAGTACTTCTGATTCGTGCGAACGGTACTCTGTTTGGCGTGCCCTCGGCGATGGTCGAGCAGGTGCAAGAATGGAAGATCGCAGAGATCACTGCGTTGCGTGAGAAGAAAGAGGTTGTTTGGCAAAACAACATTTATCCTTTCCACTTACTCAGTAATTTGCTTGGTGAGGAAGAGCGAACTGGTGAGCCACGTCGTTATTTCCCGATATTACTGCTCCGTAGCGGTGTTCATCGCGTGGCGGTAGAGATTGATAGCATCGAAGGAAACCGAGAAATTGTGGTGAAGTCTATTGGGCCGCAGCTAGCCAGACTTACAGGAGTGGCCGGTGCTACCGTACTTGGTAATGGTCAAGTGGTATTGATGCTGAATCCTGTTTCATTGGCTAGCCGTCAGGAAGGCCCACTATTGGTTCACACAGAGACCAAGGCGGAAGTAGCCAAGAAAGCGCCGCTTGTGATGGTAGTCGACGATTCGCTCACAGTGCGCAAGATTACTAGTCGTTTGCTTCTGCGCGAGGGTTATCAAGTTGTTACCGCCAAAGATGGTGTGGATGCTATCCAGCAGTTACAAGAATTTATTCCGGATGTTATGTTGCTGGACGTTGAAATGCCGCGTATGGATGGCTTTGAATTAACCCGCAACGTGCGTGGCGATTCACGGACCGCTCATATTCCGATCATCATGATTACTTCGCGGACTGCGGAAAAACATCGTAATTACGCGTTGCAATTAGGTGTTAACGAATATATGGGCAAGCCCTTCCAAGAAGATGAATTGTTGACTCACGTGGGCCGGTTTACCGGTCGTGAGGTTAGCGTCGAGAATTAAGAGGGAAGCTTTTTCGGGAAGATATAGAATTAAAAAGCCCATAGCGAAAATAGTCGCTGTGGGCTTTTTATTATTTATGGGATTATCCCTGCGACCAATTCACGATGCCGGTAAAAGCTGTCGCTAGCACGACAATACCGAAAATAATCCGGTACCAGGCAAAGGCGGTGAAGTCATGTTTACTGACAAAACGAAGCAGTCCGCGCACAGCAAAGAATGCGCTGATGAAAGAAGCCACGCCTCCTACCAAGAACATTCCGGCATCCTCTGCTTGTAATAACGAGCGGTATTTATAGAACTCATAAAGCGACGCGGCGAATAAAGTGGGTATAGCGAGAAAGAACGAAAATTCTGTCGCGGCGCGACGCGATAAGCCGAATAACAATCCGCCAATGATAGTAGCGCCGGAACGAGATGTGCCTGGAATAAGCGCGAGACATTGAGCAAGACCGATCTTTAACGCATCTTGCCAGCGGATGTCATCCACTGTTTCAATTCTTACACTATGTTTGCGTTTCTCCGCCCACAATATGACGATCCCGCCGACAATAAAAGCAAGCGCAACGGGCACGGGTTTGAAGAGATGCGCTTTAATACTCTTGGCGAAAAGCAGGCCTAAAACTGCGGCTGGCAGAAACGCGATAAATAAATTGAAAACAAAACGCTGTGCTTGTTTGCTCGAGTGTAGGTTGAGCACAACTTCGCCGATTTTGCTGCGAAATTCCCAGCACACCGCAAGTATCGCCGCGAATTGAATAGCAACCTCGAACATTTTCCCCTTCTCGTCATTGAAGCCGAGAAGATCGCCAACGAGGATCAAATGCCCCGTAGAGGAGATGGGAAGAAACTCAGTAAGACCCTCGACGATACCGAGGATTAAAGCTTTGACGAGCAGAAGAATATCCATGGGAGGCGTGCAGGCAAAGGGCGCATTTTAACAGAGCCTCTGCGGCGCCCTGAGTTGATTACAAAACGTTACGAGCGATTTGCGTTTTTAAAGTTAAACAATTCCTAGTTCCGAACAAAGCTTAGCCACCGTCTCCTTTAGTGTTGCCACTTCATTTTCAAGGCGCATGACATTTGCTTTCAATGCAGCTAATTCGCCGACCGTCACATTGTCTTCGTTTGCCGTTAAAGCGGAAGCAGAATTCGTGGCCGTAAATTCCGGTGTACCGGAAAGCAGATGCGCCCAACGGTTTTCTCGAGAGCCGGGTTGCCGGGGTAGCTCGACAATGAGTGCGCCAGTTGACCACTCGGCCAACTCATTAAGAAATCCCTCTACTGAAGAGGTATCCGCGAATCGCTGCAACCGTTCACAATTCAACCGCAACTCGGCTGTTGTTTGCGGTCCACGCAACATTAGCGCAGCCAGTAAAGCAACTGACTCAGAAGGGATTTGCAAAACCCGGCCAAAGTTATGCGCGTAACGCATAACTCGCCCACCGCTGGATTCGACAATCAAAGACAGCGTTCTCAATTGATCAAGAGCGATTTGGAGATCGGATTCGCTTGCATTGATGACTGGGTCTCGGCTCGTTTTTTGATTGCAGCCGGCAAGCAATGAATTGAGCGTTAGTGGGTAAGTGTCAGGGACTGTACGTTGCTTTTCGATTAATACACCTAGGATGCGGGTTTCGAGCAAGGAAAGAGAAGGAAGTGTCATCTGTGGCCGGAAGGAAAAATAACTTGAGCCACATTCTACTCGCCTTAAAACATTCCTTTTCGGTAGATCGCTTTTAACCTAATGGCATGCAACATTTTTTATACTTTTTTCCACTGCCGCATGGACAAGGATCGTTACGTCCAATCTTTGGCGTTTCTCGATGATAAGGGGCTGGAAAAAAATACCAAGTGTCGCTGTTGTTTATCAAATCGTTTTCTAGTTCTAGCAAATAGTCTTGTGAATTTTGTCGAAAGCATGCCCAGGAACGCATAGTATCCACGGCGTCGGTAATGTAGTGGTAAAAGTCGGGAAGTTCTACCAATGTTGCGTCCTGCCCATTAGCAAGAACTCGTTCGATGTCCGATAGATCGATAAACCCCTCGTCCACAGAGTCAGCAGCATAAGCTGCTCGGATCTCTGGCATTAGTTCTTCTGGGTATATCTGAGTGGCTTCGGCGACCCATAGTGCCCACATCAAATAATCGGTAGAGCCCAATGTAGATGCTAGCTCTCGTAAATATTCAATGAGCGCTTCACGCCTCATTGCACCTTCTGCAACCAGCGTAACCAAGGCACCGATACCTGCGTCACGGACAAACTCGTTAAGAGTCCGATTCTCGATAATGGTTTTGATTGGAGAAATATCACCTCCAGATACGGAGGCGAGGATATTGCCTAGATCCTCAGTAATCGTATCGCCAATTAATCTCTCAAGTGTGTCCGATGGAAGATGGCAGAGGCGAACTATCGGGAGGAGCGCGCGTTGATCACGAAATTCTGCCAACAGATACATGGCATATAAATGAAATATGTACGAATCGGGTTCGTCGAGAATCGATTGTGGATTTTCTGATGCGCGTTCTAGCTCGGCAAGCAGGATTGGCGTCATCGCTTCACGGTCGGCGATAGCTTGGCCCATTGCATCTAATGGGAAGGCGCCAGTGTTGTATGCGAGCGCCTGCTGGGTTTCTTGCGGGTTCATGATGTAATACCGTACAGGGGAAGTATAAAATTTGACCGCGCTAAAAGCGGCTAAGTTTCATATTGGGCGCTTCTATAAATCTACTTTATACGGAGTGGTGAGGGATGATTTGTACGATAAGACCGTAGGATTTTTACTCCGCTGAGCCGGAGTAGAACCCACCAGCCTAAGCTGGTGGTCTTTTAACTGAATAAAGAGATGTAAAGTTCCATCACGCCTTCTGATAAATCTCCGCTCCCTTCTTCACAAACTCAATTGACTTCTCTTCCATCCCTTTAGCCAGCGCAGCCTGTTCATCCACACCCTGACTCGCCGCATACTCACGCACGTCCTGCGTAATCTTCATTGAGCAAAAATGCGGGCCGCACATCGAGCAGAAATGTGCGAGTTTGGCACCTTCTTGCGGCAAGGTTTCATCGTGGAATTCCTTGGCTTTTTCCGGGTCGAGGCCCAGATTGAATTGATCTTCCCAGCGGAATTCGAAGCGGGCTTTAGATAAAGCATTATCACGAACCTGCGCACCGGGGTGCCCTTTGGCTAAATCCGCCGCATGGGCGGCAATCTTGTAAGTGATGATACCTTCACGCACATCTTCTTTATCCGGCAAACCGAGATGTTCTTTCGGCGTGACATAACACAGCATCGCCGTGCCATACCAACCAATCATTGCCGCGCCAATCGCGGAGGTGATGTGATCGTAACCAGGTGCGATGTCGGTAGTTAATGGTCCCAATGTATAGAAAGGCGCTTCTTTGCAGTATTTCAACTGCAGTTCCATGTTCTCTTTGATAAGGTGCATGGGCACATGGCCTGGGCCTTCGATCATTACTTGTACGTCATGTTTCCAGGCAACATCGGTTAACTCGCCTAATGTCTTTAACTCACCAAATTGCGCTTCGTCGTTGGCGTCATAAATAGAGCCGGGACGCAAACCATCGCCAAGTGAAAAGCTCACATCGTAGGCTTTCATGATTTCGCAGATATCTTCGAAATGCGTGTACAGGAAACTCTCTTTGTGATGAGCCAGGCACCATTTCGCCATGATGGAGCCACCGCGAGAGACGATGCCTGTCAGGCGCTTGGCAGTCAGCGGAATATAACGTAACAGCACACCCGCATGGATAGTGAAATAATCCACGCCCTGTTCCGCTTGTTCAATCAGCGTATCGCGGAATATTTCCCAAGTCAGGTCTTCAGCTTTGCCGTCTACTTTTTCCAGCGCTTGGTAAATAGGTACCGTGCCGATAGGAACGGGCGAATTGCGGATAATCCATTCGCGGGTTTCGTGAATATGTTTTCCGGTGGAAAGATCCATAACGGTATCGGCGCCCCAACGAATGCCCCAAACCATCTTCTCGACTTCTTCAGCAATGCCCGAGCTCACGGCTGAATTGCCGATGTTGGCGTTGATTTTTACCAGGAAATTACGGCCAATGATCATCGGCTCGTTTTCTGGGTGATTGATATTCAGCGGAATAATGGCGCGACCACGAGCCACTTCTTCGCGGACAAACTCGGGGGTGATGAACTGCGGTAGTTTGGCGCCGAAATTCTTGCCCGGATGCTGCTTCAACAATAAGTCGGAAAGATGCTCGCGCTGCTGATTTTCGCGAATGGCGATATATTCCATTTCCGGCGTGATAATCCCGCGCCGTGCGTAGTGCATCTGGGTCACATTCATGCCTGATTTGGCTCGATGCGGTTGCCGTTTCAAATTAAAGCGCAGCTCGGCGAGCTTAGGATCGGTTAAGCGTTCTTGTCCGTATATCGAGGTCAGTGCGGGTAACAAATCAGTATCGTTACGCTCCTCAATCCATTTTGCCCGGAGTGGCAGTAAGCCATCGCGAATATCAATGTGGGCTTTTGGATCGGTGTAGGGACCGGAGGTATCGTAAACGTGAAGGGGGGGATTTTGCTCCGCGCCAAAGGACGCCGGCGTTTCCGAAAGGCTAATCTCCCGCATGGGGACCTGAATGTCAGGTCGCGAACCCTGGATGTAGACTTTTTTCGATTTTGGAAACGGCTTGGTCGCGCTTTCGTCGACTTGCGCGGTGGCGTTGATAAATTTGGGATTGGCGTTCATGGTGCTCCTAGGAAAAAACACGCAAGGAGCGGGGAGCGGCAAAAGGCCTACTCACGCTTCCCTGCGCCGGCATTATCCGGATCAGGTTCGAAGGGTATTTCTCACCCGGCTAAAAATATGGCCAGGACCCCTAACGTGTGGGTGCAAACTACTGGAAAGCAGGGGTGAATGCAAGCGCTAAGGAAGTTTTCCTTTTGCTGCATTTATCTGCGCAAGAACTGCAATTGGTTCACGAAAAGCACGAAAGGCACGAAATAAAGTAATGAAAAGTTTCGTGCTTTTCGTGGACCAATTATTTTTCTAGGTTCACGCATTCACTGCTTTAGGTTCTTTCGATTGATCGACAAGCGCAGCCCGCAAGGCATCATCTACGGTCTCCAGCCAAATAAAACGCAGTTGCTTGCGCCCCTCTTCGGGAATCTCTTCTTGCTCTCTTTGATTGCGTGCGGGCAGTAAAACCGTATTGATTCCAGCCCGTAGTGCGGCCAGCACTTTTTCCTTGATGCCGCCGACCGGAAGCACGAGTCCTCTCAAACTGATTTCACCAGTCATTGCCCGGTCATTACGCACGGGTATATTCATGGCTAGCGATGCTAGGGCAATAAACATCGCAACACCGGCGCTTGGGCCATCTTTCGGTATTGCCCCTGCAGGTACGTGCACGTGAATATCGCTCTTGTCGAAGATTTCCTGCGGTATCTTAAAATCAGTCGCGCGTGCTTTCACGAGCGTTAGCGCGGCTTGCGCGCTTTCTTTCATCACATCGCCGAGCTGCCCGGTGAGAATGAGTTTCCCTGCGCCCGGTGTGCGGCTTGCTTCGATGAATAAAATGTCACCACCCACAGGCGTCCAAGCAAGGCCGGTCGCGACACCAGGAACGCTGACACGCATGGCTACTTCGCTTTCGAAGCGTTTCGGCCCCAAGATTTTTGGCAGATCTACGACATCGATCTTTATCCTCTCTGCCGAACCTTCGGCAATACGCATGGCGGCGTTGCGAAACGTGCTGCCGATTTCTCGCTCGAGATTGCGCACACCGGCTTCCCGCGTGTAATCACGGATGATGGCATGGATAGCCGCATCGGTAATTTCACATTGTTCCGGGGTGAGACCATTTGCTTCCAGTTGTCGTTTAATCAGATAGCGCTGGGTGATTTGCGCTTTTTCTTCCTCGGTATAACCGGGTAGTTGAATCACTTCCATTCGATCGCGAAGTGGCCCTGGGATGGTATCCAGCATATTCGCGGTGCCAATAAACATGACTTTCGACAAATCAAATGGCACGCCGAGATAGTTGTCGCGAAAATTACTGTTCTGCTCTGGATCAAGGACTTCCAACAATGCGGAGGCCGGATCGCCTTGTATTCCAGTGCCCAGCTTATCCATCTCGTCAAGCATCATCACGCAATTGCGTTCGCCCGATTTACGAATCGCTTGGATAATATTGCCCGGCATTGCGCCAATATAAGTACGTCGATGGCCGCGAATTTCCCCTTCGTCGTGCACGCCGCCTAAACTTAATCGCACGAATTTCCGCTGCGTTGCGCGTGCGATGCTTTGTCCTAGTGATGTTTTACCAACACCCGGTGGGCCAACGAAACAAAGAATAGGACTCTTGCCGTGCGCATTAAGCTTGCGTACCGCCAGGTATTCCAAAATACGTCGCTTGATTTTGCCCAGATCGAAATGATCTTCGTCCAGCACCTGGCGGGCTTCGGCGATATCGATGTGCTCTTCGCTGACTATCGACCACGGCAGTTCGACCAGCCAATCCAAATAAGTCCGTAGTATCGAGTATTCGCCGGCACCCTCCGGAATCCGTTCTAGTCGTCTCAATTCTTTTCTTGCCTGGATTTCTATTTCCTCAGGCATCCCTGCCTTAGCGATCATCTCCGCCAGCTCGGCCAGTTCCGCGGCACTTCCTTCGGTTTCACCCAGTTCCTTTTGGATCGTCTTCAATTGTTCGCGCAACAGAAACTCGCGCTGCTGCTCATCCATCCGTTCTTTTGTTTGTTCGCCAATTTGCTGGGATAGCCGTAATACTTCGATGCGATGGCTCAGAAAACCGAGAACTTTATCCAATCGCGCTTGCACATCGAACGTTTCCAATATGTCCTGCTTCTCTTGTGGCTTAATATCTAGGACACCGGCAACGAAATCGGCAAGCGCCGCCGGTGAGTTGATGTTTTGTGCCGCCGCAGTGAGTTCCGCCGGAATTTGCGGAATGAGCTGGAGTATTTCCATTGCCCGTTCCTTTAGCTGCAACATGCGCGCTTCTATTTCATTGCTTACCAAAACGATTTCCGGCAGTCGTTCGATTTGCGCTACATAGAATGGATAGCCTTCCAAAAATTTGAGAATGCGGAATCGTTGTTCACCTTGGCAGATGACGTGATGCGAACCTTCTGCAGCCGTTACGTAACGAACGATATTCGCTACACTGCCAACCCAATGAATATCATCTGGGCCCGGCTCATCTTGCTCCGAGTTGCGTTGTAGAACGACGCCAATCTGCCGTTCGCTGCGAAGGGCTTCTTGCGCTCCTGCAATCGAGCGTTGCCGGCCAATGGTCACTGGTAGCAGTAGGCCCGGAAACAGTACCAAATCGCGAACTGGAAGGAGAATAAGTGCATCCTCGGGGATATTCGGAAATTTTCGAGTGGAAGCCTCGTTGCGAGAAGTGCTTGGATTTAACGGTTTATTCGGAGCATCAAGCTGTGTCTTGCTTTTTTCCGTGCTCATAATCCTAAATTCCTCAGTTGATCGCTTGCTGCTTGTAGAAAGGTCTTACGCCTGCGAACATTTTTCCTTTTTGAAAGGTCACCAAATGGGTGAATACGCTACGCATCCGATTGCACATTTTTTAAGCCGCCCAACGTTGTTACTCCTCCTTGCATGGAATGGCCATGCCGCGTCGTCGCGTCTAGTTGGACGGTTTAAAAAACGCACAAGCGAATACGTCCAACTGAGGAATCTAGGATGACCACCTTCAATCAAGTTTGAAAAGACTGAGAAATAGGCAACCATCTGACAATGTGCGCTGCTGAATCTCAAATTGACCGGGTGGCAGTTCAATGCGGCGTTCAAAATGGCCGTAGGGAATTTCGAGTTGGCGAACTAATGCGTTCTGAAGCGCATGCGGCATTCGTCTGTCACCAAGGACAATAAGTGCCGCGCCATCAACGATCACTTTGACGTGATCGGAATCGACGCCGGGCAGTGCGACCAAGATGATGAGCTCATCGTCAGTTTCAAATACATCCACCGGCGGCTCCCAACTCGGATATCTGGCTTGCGCCGAACCCAGCCGAAAGAACTGTCGGTGTAATCTATCGGCGCGATCCAAAAGTTCCAAGGCTTCCGTGCATACCCGTGTTTGGGGGTCCCGTAATGTCATAAAAATTCTCTTTCAGCAGGCCATTTCTATCAGTGTAGTTGGCGTTTCGCCGGGGACAGATCTAATTTCTCCAATCACTCCAGGCGCGTTACCAAAATGCCTATTTGAATATTGATTCCGTGAAGGGCTAAGGAGTTCAAATTTTTATTTAAGAATGTTGTGAAAATGAATCGATAGAAGTCTTGACGCACGCAGTGGCGCGTCGTTACATTGTTGACTGGTCAGTTACTAATTGGATTGGTTAAGCCATGGAATTGCAAAAACAGGAACCACGTTGGGAGCGCCGGAAAAATGCTCGTCCTCAGGAACTGATCGATGCCGCGCTAGACGTTTTTGTGGCAAAGGGTTATTCCGCAGCTAGATTGGATGAAGTAGCCAAGCAAGCTGGTGTTAGTAAAGGCACGGTATATCTTTACTTCACTAATAAAGAGGAACTGTTTAAAGCGGTTGTCCGCGACAGTATTGTTGCCAGCATTGCGAATGTCGAAGAGCTTGAGAATAATCATCGGGGAGACACTCCGACATTATTGCGAGGATTGATGCGGGAATGGTGGGAAAATATATGTGCGACTCGCTCTAGCGCGATTCCGAAAATCATTGTGTCCGAAGCCGGAAATTTTCCGGAAATTCTCAGCTTCTACCATGAGGAAGTTATTCGTCGCGCCGAGCGCGTAACAATAAAAATTTTACAACGCGGTATCGACGCCGGGGAATTTCGACCAGTCGATCTTAAGCTTGCAACGCAGCTGATTTTTGCCCCTTTCATATTTATCTGTATTTGGAAATATTCGTTCGCGCAATGTGCCTCTGGTGCCCCAGAAGGAGAGAAAGTTATCGACGCGCATATTGATATGACATTGCGAGGCCTTGCCAATGGGGCCTAAGTTTTCTTCAATGTTTTGCCCAAATACCCGTAGATCTCGAAGGAAGTGCTAAGGGCTTGAGATATACGAGCGAGTGCGTGTCTGGCTGTGGGTAAACGGCGTACGTAAGTCGGCCGTGCTCGTAATTGTGAAGGCATGCACGCTAATCTTGATGACAACATTAATGAAAATATTCGGTATGATTCCGCTAACCCTTGAATTTTCCGGCATATTGAGCAACCGCAACATGAGGTAGGCGAGAGTCAGGGAGGAGAAAGTTCTCCGATTTGTTGACGCTGATTGTCATGCGGATTACCTAGAGCGGATTTCATATGAATGTACGGTGTCGCTGGGTTTTTTTGGGGTGCAGTGCTAGGCGAGAGGAGCGCCGTTTGGTCATTCGCAAACAAGCGACGAGCGACGCCTAGCGGGCATCCGCATTTGGGGGCAACGACACCGTACATTCATATGAAATCCGCTCTAAAGTATTGCGTAAAACAAACAAGCCACTATTAAAGCGGCAGAACTGCATAAGCGGAGCGCGAATTATTGTTTTAGTGTGGAAGTAAGCTAGACTCATGCCAACAATAAGCAGCCAGTGGATGCTTTAATATATTTTTAGAAATTAATTATTATGGATATAAAGTTAATGAATCTCGATCAGGCTCGTTTCAATATGGTGGAACAGCAGATCCGCACCTGGGAAGTGCTGGATCAGGAGGTGCTGGATCTACTCTTTGAAGTGCGGCGAGAAGAATTTTTGCCGCCAAGCGCTAAGTCGCTGGCTTTCGTGGATATGGAAATTCCACTGGGCCACGGTGAAGTCATGCTGGCACCCAAACTGGAAGCTCGCATGTTGCAGGAGTTAGGGGTTAAGTCCACCGACAAAGTATTGGAAATCGGCAGCGGCAGTGGCTACATGACAGCATTGTTGGCAAAGCGCGCACATTTCGTTGATAGCGTAGAAATAGTGCCGGAGCTTTCCGCATTTGCTGCGAAGAATTTGGCCGCGCACGGGATTGAGAATGTAAAGCTACATATAGGCGATGGCGCTCAGGGGTGGCCCGGCGGACCGTACGATGTGATCGTGCTAACCGGCTCCACGCCGATTCTGGCGCCAGATTTTCTTAATAAGCTGAATCCAGGTGGGCGATTGCTGGCAGTGATCGGGGACGTCCCGGTAATGAAGGCAACATTATTCAATGTTGCCGGTCCGAATGAAGTTGCCCGCGTAGAACTTTTTGAAACTTGCATTTCCCCGTTACGAAATGCACCGCAACCTAAACGGTTCGTTTTCTAGATGCGGCACTCTGCCCTCCTCATTGCTTTAACGTTGGCACAACCAGCGCTAGCTGTTGATCTCCTGCAAATTTATCAGGAGGCTAAGGTGCAGGATGCGACTTTTGCCTCAGCGCAAGCCGCTTATCAGGCAGGAGTGGAACGTTTACCGCAAGGGCGGGCGGGGTTATTACCCTCCCTCGGTCTTACGGCCAACATGTTTCGCAATAACCAGAAGTCAGATGGTCTTCCCGGCACTATTTTCGATAGCAGTAGCTATACGCTATCGCTTAATCAACCGTTGTTCCGCTTGCAGAATTGGGCTGTCTACGATCAAAGCAAGCAACAGGTTTTGCAAGCGGAAGCGCAACTTTCCGCCGCTCAACAAGATTTAATTCAACGAGTGGCACAAGCTTATTTCGATGTGTTGCTGGCACAGGACAATGTAGGGGTATCGCAATCGCAAAAAACGGCTATCAGCGAGCAGCTTGCGCAAGCAAAGCGTAATTTCGAGGTGGGCACGGCGACGATAACCGATACCAACGAAGCCCAGGCACGTTTTGACCAGGCGGTAGCAAAGGAAATTGTCGATCACAACGACCTTGAAATAAAACGCCAAGCATTACAGCAATTGATTGCAAATATTCCCGAAAAACTTTCGCCGCTCAAAGAGCAGTTGGAATTGCCCTTGCCAGTCCCTAATAACATCAACGAATGGGTGACCGCCTCTGAAAACAACAACCAAACGCTCACCGTGCTTCGTGCTGGCGTGGAAATTGCTAAATCGGAAGTACAAAAGCAGCGTGCGGGCCATCTGCCGACGGTAGATTTGGTGGGAGGGTATAGCAATAGTCGCAATGGTACCGTTGATGTGTTCAGCGATCGTGTGGACATCAAAAGCTCGCAGATTGGCGTGCAGGGAACCTTACCGATTTATTCGGGTGGCGCTACCCAGTCACGTGTTCGTGAGGCGCGTGCCAATGCCGATAAAGCCGGCTACGACTTGGAAGCGAATCGCCGTAGCATCGCGCAAAATACGCGCACTGCTTTCTTGGGTGTGACGAGTGGCGTTACACAAGTCAAAGCGCTGGAGCAGGCGCTGAAATCAAGCCAAATTTCGTTGGACTCTACTAAGTTGGGGCGAGATGTGGGCGTGCGTACCAGTCTCGATGTATTGAATGCCGAGCAGCAGGTTTTTCAAGCCCGCCGGGATTTATTACAGGCGCGTTATAACGTGATATTGAGTCAGCTGAAACTCAAAGGATCAGCTGGGCAATTGAATGAAACCGATTTGGCCGAAGTGAATAATTTATTGATTAAATAAAAGCACTCTGCTTCGTCCTGTGCGTGCAAGCGCACATGCGCCCTCCAGGTGAAACGCTGCTGGGGCGGTTTTGTGTAGGTCCTATATCGGTTTTGCTCTTTATTTTATTGGTGCGCGGTAATAATCGATATTATTCTCTCTACCGCGCCTCGATGCGCTTGAGAAAACGCTAATCCAGCCATTCCCATCTTCTGCTGCATTGCTTTGTTTTTCAGCAAATCTGTCACTGCGCTGGCTAGCATTTCCACATCTGTTACGCGACGTGCCGCTCCACCGGCCACCGCTTGCTCCGTCGCCTCCAAAAAATTGAATGTATGCGGTCCAATCAACACGGGTTTCCCCACCGCACATGCCTCGATCAAATTTTGCCCACCTAAAGGCAATAAGCTTCCGCCGATAAACGCGACGTCGCACGCCGCATAATAAGCGAACATTTCCCCCATTGAATCGCCTAATACAATTTGCGTTGTTTGATCAATCAATTCGCCGGCACTACGCCGCTGGAGTTTGAATCCTCGTTTTTGAATAAGCGTAGCCACCGTATCGAACCGTTGCGGATGACGTGGAACGATAATCGTGACCAGGTCATCAACGTGCATTTTTTCAATTGCATCGAGTATTAGTTCCTCTTCGTCTTCGCGGGTACTGCCGGCGAGAAATACAGGACGATGTTTACCGAAGCGTTCACGCAGCACTATGCCAAGCTCCAGCATTTTCTCCGGTGGCGTAATATCGAATTTCACATTGCCGCAAGTTCGGACATGTTGTCCACCAAGCTGCGTTAAGCGTGTTGCATCAGAAGAGGTCTGTGCACATATACCGGAAAATTTAGCTAGGCTGCCCGCCGTCAACGACGGAAAGCGAGCATAAAGTCTGGCCGATTTTTCTGACAACCGCGCATTCACTAGCCACAATGGGATGCCTTTTTTATAGGCAGCGGCAATTAGATTCGGCCAAATTTCCGTCTCCATGACCACGCCCAAGCTGGGTTGGAAGTGTGTGAGAAATCGTTGCATCGCGAACGGCGCATCGTAAGGAAGATAGCAGCACAACACACTGTCGCCGAATAGTGATTCTGTAGTCACTCGAGCCGTTGGTGTCATATGGGTGACTAATATTTGGTGATCCGGGTAACGCGCTTTTAGCGCAGCCACTAAAGGCGCGGCAGCGCGCGTTTCACCAACGGAGACCGCGTGAATCCACACGATGGGCTTCGATGGAGTGAACTCATAGCGTCCGAATCGTTCGCCAATATGCTGGCCATAGCCGGGTTCCTTGCGAGCTCGCCATCGTAATCGCAAGTAGGCAAGCGGCAATAGCAGGTATATCAGCGCGGTATAAAAACTACGAGCCATTTTTACTTTCGGAATTAATCAATTTCGTAACGACATCCCAGACATTGGTAATAGTCGGCGGTTGGCCTGCGCTCCCGAGGTTGACCGCATTTTTCTCGCCATATACACCGGTAAGCCCTGGCGAAGTGGCGACGTAAAGTGCTACTACGTTGGTGCCAAGGGCTGCGGCAAGATGGGTCAGCCCGGTATCGACGCCGACAACAATGGTGGCGTGAGCAAGTAATGTTGTTGCGTCGTTAAGACTCATTTCATCGGGAATATGTGAATGAGTCAGAGCGCTCGCAAGACGTTCGCTGCGTGCTTTTTCCGTTGCGTTTCCCCAGGGCAGCACGCAATGTATGCCTCGGTGTAGGAAGTTTTTTCCAAGAGAAATCCAGTCATTTTCAGGCCACAGTTTATCGTCACGGCTAGTTGCATGCAGTAGTACGGCATATGGCGTATTTGGTAACCACGAGCAACGGTCGCCCGGTGCTTTAATGCCGTAATCCAGCGCGAGTGATTGCAGTTCGTAACCGAGTGCTTTCGCGGCGAGTTGGCGATTGCGTTCAACTGCGTGCAGCTTTGTATCGACGACAAAGCGGCGATTATAAATGCCCGTAGCCAGCGCTTCGCGGGCACTGCCCCAGGCATAGCCCCGTCGCTCGCCATGAGCCAGCTTGGCAATGACCGCGCTTTTGACTAGCCCCTGTGTATCGAGCACGACATCGTAAACGTCTTCTCTTAATGTGGTAACGAAATCACGAATTTCGCGAAGCGTTGTCGCTTGTGTGAGCGATTTTCGCCAGCGCCGAAGGGCGACCGGAATAACCTTGCGAATGCCTGGATGCAATCGCGGCAGTTGCGAGAAAGATTCTTCGACCACCCAATCAATGGCTGTGTCGGGAATTTGTTTTTGGATGTCTGTAATAACGGGCAGATTGTGAATGACATCGCCCATAGACGATGTTTTTACGATGAGGATTTGCGGCATGCGGCATTGTAGTTTCAGCCTATGCGCGCAGCAACATTGATCGACGATGGCCTTTTCCGTTTTTCATTGCCGATACTCTTTGAAAGCAGGCTGGCGGCTATCCGGTTCACGGCCTTTTAATTTTTCTTTTAAGATTCTCTGAGGCCTCATTAATGACTCTAAATTCAGTCTCTTTATCTGTTGCTTAGCATCGTTATTTAATGTAATTTGTCAATGGCTGTTTGCTGTCCCAATCCGTAGTTTAAGAACGATGCATCGCTTGACCGGTGCGCTTAACACACATTGGATCGGATCTATGATGATTCCGCTGGGGCCTTATTTTTTGGCATTTATATTGTCATCAGGATTGGTGCTTTTTCTTGCCAGGCTGGCTCCTCGGTGGGGGCTTGTCGATTCACCAGTGGGGCGAAAAATTCATGACGGAGATGTGCCGTTAGTCGGTGGGATAGCCATCTATTTGTCTTTTGTTATTGTCACCCAGTTTTCCGGTTTGATGTCCATGGCATGGAATTTACTAGTGCCCACCGGAGTGCTCGTCATAGTGGGTGTGTTGGATGACCTTTTCGAATGTCGTGCTCGAACCAAATTTGCAGGGCAAGCCTGCGCGGTGTTGCTGATGATTGGTTTAGGACAAGTAGTCCTTATCGATCTCGGTTCTTTGGTTGCCGGTGGGAATTTGGAGCTGGGTGCATTGTCGGTGCCATTTACTTTTATTTGCGTGATTGGCCTTATAAATGCACTTAATTTCTCCGACGGTGCCGACGGTCTCGCGGGCGGCATCGGGGTGATTGCACTGGTATGGTTCGCGGTTCTTGCAGGATTTGCGGGCAACACTTCTTACCTCACGCTGGCCGTGTTGTTTGCCTGCTCCACTCTGGGTTTTCTGATATTTAATATTCGTCATCGCTGGCAAGCGCGCGCGCGCGTTTTTATGGGCGATGCCGGCAGTATGATGTTGGGCATGGTATTGGCGGCATTTGCGATTTCGCTCAGCCAGGGCAAACAAGCGGTTTTTCCGCCGATCGTAGCAGTTTGGATTCTGGGGTTACCGTTGCTTGATACTGTTTCAATCATGGTGAGACGCATGCTTCGAGGAAAAAGCCCGTTCACCGGTGATCGTGCGCATCTACATCATGTATTGCTCGATATGGGTTTGTCGATTCCGCGAATGGTTGTCGTCATGTGGGTTATTGCCGCGGTTATTGGCGGCGCCGGTGTCGCAGCATGGCAAATAGGAGTGTCCGAACGAGTGTTATTTGTGGCATTCTTAGCACTCTTTGTTGCTTACGGAATAGGAATATCCTACGCACGGAGCATATTGCGTCGTTCGAGAGTGTTTTCATCGACCGTCTCCGCTGGCGCTTTAATAACATGCCCAGCAGAAGAATTCGCCGGTCTTGATGGAAGTGAGCTGAAGTAGTTCCGGTTTAACATAGATATGGATGTATATAGAGACAATAAAACGAACTTGGCGAATGGCGGTGCGGCCAGCGTCGTTTTATGAAGCTTCCACGTAGTGCATGCAAGTTTTGCCAATCAGGTAGTCTTATCAAATATCGAATGGGAGGTTGAGATGAAAAAGTTATCTGCCCTGTTACTGGGAATCCTAATGATGGCTCAGGTATATGCTGTTCAGGCTGCGACACCTGGTGCAGCCCCTGGTGCTGGTGCTAGTAGTGGTGCTGGTGGTGGTGCCGCAGGTGGTGCCGCAGGTGGTGGCGCAGGCGCAGGCGGTGCGACAGCAGGGGGAGCAACTGCCGGTGGTGCTGCAGGTGGTGGCGCCGCTGCAGGTGGTGCCGCAGCGGGTGCGGGTGCTGCGGGTGCTGCGGGTGCTGCTGCTGGTGTCGCTGGCGTTGGTCTTGGTACTATCGCAGCGATTGGCGCAGGAGTTGCCGCTGCTGCCGCCGCTGCATCATCGGGTGGTGGAACAACGACGACGACTCACCACTAAGCGTATTCAGCTTAGGCGGAAGCTATGCGCGACAACCAACATTTAGTGCGCCCAAAGGGCGCGCTAAATGTTGGTTGTGTTGAATATCGCGAATGACGCGTGACGATCTCTGGGTTATAGGAAAGCTTCCATGTTCGGTGAGTTCAATCCTCAATTTTGTGAATTGGGGAAATATAGTTCGTTTGATACCGGTTCTTGAATAGCCTGGTTTTGATCCATTAAGTGCGCCGATTTTTCTTGCGACTGCTCGTTTGGGCAGTTTTGCCTACCCCTTTTTTTTCGACGGCACGCGCTGAGCAGACTGCTCTCGTGAATATGCCCGACGCTCGTATTGATCCGGACGGCACGTTACGTCTTGGCGTTTCCAATTACTCTCCCTATCGTTCCGGCTACGCCATTGTGTCGTTATTTCCGTGGCTGGAGACTTCTGCCGCGTATACGCGCGTCGCCGGCGTAGCGGGATTTCCTGACCGTCCTGAATATGGTTATTACAAGGACAAATCTTTCGGTTTCAAGGGATTGTTGTTTAAAGAAACAAACTACCTTCCCAACATTGTTGTTGGTGGGCAAGATTTTTTTGGTACTAGTATATTTCGTAGCCAATACATCGCCGCCTCAAAAAAAATTGGCGATGAAATCGATCTCACGCTCGGATATGGCAATAAGCGCATAGATGGTGCATTCGGCGGCATTCGATATAAGCCAAAGATACTAAATCATTGGTCGTTCATTGCTGAGTACGACGCTTACAACTATGCGCAAGATCTTGGCGCAAGCGATACCGGTGTTGATAAACGGAAGAAAAGCCCTGTGGTCGGTATTGGGTACACCTGGGGGCCATTTAACGCGCAGGTATCACGTGGGCACAACGAATTTGGCGTAAATGCTTATTTCAAAATTCCTCTTAACGTGCAGGAATACGTTCCAAAATTTCAAGAGCCGCCACCTTACACCAAGGTCTCGCCGCGTCCCACACTAGCCCAGTGGAATTCTGAGGGTGAGCATAAGCGGCGTCTTGCCAGTGCGCTTTATCAGCAAAGTTTTCGTGATATTCGTATTGATTACGTTAACGGCACGCTACAAGTTTCTTTGACTAATAACCGTATTTCAACAACTAGTCGCGCCGTGGGCCGGGCGGCCCGAGTCATTGTTGCGCTAGCACCGGTCGAGACTCGGGAAATTCAAATTACCTACACCGTGCAAGACTTGCCCATCGTTACCTATGATTTTTTCGATGTGGCCACGTTGCAGCGGTATTTCAACGGTATGGTGCCGCGGAAAACATTGGCTGAGCGTGTCGACATTCATTACGCGAGCCCCGAGGAATCCAACGTCAACTTGAACGGCCATGAAGACCGAAAAGAGATGTTGGCCGCGTTCGATGAAGTAGCCGACCCGGCTGGAGTCCACTATGCCTATGAAGGTGATGTCATCAGTTTTCGTTCCGACGATGCGAATGCGAATAGCGTCAAGATCCGTCCCGCATTCTCTGCCTATTTGAATGACCCCAGTGGCGCGTTTCGGTACTCGGTTAGCGCAGTGGGATCTTACGATCGAAAGTTGGGTGAAGGTCTTTTCTTGCAATCGTTGGCAAGAGTGAACTTGCTTGAGGATGTGAGCAAGGTATCCAATCCATCTAATAGTGAATTGCCGCATGTTCGATCGGATGTGGCGGATTACTTCAGAGACTCGCGATACAAACTGGATAAAGTGGTAGTAAATAATTTTTCCTTGCTTGGTGAGCGTGTTTACGCTCGTGCTTCTGCCGGCTTATACGAGATGATGTATGGCGGTGCCGGTGGCCAGGTACTTTATATTCCACGTGGAGAGCCTTGGGCGGTTGATGTAAGTGTCGACGCGTTGCGGCAGCGAGACACGAAAGGATTATTCGGTTTCAGAGATTACTCGACGGTTACAGCATTGGCGGCCTTGCACTATCGCTTGCCTATTGGCGTGACAGCTACGGTGCGGGCAGGGCGGTTTCTCGCAAGAGACCGAGGCGCGCGCTTTGAATTGAAGCGTCGTTTCGACTCGGGCATCGAGTTTGGTGCTTGGTATACGATTACTAACGGCAACGATATTACTAGCCCGGGTACGGTTGATAAGCCGTATCACGATAAGGGAATATTTTTATCGCTTCCTTTCGGGCCGCTACTTACTTCCGACACGCAAGCACTCGCTGCTTTCTCCTTAGCGCCATGGACACGTGACGTCGGGCAAATGGTCAATTCACCGGCAGACCTTTATGAGATGGTAGAACGTCCATTGTTCCGCGATGTTTATTATCGAGATGGCTTATCGCAGTTTGGAGACGTTGCCGACGATTATCATTTGCCTTCATTGGGCACATCGATTTTCGAACGCCCGCTGTGGTCGATGGCGAAATCAGACGCGCTGGTAACTGCTTCGACATTCGGTTCGGCCAACACTTGGAAACATGTCGGCTTAGGACTTGGGATTATCGCCGCGAGCACGCGTTCAGATAACCGTGTTGATTCTTTTGCTGCCAAACATAATGGCAATATCGTATTTCGGAATGTTGCCCGCGTTGGTAATGCGGTGCCTTTAGTGGGCGCTGCAGGGGCTGCTTTCCTTGCATTAGGTGGCGGATCCGATAACCGATTGAGTTCGACTGCGATGGCATCCGTGGAAGCGGCTGGTGTGAGCGTGTTGGCTAATTTGGGATTGAAGTATGCAGTTGGTCGTTCGCGGCCTGATGCTGGATTAGGCAGTCATGATTTCCATGCGTGGCAAAGGGGCAATACCAATTCCTCGTTCGCATCCACAGAGACAACAGCGGCATGGGCGATCGTAACGCCTTTTGCCAAGGAATATGATGCGCCTTGGCTTTACGGTGTTGCTGCGCTCACCAATGCCGCGAGAGTAATTGATCGCAAGCATTGGGTATCCGATACGGTGGCCGGTGCCTTGTTAGGTTATGGAATAGGGACTTTATATTGGCAGTCGCGGCGCAAAGATTGGATGGAAGGGTTGCAACTGGATATTGGTCCGAACAGCGTGCAAGTGACCTTGCCGATAAAGTGATTAAATGAAGAGATTCCTAATCGGAATTTTAATTGCTGGCGGTGCTATCGTAGGTCGGGCTGACGACAGGAAGCCCGATGACTCAACCAGCAATATGTCGGGCCTCCTGTCGTCAGCTCGACCTACATCCGCTCCCGGATGCATTGTAATTGACCCTGAATTACAAGGAAGCTACGAAGGAGGGTGCAATAACGCGGGCCTTGCCGAAGGCACTGGCGTGGCAAAGGGAACCGCCGAATATATAGGACAATTCAAAGCCGGCAAGAAGCATGGACCCGGTACGAAAACATGGCTCTATGGCGACCGCTACATCGGTGATTTTGTCGACGATCATAAACATGGTGTCGGTACTTACACATGGGGTGGAAAATCTGCGTGGGCAGGCGAACGTTACACTGGCCAATATCGTAACGACAAGCGCGAGGGGCAAGGTGTTTACGAATGGCCGAACGGCGATCGCTATGAGGGTCCCTGGAAGGGCGATCAAATGACAGGGCCACAGACGCCAATGCGAACATTGCAGTATCAGCATCGGAAAGCGTTGATTGAGGCGGTGGCAAAAATTGGTGTCAACGTTTGTCGAGAGCAAGCGGTGGGGATTATTGGCAAGGAGAAAATATCAGGCGTGGTCACCGCTGTGGCTGAAAATCGTGTGGGGGTTCGTATTTCGACAGTAGGCGACAATTTCAAATTGATTAACGGCGAAAATATCGAGGTAGGAACAGTTATTTGGGATGAGTCGTTTAACTGGTTTCCCTGTTATTGAATTGGGAGAGGCATTTATGATATTTGCAGTTCCAAATCGTATGCGTCACACTGCAATGCGCTCTCTTTCAGTTAAGGAAATAGTGGCGCTCAAATAAAAATCATTCCAAATAATTCCTTCAGTTTAATTGCTAAAAAATTATCTAAACTTTTCACTAAAACAGTTCAGGAAGCGTAATTATGTTTCGTTCGATAACTGGTTACCTGGCTTTTGTTGCGATCTGTTTACTTCCTCTCGACTGTTACGCATATATTGATCCGAATGCGGGCGGTTTTCTTTTTCAGTTGTTGTTTCCAGTTCTCGTTGCTATTGGTGGTGTATGGACAGTTTTCCGGCAGCGCATCATCGCGCTATGGAATCGATTATTCCGGCGAGGTGGTAAGCGAGAGCGGCCAACGGAAGCATAGGCTTGCATTTATCCAGTACAGACTCCATAAAAATGAACGGCGCATCGAATTTTCGAGATGATCAGGAACGACTAGCCATCCCATTTATCTTTTCCCCGCAGTGCTCTTTGCCAGATGATTCATAGATTACGTAATTGGTTGCTTAGCGATATTGCTCAAACGATATTATTGATCCCTGCCGTTGCCGTCGCTATTTTGTTGCCATTGGATTTTCTGGCGCAAATTGATGCATATTTGAAAGCATCGCGGCCGATAGAATTGTTATCTGTTTTCGCGTGGGGATGGGTATTCTATGCCTCGCTCGGATTCATCTTAACGGCAGGAGCCGTGGGAGTATCTTGGTTTATTGCAAAGGCGGTGCGGCGTTCTCCCGCTATTTTGGCAAGTCGCGTTGTAACATGGCTATCGACAACACTCGTTCTATTCGGAATTTTAAGTCACGGCGGAGACTGGCTGGAGGCAAAAAGCTTCGCAGGCGGTTCTTGGTTGAGTCAACCAAGGCTCACCTTGGGCATGGCGATTATCGTAGGTTCTGCAATTTGTTTATGGCGCCGCTTTATATTTCCAATAGAGATGAAGCAACTGATGCGTTTCAGCGCCGCGGGCGGATTAGTTTTAACTGTAATATCGCCGCTGATTTTCTGGTCTGCATTTCCAATATCGATGGCGATGCCTGCCAACACAAAAATATCAAGCGTAAAGTCGCCGCATATTGTATTGATTACCGTCGATACTTTCTCTGCCAATCACTTATCGCTTTATGGTTATCCGAGAGAGACAACGCCTAATTTGAACAGCCTTGCACAGCAGTCCAGTGTTTTTGAGCGGTATTATGCAAACTCTAATTTCACAACCACTGCAGTCAATTCATTCATAAATGGGGTCAGACCTTGGACGCACCGCGCCTTGCAACAGAATGCGCGGGTGGATGCGGTGATTGCTGCGCGGGGACTAGTTGCCCGGCTTAAGAATGCTGGTTATCAGACGCTCGCTGTTTCAACCAATCCATATGCTGCGCCGTTTCATAATCGTGCTGATGAGTGGCTGGATCGTGGCGTTTATGGGCGAGTACATGTTTCTGCTTTTATCGCAAATTCGCAATTGTCTTCGCGTATTCCCGGCGCTTCTCCGATATTAAGTTTGAAAATGATTGGCATCTGGATTGGCCCTATCGACAAACTATTAGTGCGAACAGGTATTTGGTCCGTAGCAGATCATTTTGATCCTGAGCTGGCGCTATCGTCAGCCCGGCAATTAGTAGAGGCGCGTGATACGACAAAGCCAATGTTTTTGTGGGTGCACCTATTGCAGCCGCATGGCCCGTACGCTAGCCAAGCCCCCTTTGTCGGTCGTTTTGACGATGGGCCGGATGGGCGCACACGTTTCGATTCGAAATGTCCTTACGGATTTGTCAAAGAATCTCCCGCTTGGTGTATTGCTCGCTATGACGAAGCGATTGCTAGTGTCGATTATCATTTGGGGCGTTTTATAGGATGGCTTAAAGATAACAAAGTGTTCGATGATTCGTTGTTGATTATCAGCGCTGATCATGGAGAAAGTTTTTCTCATGGTTTCGGCGGCCACGCGGGGCCATTGTTGCACGACGATTTGATTCGTATACCGTTGATAGTGAAAGAGCCTGGACAAAGCACCGGGAAACGATTGGGTGTATTGGCGGAGCAAATTGATTTGATGCCGACGATTCTGGATTTAACGGGAATTCCAATTGACCAGCCAATCGAAGGGAGGTCGTTGAAGCCGGCCCTTCTCGGAGAAAAGGTAGAAAAGCCGGTGTTCTCCATGAATTTAGAAAGGAATGATCGTTTCGGTAAACTGCAGAACGGCAGTGTGACAATGATCGATGGGCACTGGAAATACGTGCGTTATCTTGATCATCCTGCGTTTCCAAAGATGCCAATGTTAGTGGATTCCCTCTACGACTTGAAAAACGACCCGAGTGAAAGTGTGAATCTGGCCGCTGTAGCGCCTGAAGTCGCAGCAAACATGCGTACCGCTATCGAAGCGCAACTACAGCTTCACGGCGGTCCGCTCCAGTGAATACTTCCCCAAGCATTTTCCCACTTGGCCGTGAAGCGCTCGCCTGGTTGCGGCAGGGCGGAAGGCCAACTCGCATTGGCTTGGCACATAGACTCTCCTACCGCTGGCAGAGTTTTTGGTTCGAGCGAAACTTAGCTTTACAGGATCGCCTTCGCCCGGCTTCGCCGATAAACGCCGCGCCGGTGTTCATCCTCGGCTTATGGCGTTCAGGCACTACTTACCTTCATGATTTACTTGGCGCATGCCCAGAGATGATTTGCCCGGCAACCTGGCAATGCATGAGTCCGGCTACTTTTCGTTTGCGTCATCCACCAAGGGCAAGCCAGGTGATTGCTCGCCCTATGGATAAATTTGCCATTGGCGCGTTTTCTCCGCAAGAGGACGAGTTTGCACTTCTTGCGCTGGGTATTCCTTCCGTATATCGATGTTTTTTCGATCCTCGGCGTTTAGACGAAGCGGCGCAGTGGTTAAAGCCGGATGTCTGGGCGGATTTGCCGGACGACTGGATTGAAATCTGGCGAAATTTTTTAGCGGGCGCCGCTGACGGCAGAACTGGCCGTTTGCTTCTTAAATCACCCAGTCATATGTTCCGTATTCGGGCCTTGCTACATGCCTTTCCCGAGGCTCAATATGTTTGGGTGGTGCGAGATCCGGAAGAAACTTTTTTTTCGAATCGAAAGATGTGGTCTGCCATGTTCCAGGAGTATGCTCTCTGGGACTGGGAAGCATCGCAATTGGATGAATTTCTGCGGCAGGCGTTTTCTTCCGCGGCAGAATGCCTCGCTTATGCGATCGATGTTTTACCAAAAAATCGGTTGGTTGTAGTCGATTTTAATCGCTTGACCAATGAGCCAATGGAAACCATAAAAGCAATCAACGATCGCCTACGTATTGGTGATTGGGAGAAAATGCAAACAACCATCAGAATAGCGGCAGACGAGAAAGTTAACTACCGCAAGGAATCACACACCTCTCAAACCGTTATGCCAGAAATGCAGACGGTGATTGAGCATACTCGACAAGCCTACAAGGCAGCGTTAACCAAATATGGATTATGAATATGTCATCTCTACTATCGTTCATTCGCAAACTACCTATCATTTTATTTTTCGCATTAATCACCGGAACATGTGCAATTGCCGACGAGCTGTCTCCTGATGCAGTGATCGGTAAGATCACTGCCGATGTACTCGAGTCCGTACAGAACGATCGAGAATTACGTGCCGGTAATCGTGAGAAAGTATTGGCATTGGCTGAAGCCAAAGTATTGCCCCATATGGACTTCGCGCGACTGACGCGACTGGCAACGGGTAAACATTGGCGTGAAGCGACTCCCAGTCAACGCGATGGACTGATGCGTGAATTTCGTCGTTTACTTATTCATACCTATTCGAATGCGATAGGCGCTTATAAGGGACAGACTCTGGTTGTCGAACCGCTACATATGGAGCAAGGAGACACTGACGTGGAGGTGCATAGTAAATATTTGCGGCCTGGTGCGGCTCCTTTAAGCGTCGAGTATTCCATGGGGAAGACAGCGGAAGGTTGGAAGGTTTACGACATAGCAATAGAAGGCGTAAGCCTTGTCATGACTTATCGCACGGAGTTTAGCGAAGAAATCAAACGTTCCGGACTTAACGGTTTGGTGGCAAAGTTACAAGAAAAAAACTTGCAAACCACGCGGCGTACTAATAAGTCTTCCCCGGTTTCCTAATTATTTAGGACTTACGCAAAACCGCCCCAGCAAGGCGCGACGACGCAGACAGTACGATTTGTACGGCAAGGAGGAGCAACGCCGCTGGGGCGGTTTTGCGTAAGTCCTATCATTGTTGTTCGTTATATTCATTGGAGATGACGAAGATATTCTCTTGAAGTTTGCCGTCGTCTCTCCTCAATTTAAATCAAGTTAAGGAATTCTGCATGCAGACAATGTTTTCGTAGATGGTGTTGACCCAACAATATTTTTCTTTTCCTACGCATTTGCTTCATAATCGCCCAGAGTTTAGAGCGTATGGGTTTCGTTAAATGTACCATCGGCAATGATGGTTCCAGCATTGGTGAGTGTGCTTGAAATGACGAGGAATCAGTTGTTTTTCTACGGAACCACTAAGCGTTTAGCGCTTATGCTGTTGATAGGGGTAGCTGCGCTGCAAGCTGTTTGGGCGCAAGAGTTTACAGGCGCGCTCGCGCCCAATCCTTCTTTATCTTCGCCGCTGCCTCCCGAACTGCAGGGCGCTTATCGTCGCTATTCCCAGCAGCCCGGCTCTTCGCAGGGGCAACCTTCATTACATAGCTCACCAAATCCGCAAACAATAAATGAACCGGCGTTAGCGGGTGGGAATCAATCCCGAGTAAGTGCTCCTGCAACAAATGATTTCCAAATATTCATCGAGCAATCCTTAGGCAAAAGCTTGCCGCTGTTTGGCCATAATCTTTTCGAGAATGTGCCTAGCACATTCGCTCCAGTGGACAACGTGCCGATGACTGCCGACTACATAGTCGGGCCCGGCGATGAGATTGTCATGCGGATCTGGGGGCAAGTCGACGGTGATATCCGCGCTGTAGTGGATCGCAACGGTTCAATCAATATCCCAAAAATTGGCGTCGTCAACGTAGCTGGTATTAGCTATAAAGACTTGCCTTCTCACCTGAAGAGCGCCTTAAGCCGCATCTATCGGAATTTTGAATTATCCGTGAGCCTGGGGCAGTTACGCTCCATTCAAGTTTTCGTTGTTGGTCAAGCTAAGCGGCCGGGTAGTTACACGATTAGTTCGATGAGCACGTTGATCAATGCTCTTTTTGCTGCTGGCGGACCATCGGGCAAGGGATCGATGCGTCGCATTCAACTTAAGCGTGGTAACAATTCCGTTGTCGAATTCGATTTGTATGAACTGCTGTTAAAGGGCGATAAATCTAAGGATGCCCGTTTGCTACCCGGGGACGTTATTTTTATTCCGCCGGTCGGGCCAATGGCGGCTATATCAGGTAGCGTAAATGTGCCGGCCATTTTTGAACTAGGCGGTAGCTCCACCACATTGGCCGAAATTCTCGAATGGGGGGGCGGCCTCACGTCCACCGCCCTTAGCCATAGAGCGATAGTTGAACGAATCGACGCGCATAAAGCGCGAACGGTGCAAGAGTTTACCCTTGACGGAGATGGGTTAAAACATACCGTGCATGACGGTGATTTGCTGACGTTTGTTTCGGTCGGGCCGCGATTCCAAAATGCAATCACGCTACGCGGCTTTGTTGCCGAGCCGGCACGCTATCCTTATCGTGAAGGCATGCGCATTAAGGATCTGCTACCGAATAAAGATGCTATTGTTTCCAGAGATTTTTGGCGGAAGCGTAATACAGCTGCAAAATCTGGCACAGAAACCGCTAATCAAGCCACCGATATTAACAGTGCTGAAAAACTTCGTGCAGAAGTCAAAAGCAGCGAAGAAGTTAATTGGGATTACGCCGTAATCGAACGCATCCAGGACGATTTGAGTACCACCTTGATCCCGTTCAATCTTCGGAAGGCCATACTAGATGGCGATCCTACACAAAATCTAGTGATGAAACCGGGCGACATCATCACTATTTTCTCGAAAGACGATATTCAAGTTCCTGTCTCAAAACAGAGTCGATACGTCCGGTTGGAAGGTGAGTTGTTACAAGCCGGTGTCTATAGGGTTGAGTCCGGTGAAACCCTGCGTCAGTTGGTTACCCGCGTAGGTGGTTTGACTCCTGACTCTTATCTTTTCGGCGCAGAGTTCACGCGGGAATCTGCACGCGTCAGACAGCAACAACAGCTAGATGAGGCGGTGACTCGCTTGGAGCGTCAATTGCAACGATCGGCTATTGATCGCACGCAAGTGGCAACGACAGCTGACGAAGGGAAAAATGCGAAGCAGGCGATTGAAAGTCAACGGGCTATTGTCGATAAGCTGCGTGGCGTAAAAGCGACGGGGCGTGTTGTGCTTGATCTCCCCGAGGAAAACGGCCAGCTTAAAGATTTGCCCGATATTGCATTGGAAGATGGAGACCGGTTTTATGTGCCGAATAAACCTTCCGTCGTAAGCGTCTTCGGCGCCGTCTACAACCAGAATTCTTTTGTGTATCACCGTCAGAATCGTGTCTCCGATTACTTGGCGCAAGCGGGTGGTCCGACGCGAGATGCCGATGCGGGAGAGCTTTATTTGATACGTGCCAATGGCAGTGTCAAGAGCCAGAAAAACGAAGGCTGGCTTGGTATCAAAGGGAATCGCACGTTGCCAGGCGATGCGGTTATAGTTCCTGAGCGCTTGGAAAAGTTTAGCTTCGTTAAAGAGCTGAAAGATTGGTCGCAAATTATTTACCAATTTGCTTTGGGTGCAGCAGGGGTAAAGGTTTTAAATGATTTGTGATTCTTACTACTTCAAAGACGTGACAGATGACCAACATTTCTCTTGAGCCTGGGCAAGTCGAACTCGAAACTGACCAGCCCGTCATAGCAGATGATAATGTTGGCAGCCTACTTGGTCTGCTCGCAGTGCTGGCGCAGCATAAGTGGCGCATTATCGGTGTTCCATTGGTGGCAGCAATCATCGCTGCAGGTTGGAGTTGGCGGTTACCCAATATCTACACTGCCAGTTCAAAGCTGCTACCGCCTCGTCAAAATCAGCCTACCGCAATAGGAGGCTTGGGACAGCTTGGGGCAATGAGTGGTATTGCCGGTGGTGCATTGGGCATTCGTAATCCCAATGAAGTATATCTATCGATGTTGAGAAGCCGGGCTGTATCAGATGAACTGATTCAGCGATTCGACTTACAAAAGGTTTACGAAACTTCCCGCATCGGTGATGCACGCGGCCGGTTAGCTAAAAACACAAAAATCGGTGCCGCAAAAGACGGCATTATCTCTATTGATGTTGAGGACACCGATCCTAAGCGTGCTGCTGAAATTTGCAACGGCTACGCCGACGCTTTGGAGCATCTTACTTTCCGGCTTGCTGTAACCGAAGCGTCCCAACGTCGCTTGTTTATGGAGAAGCAGCTTCAGAAGTCAAAGCAAGACCTTATCTCCGCAGAAGTGGACTTGAAAAAATTCCAGGAAGATCACAGTATCCTTGAGCCTCACGGTCAGGCAGCGGCTACTATCTCTGCCTCCGCTGCACTACGCGCGCAACTCACGGCAAAAGAAGTGCAATTGGTTTCAATGCGTACTTATGCCACCGTTGAAAATCCGGATTTGGTCCGAGTACAACAAGAGCTCGCGGGTTTGCGTGCGCAGCTCGGCAAGATGGAAAGCAATAAAGAGATCACGCCGGGCGATGTGATTGTGCCGCTTGGAAAAGTACCAGGCGATGCGCTTGAATACTTGCGCAGAGCCCGCGAAGTTAAATATCAAGAAACACTTTTCGAATTGTTTGCGAAGCAGTACGAGTCCGCGAAAATCGATGAGTCAAAAAATCCAACGCTTGTTCAGGTCTTAGACAAAGCCATTGAGCCGGAGCGGAAGTCACGGCCGGCACGCTCAAAAGCTGTTTTAACAACAGCGTTCGTTGCTTTTTTTATGATGGTATTGTTGGTGATCGTTCGTGAACGTATGAGAAAGTTTCAAATGAGCGAAACAGCTTCTAAGCACTGGAAGGCAGTAAAGCGGAATCTTGGCCTGCGCAACTAATCTGCTATTTCGCTAGTGCCATGTGTGGCATAGCCGGAATATTCGCTTATCGTGACTCGGCGCCGCCGGTAGCCGGGGAGACGCTTTTGCGCATGCGCGAAGCCATGATTGCTCGTGGTCCCGATGGGGCCGGCATCTGGTTGTCCGATGACGGTCGAGTTGGTCTTGCGCATCGTCGCCTTGCCATCATCGACTTGAGCGAAGCCGGTGCTCAGCCAATGGCTACAGCGGATAAATCAATCCACATTGTCTTTAATGGCGAAATCTATAACTACCGCGAATTACGCTGCGATCTTGAGGCAAAGGGATACTCTTTTCATTCTCGTAGCGACACTGAAGTTCTCCTTTATCTTTATCAAGAGCATGGTCCGGATCTTGTGCATTATTTGCGTGGGATGTATGCCTTTGCTATTTGGGATCAGCGTAAGCGGGGCATGTTGCTTGTACGTGATCCTTTCGGGATAAAGCCGCTTTACTATGCGGACGATGGCGCTACTCTTCAGATAGCTTCGCAAGTGAAAGCCTTGCTTAAAGGTGACGGCATTGATACAAGTCCCGAACCTGCCGGGCACGTCGGCTTTTTTCTTTGGGGTCATATTCCTGAGCCATATACTCTTTACAAAGGTATTCGAGCGTTGCCTGCCGGATCAATGCTATGGATGGATGCGAGTGGCCGAAGAGAGTTAAAGCAATTTTTTAACCTTGCTGCTGAATTGGCCGGTGCGCAGGCCACCGCTCTTACTATTAGCCGCGAGGAAATGCGCGACCGTTTACGCGTGGCACTTCTCGATAGTGTTGGTTATCACCTTGTTGCCGATGTACCGGCGGGCGTGTTTTTGTCGGCCGGTCTCGATTCAACAACCATCGCTGCTCTGGCGAAAGAAGCAGGCCACGGTCCATTGCATACGGTTACCCTCGGTTTCAAGCAATATCAAGGCAGCGAGGATGATGAAACGGAATTGGCCGAGCTTGTCGCGCGGCATTACGGCACGATTCATCAAACGCGTTGGGTTACCAAGGAAGATTTTCAGCGCGGTTATCCCCATTTGCTCGACGCCATGGATCAGCCGACTATCGATGGCGTAAACAGTTATTTCGTGAGCCAGACAGCAGCAATGGCTGGCCTCAAAGTGGTGCTTTCCGGCATGGGAGGGGACGAGCTTTTCGGGAGTTATGCTTCATTCCAACAGATCCCGCGCATGGTCAATTTGTTCCATCCTTTTTGCGCATTCCCCGCAGTGGGAAGAAGTTTTCGCTATATTTCCGCACCGGTTCTGAAGCATTTCACGTCACCCAAATACGCCGGCTTATTGGAGTATGGCGGTAGTTACGGCGGCGCTTATCTCTTGCGCAAAGGCCTATTCATGCCTTGGGAGTTGCCCGCGTTGCTTGACGGGGAAATGGTGCGTGAAGGCTGGAATGAACTGCAAACATTAATGCGCTTGGAAGAGACGATTAATGGCGTCGGGAATGCGCATGCCAAAGTTACCGCGTTGGAAACCGCATGGTACATGCGTAATCAGTTATTGCGTGATATCGATTGGGCAAGCATGGCGCATTCCTTGGAAATTCGAACGCCATTTGTCGATATCGAATTGTTCCGAGTAGTCGCAGCTTTATTGAACTCCTCTTCCGTTCCGGCAAAAGCTGATATGGCTAAGTCACCAAAAAAATCGCTGCCAGCACAGATTTTATCGAGGAGGAAAACGGGGTTTTCGATTCCAGTGCGGGAGTGGATCTCGGGCGGTGTCGCATTGCAAGGCGTGGGAAGGGGCCTCCGAGGCTGGGGGCAAGGTCTTTACGCTAACTGGCAAGTACAGTAATCCTAGCGAGACAAAAAGGGGACTTCAAATGTTAAACGGAAAATCAATACTGATCACAGGTGGGACGGGGTCTTTCGGGAAACTGTATGTCCAGACTGTTTTGGCGAACTACAAGCCGCAGAGAGTGGTTGTTTATTCACGCGACGAATTAAAACAGTTCGAGATGGAGCGGGAATATGGCGCCTCCGAAATGCGCTATTTTATTGGCGATGTACGGGATGGCGAGCGTCTACGGCAAGCGATGCGCGGCGTCGATTACGTTATTCATGCTGCGGCGTTAAAACAGGTTCCTGCTGCTGAATACAACCCGATGGAATGTATCAAGACCAATATTCATGGTGCTGAAAACGTCATCAGAGCGGCGCTGGAATGTAATGTCGAGAAGGTTATTGCCTTATCGACAGACAAAGCAGCCAATCCAATCAATTTATATGGCGCGACAAAATTGGCGTCCGATAAATTGTTCGTTGCCGCGAATAACATGGCTGGCGGACATCGGACTACATTTAGTGTGGTCCGGTATGGCAATGTCGTGGGTTCGCGCGGATCAGTCGTTCCTTTTTTCAACAAGCTGATTGATGAAGGCACCAATGCCCTGCCAATTACCGACGAGCGCATGACGCGCTTTTGGATAACCTTGCAGGAGGGGGTGGACTTTGTGCTGAAGAATTTCAACCGCATGCATGGCGGAGAAATATTCGTTCCAAAAATTCCTTCTGTGCGGATTGTTGATCTTGCTCAAGCAATGGCGCCGAACTTGGGACTTAAATTCGTCGGTATACGGCCAGGTGAAAAATTGCATGAGACGATGTGTCCCGCCGATGACTCTCATCTTACCTTGGAATTTGACGATCATTACGTCATCAGGCCGACGATTAAATTTCACCGTGAGGAGTTGGATTACACACTGAACGGTTGTGGAGAGGTCGGCAAGCTGGTGCCGCAGGGATTCACTTACGACTCCGGAACTAATCCGCGTTTTCTATCTATTTCAGAGATCCGTGAATTCAATAAGCGTGCAGGAATGACTAGCTCTAGAATTGCCAAAGGCGGTTTTACCAATACTGATACTCGCCAACTTTACAAGCAAACGTTTAGTGCTTTCGGAGCAAATAAAATCAAGCCGGACACTGTCCAGGTTTAGGAGAGGTTGCCATGATTCCTTATGGTAAACAGGACATCGGGCAAGCCGACATAGATGCCGTCATCGATGTCCTGAAATCCGATTGGTTGACGCAAGGGCCGGCGATCGAGCGTTTCGAGCGATCGGTTGCGGACTACTGCGGCGCTCGTTATGCGGTTGCAGTCAGCAACGGGACGGCTGCATTGCATCTTGCTTGTCTCGCACTGGATATCGGCGAGGGGCAGGAAGTATGGACATCTCCGAATACTTTTGTGGCTTCTGCCAATTGCGCGCGATATTGCGGTGCCGATGTGGATTTTGTGGATATCGATTCGCGGACTTACAATCTATCGACATCACTACTGGAATCAAAACTTGCGCAAAGATCGAATGAAGGCCGCAAACCAGCGGCGTTGATTCCCGTACATTTCGCTGGCCAGCCATGTGATATGGAAGCAATCGGCGGATTGGCAAAACGTTACAGCTGTGCGGTTATCGAGGACGCTTCGCATGCGATCGGCTCAAGCTTTGCCGGACGAAAAACTGGTAGTTGCGACTATTCCGATATGGTGGTTTTCAGCTTTCATCCAGTAAAGATCGTTACCAGTGGTGAAGGTGGAATGATTCTCACCAATCGCGATGATTTATATCAACGTCTATTGCGCTTGCGCACACACGGCATTACGCGCAATGCCGCTGATATGACGGAGCTGGCGCATGGCCCTTGGTATTACCAGCAAACTGAACTCGGCTACAACTACCGCATCACTGATATTCAAGCTGCGTTAGGCGCAAGTCAGATGCAGCGCCTCGAAGAGTTCGTCACGCGGCGCGAATATTTAGCGTGCCGTTATGACGTGGCATTGGCCGATTTGCCGCTGATTCGCCCATGGCAGGATGCGCGCACTCGCTCTAGCTGGCATCTCTATGTGGTGCGCCTACGTACCGATTCGATTCGACCATCGCATCGCGAGGTATTCGAATCGTTAAGAGCGGCCGGAATTGGCGTCAATCTTCACTACATTCCGGTACACACCCAGCCGTATTATCAGGCCTTGGGTTTCAAGTCGGGTATGTTTCCTGAAGCAGAGCGTTACTACCGGGAAGCGATTAGCTTGCCGATGTATGCGAGCCTGAGTGATCAAGACCAAGATCATGTAATTGCAGCATTGCATCGGATATTGAAATGAAACTGGGCCTTGGCACTGCACAGTTTGGTTTGGACTACGGCATTTCAAATCCCGACGGACGAACGGCGGAAGCAGAGGTGAGACGCATCCTCGAAATGGCAGAGAAGACCAAGGTGACAGTCTTAGATACCGCTTGCCTGTACGGCAAAAGCGAAGAGGTACTCGGACGTACCTTGCATGCCGGCCATCGGTTTCAAATTGTCACGAAAACACCAAAAGTATCGACACATCCTATCGACAAGAAAGTTGCAGGGCAATTTGAAGAAGCTCTTTATCATTCACTCAGACTCATGCAGCAAGATCGAATTTACGGCCTGCTCGCGCATGACGCCAACGATTTATTGGCCGAAGGTGGAGAGTGGCTTTTCGATGCCATGATTCGCTTGCGTGATGAAGGCCTGATTAACAAACTCGGTGCTTCTGTTTATACCGGCCAACAAATCGATGCGTTGCTCGATCGCTATCCTATCGAGTTGATTCAACTCCCTGTCAGTCTCCTTGATCAGCGCTTGATACATAGCGGACATTTGCAGCGGTTAACCGTATCCGGTATCGAGGTTCACGCTCGCTCAGTGTTTTTGCAAGGCCTAATTTTTTTGCAGCCGAATCTGTTACCACCGCATTTCGCCAAAACACTGCCGCTGTTAAACGAATTGCATAATGAACTTGACCTGCGAGGCGTTACACCGGAACAAGCGGCATTGCACTTCATAATTTCGTTGCCGGGTATTACCACCGCAGTTTGTGGCGTTAATACCGTAGATCAGCTGGCGGCGCTAATTGATGCGGTTAACGCAGATGTGCAAAGCATGAAAGATTTTCCATGGCAACGATTCTCTATTGAAGACACCGCTATCGTCAATCCAGCAATGTGGCCTTCCATGCAGAATCTCCATTAATGAATATCCTCGCCATCCTTCAAGCACGGACGTCGTCGACGCGTCTGCCCGGTAAAGTGCTCAAGCCTATTCTTGGTCGGCCGATGATCGAACGGCAAATCGAACGACTGCGTCGCGCTAAAAATTTCGATCGGCTAATTGTGGCAACCAGCGACGATGCAAATGATTCGGCTCTCGCTGAGCTATGCGCCGAATTGAGTGTTGACTGTTTTCGCGGCAGTCTTAACGATGTGCTCGACCGTTTCTATCAGGCAGCGTTGCCGCATCAACCGCAGCATGTCGTGCGATTGACTGGCGATTGCCCGCTTGCCGATCCTGGCCTGATCGATGCTGTTATCGCCATGCATATAGCGAATGGAAATGATTACACCGCAAATTGCCTACAGGCTACCTTTCCCGATGGACTGGATGTCGAAGTAGTGCGCTTCTCTGCGCTGGCGGAGGCATGGCGAGAGGCCAGATTGCCTTCACAGCGTGAGCATGTGTTGCCATTTATCCATAGTGCGCCGGAGCGCTATCAAATCGGACATTATCGTAATGACGTCGATCTTTCGAATTTACGCTGGACCGTCGATGAGCCGGGTGACTACGATTTGGTGAGTCACATTTATGAAGCGCTTTATCCAGCCAATCCGGCGTTTACTACCGCTGATATTTTAATGTTGCTTGAGAAGGAACCGGTGCTACGAACGCTGAATACACATTATGTGCGGAATGAAGGGTTTCTCAAATCGCTGCAAGCAGATGAAGTATTTCTTTCTCAAGGGCAGTAAACAAGAATTTGCAAAGGTATAACGCCATGTCAGATCGCTACCATCAATCCGAAACGCTTCTTGCCCGCGCGGAAAAAGTAATTCCGCTCGGATCTCAGACCTTCAGCAAGAGCAAAACGCAATATCCATTCGGCGTTTCGCCGTACTTCATCACACGCGGTCAAGGCAGTCGCGTATGGGATGCAGATGGCAACGAATATATCGATTTCATTAATAGTCTTGCGGCGATCACGCTTGGTTATAACGACGCCGATGTGACGCGCGCCGTCGAGGAACAATTGAAAAGCGGCGTGATTTTTTCCTTGCCGCATATGTTGGAAATGCAGGTGGCCGAAAAGCTGGTGGAAATGGTGCCCTGTGCTGAAATGGTTCGTTTTGGCAAGAATGGTTCGGATGCGACGTCCGGTGCAATTCGTCTTGCCCGCGCCTATACCGAGCGCGATCATATCGCCGTTTGCGGTTATCACGGATGGCAAGATTGGTACATCGGTTCCACCGCTCGTAATCGCGGCGTGCCGAAAGCAACACGCGAGCTGACACATGCATTTACGTATAACGATATCGAATCGCTGCATCAGCTTTTCAAGCAATGGCCTGATCAAATCGCGGCGGTTATTCTGGAGCCGATGAATACGACGGAACCGAGGCAAGGGTTTTTGGAAAGCGTCAAAGAGCTTGCGCACAAAAATGGCGCAGTCCTGGTTTTCGATGAAACCATTACCGGTTTTCGATTCGCTAACGGTGGCGCGCAGGAATATTTCGGCGTCACGCCCGACCTTGCCACTTTTGGAAAAGGCTTAGCCAATGGGTATCCGGTTTCCGTTGTGGCTGGAAACGGAAAGATCATGCGGCTGATGGAAGAGATTTTTTTCTCTTTCACTTTTGGTGGAGAGGCATTGTCTCTAGCCGCGGCACTGGCAACGATGACAAAACTTTGTGAGCAGCAGGTAATTGAAACCATGAAGGCGCGTGGTTTTCAATTAAAAACTGGTATGCAACAGCGTATCGAACAACATGGCGTGCGGCATATCGTTTCCATAACCGGCCATCCAACATGGACGTTTATGACCTTCAGCGATGTGGCGCCGTATACGCAATGGCAGATCAAGACATTATTCCTGCAGGAAATGTTTGCTCGCGGCATCCTCACTTTTGGTACCCACAACATTAGCTACGCCCATGGCGAAGAGGAGATTGCGCGTTTATTGGCGGTATACGATGAAGTGTTGCCGATACTAAAGGATGCTGTCGACAACCGTACGCTGGAAAAACAGCTGCATTGCGAACCTTTGCAGCCGCTATTTAAATTGCGATGACGAAGATTGTATTTCGAGTAGATGCTTCGATCCGGATGGGATCAGGTCATGTAATGCGTTGCATGACCCTGGCTGACGTGCTGCGGCAGGCGGGAGCGGAGGTATCGTTTATCTGCCGAGAGTTGCCTGGAAATTTATGCGGCTTAATTGAAGCCGCCGGTTTTGCGCTCGCCCGGTTACCGCAACCGGCTAATGCATTCAAGCCTGTTGTAAATTCAGATATTCCCCACGCGGCATGGCTAGAGGTCGACTGGCGCGTAGATGCCGAGGAGGCTGGGCAAATACTCGCAAGAAAATATGCTGAGACGGATTGGCTGATCGTCGATCATTATGCTTTGGACGCGCAGTGGGAAGGCGCGATGCGACGATATGTCAAAAACGTGATGGTCATCGACGATATAGCGGATCGTAAGCATGACTGTGATCTATTGCTCGATCAGAACATGTATGCAAATTTCGGCTCGCGCTATGACGGTCTTGTGCCGCTGCACTGCAGAAAGTTACTCGGACCTGATTTTGTATTATTGAGAAAAGAGTTTTGCGAGGCGCGAGGGAAATTGCAAAAGCGCGACGGGAATGCTCGGCGAATTCTGGTGTTTTTTGGCGGCGCGGACTCAACAGGAGAGACGGAAAAGGCATTGCGAGCAATCGAGTTGCTTGGTAGGCCGGACATTGCGCTAGACGTCGTCGTCGGCGCATCAAATCCGCATAAAGACCGCATCAAAGCGCTTTGCGCTGAGCGCCCTAATGCGGTTTTTCATTATCAAACACATGATATTGCCAATCTCATATTGAATGCCGATCTGGCGCTTGGCGCAGGCGGCGCGAGTACTTGGGAGCGCATGGCACTGCAATTGCCGGCGCTAACTGTTTCGGTCGCGGGAAATCAAAACGAAATTTTGGAAAGCGCCGCTAACGCCGGTGTACTCGTAAACTTGGGCGATGGGTCGAAAGTAGGTCCTGAAATGATGGCCGGCGAACTCTTAAACATGATTCAAGATGCCGGCAAGCTTTCTTCAATGGCGGAAAATGCTTTCGGCATTGTGGATGGCTTTGGCGCCGAGAGGGTTAGCCAAGCGATTATTCCTCGTCCGCTACGAATTTCGCTTGTCTCGGATCATGATAGCTGGATAAATGAACACACGCCGTTGCTAATGCAAGCATTGCAAAAAGACGGTCACGTCGTCAATCAAACACACACTGTTGAAGAAATCCCCTCCGGCGATTTGGCGTTTTTCCTCAGTCTGGGGCAGCTCGTTCCAGCTCGAATTCTAGCGAGGAATCGGCATAATCTGGTTGTACATGCGAGTGCTTTACCCGCAGGTAAAGGCTGGTCGCCGTGGAGCTGGCAAATTCTTGAAGGAAAAAATGAGATACCGGTTACGTTACTGGAAGCGGGAGTATCGGTAGATAGCGGTGATATTTATCGGACTGATGTAATGCGTTTTACCGGACTTGAATTAATAGACGAACTGCGCCAAGCACTGGCTGCTAAAACGGTGGAGCTCTGCGCAGCATTTGTAAGTGACTATCCCGAAGTATTGTCCAAGGCAAAAAAACAACAAGGACCATCTTCGTATTACCCTAGACGTAAGCCGCAAGATAGCAAGCTGGATATTGATAAAAGCATAAGAAGCCAGTTTAACTTGCTCCGCATTGCGGACAACGAGCGTTATCCGGCATTCTTTGAACTAGACGGACAAATATTCACGCTAAAAATCCAGAGGGAAGACATTTAGCCATGACGGAAATAAAAATAGCGAACAGTGTTATTGGGGCCGGTCACCGCCCTTTCATCATTGCGGAAATGTCAGGTAACCATAATCAATCTCTTGATCGGGCATTGGCTATTGTCGAGGCGGCGGCAAAGGCCGGGGCGCATGCATTAAAGATACAAACTTATACCGCGGATACGATGACGCTCAATCTCGATTCCGGCGATTTTTTTATCTCCGATCCAAATAGCTTATGGAACGGCACTTCACTTTATAAACTTTACCAGGCGGCATATACCCCTTGGGAGTGGCACAAACCAATTTTCGATCACGCCCGTAAGCTGGGAATGATCCCCTTCAGCACACCATTCGACGAAACGGCGGTGGATTTTCTAGAAGAACTGGAAGTGCCTTTTTATAAAATTGCCTCCTTCGAAAATACCGACATTCCTCTTATTCGCAAAGTCGCCGCCACTGGAAAGCCAATGATCATTTCCACAGGCATGGCAAGTAGAGAAGAGTTGGACGAAACCGTGAGCGCAGCACGGAAAGCCGGATGTAAGGATTTGGTACTGCTTAAATGTACTAGCTCGTATCCCGCCACGGCGGACAATACGAATATCCTTACGATTCCGCATATGCGCCAGCTGTTTGGCTGCGAAGTCGGACTTTCCGATCATACGATGGGTATTGGCGTTGCAGTCGCTAGCGTAGCGCTTGGGGCAACCGTGATCGAAAAGCATTTCACTGTGCGTCGAGCTGACGGTGGCGTGGATTCCGTTTTCTCCATGGAGCCGCAGGAAATGGCTGCGCTAGTGGTGGAAACCGAACGTGCGTGGCAAGCGCTGGGAGAAATTCGATTTGGACCGACCGAGAAAGAGAAGAAATCGCTCGTCTTTCGGCGTTCATTGTATGTTACTGAGGATTTGAAAGCTGGCGACGTATTGTCTAAAGATAATGTTCGCGCGATTCGACCGGGTTTTGGCTTAGCACCGAAACATTTGGATGCGCTGCATGGAAAACGCATCGGGAAAGATGTTAAAAAAGGTACACCCTTTTCGTGGGATCTCTTGGCTTAAGCATTAAAAAAGCATTTTAGTAATTGGCGTGTACTTTATAAATGGAGAAGCAGGCATGACGGAATTGGTTCGATGCACGCGATGTGTATTACCGCAGACTCACGAAACCATCACCTTCGATGAAAACGGCGTATGCAATATATGTCGCCAGCAAGAGAAGAAAGAAGAAATTAAGTGGGATGGCAAGAAAAAAGAGCTCGGCGAACTTATCGAGTCCTATCGCGGAAAATATCAATACGATTGCTTGGTTCCATTCAGTGGCGGTAAGGATAGTACCTGGACTTTGTATTACCTGATGAAGGAATATGGCTTAAAGCCATTGGTGGTCCGGTTCGATCATGGATTCTTGCGGCCGGTTCTACAGGAGAATGCACAAAAAACGTTCAGGCATCTGGGCGTTGACGTTCATCAATTCACGCCGAATTGGAAAATAGTTCGTAAATTGATGCTGCAAAGTTTTCTTGAGAAAGGGGATTTTTGCTGGCATTGCCACACAGGAATATTTTCCTACCCGATGTGGGTCGCGCTTCGTTATAACGTTCCGTTGATTTTCTGGGGCGAGCCGTCTTCCGAGTACACAGCCTACTATAGCTATGACCAGCCTGAGGAGGTCGATGAAAAGCGATTCAATCGTTATATAAATCTTGGTATCTCAGCGCAGGACATGAGAATCCGGCTTGGCGGTGATGTCGATGAACGGGATTTGATGTGTTTCTCATATCCGCCGTTAAAAGAGCTGCGGCGTATTAATTATCGTTCCGTGTGCCTTGGGTCTTACATTCCGTGGGACGTAAAAAAGCAAACGGCAATTATTCAGGAAGAGTTGGGATGGGAAGGCGATCAGGTAGAAGGGGTGCCACCCGGATATGAGTACGAAAAAATTGAGTGCTACATGCAAGGTGTTCGCGATTACATTAAGTACATTAAAAGAGGCTACACGCGCCCTAGCCATTTAGCATCCTTGGACATTCGCAATGATCGTCTTCAGCGTGAAGAAGCGATGCGGATGATTAAAGAGCACGAAGGTAAACGGCCACCTAGCCTCGATTTGTTTTTGGAGTTTATTGGCTTGACTGAAAAAGAATTTCTGGAAGTCGCGATGAGCCATGTTGTTTCTCCGCACCAGTTTGATCCGGCCAAGGTGGCTGACGGTGTGAAGTTACACGATTTCACCAAGTGGTCGCGTGACGGTGCGATGCCGCGAGAGGAAGCGATAGTGCAACTTCAACGTTGGGGTGGGCGTGGAGAGACTAATCGGTGATAGGCGTCGTTGACTATGGAATGGGCAACCTGCTATCGGTTTGCAACGCCTTGGAAATGATAGGTGCCCAGGTCACCATAATCACTCGTCCGGAGGATTTGCAAGATGTCGAAAGAATTGTGCTGCCGGGCGTCGGTGCCTTTCATGACTGCATGCGTAATCTCGAGGATAAAGGTTTCAGGGAAGCCTTAGATGAAGCGGTATTGCGCGAAGAAAAACCGATCCTCGGTATTTGTTTGGGTATGCAGGTAATGGCTCGCAAGGGATATGAAGGGCATGAATCGGAAGGGCTGGGTTGGTTCGATGCTGAGGTTGTATCGCTCCGATCGTTGGATTCGTCCATTCGTATTCCTCAAGTCGGCTGGAATGATGTGTCGTTAAAAGAGGGTAGTCCTTTATTTCAAGGGTTACCGCGTAGCCCCGATCTTTATTTCGTGCATTCTTACTTTATGAAATGTACTTCCGAAGACGACGTGCTCGGGACGTGTAACTACGGTGGTTTGGTGACAGCGGTAGTAGGCCGAAAAAATATCTTTGGCATGCAGTTTCATCCGGAAAAAAGCCAAGAATACGGATTGAAGCTGCTACAAAATTTTATCGATTGGAAATCTTAGTTGCTAAAGAAACGCCTCATTCCAAAACTACAAATGCGGCTTGCGCGTATCGGCGCTTCCGAACAAATGGTGCTTGTGAACACTAGCCAATTCAACCCCTGTGTTGATATCGGTGATCCTGTCTCGCAAGCAAAAATTTACGAGGCGCAAGCGGCGGACGAATTAATTTTTCTTGATATCGATGCTTCCTTGAATAATCGCAAAACAACGACCAGCGTGGTCAGGAAGGCGGCAGAAGAAATATTCATGCCTTTTACCGTTGGCGGTGGTGTGCGGTCGATTGATGACTTCCGTGAATTGCTTTCGAATGGCGCTGATAAAGTCAGCATTAATACCGCAGCGATCGAAAGCCCTGAACTTATCAGCAAGGCGGCTGAAATGTTTGGGTCGCAGTGCGTGGTATTGAGCATCGATTATAAAAACGATGCTAATGGGCAACCCCGTGTGTGGATTCGCGGCGGGAAGACAAGAACCGATTGGCATCCATTGGATTGGGCCATAGAGGGGCAAAGACTTGGTTGTGGAGAAATATTGCTGACGTCTATCGATCGAGATGGCACTTGTGCCGGACTCGACTTGCAAATGATACGGCGTATCGCCGATGCTGTGACCGTTCCGGTAATAGCATCCGGCGGTTGCGGAAAGGCATCGCATTTCGTGGATGGCTTTCTGGAAGGGAAGGCGGATGCGGTTGCGGCTGGTACTTATTTTTCATCTAAGGACCAAAACCCAATGCAAGCGCGCGCACACATAAATACGGCAGGTGTGCCGATAAGATTGCACACTTAGCGACGAGGATTTAACCAATGACGGCGATCACGATAGGACCATGTAAGCGACTATTATTGCTTGGTGGCGGAGAGCTAGCGTTACAGGCGGCCACCTGGGCAATGGAGCAACGGTATGACGTCGAAGTCATTACCGCGCCACGTCACGCCGAAGAAATTATTGGTTTTAGCGGTAAAACATTTGCTCAGCTTTTGAATGAAAAAAAGCTCAGATGCTGCGTTGTAACGAATATTGAAAGTGAAGCTGCGCGAGAGGCAATTGGTGATTGCGGCGAGACATTTGCGGTGTCATTAGGCGCCGCATGGATTTTTCGTGAGCGCTTTATCAATGAAGTGTTCAAGGGGAAATTATTCAATTTGCATGGAAGCCGCTTGCCTCAAAATCGAGGTGGTGGCGGCTTTTCATGGCAGATCATGATGGGTAATTGCATCGGGATGTGTCTTCTTCATCTAATCGATGGCGGAGTGGATACCGGCGATATCGTTGCTTATCGGGAATTTGTTTATCCTGCTAGATGCCGGACTCCAAAAGACTACATGGATGTGTATGTCGAGAAAAATCTTGAATTTCTGAAAGGGTTTGTCACTGAACTCTTTGCGAAAGAGCAAAGATATAAACAGCTCGCCCAACCTGAATATCTATCTACTTATTGGCCGCGATTACATACGCCGACGCATGGATGGATCGATTGGTCACTACCGATCACTCAGCTTGAGCGGCTGATTTGCGCATTCGACGACCCTTATGCAGGTGCGATCACACATTTGAATGGGCGTCCTGTGCATCTTAAAGCAGCACAGCCTAATTTCCATGATGGCGCGTTCCATCCGTTCCAGGCTGGGGTTGTTTATAGAAAGAACGACAATTGGTTATGCATCGCCGCGAATGGCGGGGCGTTGATTGTCGAGCAAGCCAACGACGATGACGGTAAATCTATATTGGCAGAAATCAAGGCGGGTGATCGCTTGTGTACGCCAGCGGATAAATTGCATGCTTCTGCGGAGCGTGTTTTTTATAACCCAAATGGATTAAAGGACCGAGAATTGTAATGGCAGCCTGGCTTGGCGGTGCCGTAGCTATCTAAATGAATTTGAGGGGGCAAAATGAAACAAGAAATCGGACCGGGAATTAAAGTCTTGTATCTCGATCATTGGACGCTGGGACTGCACAATTTCACGATGTACGATGCTTTGCTTAAAGCAAGAGGCTGTACAACCAAACTGTTTCATATCGGCTCATACCGTGCTGAGGCATATCCTTCAGAAAAAGAGCCGTATAGAGTGAAAGACGGCATCGAGTGTTCAGACGTTACCTACTACAAGACTAAAAACCTGGGCCGTGTACTAGACCGTGAAAAACCTGATGTCATTGTTGCGCTCAATCATGCGGAATTGTTCGAGCGCTCATTATTCAAGGCGGCGCATAACCGTGGCATTCCCTGTGTTTACATCATGCACGGCATTCGTCTCGAAGATTTGAGCGGCTACGAACAGTTCTACGGCGCCAACACCGGTGTCAGCCGCAGGTTGAAAAAAATTCCAAAATATTACGACTTGATGAGAATGTTCGCCGCAGCGCATTTGGAGGCAGATCCATTATTCCTTTTTAAAAAGGATTTGTATCGGCTTGGCTGGCGATTTGTCACATCGCCAATACGAGAAATCTTTCAACCGCAAACGAAACCCGACACGCAGCCTGACCTATTCTTGCTCTATAGCGATTTCGATAGGCGTATTCATCATGAAGGCCTTGGTTTATCCAAAGACAAGCTGCACATCATTGGCAATACAAAATTAGATAGTTTGTTTACACGTGTCGACGAGTTCTCAACCGATGAGTACCGCTTAAAACTTTATCAATCGCTTTCGCTCGACCCTAACCAAAAGTACGTCCTGAATATCGAGGATGCAATGGTCGAGATGAATCCAAAGTCTTTCCCCCACGAAAGGCAGGCGGAGTGGTATCGATATATGGAAAAGGCGATCAATCAGGCGGGTTATCGTTTTGTAGTCAAAGTGCATCCGGGAACGGATCTTGCGCGCTTTAAAACCATATTCGATAAGAACAGCACGACCAACGTTGTGCAATCAGGTGATCTAGATGGATTGATTTACAACAGCGCTGCTGTGATAGGAACGATATCGACAGCGCTCATTAATGCTGTGGCGTTAGAAAAAATTGTTCTTGCATGTGAGTGGTTGAACGTAGACATGCTCAAATCGCCAACTTTTACTGTCAAGTATGGTGGTGGAATTAGCTGCTTGACTGAGCAAGCATTTGAGCAATGCTTGCGGGATCTCGACTGTTGCGAGCAGCGTCTTGCCGTTACGCGTACAGAAATGTTGGATATGTTCATCAATTATCGTGATGGGCGTTCAAGCGAGCGTGTTGCGGATGCAATCACCGCCATCGCACACCAATATCAAGCATTGAGGACTCAAGCCGTCGCGTAACGTGGATTCATTGGAAATTAAATGAAAATATTGGTTGTCGGACCGTTCGGAAGTCCACAAAGGGACGAAGCTATTGCTAGAGGATTTAGAGAGTGCGGGGCAACCGTGATGGAATGCTCCTATGGCGACGTACTCTACAGCACGAATTTACTAACTCGCATCCAACTCAGATTATCTGCCGGGCCGGTTTGCCAAGTATTAGCCAAGCGCGTCAGCCAAGCGGCCCAGCAATTCCAACCAGACGTGATTCTGTTTCGCCGGCCACTGGAATTTACACCGGCAATGTTGCGTTATATCAAGAAACAAACACCGGCATTGCTTGCCTCCTTTAATAATGACGATCCTTTTTCTCCAGCGTACAAAGACCGTCGATGGCGGATGCTGCGCGCAGCGGTGCCGTTATTCGATTTGCATTTTGCGTTTCGCCGTCGGAATATAGAGCAATATAAAGCGCACGGCGCTAAAGCGGTGGCGTTATGGGAGCCTTTTTATTCTCCTTGGTTACATCGGCCGCTGATTGATAGTGAATCTTTAAACGCAAATGAAACGGCAATCCTCTTTGCGATGCATGCCGAACGCGATGCTCGCCGAGATGCAGTGGTTGGTTTGCGTCAAGCAGGTCTTAAAGTTGACGTGCATTCATGGAATTGGGGGCGAGAATTTGGTGAGGATGATGCGCGTGCATTTTCAGTGATGCCGCCGATTTGGGGTGATGATTATGTACGCGCAGTTGGTAATTCAATGGCTACGCTCTGTTTTTTTTCCAAGCAAAATGGCGATGAATTAACGTCGCGGGTGTTTGAGATACCGGCATGTGGCGGCTTACTGGCAGCAGAGCGTAATGAGCGCATAGGGCAGTTGTTTAAAGGCGGCGAAGAGGCAATTTTATTTACCGGTATTGGTGACCTGGTTGGGCAGCTTTGCCAGTTGAGCAAAAACCCCGTTCGTTTGCGGCAGATGAAGAAAAATGCACGTGCACGTTTATTGGCGGATCGACATAGTGTAGTGGACCGTTGTGCCGATGCGATGGCAGCGATGCAGCAGGTGCAAGAAGAGAAAACAATCTCACCAGGTACCGAGATGATTGAGCGTAAGGTGACCAGTTCAGGCGTTAAAAGTAAAAATAGTACGGCGATTATCTAGAGAATTGTTAAAGGGAAATGTAACAGCGATGACGCCTTATCGAAGCACAGTTCATTTCACGCAATTCGTCGGTCGTGTTCTTGCGCGACCTCCTGAGTCCATATTGTACGTTGCAGCAGGAGCTGGTCCTGATCTTGCCTACTTCAAAAAGCAATTTCCAAACACCAAAGTTGCGGCGATGGAATCTAACTCTGAGAGTTTGAGTGCAGCCAGGGCGCATCTTGCAGAAGAAGGAATTGACGCAGCAATATTGATGGAACGAGATTGGTTATCCGAGCAGCCGGAAATGGAGCGCCGTTTTGAAGGTTTATTGTCGCTCAGTACATTGTCGCAGCATAAATCACCTGTGCGAGCGATAACTCGCATGTGCCAATTGGCAGATAGCTGGGTAGCTGCCAGTGTAATGGCTTGGAATGGCGATCATGACTTCATGATTGATGTGCGTTCTTTGGATGATGCTCCCGATAATGTAGAAGGATCCCGTCATGCGGCTTATTACAACATCTACTCATTAAAAACGCTTTCCCGATTATTTGAGCGGAATGGCTTTATCCATTTCAAGGCCGAGCAGTTTCAGATGGATGTTGATCTTCCTCCGCCCGCAGAGCTGCGCTTAGGTACATACACATGTCAAACCGCAGCGGGTAATCGGCTACAAATTTCAGGGCCTCTTTTCATGCCCTGGTGGTTTATTTTTGCCGAGCGGTCTGCAAAGTAGCTATCCAAAAATGAAGTCATTTTCTTATCAAGCACGTTGGAATTTTGTAATCAGCGTAACCGCTCAAGTGGTGTCCGTTGGTTTCATAGCCCTTGTTTCTCGTTTATTGGGACGTGTAGATTTTGGTTACTACATATGGATTACTGCGCTTCCGGGCATGATCGTCGTATTCGATTTGTACTTAGGCCAGGCACTTCAAAATCGGCTGAGCGAGCTTATTGTCACCAACGATCGCAATGCCAGGGATAAATTAATTTGGGGATTCTTGTGGGGCATGCTTGTCATCACGCTAGTTTTCATTGCGGTGTGCGCCTTGGTTGCTTTTGTAATGACTTCGACTTCCATATGGCATATGGCAACGATCCCCTCGCAAGTTATTTGGCTTGGTGTGATTTATGTGGCCGCAGCTGGATTCGGCGTACCTTTGTTGGTCGCTGGGACAGGATTTAACGCTGGAGGGCAAGTCCACAGAGGAGCTGCATTCGGGCTTGGGTTGGATCTATTGACGAAGCTCGCGTTTGTAGGGGTTTTGGCGACAACGAAGTCATTTTTTTTCGCAATAACGATATTGTCTATCTTAACCGTGGTTTCCAATGTAATTATCACGATCTGGTTTATGCGGATATTCGATGTTGTCTACTTGGCTCCATCATTCACTGTGATAAAGACAGCGTTTCGGGAGTTGTGGTTTTTGGGGAATGCGCGCGAATGGGCTGTTTTACGGGTGGCCGATGGCTTTTTTAAAAATTCAGAACTCGTTATTGGCGCTTTCGTAATTAGTTCGGCAACGATAGGAGATTTCGCCGTACTGGATCGTTTATCCACCGCGCTGATGTTGGCGGCGAATTCCGCTTACGTTGTTCTTGGCCCTACGTTAGCAGCTGCGGGCGCGAGAGGTGATAAGGGCAGAATGGCGGCATTGACGAAGAAAGTCGGTCAATTTTCATTGGTTGGATTGGTATTATTTTCCGTGCTTTTTTTAACGGCGGGCGAGTGGGTTGCTTCCTTGTGGTCGGGAAGAGCTATCGATTTTCCGTTTTTGATCGTGTTGTTGATATGTGCTCGCGCATGGACTCGCGTGTTATCCAGTTTGTATTGGAATATATTGTTTGGCTACAAACTGGTTCGAGGGCTCTTGCAAGCCACCCTTATGTCAGGGCTGGCTTATGTGGTTCTATACGGTGCATTAATTTCTCGTTACGGTGTATTAAGTATTTTAATAGCCCAAATCGTGGCTCAAGCCATTTTTCTTTTGGTGGCCTGGCGGTTACAAGCTAAATATCATTTGGTCGTGAGCCCAACGGTGGCGAGCGCCGCATGATAAAGTTCAAGTCGCCAAAATGATGAAAACTGCATAACCAGAGGCCCAATCATGCTAAATATTATTTCACGCTCTGCGAAAGCGAAGTTTGTGGGGGGGCAAATCAAGGTATTTCAAAACCTTGTAAAAGGGCTGGATAAAATTGGTTACTCTTATGTGGTTAATCGCCGGCTCGATGCATGTGAAAAACTATGGATACATGATGACGTCCGAGCGCTGCCGCTGATAAAAAAACTCCCGCCGGAAATCAAGGTTGTTGTCGGCCCCAATCTTTACGTAATGCCTAGAGACATGCCTAAGAGACTGGATTTACGTAGAGCGACTTATCTGCATCCCTGCGCTTGGGCTGCCGATATTTGGAAGGCGCATGGATTTGATCTTTGTCCACTCCGGTCGTGGCCTGTCGGCATTGACACCGATATGTTTTCACCTGTGCCCCACGAGGATAGGAAGCAGGTATTGATCTACCATAAACACCGCGATCCTGCTGAGCTGGAGAAACTCAAAAGTATAGTCAACGCACTTGGCATGAAGCATGAAGTCATTGTCTATGGCGCTTATAAGCAAGAGGATTATTTAAGAGCGCTGGGCCAATCGAAATATGTAATTTGGCACGGTCGGCACGAAAGCCAAGGAATTGCGTTGCAGGAAGCGTTGGCGCGCGATATTCCCATTCTGTTATGGGACGTCGCCACGTTTGAGCAATTTTGGGTGGGAGGCGGCGGTTGTTATTTATTTACCGAAAGTGAAAAGCGGTTTCCAGTCACCGCTGCGCCTTATTTCGATTCATCATGCGGTATAAAAATCGGTTCTATCGATGAAATGGTATCGGCGATTGGCCGAATGGAAAATGAATGGAGCACATTCAAGCCGCGCGATTTTGTCGTTAAAAACCTTTCTCTTGAGAAACAGGCGCGAGAGCTTCTCGATTTTTATGGCGATTGGCAAAATGAATCGGCCTACGAGGCTAATTCCGTTGCAAGCGCCGGCGGGTGGAGGCCTCCCATAGGTTGGGTGATGGAGGCTGGCGTACGACGTTTGAAAGGATATTTGCGGTTAGGGTAAACCCTACGCGCCTGCTATTTGTAAGCGACGCCTACAACTTAAAATGGAGAGCAGTATGCTTTTGCAAAAAGTTTACGGGAAATGTCATCACCTTTATGAGAAGTACATCGAGAGAGATCCGAATCGATTGGCCTTTCATGAGTGGGTAAGAATAAAAGGAGACCAAACTTTATTAAAAGATTATCCGTTAACCGCTGAATCGATCGTTGTCGATGTTGGCGGATATCTGGGAGATTGGACAGAATCGATTTTTAAAAAATATCAACCAAACTGTTTTGTCTTTGAGCCAATGGACGCGTATTTTCAAAAAATGGTCGAGAGGTTCAAGACCAATCCAAAAATACGCACGTTTAATTTTGGTTTGTCGAACGCTGATACCAGCGCGGACTTGTTCATACAGGGAGCGGGGTCGAGTGTTTATTCAGCGGCCAATGAAAAACCGGAAGTCAGTACCACCACAATACAATTGCGTGACATAACACGTGTTTTTCAAGAGCTCGATATTAAATTTGTCGATCTGATCACCATAAATATTGAAGGTGGCGAATTTGATCTGTTCGAACGAATGATAGAAAGTGGTTTGACCAAGCAGTGCAAGAATATCCAAGTACAGTTCCACTCATATATCGATGACGCGGAAGAAAAACGAGCCAAGATTCATAAAAAGTTATCTCTAACACATATTAAGTCTTACGACTATCCGTTTACGTGGGAAAGCTGGCGATTGAAATCGCCGGTTTCCTGAGCCTGTGCGGATAAGGTTGTAAGGAAAAAAGCATGGGAACCCTGAGAGCCATTTTTGCGATATCGGTTGTTTTCGCACATTCCGGCTGGCTAAACGGATACGTTTTTGTCGGCGGCAGAAATGCCGTCCAATTGTTCTATATCATTTCAGGGTTCTTGATTTCTTATGTTCTCACTCACAATAAAATATATCGGAATCCGATAAAGTTCTATGCAAGCCGCGTGTTAAGACTTTATCCGATCTACTACCTCGTAGCGGTTTTATCCTTGGTGGCTATCGGGTTCGGCAGTCCTAAATTTTTTGATCTGTATCGAAGCGTTCCCTATGATGCAAAAGCGTTATTGACCGCCGTCAATGTTCTGCTTTTTGGGCAAGATTGGGTAATGTTTTTGGGCGTTGATAAGGCCGGTTTAGTGTTCTCTCCAGATCCTACTAAATCCGATGTCTTGTTGCGTGGCGGATTACTGGTTCCGCAAGCGTGGACACTGGGCATCGAGTTGTCTTTTTACCTGATAGCGCCGTTTATCTTACGAGATAAACGCATAATATTTTTCCTGCTAGCGCTCTCGTTGTTATCACGAGTTATATGGATTGAGAGCGGGCCAGGGTTGCAAGATCCATGGACCTATAGATTTTTCCCGTTCGAGTTGGCGCTATTTCTAGTGGGTGCATTGTCTCATCAGTTCGCATTGCCATTCTGGGAAAAGCGGCAAAAAAATAGTGAGTTTAAGCTGGATACGCCAGCAACTTTCTTGCTGATTAGCCTGAGCGTATGTTTTTTTATGATCCCATTAAGCGAGCTTTACAAAACGGTCATTCTCTTTATGGTTTTCCCGCTTTTGCTTCCTCTGGCTTTTATATTTCAAAACAACCATTCACTTGATAAGGCGATTGGCGAATTGTCTTACCCCATCTACATTGGACACTTATTGGTCATTTGGGTAATAAATTATTTATCGAAAAAAATGGCGATAACTGATGCGTTCATTCTCGCCCTGGCAAATGTCTTATGTTCAATTGTCTTTGCTATCTTATTGGATAGATTTGTTGCAAGAAAAATAGAGCGAGTGAGAAACAGAATTAAATCTTCGACGCAACCTTTTATGGCGGAGCGGGGGCTTCAAATTGAAGCAATGAAAGAAATGGCGGCGAAATAACGATGGGAATATTCATGCGAAGCGGAAATTTGATTGCCTATTCGTTTCCGAGCAATATTCTCTATGTTTTCCATCTACGCGACCCAATGAGGTTTTAATTTATGTTGAGCCCCTTCCTTAAAAGCATGTTGTCCGGCTATGACGAATCGTGCTATCGGATTGCGCCGAGTGATTTTCAAGAAATATTGAGAGCCAATGGAGCGATGGAGGAAACGGGGCGATTAGATTTGAGTCTGCCGGCGGCTTCCGAAATATCGACGAGAAGAGTTTCATTGGCCATCAAAGCTGCCGCGATTCAAATTCCTTATGACGGCATGGTAGTTGATCTTTGCTGCGGGACAGGATATATCGCGAGAAGCTTGTTGGCGATGCAAAAAGTTGGCAGCGTGATCGGTATCGATTTAAGCGGCGGTCAATTGAATCTTTTAAAACGGGTGGTGGATAAAGACGCAAAGATGCGTGGCAAATTGTCAGTATTGCAAGCTGATACGCTGAGACTACCTTTTGCAGATAATTGCATCGATTTGATAATCGGTAATTCGTTCTTGCACCACTTACCGGATGTTGGCGTGGCATTGACCGAGATCGGCCGGGTGATTAAGCCTGGTGGACAGTTTGTCGTTCTACATGAACCGAGTTTGACGGCAACATTTTTTGAGTCTTTTCCGTGGTCTTTATTTAAAAACATTCGCATCGAAAATTACACGGATTTATGGCAGTTCGATCCAGGCGATTTACGCCGATTACTGGAACAAGCCGGATTTACTGAAATCAAGATTCTGAAGACAGGCGTTTTTGCCAACACCTTATTCGGCGCCTTCTCGATTGTGATCAATAAATTTTGGCCCCGCTGGGATAAAGCGAAGTTACTGTTGGAGCATCTTAAAGGTAGTCTTTCCGCATTCGAGTATCGCTTTTCTTTGACGAAGGCGCCTAGTTTGCTGATTCAGGCTACATGGCCGCGGACTGCGGCGTAAGTACGTATCGACTCTTTATTAACTGACAGAGTTTAAAAAATGTTGAGCACTAATTCTCCGTTAGGACAGGATAGGATATGCATCCATTGCTTGCATCCTGATCTGCATGTGCTTTCCGATACCGAGATCGTTTGCCGGTCATGTAACAAAGAATATCCCATCATTGAAGGTGTGCCGGTTTTAGTCGATGATTTTTCCGAGCACCAAAAATATCTTGTGGATTCGATGGCGGGGCGGGAGGATTGGTATGAAAGCGAGCAGGTGGTGCCTCCTGAACAAAATTCATGGCTACATACCAATCGCATGATGGCTGCTCTCCTCGCCGATCTTTATAAAAAGCATGTGGGGCCAGGAAAAGAAATACTGGATCTGGGATGTGGAGATGGGCGAAATAGAGAATTTCTAAAAACTGTCGGCGGGAGAATTGTCGGAACGGATTACAATCTGCTCAGAGTAGCCAGGGCTAGCAATGGCGCAGACCAGTATGATTCTTTATTTATGTCGAACTTGCTCTCATTGCCGCTCCCGGATCGGTCTTGTCAGGTTATTCACTTCGATCAGGTTCTCGAACATATACCGGCGCCGGAAAAAGCCCTCGCTTCGATTCATCGAGTGCTGCGAGATGATGGCGTGCTAATGCTCGGGATTCCCAATGAAGGATGTTGGTATCATCAGTTGAAGTTTAAAATAAAACCTTCTCTGTTGAATAAGACGGATCACGTTAATTTTTTTACCTCGAAATCCATTACAGCATTATTAGCCGATTGCGGCTTTGACGTAATAGAGACAAGAAGAATCGGCTGGGGTTTGCCGGTCATGGGTAATGGCCCGCTTCTGGGTTCGATTACCAAGCTGGATAGTGCATTTAGGCGGCACGTCTGGTACAACAAAACGTGGGAGTTATGTGGCAGGACCTTATTGCCGAACCAGAATTTCCTGCTTTATATAGTGGCAAAGAAAATAAGGATGCACTGAAAATTTTCAAATCCGCAATATTCGTGGTTGTAAATTAATTTCTCATTGAGCCTATGTGCGGAATCGCAGGTTTAACCGGCCACGGTGTAGGAGGTGCGCGCTTCCAGCTGGTTTCCCAGATGGTCAAGCGTATCGCCCATCGCGGACCCGATAACAGTAATGTCGTTGATCGTAACGGCGTTTGCTTTGGACACGCGCGCCTTGAAGTTATCGGCGGCGCTGGCGGTAGCCAGCCTATGTGCCGGGATGATTGGGGGGTGACGGTTGTCTTCAATGGAGAAATCTACAACTACATTGAATTGCGCAATGAGTTGACCCAGCGCGGATATCGCTTCCACACAGCGTCGGACACCGAAGTACTTTTGGCTTCTTATAAAGAATGGTCCAGCGAGTGTGTTCAGCATTTTCGCGGAATGTTCGCATTCGTTATTCATGACCATCATACCGGTACATTATTTGGCGCTCGAGACCGGTTTGGAAAAAAGCCGCTTGTTTTTTATGCTGCGGAAAATAGCTTCGCTTTTGCTTCCGAACTAAAAGCGCTCGTAGACTTGCCGTTCGTACCTCGCACTGTCGATCCCATAGCGATTAGCGCTTATCTCGAACAATTGTATGTGCCGGAACATCGCTGCGCCTTTCAATCCATTTCCAAACTTGCGCCTGGTCATTGTTTCACTTGGCGTGAAGGGCAATTGCGGGTTAATGAATATTGGTCGCCGCATTTCGAAGTTGATGAGAATCTGAATTACGAAGCAGCGCTGGCGCGTGCCGAAACGACAATACGCGAGGCTGTGAATGTGCGGCTGCGTTCCGATGTACCGTTAGGCGTATTTCTCAGCGGTGGGATCGATTCGAGTTTGATAGCTTTAGCCGCAGCCGATTCACTCGATAGACCGCTGAAAACATTTAGCGTGCGGATGGACGGCCTCCCGGATGAAACCGTGCATGCGGCTAAGGTTGCTGAAATTATCGCATCCGATCATGCGCTCATCGATATTCCTTCGCCGCAGACGGACGATATTCTCGAAGTGGCGGAAATATTCGACGAACCGTTTGCCGATTCGTCTGCGATCCCCATGTCGATGATGTCGAAAGAAGCAAAGCGGTATGTCACTGTGGTGCTTTCCGGCGATGGCGGTGATGAATTGTTCGGCGGCTACGGTAGCTATCAAGGGCTTATTGCAGCATTGAATGGGGATACGGCTAGCGTTGTGCGTTTATCGCCGAGACTGAGAGCCGTTCGCGCAATGTTACCTGCGCCTGTCGAGAAGTTCGCGAGAGGGATTCTTCCCATGCTATCGCTGCTGCCAAATGCGCGACACGCACTCCCGCCAGAGAATATTTTGAGCCGGCATTGCGCGAATCATGAAATTCATTATGAGCCGATTCTCGATAGATTATTAGTGGAAAATATGCGGTTCGATATCGGCAAAGGGCGTACCGAGCAGCGTGATCGTATAACTGCACAAGATGGCGGATTAAACCGGGTATTTGAATACGACGTTCGCAACTATCTCGTTGGCGACATTTTGAAAAAAGTGGATATGACCACGATGGCATGGGGATTGGAGGCGAGGGCGCCACTACTGGATTCCGATCTTGCGCGTCTTGCTTTAGCGATGTCCCCGGCCATGAAGGTAAACAAATCGGAGACCAAACGTTTGCTTAAAGATTTGCTGGCACGTCGAATGGATCGGTCATTCGTGGATCGCCAAAAAATGGGTTTCGGGGCGCCAGTGGCCGCATGGTTGACGGCGCCGGGTACAAAAGCACTTGCCCATAGTTTGTTGGAGGGAGTGGTGCCGCGTATGAGCGAATGGATAAATATCATAAAGGCCAGGGAGTTGATGCATCGTTTTTATAATGGGCATTCTTATCTAGCGCAGCCGCTGTGGAATCTACTCATGCTAGAAATTTGGAGTCGAAAGTATTTATAAGGCATGTTTATAAAACACGTTTTTAGCGAGGAAAGAAAAGTGAACCAAGATCAACATTTGTTCTATCGCTTGCCCTGGGTCGACCCCATCGATAAAAAACCGCTTACACCACGAATTTTGCAGCAAGATCCGGATGGCCGGCCGTTATATGGTGCATTGGTAACGCAAGACGGCAAGCGTGGTTACCCTATCGTCGCGGGCATTGTCATGGGTACACCGGAATTGGCTGAGCAGCATTGGAAGTGGCTTAAATTAATGGCGCTTGAACTGCCTAGTGGCGCCGGCAATTTTCAGCCTACGCAGACTGTCGATAGTTTTGGTTTCGAATGGAAATGGGATTCTGAACCGAGAACAGATGTCGATCTCGCCTGGCGCGTAGCTAGCCGGTATAAGCTCGATCGATCCTACTATGCGGGTAAATTGACTCTTGATGCGGGATCGGGAGCCGGTGATCAATCCCGTTGGCTACTCGAATCCAAAACAAGTGGCGTTGTTTCGGTTGATTTGTCGGAAGCAATCGATGTGGTTAAACAAAAGCTTGGCCACCATCGGAATTGGGTAGGCATTCGCGGCGATTTGACGCGGTTGCCATTGGCTGACGAGATTTTTGATTTTGTTTATTGCGAAGGCGTGATACAGCATACGCATGATTCCCGGCTGGCGGTCAACGAGTTATGTCGGGTCCTTCGCAAGGGTGGAAGTATTTCCGCGACGCATTATGGATATCAAGCGCCGCCCGGTTCAGGACTAAAGCCGATTGCCAGAAGATTGATCGATCGATTATTTTTTCACAATCGCCGCGAGCGTTTGTCGAAATGGGATCGAGATAAATTGTTTCTACATTGCGGTGTTATTGCCCGGCGCGCGCATCAGCCTATTATTGGCCCCATTCTGCGTAAAGTGGGCTACGCGGTTTACAATCCGCGTATGCCGACATTCAAGACTACATGGTCCTGCACCTATGACGCATTCGGCACGCACAGTTATCAGCGCGAAATATCGGGAGAAGCATTCCGCCGGTTATTCGCCGAATCTCCATTTGGGAAAATGAAAATCGAGTTCGAGGAAGGCAATGTGCTGCTCCTACACAAGATGGGTTCGGCTACAACTATCAATCAGAGTTCGTGAGCGTGATGAGCGTTTTACCGACGGTTAAAAAACTGATCCGAAGCGTTCCGTCGGTGGATAACGCGCTATGTTGGCTGGGCGGGCGGCGGCTTGATAAAGATTATTCGAAAAACGTTTTCTATTATCAATCCGGTTCCGTAGACCCCGAGGCGCATATGAAGCGGCTGCGGAAAACCTGGCAGCCGCGTCGTTATCTACATAACGCCAGTGAAGCGCGAGTTGCGCTTATTTGCATGGAGACTTGGGAGTCGCGTTCTTTGATCCCCGGCATTGCCAATAGCTTCGACACTGTGCATATCCCCATCCGGGATACGAGCGATCACGCGTTTTATACAGCACAGCAACAGGATGTCGTTCGAAAATTTATCGATGCCGATACGCATTCTCCGTTCGATATGGTGTTGGTGTATGCAACGAACGCACAGATATCGGCGGATACTTTGAATACGATCCGCGGCTATGGCCCTCTCGTCGCGGTGATGTGCTTAGACGACAAGCAATCCTTTCGGGATTTAAAGCCGCAGCGTAGTTGGCCTGGCGGCCAGTTTCCGTTAATCGGCTCGGCGCATGTGCATCTGACCAATGCCCGTGAGTGTGTTCGCTGGTATGACCGGCATAACGCAAGCGCGCTGCACTGGCCGGAAGGAGCGCATGTGGATTTTGGTTTTTATGCTGGCGCTGTTCAAGATATAGATGTTTCCTTTGTCGGCCAGTGCTATGGAATTCGCCGAAACTTCGTGGACAAGCTGCGGCGGCAAGGCATCAATGTTTCTTGTTTCGGTCGCGGTTGGGAGAACTCGTTCGTCAGCGATAGCGATATGTTTCGGGTATTTGCCCGCAGCAAGATCAATCTCGGTTTGGGTTATGTCGGATATTCCACGAGTATGACTTGTTTGAAGGGGCGCGATTTCGATGTTCCGGGGACAGGGAACTTTTATCTGACTACTTACGATACGGAACTTGCGGATTGCTTCCGTGTTGGAGAGGAAATCGTCTGTTATCGCAACGGCGCGGAATGCGCTGAATTGATCCGCTACTATCTTGAAAGGCCGGAAGCGAGAAAGCAGATCGCGGATGCTGGGCGGGGCAGAGTCGTTCGTGAGCATACGTGGCAGTATCGATTGGAATATTTGATGCAATGGGCGGGTATAGCGGAGAAAAAGAAAACGGTACGAGCGCTACCTATCGGAAATGGTGCATCAATAGACGATGCGGCTTCGGATAGTTAAACCTAGATTCCGCAGTTGACCGCTTATTGCCTATGGGAGGGTATTGTATGAGCAAGCATTGTCGTTTTTCTGCGCTTCACCGAAAAGGTGAACACGCTACGCATCCGATTGCACATTTTTTAAGCCGCCCGGCGTTGTTGCTCCTCCTTGCATGGAATGGCCATGCCGCGTCGTCGCGCCTAGCCGGACGGCTTAAAAAATGCACACTCGGATACGTCCAACTGCGGAATCTAGGTTAAATGACAACCGCTCAAGGCGTTAACTTCTTACAAGGAAAGTCGGCCGTAAGGGGATTTTTAGTTTTAATGGCCATTGCGACTGCGTATTGCTTCACCTTGGATGCGCAATTCCCTATGTTGGCTGGACTGCTCTTGATCGGCGTTACCATCTTAGGATGGGAGCGGTTTTGGGTACTAAAACAAAAAGTGTTTACGCTGTTTTTTCTGCATGGACTGTTTGTGCTTACATTCCCGATGTATTTAGCGCATTTGGTGGCCGACCATGACTGGAATGCTTTAGATTTTCAATTTGATCGCGATAGCTATTGGCGCGTTGTTTATTTGATGATAATCGGATACCTGGGAATACTAGCTGCGCAAGAAACGCTTAGGAAATTTCCGTATAAAGAGCGACCGCCATCAAAACTGACCTCGTATGTAACGACGCGACTCAATAACTGCAATATCCCTCTTGTCATTTTCCTAAGTTTTATCCTTTACGCGGCTTCTTTGGCTGTCACCTATAAGACTGGCGTCGGCGTCACTGGATATATAGCAAAGCCAGATATCGGCCTGATTTATGGGTTTATGACGCGTATCGATAGGACGCTAATTCCGCTGGTGAATTTGTTTATATTCGATCGCCTGCTGGAGAAAAAAGATAAAAAAATGCTAGGGCTGTTTTTTATCGTGGTAGTGGTAGAGACCGGCTTGATGATATTGGTAAGCCTATCTAGATATGCTCTTATCAGCTATGTGCTGCTACCCGCGCTGATGATTTGGCTTTACCAGCGAAATCAAAAAACGGCTATGTCCCCCTTAAAAATGACTGGTTTGATGATTGTCCTCGTCATTGTGGTCAGTCTAGGAGTCGCGATCGCCGATATCGCGCGCAAGGTCGTATTTTTTTCTCTTATTACTGGTCAAGGATATCAAGCCATCGTTCCAACAGAGAATCTCGAATGGAATGGACTGATGAGTGCCCAATTGTTGAACGGGATAACCTTTTACGAAAGGCTATCGGGCGCTCGTGAGTTTATATGGGTTGATACAGCCATCGGCGCGAGTGGAAGCTTCATGGACACCTTTTATTCAGTTGTCATGGGCCCGCCGGATAACGATCCGAACTATATCGTCATGAGGGTTCTTGGTTTTATCGAGGAGGTTAACGACGATACCGGCTTTGGGACTGGTTTGAACTTAATGGCCAATTTCCGTTTTGGCGGCGAGGAATTTGTTATTTTTTTTGGAATGATGGCCATTACTCTATTTTTCATTTACGTAGAAAGAGTCGTTCGGCGCATCACTCCGTACGATTCAATTATTCTATATTTCGTCTCCATCGTTGTTATCAACATGTGGCAGGGAGACGCCCTAAACTCTGTTTTTAGGAGACCAATTCAAATGTGTGTTATTGGCGTCGTCTTTCTTGTCATTATTGGTGCAATGAGTAAAAAGCCGTCACCAAATACAGCTCGGGTTTGTGTTACATAGGCAAATAAAGCTATTGAATACACAGAACTCACTTCATTGTGGTTGCTACTTAGGTGTGGATTGTTTTATGTTTCGTTTACTTCCTCCCCTTCAAGGGGGAGGAGGTACTTTATGACGCAGTAGTACCATTTAAACTCTGGCGGAGAACCCGTTGTGAAGGATACGCTTCTTGAGCTTCTTGTTTGCCCTAGCTGCAAAAACACACTCAAACCACAAGCCGGACATTTCATCGACAATGAAATTATTTCCGGTATTCTGAAGTGCGACGATTGTAGCTGCACGTATCCAATCAAAAACGGCATTCCACGATTTGTGCCGGCAGAGAATTACGCCAACAATTTTGGCCTCCAATGGAATCGATTTAGCAAAACCCAGCTTGACAGCAATTCTCGTCTACCGATTTCGAAGCAACGCTTGTTCGACTCCACGGGATGGGATTGGGCGGCGATGAAAGGTAAGCGCGTTCTCGATGTTGGTTGCGGATCAGGTCGTTTCGCCGAGGTGGCTTTGCAAGCGGGGGCGGATGTCGTTGCAATCGATTATTCCAGCGCGGTCGATGCCGCGCGCGCTAATTTATCAAGCTATAAAAATTTCGAAGTCATTCAGGCGAGCGTATTCGATCTTCCTTTCCGTGCCGGAAGCTTTGATTACGTTTATTGTCTTGGCGTTTTACAACATACGCCTGATCCTGCCAAAGCATTTGCCGCGCTTCCGGCGCAATTAAGAGCGGGCGGGCGCCTGGCGGTGGATGTGTATCCATTTTTATTGCGCAATATCCTGTGGTCTAAGTACTGGTTGCGGCCGATTACTAAGCGAATGTCCGGCCCGGCGCTGATGCAAATGGTTGAGCGTGCCGTACCTTCGCTACTGACTGTGAGTCGATGTGTCTCGGCAATTCCTGTGGTGGGGAAAAAACTCAAATATCTTTTGCCGGTCGCGAATTACGAAGGTGTTTATAACTTATCGGAAAGCCAATTAAAAGAGTGGGCTATTTTGGATACGTTCGATATGTTGTCTCCAGAGCATGATCATCCGAAATCTGCTCGAACTCTGGCGCATTGGTTTGATGATGCGGGACTTGTCGGTGTTCAGGTATTTAGAAAAGGACATCTTATTGGGCGCGGCGAAAAACCAGAATAATCGATAAACATTTAGAACCTCCTCTAATGTCATCACTGCTTATTAACATGCTCTCTGCAAGCACTGGAGGGGGAATGACGTATGCAAAGGCTATGCTGCCTTTGTTGATGCGGCATCTTCCGCTCGCAACAATTCTTTGTGGCAACAATCTACAAGGAATTTCCATAGCAGCGAACCAGACAGTCAAAGCGACCGGCTACTGGACCGGCGGCATGAAGCGCTTTGTTTGGGAGAGAGCCCATCTCAGCAAGTTGATTAATAGCTACGGTGTAAAAACTTTATATACGCCGTATCAAGTGGCGACGCAGCCTAAGCGCGTGGCATCGATTTGCGCGCTTCGAAATCTTGAACCTTTTTTTGCACATCATTACACCTATACAAAAAAAGCCGGGCTCCGAAACGAGATTTTGCGGCATTTGACCAAGCGTGATTTGACGCGAGCTGATGTCGTAATCGCTGTATCCGATTTTGCTCGGGACTTCGCTGTTGAATCGCTAAAAATTCCCCAAGAACGAATCGTGCGGATATACCATGGGCGCGATGAATCGCTTATTGGCGATGAGACGGAAACCGATGTTCAAGTGCGCCATACGTTGAATATTAAAGGCCGTTACATTCTCACGGCAGGTTCGATTTTGCCGTATCGAAGAGTAGAAGACATTATTGCGGCGTTCGATACAGCGATTGCGTCATTGGACCCTGATGCAAAACTGATTGTTGCCGGTACCGGCAGCGACTCGGGTTATAAAAAGAAATTGGAGCGCGTTATTGCTGCTTCTCAGAACGGGAAAGCAATTCGTTTGATTGGCTATGTTGGACGGCCTGAAATGCGTGCGCTCTACAAAGGTTGCGACATCTTCGTTTCCGCATCGGAAATTGAAGCATGTCCGAATATTGGAATAGAGGCGATGACTGCCGGCTGCGCAGTTATCGCGGCCGACGCCGGACCGGCGCGGGAGATTTATGGTGATGGTGCGGCTTTCTATGTGCCACGGAATACAGCGGGATTAACAAATTGGATGCGGACATTGTGGTGTGAAGACCGGGAGAATCAGGCATTGAGAACTCGTGCGGTAGTGCGGAGTAGGGCGTTTTCATGGTCGGATTGCGCGAAGAGAACTGCTGAGCTTCTGCAGTCAGTTTAGTATATCCGTCATCATTGGCGTCAATGATGGTGGTATCCCTCTCTCGCCATGCTAGTGGTCAGTCACGTTGAATTTTTGAGCGGAAATGCTTTGTAGATTCCCCTCCTGCAAGCGGGGAGAGCGAAGCGAGGGGGGGCGAAGCCGGTGAGGGGTGAGGGTGATTATGGAACCACGGTGGTTGAATCCATCCCCCTCATCCCCGGCCCTTCTCCCGCGTGCGGGAGAAGGGAGTGATACGTAAAAAATCAACATGACTAACCACTAGATGGATCAAGGCGCAACTGAAGTTATTTACTACATTCATGAATGCGATGAGCGACCTGATGAATATTGGATTGGAAATACACTCCCTAGCACAACGGCTTTGGCCGATTTGCCGCAGCATTACCGGGCCTGGCGTTCGTGAAACGCTGTCCATTCTTCAAGAATATCTGCCTGACCTCACCGTTCACGAAGTGCCGACTGGTACGCAATGTTTCGACTGGACTATTCCACGTGAATGGATTATTCGGGAGGCATGGATTACCGGACCCGATGGCGAGTGTATCGTCGATTTTCACAAGAATAACTTGCATGTGATGGGCTACTCCATTCCAGTGGATCAGGTAATGACACTGGAAGAATTGCAGGAAAATCTTTATTCGCTGCCCGAGCAACCCGACGCCATTCCATACATTACCTCCTACTACCGAGAGCGCTGGGGTTTTTGCCTGACACATCGTCAGCGGCAAGCATTGAAGCCAGGCAATTACCGAGTAAAAATCGATAGCGAATTGCGTCAAGGATCACTAAGCTATGGCGAGGTGCTGTTGCCGGGCGAGAGCGAGAAGGAAGTATTTCTCTCTACTTATATTTGCCATCCATCCATGGCGAATAACGAACTTTCCGGTCCGTGTGTCAGCACATTTCTTGCTCGATGGCTGAAGGAGCAACCGCGTCGCCGCTATTCCTATAGAATCGTGTTCGTTCCAGAAACAATCGGTTCAATTTGCTATGTCAGCCGTCATCTTGAAACATTGCGGCGTAATGTCATCGCCGGATTTGTGGTGACTTGCGTGGGCGATGACCGCGCTTATTCATTTCTGCCTTCGCGTTATGGCGATACCTTATCCGACCGCTCCGCGAGGCATGTACTTTCCCATTTGTCTCCAACCTACGGCCAATACTCCTTCAGCGAACGCGGCAGCGATGAGCGCCAATATTGCATGCCTGGCGTGGATTTGCCGATGGCGACGATTATGCGTTCGAAATACGGTTGTTATCCCGAGTACCACACATCGTTGGATGATCTGACGCTCGTTACGCCAACAGGTTTGGCGGGCGGCTTCGAGGCTTTACAACGTGCGATAGAAATCATCGAGAAAAATCGCACGCCACGCATTACCGTCCTTTGCGAGCCGCAATTAGGAAAGCGCGGTCTTTATCCGACGCTCGGCACGCGAGATGCAGCTAGGCAAGTGCAAGTAATCAGCGATCTGCTCGCTTACGCGGACGGCACTCGCTCATTGCTTGAAATATCGGATTACATCAAAGCGCCATTTTGGGAAATCGAAACTCTCTGCTCCACATTAGAGCAGCATGAACTAATTCGTTCCAGTTATGATGTCCCGGACAACAGAAAGACCACAACATGCTAATTGATTCTATCAAGCAAGAGTTCTGCAATGTGTTAGAGGCTTCGGGCGAAAAGTTACGCATTGATTTAACCAGCGAAGCAGTCCTGCTTGAAACCGGCATGGACTCACTTGGTTTCGCCATTCTTGTGACCCAACTCGAAGAAAAGCTTGGTTACGATCCTTTTTCTCTGATGACAGAGCCTTACTACCCTAAAACATTTCAGGAATTCGTTGACGTCTACGAGAAATATCGCCCGAAATCATGAACGGTACTCTTCTCGACGCTGCAGCTGTTCGTGATAACGATTCGACTGTATGGGTAGAGCCAAGCGGATTGCAGGTCTCGGCGGCTGCTCTGACGAAAGATGTGTGTGCATTGCGGGGGCGCCATCGGTTACTCGCGGGGCGACGCGTTGCTCTGCGATGCCAAGACAGTTGTGCATTATTGCGCGCGCTCATTGCCTTGGATGGTTTCTGCGCGGCATTATTGTTGGTGCATCCGGGTACGACAGACGACGAGTTTTCACTATTCTGCGAGACATTCCATCCAGATGCGATTCTTGATGATTCGCAATTTCTGCCGTTGCTTGATAGCGACGCAGTCTTGTCGGACGTGACTTCGATAGTGACCAGTTGGATCATCCCGACCTCTGGAACTACCGGAACGCCAAAACTCATTCCGCACACACTTTCCTCCCTCGCTCGTACCGTTAAAAAAGCGTCGGCCAATGTAGAGTTACGTTGGGGCCTGCTTTTTGGCGGCACTCGTTTTGCTGGGCTGCAGGTGTTTCTCCAAAGTCTTCTCGGCGGTGGAACTTTGCTTATTCCGCCGGATGTCACCAGTTTTGATAAGTTGATCGATTTTCTCGTCCGCAATGATTGCAATGCGCTGTCGGCTACGGCCACTATGTGGCGAAAAATACTGATGTTGCCGAGTGCCGTGCGCTTGCAGCTACGACAGGCGACCATCGGCGGCGAAATCGCAGATCAGCATTTGCTCGATGCATTACATAAGATGTTTCCGCAGGCGCGCATCTTTCAAATTTATGCTTCCACAGAAGTGGGTGTTGGTTTTACTGTGAAAGATGGCGTTGCCGGTTTCCCCGTGTCTTGGCTTCACGACAGCGCCGGTGGCACGGACTTTAAAGTGAAAGAAGACGTGTTATGGCTGCGCCGAACTGATGCGCGACAGCACAGGGAAACCGCATCGCCGATTGAAATCGATGATGAAGGTTTTATCAATACAGGTGATCGCGTGAAGATCGATGGTGATCGTGTCTATTTTCTTGGGCGCGATAACGGTGCCATCAATGTTGGCGGCAATAAGGTTTCTCCGGAAGAGGTGGAAGCAGTGCTGATGTCTCACTCTGCCGTATTGCTCGCTCTTGCGCGAGGATATCGAAATCCGTTTTCAGGTCACATTGTCGTTGCCGACGTCGTGCTACAGAATAATATTCATAACAAACCGAATTTGTTGAGCGAATTACAGGCATTATGCAGATCGCGTCTTGCCCCTTATAAAGTGCCCGCGCGCATCGCCGTTGTTGAGTCGCTAAGTATCAACGAAAGTGGGAAGATTATTCGGAGGAATTGATGGAGGTCGTATTTGTTACCGGCGCTACGCGTGGTCTTGGCTTAGCGATCGCTGTTCGGCTCGCCGCCGATGGTTATAAAGTGGTCTGCATCGGTCGCCATTTATCGGCCGATCTTGAGGGCTATATGGCTGGTGCCAGTGGTCGCCTGGTGTTCGCACCTTTCGATTTTTCTGAAACGCAAAAAATTCACGAGTTTGCCGTTCATCTTTGCGAGACACACGGCGTACCACTCGGGCTGGTCAACAACGCTGCCATCGGCATGGATGGCGTTTTAGGCACGCAGCACGAGGTAGATATTGAGGCGTTGATAAAAGTAAATTTGACTGCTCCAATCTTCTTTACAAAATACGTCTCACGCAAAATGTTATCGCGCCGTAGAGGGCGTATTGTCAATGTTTCATCGATCATCGCGAGCACAGGTTTCAGTGGACTTTCTGTGTATGGCGCGACAAAAGCAGGTCTTGTCGGCTTCACAAAATCGCTTGCACGTGAACTCGGTAAGGTCGGCATCACGGTTAATGCAGTTGCTCCGGGTTATATGGCTACCGCGATGACGTCGGGACTTGGGGGCGAAAAATTGGAATCGATAAAACGGCGTAGCGCTCTAGGTCGTCTCACTGCCGTGGACGATGTGGCTGGAGCGGTTGCTTATCTGATTGGCAAAGATGGTGGTGCGGTCACCGGTACGGTAATCACGATTGATGCGGGGAGCACGGCGTGACGACGCATCTTGTTTATCAGAATGCACTTCGCCAGACGCTTGTCTCCTATAGTGGAAAGCCGGTTATTGTGCATTCGGATTTGTTCCGTGCGGCGTGCTTTGTCCCACCTGCGATTGATCGCCAACAATTGTTGAGCCACCATCGAGATTTTTTAGATAGCCTTGGCGTTCGTTTACAAATCCCAGCGTTTAACTACCAATTTCCGCGCACTCGATCGGTTGATTTACGTACTGCTAGTACTGAATTGGGGCCGCTAGGTGATTTCATGCGGGACCAATGGGCGACGGCTCGCACCTTCGATCCCGTATTCTCATTTTTGCTACAGCAAGAGACTGCGCCAGTGAATCTGGATGACGGTCTGTATACAGCTTTTGGCCCGCAATCGCGTTTTCCTTATGTTGTGGCAGAGGGTGGGGCGATAGTGATGTATGGCGCCGCGCTTTCGTCACTGACGATGTTGCACCATGCTGAAGTGGTTTCTGGTGGACCGCTCTATCGTTATGACAAGGAGTTTTATGGAAGGGTAACCGATTGGCAGGCGAGGGAGTCGCAAGTGCGCTTTCGCTATCATGTCCGGCCACAAGGAGTGCACCTTGATTACGATTGGTCTCGTATTCAGTTACTTTTGGCGGAGCGGCAAGTCTTGCGTTGGATTCAGGATGAACGCAAGGTGTTAGGTTTTGTATTGGATGCACAGCAGCTTGTCGACACTTTGGTGGCGGCGTTGAAGACAGATCCTCTTTGGTTGCTTGATGCGCAGTCCCGCGAATGGGTAGAACCAAAGCTTCAAAAATTGGGACGGCGTTTTGTGCTAGCAGATTTCGAGCCAACACTCTAATTATTGATTGTAGCCATGGATTACACAGAACAAGGACTAACCTTCAAGATTAAAAAAGCCGTCCGATATGTGCGGCTCTACGGCGTGCAAAGAACATTGGTCAAGATTAATGGCCAATATCACATGCGCAGAGTGTATGAAAAGCTGCCGCCCATTACCCCGCAACGTGAAAAGCATCGTCATGTCGGTATTATCGGTTGCGGAAATTTTGCGTACTCGAATATTGCTTATTACTTAAAGAAAAAATACGGTGATGTGATTCGCGGCGCCATGGATATCAATATCAACCGCGCCGCCTCTCTATACGAAAAGTACCGGCTCGATTATTACACCGATGATGCCGACAAAATTATTGACGATCCGAATATCGACATTGTCTATATCGCATCGAATCATTCTACGCATGCTGAATATGCTATTCGCGCATTGGAAAAAAATAAAACCGTCCATATCGAAAAGCCGCATGTTGTAAGCGAGGAACAATTAAATCAGCTATGCGCTGCGATGGAAAAATCGAAGGGTAAGGTTTGTCTAGGATTCAATCGTCCGGGAAGTCCTATCGGGCAAATGCTCAAGAAAGCGCTAGATAGCCAGACAGGCGGCGGAATGCATAACTGGTTTATCGCCGGCCATGAAATTTCTGCGGACCATTGGTATTTCAAGGATGAAGAAGGTGGTCGCGTACTCGGTAACTTGTGTCATTGGACAGACTTTGTCTATCAAATGGTGCCGCCGGAATGCCGCTATCCGATCACTATTCAACCGACTCGTGCAAACCAATCGGATTGCGATATTTGCGTGACTTATGTATTTGGAGATGGAACGATTGCCGCTATTACGTTCTCGGCAAAAGGGCATACGTTCGAGGGCGTGAGAGAACGCTATTCCGCTCATCGAGGAAATGTTCTTATATCGATGGATGATTTCAAGCAACTCGTTATCGAGGATATTGAAAAAAAGAAAACCTATATGAGCCGGTTTCGGGAGCATGGGCATGGATCGAACATTTGGGCAAGCTATGAGGCGGCTCGGTCAGCTGGGTTATATCCAGACGGTTGCAATAAAGAATATGTTCGGGGCACCGGCCTTTTATTCTTAAAAACGAAAGAAGCGTTGGAACAAAATATCAGTATTAAATTGAGTGCCTCTTGAGGAATCACATTTAAACGATGAAACAAATCCTCCAGCATTTAAAAACCGGTGAAACCGAATTGGCAGACATTCCTTGTCCTTCCGTAAAGCGAGGACAACTCCTGATCCAAACGCATCAAACACTCGTTTCGGCTGGCACCGAACGCATGCTTGTGGAATTTGGTAAAGCCAATCTGCTCGACAAAGCCCGACAGCAGCCTGACAAAGTTCGCATGGTCTTCGACAAAATCAAGACCGATGGTTTGATGGCGACGCTTAAATCAGTGCGCAACAAACTCGATCAAGCGATACCGATGGGATATTGCAATGTTGGTACGGTGCTTGAAGTCGGCGCGGATGTGGCGGATTTCAAGATTGGCGATCGCGTTGCTTCGAATGGCAAGCATGCAGAAGTCGTTACAGTGCCAGCGAATCTTTGTGCGAAAATTTCTGAATCGGTTGATGATGAGGCGGCTACATTCACGGTGATTGGTGCGATTGCCTTGCAAGGTATTCGTCTAGCGCAGCCTACATTGGGGGAAACGTTTGTCGTTACCGGGCTAGGGCTGATCGGATTGATTGCAGTGCAGTTGTTGCGTGCGCACGGCTGTCGTGTGATCGGCCTAGACTTTGATGCGGAGCGTTGTGCGCGGGCGCGGGAATACGGCGCCGAAGTTGTCGATTTATCGGGTGGCGAAGATCCTATTGCTCGGGCAACGGCCATTTCGCGTGGTCGTGGCGTCGATGGCGTACTGATTACCGCTTCAACGAAAAGCAATGCGCCGGTACATCAAGCCGCGCAGATGTGCCGGAAACGCGGGCGGATCGTGCTTGTTGGTGTTACTGGATTGGAATTATCTCGCGCTGATTTTTACGAGAAGGAGTTATCATTTCAGGTCTCATGTTCTTATGGGCCGGGACGCTACGATCCTAGCTATGAAGAGCGTGGGCACGATTATCCGTTGGGGTTCGTGCGGTGGACTGCGCAGCGTAATTTCGAAGCAGTGCTTGATATGCTGGCCGATAACCGGCTCGATGTGGCGGCATTGATCTCGCATCGCTTTCCTTTAGATCGTGCGCAGGAAGCATACGATCTCATTAGCGGCGGCGAGCGTTCCCTTGGTGTGTTGCTGGAATACCCGCCAAAAGAAGATGCGGTAGATAAACGATTACGCCAGCAAACTATCCGCTTAGCGCCGGCACGTGCTGTCGCAGCGATGCCATCCATCGCTTTCATCGGTGCTGGGAATTATGCGAACCAAGTGCTGATGCCTGCTTTTCGGGAGACTGGCGCGCGTTTAAAATCGGTCGTGTGCAGCGTTGGGATCACTGGCGTTCACGCGGGGAGAAAGCATCACTTCGAAGAAGTCAGTACCGATACTGCTGCTATTTTTTCGGATGCTGAAATCAATACTGTTGTCATCGCCACGCGTCATGACACGCATGCCCGCTATGTCTGCGAGGCGCTTAAAGCGAACAAACATGTTTTCGTAGAAAAGCCGTTGGCGCTGACGATCGCAGAATTGACGGAAATCGAAGTGTTGCAAGCGTCGCCTCGAAGCCCTCGTTCTTTACTCATGATAGGTTTTAATCGACGTTTTGCGCCGCAAGTAAAACGCATGAAAGCATTGCTTGATGCGGTGAAAGAACCAAAGGCTTTCATCATGACCGTCAATGCGGGTGCTATCCCACTTGATCATTGGACGCAAGATCCCAATGTTGGTGGTGGGCGCATTGTCGGCGAAGCCTGTCATTTCATCGATTTGTTACGGTATCTTACTGCCGCCCCGATAAGCAGTTTTCAAGTTACGCCACTGAGCGCTGCGAGTACGAAGAGCGACGATAAAGTAACGTTCACGCTTTCCTTCGCTGATGGCTCCGTGGGCACTGTGCATTATTTTGCTAATGGTCATAAATCTTTCCCCAAAGAGCGCTTGGAAGTATATTGCGCAGGCCGTATTTTGCAGTTGGATAATTTTCGTAAGCTGCAAGGATTCGGTTGGCCGGGATTTTCCAAGATGAATCTCTGGCGGCAAGATAAAGGGCAAACCGCCTGCGCGACAGCTTTTGTCGATGCGATTAAATCTGGTGCCACTTCACCGATTCCTTTAGAAGAATTACTTGAGGTGAGTCGTGTAACGTTGGAAATCGCAGAAGCGGCACGGCATTGAGTGCCACTCTGTATTGCCATACGCTGCGGCATTTAAAGCCCATTCAATTTTACGGGCGAGTATGGTTTCGGCTATATCGACCGAAGCCGGATGATCGTCCGGCGCCTTCATTGCGTAAGTGCATCGGTGATTGGCAGGTGCCCCCGGCACACGCCGCTAGCATGCTTACACCGTCACGTTTTTGTTTCCTTAATCTCGAGCAAGAACTTCGCGAACCAAGTGATTGGAATCATCCTGAGTGGGAAAAGCTGTGGCTTTATAACCTTCACTATTTCGACGATTTGATGCGTGTCGATTGGCGTGATTGGCACGAGCCTCACGTGGCGCTCATTCAACGTTGGATCGGTGAAAATTCTCCAGGGATAGGCAACGGCTGGGAACCTTATCCGCTGTCGTTGCGCATTGTAAATTGGATTAAATGGATGATCGCCGGTGCCATTCCGCCGCCATCTATTTTTGATAGCTTAGCGATGCAGATACGCTATTTGCGCCGGCGTTTGGAAATGCATTTATTGGGAAACCATTTATTTTCCAATGCAAAGGCGCTGGTATTTGCCGGCGTGTTTTTCGTTGGAGAAGAAGCGGATGCGTGGCTGCGAAAAGGCATCGCCCTCTTGCGTAAGGAAATCAAGGAACAAATTCTTGTTGATGGTGCTCACTTCGAGCTTTCGCCGATGTATCACAGCATCATTCTTGAAGATGTGTTGGATTTGATTAACCTCGGTAGGACTTATCCAAGCATTATTCCGGACGATTTTCTTGATGACTTGCGCATCGCCGAGCGGCGCATGCGTCAATGGTTAACGCATCTTACGCATCCCGATGGCGATATTGCCTTCTTCAACGATGCGACCTTCGGTATTGCTGCGTCGCCTGCCGCATTAGATGTTTATGCAATGCGGCTTGGTGGTGAAATTATTTCGGCCTCCCCCGAAGGGCTAACGTTATTGCCGCAGAGCGGTTATGTTCGCCTGCAGCGAGAAAATGTTACGTTGTTGTTCGATACTGCACGCGTGGGGCCAGATCATTTGCCTGGTCACGCGCATGCCGATACCTTGAGTTTCGAACTGTCCTGGGGCGACCAGCGGGTGCTGTGTAATTCGGGTACCTCATGTTACGGCACTGGAATTCAGCGGCACTGGGAGCGTTCGACGGCAGCGCACAATACCGTAGTGATTGCAGCAACAGATTCCTCGGAGATTTGGGCCGGGTTTCGAGTGGCGCGGCGTGCTTATCCAATGGACCTGGCTAGCGGTGAACGCAATGGTATTTTATTCGTTTCCGCAGCACATGATGGTTACCGTCGATTGCCTGGGCAGCCTATCCATTGGCGAGAAGTTCGCGTTGGCAACGGGGTGGTGACATGGACTGATCGTATTTCGAGCGAACAGGGCCATTCAATCGTGGGTTACTTGCCTTTGCATCCAGATATTATTCTGGAAGCGTCCCAGCCTTCTCGCTGGTTGCTTAGTTTGCCAAATGGCGAGCGGCTTGAATTACGGCGCGAGAACGGTTTGCCCCTTCACCTGGAAGAAGGCTGGTATGCTTCAGAATTCGGAAAACTGCAGCGGCGATCTGTGCTTATTTGGCGCACAGAAGATCGTTTGAATGTGGAAGAGCGCTTTAGTATTCGGCAGGAGTAATAATTTTAGTGCTCAGTCACGCTGAATTTTGCACGCTGTGTGACTGTCATTCTGAGTGCAACGAAGAATCTGCTGTTTACGGCGTTTAAACATCGACACCTTACATTACGCTGACAAAAAGCAGATTCTTCGCTGCGCTCAGAATGACAAAAGGAGTGGTGCTTAAAACAACCTTATTCTCTTTTAATAAATTGAGCGTGACAGACTACTAAAAACTGCAGTTAACCGCTTATTGCCTTTTGGAGAAGCTAATTGCATATCCTCTTTCTAACAGACAACTTTCCCCCAGAAACAAACGCGCCGGCTTCTCGTACTTATGAGCATGCCAAACGTTGGGTAGACGCAGGTGCTCGCGTAACGGTTGTTACTTGTTTCCCCAACTTCCCTGCCGGTAAAGTTTTCGGCGGCTACAAAAATCGGTTATATCAGCGCGAACAAATCGATGGTATCGATGTGGTGCGAGTTTGGACCTACATCACTGCTAACGAGGGCTTCCTAAAGCGCACGCTTGATTACGTGAGTTTCATGTTCTCCGGCATTATTGCTTCGCTCTTGCTGCCGCGTCCCGACATCGTTATTGCAACTTCACCGCAGTTTTTCTGCGCTGTTGCCGGCTACTGCGTTTCGCGTTTGAAGCGGCGTCCTTTCATCTTTGAGTTGCGGGATTTATGGCCTGACTCGATCGTTGCGGTCGGTGCAATGCGTGAGTCTTTTAGTTTAAAAATGTTGCGGCGGCTAGAGTATTTTCTCTATCGCAAAGCAGCGCGGATTGTTAGCGTTACGCACTCCTTCAAGGAGATGCTGACCGGTAACGGCATTTCGGCGGAAAAAATTGTTGTCGTGCCGAACGGTGTTGATATGGACGCTTATCAACCGGGTCAGCGGTCTAGCGCTTTGGCAGCGCGAATCGGCGTAGAGGGCAAGTTTGTCGCCGCGTATGTGGGCACTATCGGCATGGCGCATGGACTGCAAGCATTGCTGGATGCGGCAGAGCGATTACGCCATCGATCGGATATAGCCTTTGTGTTAGTCGGCACCGGTGCGCAAAAAGACGAGCTGGAGCGGCTCACCAAGGATCGAGGATTAGATAACGTGGTGTTCGTCGGCTCGGTGAGTAAAGCCGAGGTGCGTGAATTTTGGCGGCTTGCCGATGTCGCGCTGGTGCTGCTCAAAGATGCGCCGCTTTTCCAGCATGTGATTCCGTCGAAAATGTTCGAGGCTATGGGAACGGCGAAGCCAATTATTCTTGGCGTGCGTGGAGAAAGTCAGGGAATTTTAGAGCGCAGCGGTGCTGGTATCGCGATAACACCGGAGGATGATAAGGCGTTGGCTGAGGCGATTGTTGCGTTGGCTGATGATGAAGAAATGCGGCGGAAGATGGGTGAATCGGGCAGGCAATTTGTTATCGCTAATTACAATCGAAATCATCTTGCCAAAGAAATGCTTTCGCATTTGATGGTGGCATGCGATGGGGAGGAATTGATTGGTAGTACTAATCTCCCCTCTCCCGTCAGCGGGAGAGGGGGTGAGGGTGTGTGACGAGCCCGCATTTTTCGACCGCCCTCATCCCCAACCCTTCTCCCGCTTGCGGGAGAAGGGAGCCAGGCACCGGTTGATTAAGACATGTTGCAATGCCAATTTATCGATCGGGCAATAATGCGCTTTGTTCTGTTGATAATGGGGGGGCTCGCTGTTAGCAGTACCCCTGCTCATGCTTACATCGATCCGGGCTCCAGTCTGCTGCTTTTACAAGGACTATTTGCTTTTTTAGGCGGAGTCCTTGTATTTGTAAAAAATCCTATCAAGGCCATAAAGTCACTCATAAAGCGGCTCCGAGGCGAGAAAGATGCGTGACCCGGAAGGCGGGTTGGAGTTTAGAAATACCGAGGTGATTCGTCATTTATACGCCGACCTATCAGAGCAGCATTTTCTTAAGTCAGAAATCGCCCAAAAGCTAGTCGAGAACAGCCATCTCATCGATTTTCAAATCATTGATGAGAAAACCATCAGCTCCCCTCGTATTTCCTTTATTACCTATCCTTACGAATGGGTTAACGCGCAGCTCGTCGATGCCGCCGCATTAACGCTTGATATTAGTGAAGCCGTATTCGAGCAAGGTTGGGAATTAAAAGACGGGTCGGCTTGGAATATTGTTTTTCAGGGAACGCGGCCACTTTTTTGCGATCACTTGTCGTTTCAGAAAATTGAAGATCCCAGATGGTGGGCGTTTGCCCAATATGTCCGGCATTTTTTGTTGCCCCTTTGCTTGTCCCGTTACCGAGGCCTGGATGCAAAAAATGTATTCAGAATGGCGCGGGATGGTTTGTCACCGGATGACGCACGCAGCTTAATGGGCTCACGCCGTTTTGCGACACGTTACTGGCCTTTGATGCTGGGATCGAAGTCGTCTAAAAAATCCCTTAATGATGTGCAGAATAAAACCGTTCGCTCGTATCACCAAAATTTATATGCGTTGACGCGCTGGTTGCTCGATGGCGTGTCCTCATGCCGTAGCAATGGCAGCCATTGGATCCAATATACGAAAGAACGAGATCACTATACGGACGATGCTTCCCGCGCCAAGCAATCGACTGTTAAAAGCTGGCTGGAAGAAATTCGACCTGCATGGGTAATCGATTTTGGCTGCAATACTGGCGAATTTTCGCTGCTGGCTAAAGCGGCTGGCGCTAAAGTAGTGGCTATCGATATAGATCATGATTCGGTACAAAGTCTTTATCTTTCCTGCTCGGCTGATGAAAGTATTTTTCTTGTCGTTGCCGATTTGGACGATCTATCCGGCGGCCGTGGTTGGGGAGGGGAGGAATTTCCTGGGCTGGTCACGCGGCTAACCGGCTTTGGCGATGTCACTATGATGCTCGCGCTGATTCATCATCTCGCTATTTCCAGCGCGATTCCTTATGAGGAAATCGCTCGACTCGCGCATAAAGTTACCAAGCGTGCTCTTATCGTGGAATTACTTGATGAGACAGATCCGCTGGTAAAGCGTTTGTGCAGCCAAAGAAGACGATTGCCGCCAGAGTTTTCATTCGCGCGGCAACATGCGGCATTCTCCAAGTTTTTCCGTATTGCCCATGAAATAGCATTGCCCGGCGGTACTCGTCGCTTGGCATTAATGGAGCCGCATGAAGTCATCACATGAAGCTTCACTAAAACGAGGCGAAGCAATTCCTTTGGCGATTGCGCTCGCGTCGGCTGGCATCGCCTTAAGCGGACAGTGGTTCTGGATAAGTATTTATTTCGGATTTTTCACACTGCGTGATTCGCTATCGGGAATCGCCGTCTTTGCTGGATTGATTGGTTACGCCGCTTATCTGCTGCAACTTTGGGCGGGGAGGAAAGCAAAGGCTGTCCTTCGTTTGACGCTTCTGCTGGCCCTCATGTATTTAGTGTCGCAAATAGTAAAGGGCTATTTCGATACTGAAGAGATGGCATCCGCAATAAAAGTTTTACTGCTGGTTGTTAGCATGGCGTTGGCTGCGTGGACGGGATTGAAGTGGTCGGAAGGAACATGGTCTAACTTCATTCGAGCAAGTATTGCCGCCTGCTTGATATTTACTGTCTCGTTTCCGTTGATCGGGTGGGCAACTCGTATCAATGTAAAGCCAGTTTTCAATTTGGGGTTTTTAAAGGAGCAAGCTGGAATCCCGAAAAATGTGCTGATGCTTTTGCTCGATGAAATGAGCCCGGAACTGGCAGATCCGGTAGTGCAGGCTGTTAGTAGCAATCTGAAATATGTACAAAACTCCACGATCGAGGCTGCAGGTAGAAGCACCGCAAACGTCATACCAGCCATGCTGACTGGTAAACGCTTCGATGAGGTGATGCCTTGTGGAAGCACTACTATTTGCAGCCGGAATGCATCGCTGGATTTCTCGCAGCTGCGGATGGCAAATGAGACAATCGACATCATCGGTTTTCAGCAACCCTATTGCGCCATACAAGGTATGCGCAGTTGCCAGCAGCAAATCACGCAAGAACACAGTATAGTCCGCGTTCTTTACGACCTTGTTTGCAATAATCTGCTGTCGATTTCGGAATGCAGTTTTTTTATGAAAAAAGCATTCTCCCGCAACGGCAAAGTCGAGGAGACTACGAAAATAAATCAAGCGGTGGCGGTTAACCAGCGCTTGACGCAAGCGATTCTTTTGGCGCCATTTTGGAACAAAGGCGGGACGCTGTATGCGCACCTGTTTACTCCGCATCCGCTAGGTGTTATTTCCAGCCAATCGTTAGCTGAAGAGTACAAGCAAAACATGGATCAAGCAGCGGAATTGGTGAAAGGAATGGTTGTTCAACTGCGGCAGCGATTTGGCGACGAGTTTATTATCGTAGTTACTTCGGATCATCCACTCCGTGTGGATTGGTGGTGCCGGGGGCCTATTTATGGCGGGCCCGATTGTGCAAAAGGTTTGCCGGAGAACAAAGGGCGAGTGCCATTTATTATTGGTAGTCCTAAAAAATTTGAACCGGTAAATGTTACGTCCAACTTAGGGCTGCTTGTGGATATGCCTTAAGCGAATATCGTTGCACACAACTTACAATATCCCCGTCATTTCTCGGGGATGACAGCGGTTATTTGCATGTTTGTATGCGGTGGTTTTAAGTGTTAGTGGGCAGTCATGTTGGATTTTTTAGGCACCATTTTTTCCATTGTCATTCTGAGTGCAACGAAGAATCGGCTTTTTGTCTGCGTTATGCACAGTGCTAATGTTGACCGCCGTAAACAGCAGATTCTTCGATGGCGCTCAGAATGATACTCACACGTCGTGGTACTTTTATGTATCACGGACGCGCTCCCTTCTCCCGCAAGCGGGAGAAGGGAGCTTAGAATTCGTAGGATGGGTGAAGCGTTAGTGCAACCCATCAGCGGTGGTCGATGGGTTACGTTGCACTCCACCCATCCTACGAATTCAGCGAGACTAACCACTTGCAATGAATCTACCGCAAAGCCTTAATTTATAGAATTTAGTATCCGTGAGACTTTTAGTGAACAAAAACGAACAAAAAATTCCTCTTTCAGTGGTCATAATTAGCTTAAATGCTGCCGACGCTATAGCTGCTTGCCTGCATAGCGCGGCCTTTGCTCAGGAGATTATTGTTGTGGATTCTGGTAGTACGGACGGAACCACGGATATTGCCCGCCAATACGGCGCGAGGGTCGTGCCGCGCGAATGGCAAGGCTTTGGTCTACAGAAACAATTTGCCGTTACCCAGGCGAGCAATGACTGGGTGTTATGTCTGGACACCGACGAGCGCGTAAGTGAACCATTGCAGAAAAGCATCGGAGAAGCGTTGCAAAACCCGACGCACAACGCGTACATGATGCCCCGCTGCAACGCTTTTATGGGGCGTTGGCTCAAGCATGGAGAAGGCTATCCTGACTGGAGCTTGCGTCTGTTTGACCGTCGCCATGCCCGGTGGAGTGACGATTCAGTGCACGAGAAAGTTATTACCGAGGTAACTGTCGGCAAGTTACGCGGAGATTTACTGCATGAGTCAGCGGAAGATTTGATGACTTACTTGAGTAAGCAAAACCGTTACACCACCTTGCAGGCTGAAAATCTGTTTCGGCAAGACCGGCAAGCATCGGCATTGCAAATGGTGATAAGCCCAATCGCGCGTTTTATCAAGTTTTATGGATTAAAGCGGGGCTTTCTGGATGGACTACCCGGGCTGGTGCATATTTCGATCGGCTGCTTTAATAGCTTCATTAAATATGCAAAACTGCGCGAGCTTAAACGAAAACAGGGAATGGCATGAAGGTATTGGTCACCGGCGCTGCCGGATTTATTGGGATGCATACGGCACAACGGTTGTTGGAGCGAGGTGACGAGGTTTTCGGCATTGATAACTTGAACGACTACTACGATGTTCGTCTGAAGCAGGATCGGTTAGCGCAGCTGACACCGCATCCGCGATTTGTTTTTGAAAAATTGGATATCGCCGATGCTGGGTCCATGCAGCAATATTTCGCCAAGGTAAAGCCGCAACGAGTCGTTCACCTTGCCGCCCAAGCAGGGGTGAGATATTCGTTGAAGAATCCTCACGCATACGCGCAAAGCAACCTCATGGGTTTCGTTAATATCCTGGAAGGTTGCCGGCACCAGGCGGTAGAGCATTTGGTCTACGCCAGCACTTCCAGCGTGTATGGCGCCAACACAAAAATGCCTTTCAGCGAACGTGACAACGTTGACCACCCGGTAAGTTTGTATGCGGCAACCAAGAAAGCCAATGAGTTGATGGCGCATTCCTATAGCCATCTTTACGGCTTGCCGACGACAGGGCTGCGTTTCTTCACGGTCTATGGGCCTTGGGGCCGCCCTGATATGTCTACGGCTTTGTTCGCCAAGGCCATCATGCAAGATCAGCCGATTGATGTTTTCAATCAGGGAAAAATGCAGCGCGATTTCACCTATATTGACGATATCGTTACCGGCGTTGTCGCAATATTGGACAAAGTCGCCGCGCCTGATCCAACGTTTGATCAACGCGCGCCTAATCCTGCGACCAGCTATGCGCCTTACCGGATATACAATATTGGTAATCATGAGCCGGTTGATCTTATGCGTTTTATTGAATGTTTAGAGCGCGCAATCGGCAAAAAAGCAATTCTCAATATGTTGCCGATGCAGCCGGGTGATGTGGTGGCCACGTGTGCCGATGTTGATGAATTAAAGCAGGCGGTAGGTTTTGCGCCGTCAACGTCGTTGGAGGTTGGTCTTCGTAGATTTGTTGATTGGTATCGCGCTTATATCTAGGTTAAAGGGTTTAATCATGCAACAAGCAGAAACAGCTCCTCTCTATGTTGAGAAAGAAATCGCTACGTTAGGTGGCGGATGTTTTTGGTGTTTGGAAGCTGTATTTGATGAACTTAAAGGCGTTGAATCGGTGGAGTCGGGTTATACCGGCGGGAAGACGCTAAATCCGACCTACAAAGAAGTATCCGCTGGCGCGACGGGTCACGCTGAAGTGATTCGCGTAATGTTCGATCCCAGAGTTATTTCTTACAAAGAGATACTGGAAGTTTTTTTCGTAATGCATGATCCAACAACGTTGAATCGCCAAGGAAACGATGTAGGCACGCAGTATCGGTCTGCCATTTTTTATCATTCTCCAGAGCAAAAGGCGACTGCTGAAATGGTCATTCGCGAATTCACTGATGCCAAAATTCTGGGCGGTCGGATTGTTACGGAAGTAACACCGGCGCAGATGTTTTACATTGCGGAGGACTATCACCAGGAATATTTTCGACTGAATGGTTACCAGCCTTATTGCCAGATGGTGGTTGCGCCGAAGATGGCTAAATTTCGGAAGAAATTTTTGGAAAAGTTAAAGGCGTAGTCACGAACAGATAAAAGCATGGTCCACGAAGCAGTTTTATACAAGCATGAGTAGTTGATTTTAAGTTTGTTGGATGAGTTTTGCTGCCATCCAAACGTAACTGTCGAAAATTATGTCATGAAACTTTTCGTGCTTTTCGTGTCTTTCGTGGACAGTCTGCAATACCTATTACGGCGACAGTCGTTCGATTTGCCAGTGCCCCGTATTTTCAGGGCTATAAAGAATTCGGTCATGTAACCGGCTTGGGCGGCCCTGCCAAAATTCAATCCTGTCCGGTATAAGTCGGTAGCCTCCCCAATAGGTGGGGCGAGGAACTTCCTCATTGAATTTTTCTGTCATCTTCGCTAATTCTTCTTCCAGCCATTGCCGACTACCGATTATTTGGCTTTGCGGCGATGCCCAAGCACCAATGCGACTCAATAACGGACGGCTAGCGAAGTAGGCGTCCGATTCCATCGCCGTCACTTTTTCAACGCGGCCTTCAATGCGGACTTGCCGTTCCAGCTCTATCCAATGGAAAAGCATACTGGCGAATGGATTAACAGCCAGTTCTTGTCCCTTACGACTCTCATGATTGGTAAAAAAGGTAAAGCCGCGATTATCGTAACCCTTAAGCAGCAGAATGCGCGCAGAAGGCCGGGCAAGCCCGCCAGCAGTAGGTGCTGCAGTTGCCAGTGTCATCGTATTAGGTTCGGGAATCTCAGCGGCCAGCGCCTCGTTGAACCATTTATCAAATTGCAGGAAGGGGTCCGGTAAAATATCTACCTCGCTAAGTGATGCGAGTTTATAGTCTTTGCGTAAGTCAGCTATCGACATGTCTTTAACACCATAGTCTTAAACGTAATCATTATCTCTCAAATTCCGCTAAGGAATGCGGCGATCATACCTCGTGATAAGTCCCGTAGAAACTACTGAAATCATTGTTCCAAAAAAATTAATGAAGAACGTATTGATTGGGCCGTCACAATCTTGAATATAGCGCCGGCGGTCAATGGGGGGATAACATTTTTCATGAGATTACGAGTCAACGCCAACATCTGTGCAATAGGCGTTAGCATCGACTTCGATGGCTTGCACCATATGTGCAAATTGCTCGTGACAGCAGCAAGTTTTATCGGGCTGATGTAATCGCTAAATTGCATGCTTCCATCATCCTGCGTTTGACAACGCAGCTACGCTTGCGCGCTGTTGCCGTTTTGTAACCCAAGAAAGCGTGCCGAGTACCAAGAGATCCAACACGCAGTAAAAGGCGCCTGCGCAGGCCGGTGGGTTAGGCGTGGTAAAAGATGTTCCGGGAATGACCGTGTGCCAAGTCCAATTACCCAGACGAGTGCCATAAATTTCCATGACTAGAGAAAGCAGAAACATTGTTGCATAGAGCCGTTTGGCGCGCCCAAACACCATGCAGACGATAAAAGTCATGAAGAGTATTACGCCAGCCGTATCCCAGCCTTGCCACCAACTAATTGTCACATAGGGCAGAGTGATTAATGGGGCTAGCCATATTATCGAGTTGGGAGCTCGTCGAGCGAACAAGACACCCAACGTCATCAATAGCGCATGGCCGGGTGGAACAAATAGCGGAAGGTTGTGAAATTGGTAATCGTATAAGCCCCATACCAATGAGAAAAATACTTCGCCGACAGTGGCAATCGCCAAGCATGAGAGTAGCGCACATTTTTCTACATATCCGCCACAGCGCATGAGCCAGATGAAGATTGCGACGGTCCACAGATTGACGGCAATTTGTCCGGGCCATCCGAAGCGAGCATCAATGGCGAGACCGCCAGCAACGACTGCAATTAATTGCCATTCGGCATATCGCGGTGCTGTTTGCCAGACACTAGAGTGCAGTGAACTAACAGTTTGTAGAGTGGACGTTTGCGTGTTCATAGGACATTCCATGCGAGAAAAAGGAAAAAAATTTTGCATTACCAGTGACAAATGCGTTTCAAACTGCTCGGAATGCTCTATATTACTAGGCGGCGATCGAATGGGTGCCGCTAGTTCGATTTCGCACGACTTGCTAATCGACAATCAGGAGAAAAACTTATGGCCGCAAAAAAGCCTGCTGCAAAGAAACCCGCTGCAAAGAAACCCGCTGCTGCTAAAAAAATTGCCGTAAAAAAACCTGTAGCAAAGAAAGCTGCTGCTAAAACAACTGCCGTAAAAAAGCCTGTTGCTGCTAAGAAGGTTGTGGCAAAAAAAGCGGTACCCGCCAAGAAAGCCGCTGCGAAGAAGCCTGCTACCAAGCGCGCTCCAAACGCTGCATTCATGAAACCGATGACGCCAAGCACCGAGCTGAGCGCAGTTATTGGTGCATCACCCGCTCCTCGTACGGAAGTTACCAAAAAACTTTGGGAATACATCAAGAAGAACAAGCTGCAAGATCCGGCGAATAAACGCATGATCAATGCCGACGGCAAGCTGAAACCCATTTTTGGGGGCAAAAGCCAAGTCTCCATGTTTGAGATGACCAAGTTAGTCGCCGCCCATTTGAAATAATGCTGTCAAACTATGGCCGGCGCTCTTTCTGAGTGTCGGCCCGTTTCTCTTCCGCATCCCCGTATTGTATTAGTTCTCAGTGTAAGATCGCATTCGCTGTTTGACTGATACAGCCATTTTTTCATGTCCAATAATAAACCCTCTTCTTAAGTCCAATGCTGCTGCCTATCGAACACCGTATTGCCGCTGAACTCGGCGTAAAACCCCAACAAGTCATTGCCGTTGTCACTTTGCTCGATGAAGGCGCCACGGTGCCTTTTATTGCGCGTTACCGGAAGGAAGCCACCGGCGGCCTAGACGATACGCAACTTAGAACGCTCGATGAGCGGCTGGTTTATCTGCGTGATTTGGAAGAGCGCCGGACGGCGATTCTTTCCAGTATAGAAGAGCAGGGCAAGCTAACCGTTGCGCTTAAGGCGGAAATTGAAGGCGCCGATACAAAGCAACGATTGGAAGATTTGTATCTACCCTATAAACCCAAACGTCGCAGCAAAGCGCTAATTGCACGCGAGGCAGGGTTGGATGTATTGGCTGAAGCCTTGCTCGCCGATCCCACGCTAGTCCCCGACGTGGAGGCTGCAAAGTACTTGAAGCCACCGTTTACTACTGATAACGGCGACAACCCAGGCGTGCCCGATATCAAGGCTGCACTTGAAGGCGCGCGGCAGATTTTAGTCGAACAGTTTGCGGAAAACGCGGAGCTTATCGGTCGATTACGGGAGCATGTAAGCGGGTTGGGTGTACTGGTTTCAAATGTTATTGAAGGCAAAGAAGAAGAGGGCGCGAAATTCCGCGACTACTTCAGTTACTCCGAACCTATTAAAGATATTCCTTCGCATCGCGCGCTCGCGCTGTTCCGAGGACGGACGGAAGATATTCTGCGCATCGCCCTCAAGTTGCCTGAAGAACTCGACGAGGCCAATAAATCGACGGCGGTGAATGCTTGTGAACAGATGATCGCTGTTCGCAATGGCGTCAGCGACCAAGGTCGTCCCGCCGACAAATGGCTATCGGAAACCGTTCGCTGGGCGTGGCGTGTAAAGATTTCGTTACACCTGGAATTGGAATTGATGGCTGCTTTGCGTGAACGCTCAGAAGAAGAAGCGATTCGCGTTTTCGCCCACAATCTGCATGACTTATTGCTTGCCGCGCCTGCTGGCCCGCGTACCACGATGGGACTCGACCCCGGATTGCGGACTGGCGTTAAGGTGGCTATTGTCGATCGCACCGGTAAATTGCTCGATACGGGAACCATCTTCCCGCATGCGCCACGAAACGATTGGGACGGCGCGCTACACACCTTGGCCGCCTTGGCACGTAAACATCAAGTCGAACTGATCAGCATTGGCAACGGCACCGCTTCGCGTGAGACCGACAAGCTTTCAGCGGATCTCATCAAACTCCACCCAGATTTAAAGCTTACGAAGATCGTGGTATCAGAAGCAGGCGCCTCGGTTTATTCCGCATCGGAATTTGCGGCGCGTGAATTTCCTGAGCTTGATGTCAGCATTCGTGGCGCGGTATCCATCGCCCGGCGTTTGCAGGACCCGCTTGCCGAGTTGGTGAAGATCGATCCTAAATCAATTGGTGTGGGCCAATACCAGCATGACGTCAGCCAATCAAAACTGGCGCGCATGCTTGATGCGGTTGTTGAGGATTGCGTGAACGCGGTGGGCGTAGACGTGAACACGGCATCAGTACCATTACTCTCTCGTATCTCCGGCCTGAGTTCATCATTGGCAGAAAATATCGTTGCTGCTCGTGACGCCAATGGTGCATTTTTAAATCGCGATGCGCTGAAGAAAGTGCCCCGTCTCGGACCGAAAACATTTGAGCAAGCAGCAGGCTTTTTGCGCGTTATGAACGGCGATAATCCTCTCGATGCTTCTGCTGTTCACCCTGAAGCTTATCCGGTCGTTGAGCGCATTCTGGCTGATATCAAGCGCAACATTAAGGAAGTGCTCGGCGATAGCAATGTAGTGAAATCGCTAGCACCAACCAACTACACCGACGAGAAATTCGGGCTGCCAACCGTGCAAGACATTCTGCGCGAATTGGAAAAACCGGGACGCGATCCACGGCCTGAATTCAAAACAGCCTTATTTAAAGACGGTGTTGAAGATCTGCGAGATTTACAGCCAGGCATGTTGCTTGAGGGTGTTGTCACTAATGTGACTAACTTTGGCGCCTTTGTGGACATCGGTGTGCATCAAGATGGTTTGGTGCATATTTCAATGCTGTCGCATAAATACGTCAAGGACCCGCGCGACGTGGTCAAGGCCGGCGAGGTCGTGAAGGTGAAGGTGCTGGAGATCGACGAGAAGCGCCGGCGCATTGCACTGACGATGCGCTTAGATGAGCAGGCTGTGGCAGCGCCAAAACGTAATGAACAGAGCGAGCGGGCTCCGGTGAAATCCAATAAACCTAAGCAACCTCCCGCACCACAACCGCCGGCTAATAATGCAATCGCTGCTGCATTGGCGCGGGCGTTGAAAGGATAATGCGTGGTCTTTGTGTTGGTGGCTAGCCTAGCGTGGGTCGGAAAAGCGAAAACGCTTTCTGCTGCATGAACGTGCGGCGCTAATCGTTCTGATAGACATCGTGCTACTTGATGTGCTGCGTAAATTGCAGTGGCGATCTCGTAGTAAAACGCCTTTAAAAAAATCCTTTCGATTTCGATTATAAGGTTTGAGACGAAATCCGTTCTTAAGAGGTAGTGTCACGAGGGGGAACTTCTTCTGATGCGAAATCGTCTCTGAGTTTGAGGATGACCCATCGCGAATCATGCAATTGAAGACAGGGGGGCATTGATAGAAAACTAAAATCAAAGCCACAATTGATCCAGTCTGAGAAATGGAAAATAAGCGATGACACAAGACCTCACCAACTCCCCCATAGACCGGCAAAACATTCTTAACAACCGCTACGCATTGACTCAGGTCGAAAGTCATCTTGCGCTGGGAGGTTTGTCTTATCAGGGCGAGACCTTCTTCACTAAAGCTCAGGTTGCAGAGTTGCTGGAAGTGGATGGCCGCACGATTGAACGATATTTGGCAAGTCATGGCGAGGAACTGAGTCGGAATGGCTATCAGCTTCTCAAAGGAAAAGCGTTAAAAAACTTTAAGTTAGCTCATGTCTCCGACATTAATGTCGGAGACATGAGCCCCACCCTAAGTGTCTTTAGTTTCCGCGCCGTGTTAAATCTAGCCATGCTATTAACCGAAAGCGAAAGAGCCAGGGCGATCCGTAGCCGCGTACTGGATATTGTGATCGACACACTTGCGGAGCGGGCAGGAGGACACACCAAGTATATTAACCAGCGTGACAGCGATTATCTTCCTGCGGCTTATCAGGAGTTCAGCTACCGCAAAGTCTTTACTGATGCGCTGGATAACTATCTGGCGATGGGACCACAAAAATACGGTCGTTATACCAACAGAATCTATCAACTGGTATTTAGGGAAAATGCCGTCGAGTACAAACGGATTCTTAAACTTTCTAAGGACGACCGGCCTCGTGAAACCATGTACGCAGAAGTGCTAAAGGCTATTGCTAGCATTGAGAATGGATTGGCCGATGAGATGAAGCGATGTTCAGAGAGTGTCGGGCGCAAACTGATGCCATCCGAGCTTGATGAGCTAATCACCCGTTTGGAGAGCAATCCCTACCTAATACCGATAATTGAAGATGCCCGCACCAAAATGGCAAGTCGTGATTTGGGCTTTCGTGACGCTTTACACCACAAGTTGGAAGTTTATCTGCAAACGGTACCGGAGGCAGATTTTGAGCGCTTTCTAGGTGAAACCAGCCGATCTTTAGAGGAGCAACTAACCGACCCGGAAACGCTGGCCGTTTTCAAACGCTTGAAAGATCGTTGATACGTATGGCCACGCTGCCTACGCTCTATTTCGACGTGCCTCATGCCGTTAGGGAGCATGACTGGATTATTGAATGTTCCGGTGGCCGTGCTGGCCTATTGAGCGTCGAGAATCTGGAAAGCCCTTTGAACCATATTCAAAACGATGATTACTATCCTGAGTTCCAGGATAAGCTCACGCATTTGGTTTTCGCTGTCATCAAACATCATGCTTTTAATGACGGTAATAAACGGTCCAGCATTACGCTAGGGGCATATTTTCTAAAGTTGAATGGATACGATTACGTCGTTAAACGATTTGTAATTGAGATGGAAAATATCGCCGTTTGGGTTGCTGATAATAAGATCGATAAAAAGCTACTCGGTGAGATTATCGAGTCATTAATTTATGAAGAGGGGTATAGCGAAGCGTTGAAGCTACAAATTATTCATGCGACAGGAAAGTAGATGGGCGGGCGCGAAATCTAAGTGCAACATTTTTTCAAGGAAAATGTTGCATGCC